>JAHLLR010000001.1 GCA_020444075.1 Deltaproteobacteria bacterium
ACATCGAAGCCGGCAAGATCTGGGTGGGCCCGGCCGACGACACCATCCTGAGAAAACGCGGCGTGGAGTTCGTGGACGGCTCGGCACCCGGTTTTGCCGCCATGGTCGGCGCCGCCCCCAACCCGGAGATCGCCAAGGAGATCGTCGAAGAGTACCAGAGAAGAAGCCTCTACATTTTCTGCGCCGCCAACCACAACGGCACCACGCTTATCGACCAACTCCTGGAAGCCGGCGTTCAGATCGGCTGGAACACCCGTATCGTTCCCTTCGGACCGGACATCTCCTCGGCCGTCTTCGCCCTTGGATTTGCCAACCGTGCGGCCATGGCCTTCGGTGGTGTCAAACCCGGTGACCACAAAAAGATCCTCATGTACAACAAAGACCGCGTGTTTGCCTTCGTCAACGCCCTGGGCGACATCGGTACCGAGTGGGGCGTAGCCGCCGCCGGGTGCGTCAACTGGGGCTTCCCGACCCTGGCGGACACCGACATCCCCGAAATCCTGCCCACGGGTATCTGTACCTACGAGCACGTCGTAGCCAATGTTCCCCACAGTGAAATGTGCCAGCGCTCTGTCGAGGTTCGCGGCCTGAAGACCATCGTGGCCGACATCGACATTCCCTGTTCCTTCGGTCCGGCTTACGAGGGTGAACGTGTGCGCGGCGCCGACCTGTTCGCCCAGTGTGGCGGCGGCAAGACCCAGTGCACCGAACTGGTCAAGATGGCGGAGATGAGCGAGATCGAAGACGGCAAGGTCATCGTCGACGGTCCGGACGTGGACAAGCTCAAGGAAGGCGGCACCTTCCCCATGGGCATCTATATCCAGGT
Organism: Deltaproteobacteria bacterium; assembly: GCA_020444075.1. Taxonomy (GTDB): domain Bacteria; phylum Desulfobacterota; class Desulfobacteria; order Desulfobacterales; family Desulfosarcinaceae; genus Desulfosarcina. The sequence goes on from JAHLLR010000001.1 coordinate 827, forward strand.
GGCCGGCCGGGAATTTCAGACCGACTTCGAGCCGATCCTGGAACGCCAGATCCACCACCTGATCAACTACATCCAGGGCGTCATGCACATCGGTCAGCGCGACATCTCCTGGGTGCGCATCAGTAAAGCCGCCATCGAGAAGGGTTTTACCCTGAAGGACATCGGTGTCGTCCTGCATGCGAAGTTCCACCAGGACTTCGGCAAAATTCTGGACAAAGTCCAGGTGACCCTGATGACCAAGAAAGACGACGTGGAAAAACTCACCAAGAGAGCCCGCGCCGAGTACAAAACGCGTGACGAGCGGGTCGAGAAAATGACCGACGAGGATGTGGAAATCTATTACTCCTGCACCCTGTGCCAGTCGTTCGCCCCCAGCCATGTGTGCTCGGTGAGCCCGGAAAGAACCGGCCTGTGCGGCGCCTACAACTGGATGGACTGCAAGGCCTCCTACGAAATCAATCCCACCGGCCCCAACCAGCCCATTGAAAAAGGCGAGTGCCTCGACCCGAAGATGGGTCAGTGGAAGGGTGTCAACGACTTCGTCTACAAGGCCTCCCGCGGGGCCGTCACCCATTACAACTTCTACTCCATGGTCACCGACCCCATGACCACCTGCGGCTGCTGCGAGTGCATCGCGGCCATGCTGCCTTCGTGCAATGGGGTCATGACGGTCAACCGCGACTACGCCGGGGAAACCCCCTGCGGCATGAAATTCACCACCCTGGCCGGCGTCATGGGCGGCGGTGCCTCCTCGCCCGGATTCGTGGGTCACTCCAAGTTCAACATCACCCAGGGCAAGTTCATCAAGGGTGACGGCGGCCTGGCACGCATGGTCTGGATGCCCAAGATCCTCAAGGAAGAGATCAAGGAGCGCCTGGAAAAAGCCGGCAAGGCCATGGGAATCGATAATTTTTACGATATGATCGCAGATGAAACCGTGGGCATCACCGAAGAGGAGATCCTGCCCTTCCTCCAGGAAAAAGGCCACCCGGCCCTGTCCATGGATCCGCTCATCGGATAAGAGGCAAGACGACGGGGTGGACAGTTCCGCCTGCCCCGTCTTCTCATACGAACCGATTCCCCGGTCGCTTCGACCGGGAGAATTGCCCATACAGACAAGGAGAATAGTATGGCATTAACCGGTATTCAGATTTTCAAACTCCTGCCCAAGACCAACTGTAAGGAATGCGGGGTCCCCACCTGTCTTGCCTTTGCCATGAACCTGGCATCCGGCAAGGCCGAGTTGGACAGCTGCCCCTACGTCTCCGATGATGCACGGGAAAAACTTTCCGAAGCCTCCGCACCGCCCATCCGTCCTGTCGTGGTGGGCAAGGGCGTGCGCAAGGCCACCACCGGTGGCGAGACGGTGCAGTACCGCCATGAAAAAACCTTTTACAACCCGACTCTGCTGGCCGCGCAGGTGGGTTCCGACATCGCCGCAGCGGACCTGGAAACCAAGCTCAAAGGATGGAATGCCCTGCAGTACGAACGCGTGGGCCTGAACCTGCGGCCGGAACTGGTGGCCGTCAAGGATGTCGGCGGCAATGCCGACGCCTTTGCCGCCGTCGCCAAACAGGTCGCCGAGACCTCGGAATTCAACGTAATCCTGATGACCGAAGATGCCGGCGTGATGAAAGCCGGCATAGCGGCCTGCGGCTTCAAGCGCCCCCTGATGTACGCCGCCACCGCAGCCAATGCAGACGCCTTCGGCGCCATGGCCAAGGAGAACGACCTGCCCCTGGCCATCAAGGCGGATTCCATCGACGGCCTGACGTCACTGTCGGAAAAACTCACCGGCATGGGCCTCAAGGACCTGGTGATGGACCCCGGTTCACGGGATCCCAAACAGTCCCACCAGGACATGATCGCTCTCCGCCGCGCGGCCCTGAAGAACGGCAACCGGGCCGTGGGCTTCCCCACCATCGCCTTTCCCTGTGAAATGGCCTCCAATCTGGACACGGAGACCATGCTGAGCGCCATGTACGTAGCCAAGTATGGCGGTATCGTGGTAATGTCCGACTTCGCCGGCGAGTCCCTGTTCCCGCTGCTGCTCGAACGCCTCAACATCTTCACGGACCCGCAGCGGCCCATGACCGTTACCGAAGGCATCTACCCGATCAACAACCCCGACGAAAACGCGAGGGTGCTGGTGACCACCAACTTTGCCCTGACCTACTTCATCGTATCCGGGGAAATCGAGGCCAGCAAGGTACCTACCTGGCTGCTCATCAAGGACTCCGAGGGATTGTCCGTACTCACCGCCTGGGCGGCCGGCAAGTTCGCCGGCGATGACGTGGGCATGTTCGTTAAAAAAAGCGGCATCACCGACAAGATCAAGCATCAGGAACTGGTCATTCCCGGCTATGCCGCCTCCATCGTAGGCGACGTGGAAGAGGAACTGCCCGGCTGGACCATTACTGTCGGTCCCCGGGAGGCCGCCCATATTCCCGGCTTCCTCAGAGCGTAACCGTTGTGTGATCTAACGGTCGGGGTGGTCGTCAAGTCCGCCCTGACCGTCGTTTCCTGGCCGGCACGCCGGCCATCATGTTGGCAATAGCGTCATCCGTGGCCAAAGCACTGGCCGGAGCATGATGCCGAGAAAAAGAAAGGAAAGTCGTATGCTACTTATCGGCGAGAGTTTGAATGTTATTTCCAAAAAGATCGGCCGCGCCTTCAAGGAGCGGGATCCCAAACCGATCCAGGAAGAGGCCCTTTTCCAAAAAGAGAAAAGGATGGACTATATCGATATCAACCTGGGTCCCGCCAAGAAAGATGGTCACGAGTTGATGCCATGGGTGGTCCAGGTAGTTCAGGACGTAGTGCCTGATCTGCCCCTGGCCCTGGACACCTCCAACATCGATGCCATCGAAGCGGCTCTGAAGGTGATCAAGCAGGTCCCCAGCGGCACCCCGCACATCGTCAATTCCATCATGTGCCGACCGGAGCGCTACGAGCGCATGGTGCCGATGACGGCCGAGTACAATGCCGATTTCGTCGCCCTGATGTGGGGGCCCGAAGGCCTGCCCCGCGATGAGAACGAGCGCGCCGCCCTGTGCGTGGAACTGCTTTACTTCGCCAACGAAGCCGGCATTCCCAACGAGAAAATCTGGGTGGACGGCATCGTGACCCCGGTGAACATCCAACAGCCCCAGGCCATCAGCCTCATGGAGTTCCAGAAGATGATCCCGGATATCGCCCCGGGAGCCAGGAGCACCTGCGGCCTTTCGAACATCTCCAACGGGCCGCCCGATCACCTGCGCCCTATCCTGAACCAGACCTACACGGTGATGCTCATGAAAGCCGGCATGCAATCGATCATCACCGATCCGCGCGACGAGCAGCAAACCGCCATCTGCAAGGGCGAACGCCAGGATATCGTGGATCTGATTTACGGCATGCTGGACGGAACCGAGCCCGATCGCGGCAGCCTATCCAAGGAGATGCTGGACTATGCCAAGACCGTGGACGTCATCCTCGGTAAAACCCTGTACTCCGACTCCTGGCTGGAAATATAGGCGCCCGCAAGAAGCGTCAAGCACAACAAGCCCCCTCCAGAATCTGGAGGGGGCTTGTTTTTTTGGCAGGCTGGTGCCGATTTTAAATCTCAAATTTGAAATTTCAAATCATCAGTGTCCGGGCATTCGGGTTTTCACGGAATGATCGGATAGCGCACGCGTCCGGTTGGAAAAGAGCTTGGCGCAGGTGGGGCAGTATTTGTGGGTCTCCTTCACATGGGGATGGGGGGCGGTACGGCGCTCGATGTAGTCGATAAACCGGGTGGTGGCGAACCAGCGGCCGCATCCCTCGCAACGTTCCAGGGGGTGCTTACCAATCAGTTCATCCCGGATCATTATGGTACGGACGTTTTCACGATCTTCCACCTGAATCGCCCCAGTGGGGCAGATATTGGCGCAGGTGCCGCAGCCGATGCAACGGTCCGTCTCCGGCACCACCCAACTGACCCCATCAACCTTCTTCATTTTCAGGGCATCGGCGCCGACGATCTCTTTGCACACACGGACGCACAAGCGACAGCGCACGCACCCGTCCGGCGGCGGATCGAGATCCACCCCGTGATCCGTGGCCATCCGGCGCAGCCGGGTGGATTGAGGCGCCATGCGCAGCAGATTTTTAAAGGCCTTTTTGCGTGCCGCTTCCACGATGGGCCCTGTGGTTTTAATCTCCAGACCATCGGAAACCTTAAGGATGCACGACAGCATGGCGATCTGCCGGCCGCCGGTCCGTCCGGTCACCTCAACCGCGCAAAGCTTGCACGACCCGGAGGGTTTCAACGCCGGATGGTAACACAGGGTCGGGATGCTGATTCCGTTTTGCCGGGCAATCTCGAGGGCCGTCTGACCCTCTTCGGCTGGGTAGGGGGTACCGTCAACAATTATCGTGATCATATCTTTAATCCTGTACGGCATCATGAAGATCGGTGATGTATTCCTGAAGGTAGTGCAGTTCGGCGGTCAGCTCGCCCACGTGGTGCTTCACCAGGTCGGAAATGGTAAGCATGCAGGCAATCTGCTGGTCTTCCACCACCGGCAGATGCCTGATATCCGCTTTGATCATCATCGCCATTGCGCTGCTTGCCAGGTCATCCGGCCGGGCCACGATCAATTTCTCGGTCATGGCTTCGGAAAGAGGCATTTCCCGAAACAGGCGGTCGCGCCACGCCACGTGGCACCGGAGGACATCCCGCTCGGTAAAAATACCCACCGGGGTCTCACCGTCCATAACGATGAGCGCAGAAGTCCGCTGTTCGGTCATCTTGACGATAGCGTCCTCGGCGGTCCGTTGTACAGAAATAGTATGGACCACACGGCTTTTTTGGCTCATCACGTCCTGAACACGCATATTCCCCCTGTTTCTTCAAAAGCGCATAGCCCGCGCGCTGCTTCAATTGTCGATAGGCCTCAGACAGTCCTGGGGAAGACGGTGCGTGCCCTTCCCTTCAAGGCTCACTTCGACCAGCGCATCCGGGTCGTTGATAGCCGTATCCGGATCGGTGATGATGCCGTGAAGGCCGACGAACCGGTCCATGTAGGCTTCCCAGCTCTCGTCTTCACTACGTTTGAAAACTTCGATTTTCTGTCCCTTGCGGTAAATCATGGCCATCTCCCCGTTGAATTCGTCAATACCTATCCACCGCGCCCTGTATGGGGGGGGGGGGCTAAACCGGCAGCGAATCCACACTAAACCGGGCGGTTTTGGTCCGGGAGCAGCTTTCGCACACCAGGGCGTTTTCCGGCTTCTGGGCCACCGTTTTAACCCGATTTTTTATAAAATCCAAATATTTTTTCGGTCCCATCGCTTTCCCGCAGGAACTGCAGAATACCAGCTTCTGACGGTTGAGGATCGTTCCGCAAAGGATCAACAAACGCTCGTCGCCTCGATCTTCAATTTGCATGGCACCAGTAGGACAGTTGGCCGCACAGGCCCCGCAGGTTATACAGCGCTCCTCGGTGACCCTCAGATCCGTGTAGCCGGGACGGTCGAAATCCAGGTAGCCCAGCTCAAGAGCAGTGATGCCCATCTTGTCCCGACAGACCTCCACGCAGCGACCGCAGCGGCGGCAGATATCACAACGCAGGCAGCGGCGGGCCTCCTCGCGGACCATGTTTTCCGTATACCCCAACTCCACCTGCTGGAAGGTGGTCCGGCGGCGGTCCAGGTTCAGCATGTCCATGGCCGGCCGTTTGATGACGGTTTTCGTGCTGGCCGGCACCTCGATACATGCTTCCCGGCGTCGTCGGACAGGAACCGGCGGCATCTGGGGCTGGGGAATACCCAGCAGGTATCGGTCGATGGCTTCGGCCGCCCGCTTGCCCCCGCCGATGGCTTCGATCACCGTGGCCGGTCCCGTTACCGCATCTCCGGCGGCAAAGATACCCTCCACCGATGTTTCCATGGTGACCATGTTCACATCGATGGTACCGCGCCGGGTCCAGCCCATGGATTTCAATTCGCCCATGCACAGCTGGTCCACCTTCTGGCCGATAGCGCTGATCACGACGTCAGCGTCCATGGTATACTCACTGCCCAGAATCGGGACGGGCGACATCCGACTGCTGCCCTCGCGCTTCACCAACTGGGCACGGACGCAATTCAATCCGGTAATCGTGTTGCCTTCGCCAACAATTTTGGCCGGAATGGTGAGAAAAGAAAAGTGCACCCCCTCTTCCTCAGCCTGTTCCACCTCTTCTTCGTCGGCCGGCATTTCATGGCGGGTCCGCCGATAGGCGATGGTCACTTCAGGACATCCCAGGCGCAGGCAGGTTCGCGCGGCATCGATGGCCACGTTGCCGCCACCGATCACCACCACCCGTTTTCCCGGCAACCGCCGCTCACCCAGGGCTACCCGGCGAAGCAGGTCGATGGCTTCCAGGGTCTGGGGAAAATCAGTCTCGCCGGGGATTCCTAATTTATAGGCCTTATGAGCACCGATGGCAAAGAAAAAGGCGTCATAGCCCTGGGACTTCAATTCGTCCAGGGTCACATCCTCACCAAACCGGGTGTTGAACGCAAAGGTAACACCCAGATCTTCCAGCATGGCCACTTCCCGGTCGATCACCTCCCGGGGCAGCCGGTAGCGGGGAATGCCCACCATGATCATGCCGCCAGCGGTAGGCAGCGCCTCGATCACGTGAACCCCGTACCCTTTCAGGGCCAGATAGTAGGCTGCACTGAGGCCGCCGGGTCCGGCCCCGATTACGCAGATCCGTTTGCCCTGATCCGTCCCTTTGTCCGGGTTGTGATAAGTACCCTCCGACATGGCCCGTTCGGCGGCAAAAGCCTTAAGGAATTTGATGGAAACCGGCGTGTCGATGCGGCCGCGCACACACATGAACTCGCAGGGACGGGTGCACACCAGACCGCATACCCAGGGAAAGGGGTTGTCCTGCCGGATCACGTCGATGGCCTCGGCGTCTCGCCCCTGGCCGATGAGGGTCACATACGTAGGAACGTCAATGCCCGCCGGGCAGGCCATCTGGCAGGGTGCCGGCGTCAGCCACTCACAGGTTCCCGTGGGGCAGTTGTGGGTCTTCACATGGCTTTCGAAGACTTCACCGTGGACCTCCATCATCTGGTGAAGGTGTTCTGCGAGCCGGTATCCTTCAGGCTCATCGGTGTCCATGAGAAGATCTCGGATCAACGCCTGAACAGCCGGCAGATGATCGCCACCGGCACGTCCCCAGGCCACATCATCCAGGAGGCTGTGAATTTCTTCGGCGATGCGCCGGCTTCTCGGGTGCGTCAATCCACCATTGCCGATGGCATCATCGATAAAATGAATGCTTTCCGTAACCGGACATTGGCTGTCAGACATGAATAACCTCGTGTCCACCTGTGAGACCCTTGATCCCCACCGCTCGTGCCTTGGCCGGTTTTTGACAGCAGATGCTTACGACCCGGGCCATAAGCGGAGTGGTCCCCCCGGGGATAGCCCGGGGGGACCTGGAGGGAGGGGTATGGGTGCTGTGAACATCGTAAACAGTTAATAGTTGCCTCAGAACGCGCAGTGCTCCAGTGATGCGACGGTCTGGGCGTGGCGCTCCCGGCGGATCTGCGTCATATCTTCCACCTTGCCGAACTTCAGGCAGTGGGTCGTACAGGTGGTCACGCAGGCGGGATTCAGCCCCTGGTCAACACGATCCTTGCAGTAGTCGCACTTGACGACCTTGCCGGTTTCCGGATTCCATTGGGGCGCCCCCCAGGGGCAGGCGGAAATGCAGGTTTTGCAGCCCACGCAAAGGCTGTGGTCCACAAAAACGATGCCGTCGCTGCTGCGCTGCTGCATGGCACCGGTGGGGCAGGCAGCCACGCACCAGGGGTTTTCACAGTGAAAACAGGGCATGAAAATATAGGCGGCCCGGGGAAGCCCGCCGATCATCTTGGGCCCCACCTGAATAATCTGGCACAGCCGGGGGCCGATGGGGAGATTCTTATTGGCCTTGCACTGCACTTCACAGGCATGGCATCCGATGCACTTCTTGGTATCCTGAAACAGATAGTATTGGCTCATAATCCTCGCATCCTATGTATGACCCGCGGAAACCGCTCCGACAGCGCTCTCCGGTTGTTAATCGGCCTGTCAGGCGGCCTTCACATTGACAAAAGTATCGTGATAGGCAGGACTTCCGCCCACCTTGTCGAAAACGTTCTCCTGAAGGGCCGCATCGCTGACGCCCCTGTTATAGGACCGTTCGGCACGCTTGGCCTGATGACCGAACCCATGCAGCAGGAATACACATTCCGGGTGGATCAGGTCGGTGACATACGCGCGCATCTTGCCGCTGTGACGGCTGGAGGCAATCTCCACCATGGCGCGGTCGGCGATGCCCAGTTCGGCAGCCTTTCGGTTGTTTATCCACAGCAGGTTCTCCCCGCACAACTCATTGAGGTATTCCACATTCTGGGTGGATACATGGGTGTGAAGTGCCGACCGACCGGTGACCAGCCGAAACTTACCCGGCTCTGCCGACGGCATCGGTTCGTATGCGGGGAAAGACTCAAACCCCGCGTCCTCCAGAAGTGAGGACTTGAACTCGATCTTCTGGGAGGGCGTTTTGAGTTTAAGGCCATCCATCCGGTCCCAGAATATCTGTTTTTTGCCGTAGGCCACGAAGCCCTTGGCGTCGAAGTCTTCCATGGTAAATCCGGTGCCCTCGAGCTGCCAGCGGACGAGTTCATCCATATTCTCATAGGGAAAATAATTGCCGGTACCGATGCGGTCGGCAATCTGCTTGAGAATCATGGCCCCTTCCCGCGTGTCGTATCGCGGGGTTACTGCCTGCCGTCGCAGGAACATCTGGGGTTTGAGGCCGTTGGCCTGCTGGATGCAGTCTGTGCGCTCCAGGTAGGTGGATTCGGGGAGGATCACGTCGCTGTACCAGGCAATGTCGCTGTAATTGATGTCGATGGTAACGATGAGGTCCAGCTGGTCCAGCGCCTTGCGGGTCAACTCGGTGTCGGCGATGGACATAAGCGGTTCGAAGCGATAGTTGAACAGGGCCTTGATGGGGTAGGGGTCGGCGTTAATGATGGCATGGGGAAGCCGATGAGGAACCCCGTGGGCCGGGTCCGGCAGGGGGAAATCGGGTGTACCCACCTTGTCGAAACGCGGCACCTTGATCTTCGGGAACTTCTGGTCCACCAGCTTGCGGGCCGCCTTGCCGCCCGCTTCGCCGGGACCTTTCTTAAAAAAGATCCCGCCTTTGGTCTCGATGGACCCCATGAGGGCATTGAGCATGAGAATGGATCGTCTCAGGTAGATTTCATTGGTGTGGCTGGCGCCGCGGTAGCCGTAATGGAAAGCCACGGCCGGCCGGTCCTTGGCCAGTTCCCGGGCAAAGGCCACAATCTCCGAGGCAGGAATTCCCGTCTCCGTTTCCGCCCACTGGGGCGTATAAGGAGCGACGAAATCCTGTAGCTCGGCCAGGCCATGCACCCAGCGGTCCACAAATGCCGCATCATAGAGCCGTTCGTCCAGGATCACGTGCATCAGGGCGTAATTGAGCGCCAGGTCGGTACCCGGGCGAACCATCCAGTAGCGGTGGGCCTTGGTGGCGGTGATCGAGACACGAGGGTCGATGTAGGTCATCTTGGCCCCGTCTTCCATGGCTGCCATCAGGTTGTTGACTTCTTTGACCGAGAGGGCCTCGAAGATATTGCGGCCATACAGCACGATGTGTCGCGTATTCCGGTAATCGACGCCGATCTGCCCGTCGGTAAGACCGAAGAGCGAGCGGCAGGCAGTGTTAACGGATCCCTTGCACAGGGCATCATGGGTGAAATGGTTGGGAGAACCGATAGCCTTCAAAAAAGTCTTGCTCACATGCGTTGCCAACTGAGTCCGTTCACCGAGAACGACACTGTGGCCGCCGTACTCACCGATGATTGCCTTGAGCTTGTCCCCCACGTAATCCAGTGCCTCATCCCAGCTGGCTTTACGCCAGTTTCCCGATCCCCGGTCGCCGACACGGATCATCGGGCTCTGCACCCGCTGGCGATCGTATAGCAGCGAGGTCCCCGCCGCACCGCGGGGGCACAAACTACCCTCCATGCCGGCCACATGCGGATTTCCTTCGATCCAGGTAACCTGCCCATCCTTGACCTTGACCTTGATAGGGCATCGGACCGAACACATAAAACAGAGACTGTAAACTTCTTTTTCCATTAGATTCCTCCAGTAGATTCCTCAAGCAAAGTGAACCGCCAGGCGGTGTTGATCATTAAAAAATCCAGTATCGGCTTCTGCAACAGATAGCAACAAGCATACCATGTTTTTCCCTTGCGGCAGCGCGCCGGCAATTCATTTTAAAAAAAATAAACCGTCATTTCAAGTTATTACACACCAATAAAAAAAGGTGCAGGTCATTTTTGGTTAGTATTTATACCCTTCTGCACGGAGCGTGCTCTTTTTTTAATGCGGCGCTATATTTTTATTGCATTTTTTTGTTTTTTAATAAATACAATATAATCGGTTGCATACAGGAATGGCAATAAAAATTTTGCACATGGACAACAGGTAATGTCGGATCAAATTACGCCATGATGGCGAACAGGGAGGGAACTAAAATTATATCCCACTGTTTTTATTAATTTATTAATCTTCCCCGGCGCATGCTCCATCATAACCTCCATGGCATGTAACTTGCTCGATACCGGGCAATCATTTTATATGACGGGAGGTGATTTTTGGAATAGGTTACATATTGATTTTGAAAGCGGATGAATATCTTTCATCCAGAAATTTGGAAGATGGCCGATGTGGATTCGGCCGATATTATCAACATCCTGGAGGAGAATCATGAACAAAAACGTAACCTTGCTTATGGTGCTGCTGACGATCTTTTCCATTGTGGCCGTACCGGTTTTCTTGACCACCGGCAATGCGGTTGCCGCCAGCCTGGAGGAAGCTATTGCCAAGGCACCCCAGGGAACGGAAAAGGGTCACATCGACCCCAATGCCAAACCCGGCTATCTTGGCATTCCCGGCGCCCCGCAGCTTAACCCGATCATTGGCTTCTTGTGGGCGATCTGGGTAGGCTGGATTTTTTCGACAGTCGGGGCCTTTGGCGGCATTATGGCCGGTGTCGGTCACATCACCATCTATGGGCTGGGTGCCTATGCCAAAACCTTTAAGGATACGGCTCCCGGTTTGAACAAATCCATTACCGACAGTATCCGTGTGTCCAACCAGTGGTTGGTGGGAACGTCCGCCCTGGTCTCCAGTTTCAACTACTGGAAGCAGAAACGACTGGTCGCCTCCCTGGGAGTCTTCCTGGGCATCGGTGCCCTGCTGGCCACCCTGATCGTGGTATACACCAGTGCGGGCAAAGTCAAATTCTCCCAGTACCAGGGTTACTTCGGCCTGGTAGTGTTCATCATCGGCGGTTTCATGGTCTATGAAATGACGCCTAAAGGACAGGCTTCCAAAAAAGCGGCCAAAGCCGCCGCCAAGGCCTTTGAAGAGGCTGCAAAAAAGAAAGTCGCCATTGAAGATCAGGGTGTCAAAACCTCAAAATGGAGCCTGGCCGAAACCGAAATCTCCTTTTTCGGTCAAACTTTTACCTTCAGTCCGCTCTGGGCGCTGGCAGGCGGTTTCTTCATTTCCGCACTGGCTTCGTTCCTGGGCATCGGTGGCGGATTCCTGTATGTTCCGTTCCTCACCAGCGTGGTAGGCCTCCCCATGTTCGTCGTAGCAGGCACCTCAGCCCTCTCGGTGCTGATCGGCATGATCTTCGCCATTTTCAACTTCATGATCCTAAAAGGAGTCATGGTTCACTGGCCCCTGATCGGCGTCGAATTGATCGGTATTTTCATCGGATCCATGATCGGACCGAGGACCGGCAAATACATCCCCGAAAAGGTCCTCAAGGGGATTTTCATCGTCCTGGCGCTTTACATCGGACTGCGTTATACGATGAGAGGATTCTTCGGCATAGCAATGCTGTAGAATCCCGTTAATTGGTGGTTTTTTGACCTGACGAAAAGGCCGGTGCCGGGATGGATAAGCGGCACCGGTCTCAGTTTTGGATTGCAACGCTGCGGATTCGCAGAAGGATAACAGTTTTTTTCTTTAAATATCAATGGGAAACATCTTTCACAGCATTTATGTCAACACCGATCTCTTCCTGATTTTTTTTTACAGGTTGACCGATATCCCTATCCTCAATTTCCTGATCGGGACCTTCAACCTGTCTTTCATCTGCGTCGTCGTCGGTGAGATTTCCGTTTCCCTGGCTATAAAATTCAACAAGCGCTACGTGGATCAAATGACGGAGGATATGCTGGAAAAAGAGCGCTTGTCCATGGTGGCTTACCGGGCCGGCGACAAAACGAGCTACAAGGCATTAAACAAAGAGGCCACGGATGTCTGGGGGAAGGGTTTCTTCACCATGGCGGCTTACAGTGCAGGCATTTTGTGGCCACTCCCCTTTGCCATGGGATGGCTGGGCTCACGCTTCGCCGAAGTGGATTTCCCGGTAGCCGCGCCCCTTTCCCTCGTGTTCGACAAGGGTGTGGGTTACATGTTCACATTCATTCCGATGTACATCCTCAGCCGGATTCTGTTTAAGTACATGAGGCCCTATCTTCCCTATTTCAAGGGAGTGCAGAAAATGCTGGATGCCGCAGACAAACCCGGTCAATAGAACAAAGCCAAATTATCGCAAGCATCCCCCCGGCCATCGATCAACCGCGGCTACGTGACACTTAGTGCCCTTGTTCGTAAATACGGTGACGCACCGAAATTGCCGAGGCGTGCGGATCGCAAGGCGGGATGCATCGGCGATCGAATGCCATCGTATTTATGAACAGGGGCACTTAGCCAATCCTTAGGCCGGCCCTTCAGAGGTTGTCAACCAAACAACAGTGAACATCATCCGAAAAATGAGGGACAGGATATCGCGTTACGCTACGGCGGCATGGTGTTTATGCGTCACGTTGTTCTCAAGTACACCTGCCTTTGCCACCCAGGGTCATGCGGGCATCGAAGGGGTATGGGTCCACCAGTTCGCCCATCTGTTCTTCCTCTTTTCGATGATGCTCCTGATCTATTGGCTCCGGCAGGCGGGATTGGTGAAAGTGCCCGGATGGCGCTACATTCAGTATGCCGCTCTGTTCTTCATCCTCTGGAACGTGGACACCATACTCGTTCACTTTCTGGATGAGCAGATCCAGGCCGTCAGCGTGGAAAACCTTGCCGGTTGGCGGATTCAAGTCGCAACCGCCGATGGCCGCGGATGGCTGGCCACCTTCTATTACCTCGTAAAACTGGATCATTTGCTGTGTGTCCCGGCCATGGTCTACTTGTGGATAGGGTTGCGCCACATGCTGAAAGAAGTCCGGCCGAGTGAATCCGGTGAAGGTGTCCGGAGATGAACGTATCTTTGATTCCCATCTGGACCGTGGATGTGGTCGGCTCCATCCTGATGATCCTTTTCGCTTTTCTCAGTTTCGGGTTGAGCCTGCGACTCAAAAAAATGGACCCCAACAACATCATCGTCACCTACCTGTTGTGGGTATGCCTCGCTCTTTTCGTATTTGCCATCTCACGGTCCGCCGGCCATCTGCTCAAACAAATTTTTCTGCTGTCCCATCGGCAGGACCTATGGTCCGCCATACAGCCCTTTTCAGGCGCCATCAACACCTTTACCTTCGTCATGGTGGGATCGGTCACCCTCTTCTTCGAACGCACATGGGCCATTTACGGAACTATTATGAAGGACCGGCAGGCCCTGCAGAATGCCCATGAAGAACTGCTTTACCTCAACCAAAACCTGGAGCAGCTGGTGGAAAAGCGCACCGAGGCCCTGGTCATTTCGGAACAGAAGTACCGCCGGATCTTCGAAGTTTCCAAAGATATGATTCTGGTGACGCGGACCGACGGCCGGATCGTCAACCTCAACCCGGCCGGCAAACAGATGATAGGGTTGGGCGTCTCTGGTGACGGCAATGTCGAGGGACGTTTTTTCCAGTCGTTTTTATCCTCCCCCGAAGACTGGAACACCATCAGCCGGCATATTGAAGATCGTGGCTTTATTTCCAGCGAGGAATTCGACCTCATTTTAGAAGGCGGCGCCCAACGCCGGGTACTGCTTTCAGGCAGCCTGGCCAAGAGCCCCTCCGACGAGGGAGAAACCATTCACTTTCTGGTCAAGGACATCGAGCAGCGCCGATTAATGCAAAAACAGATGGCCCAGGCGGAGAAACTGGCCTCCATCGGCGAACTCTCCTCCGGAATCGCCCACGAGATCAACAATCCGCTGGGCATCATTTTAGGCTACACCCAACTTCTGCTGCGCGGGGAGGAGCCCCGGTCCGATCGCTTTAACGATTTGAAAACAATTGAAAAACATGTAAAATCCTGCAAAGCCATCGTGGAAGACCTGCTCAATTTTGCCCGGACATCCAGTCCCCAGAAGGAGTATCTGGATATCCAAGCCGTCATTGACGATGTAATCGGTTTTGTGCGTCACCACAGCAACCTGGAAAATATTCAGATCGAAACCCATTTTGCACCAGGCCTTCCACCGGCGCTCATGGATGAGAAAAAGATCAAGCAGGTGCTCATCAACCTGCTGATGAACGCCATCCATGCGGTGGACCGCAAAGGCACCATTACCATTACCACCAGGCTCAACCAACCGGCCAATCGGATCACGGTGGAGGTATCGGATACCGGGCATGGCATTGAAAAAGAAAACCTGCTGCGGATCTTCGATCCTTTTTTCACGACTAAACCCACCGGCGAAGGCACGGGGCTCGGGCTCTCGGTCAGCTACGGCATTATCAAAGGACACGGCGGCAACATTACGGTAAAAAGCGAGCTGGGCAAAGGGGCGGCCTTTACGCTGTCCCTGCCCGTCTCACCCCCGCTTTCTGGGAGGTAAACCATGGCACAGAATCTTCTAATCGTTGACGACGAACCGGACATGCTCTCCTTGCTGAAACGCAGTCTGGAGCCTGAATTGGGATGTCAGGTGGATACCGCATCCTCGGGAGAAGCCGCCCTGGAAATGATCCGCGCCGCCGACTACGACCTGGTGCTGGCAGATATCAAAATGCCCGGTATCAGCGGACTCGAAGTGCTGGACCGAATTAAGGCAGACCGGGGTGAAGAAATCACGGTGGTGATGATGACTGCCTACGGGCACATCGAAATGGCCGTGGAGGCCATGAAGCGGGGTGCCTATGACTTCGTCACCAAGCCTTTCGATCATGATGCCCTGGTCATGCGCCTGGATAAGGCCTTCGAGCGCAGCAGCCTGCTGAAAGAGAACCTGAGGCTTCACCACGAGTGCCACTCCACGGAAATGTTTCAGGAACTGGTGGGCAAGAGCCCCATCATGCAGAGGGTTTATGAAACCATCCAAATGGTTGCAAAAAACGATCTCACCGTACTGATCACCGGCGAATCCGGCACCGGCAAGGATCTGACCGCCCGTGCGATTCACGCCTTGAGCAATCGCAGCAAGCGCCCTTTCATCGCCGTAAACTGTCCCACCGTTCCGGAGCTTATTCTGGAAAGCGAGCTGTTCGGCTATAAAAAAGGGGCCTTTACCCATGCCACCCGGGACAAGAAGGGCCTGTTCCAGGAAGCCCACACCGGCACGATCTTCCTGGATGAGATCGGAGACATCACTCCTACCATCCAGACCAAACTGCTGCGGGTACTGCAGGAAAAGGAAATCAAATCCCTGGGCGACGCCCGACCTGTCCACGTTGATGTCAGAATCATCGCCTCCACCAATCAGCCTTTGCCGGAAAAAATAAAATCGGGTGCGTTCCGGGAGGATTTTTTCTACCGCCTCAACGTCCTGCCCATTCGATTGCCGCCGCTTCGTGAACGTCCTGGAGACATCCCGCTGATCGCCAACCATCTGCTGGAAAAGCATTGCACCAAGCTGGATAAGCCCATCAAACGTTTTTCGCCGGAATTGATGGACATCTTTGTCGGCAGCCGCTGGGAGGGTAACGTCCGTCAGATGGAAAACATGATCATGCAGGGGATTCTCTTTTCCGCTGGCGATGAAATTACGCCCAAGGATGTGGGCATCGGGCGCAAGCCGTCATCGGGGGCAATCGCGGAAATTAACCATTTTCTGGACATGCCCTACAAGGAGGCCAAAGAGAATAATCTGAGCGCCTTCAATGCCGCCTATATCGGGCACATGCTTACCCTGAGTCAGGGAAATGTCACCCAGGCGGCCAAAGCCTGCGGGCTGGAACGTCAGGCCCTTCAGCAGATCATGCGCCGCTACGGCATCACCGCGGACCCTTACCGGCGATCGTCATAAGAGACAAAAGGGTATGGGTGCAAAAAACGCCCATATCCTTTTTCATGAGATCTTTTCAGTTTGATCTATGGTGATCTGCTTTGGCTTGCCGGACCCGGGCTTGGGGATGTTGAGCGTGAGCAGGCTGTCCCTGTACTCCACGGCGGGCAGGTCGTCCTTCATGCGAATTTGAATCATTCCACGGGAAATCCGCTTTCACGCCATCGTGTCCAGCCGTTTTTGAGGTAGCGGACGTTATCGAATCCGTTGAAAAACAGGAGTTCGGCAAGTGCCTGGGCCAGGTGGCAGTCTTCCCCATCGCAATAGGTAATGATTACTTTTGCAGGGTCGGTAGCTGCCAGAAAATCATGCAGCCAGGCCTCCTGATCCGCTGCATATAGGTTAACGGCCCCCTTGATGTGCCCGGCTTCGAAATCGGCGGCATGTCGCGAGTCGGCAAAAATGGCACCTTTTTTATCATACAGGCGCAGCGCATCCTCGATGGAAATTTCAGAAAAACCGCTGTCGGCTGCTGACTGCCGGACGTTGCCGTTGTTCACCACTGCAGGAGCAACCCCTATCTTATCCGGTCTGACCGCATAAACGGCAAGGGCGATGCCGATAGCGGCAAGGATAAGGATCAATGCTTCTTTGGTTGCCTGTTTGACCATCGAATACCAATTTTTTATTCTTGAGGGGTAATATCGCTCAGTGGAGCCAACATAGCCATTTTAGGATCACAATCAACCCGTCAGTCGCGGTCCGATGAAAACGGACACGGGAAAACGGATATTGCATTTGGTGAACGAATTATCCACAATACCTGTCGGCCGGAACCTGGCGGGTAAAGCCATAACACACTTTCATGATCAAGGAGAAGCGTCATGTGCGACGTCAACGTCTTTGTCGTAAAAAACGGGGTTGAAGAAAAAGTGCTGGAAAATGTGGACCTCATCGAGGAAGTGGACGACGGCATGCGGTTGGTCAATATCTTTGGCGAAGAACGGACGCTGAAGGCCAAAATGGTGCGCTACGACAACAGTGAAAAGCGGATGGTTTTTCGGCCGGTGTAATCAATCGTAGGACTCGATAAAAAGCCGCGAATCGCTGAAGTGGTCGTCAATTAATTCCGTAACATCACGGATCATGGTCCCCCGACCGCACAGGTAAAAGTCATAGGTGCCCGGTGTCAGCTGCTGCTTAAGATAACCCGTGACACGGCCCGAATATGCCCTCTCCACGCTATCCCTATTTTCAAAAGGTCGACTGATGCAGGGGATATAGTCTCGCAGCGTCGATTGGAAAATTTCCCGGTAAATCAGACGGTCTGGTGTGTCCACCCCGTGGAGCAGAAGGCCGGCGTCCACCCCGACCCCGCTCCGACAGAAAGCAACAAAAGGGGCAACGCCGGTCCCCGTAGCCACGAACACCGCCGGATTCGCCGGACCCTGGAAAACGAAATGGCCGTGGGGCCCGGTCAGCTGGAACCGTTTCCCGATGTCGGCTCTCAGGATATCTCTGGAAAACCGTCCCCCGTCCACAACGGCGACGCAGAAATCGATGGTCTCGGCATCCGGGGTCGAAACCATGGTGTAGTCCCGCTCGTAGCCATCCATCGCAAATCGCATAAACTGCCCGGGAATAAAGTCGATTTCCACCGGTCGGGTCAGACGCAGTTCAAGGATGCCGGGGGCCAGCCAGTGCCGGTCGACCAGGCTGGCGGTAAAGCGGGGTGTGTCGCTTACCCTTGCCACGGCACATCCCCTTGCCCCTGGATATGATTGCAGTATCGGGCCAGAACAAAAAGGTAATCGGAAAGCCGGTTGAGAAACACCAGGATATGCGTCAGGGTGTCGGTAGGCCCCGAATCCCCGTCCTCATGTTCAGCCAGTTCAATGACGCGTCGTTCCGTTCGCCGGCAGACGGTGCGGGCCATATGGGCCAGCGAAGCAGACAGATGCCCGCCGGGCAGGATAAAATGCTTCAATTCGGGCAAGGGTGCGTTCATCCGGTCGATGGCGATTTCCAGCATTTCAGCGGGGTCCTTCGTGAACGGTTTCAAAAAACGGGTGGACGCGGCGCCGGGGGTCGTCGCCAGCCAGGCGCCGGCTTCCAGAAGCAGCGCCTGAATAGCCATAATCTCACCCTTCAGCGCCGGTTGATCCTCGTCCATCGCAGCAACCACAGCTCCGATCACGGAATTGAGTTCGTCCAGATCGCCATAGGCCTCGAGGCGCGGGCTGCTCTTGGAGATCCGTTCTCCACTGAAGAGGCTGGTCTTGCCCCGATCTCCCGTGCCGGTATAAATTTTCATGAATGTCTCCCGTCGTGTTGCCAAAGGCGGATTGGTGGCACTATTTCTTTCCGCGGTTCCTGATCATCCGGCTGGCTGTGAAAAACCAGAGCAAGGTCATCGTCTGGATGGCCAGCATGACGAAAAAACCGGTGCGATAGCCCTCCAGGGCGTAATGCCCGCTTGCATCGACAGGCCAGCGGCCGATGATGGCCCCGATGGCCCACTGCCCGATGAAGGCGGCGATAAACACCAGCAGATTGACGGCCGTGGTGACCCGCCCGGACAATTGCACCGGAAATCGCTGGGAAAGTGCCGCATAGGCGATGATGCCCGACGTGCCGAAAAAGCCGAACAGCACCCACACGGGCATCGCCCAGCGAACCGGGGCCGCCAGAACCAGCACCTGCACGGCCATGAACAGGATCATCCCGGTCACGGCGGTGGCGAGAACGCTGACGCCTGAGCGGCTCAATCGCTCGGCCAGCGATCCCAGCAGAATAAAGCCTGCGATCATTGCCACGGCAATCCATAGCAGCACATTGGCCACCGCCATGCGCTCCAGTCCGGCCACATCCTTGAGCCAGGGCCCGGCCCAAAGCCCCTGTATGGAAAGAAAGGACGCCTGAGACATAGTGGTCAACGGGGCTGTTCGCCAGAAGTCAAGGCTGGTAAACACCTTCCTGACGCCCCGCAGCTGATGGTTGAAGCTTTCGCCAGCACCGCTGGACGGCTTTTCGGGAACCACGGTGTATACGGCCACGGCCACCATCAGGGTGAGCACCGCCAGCACCATGAAAACGCCACGCCAGTCGGTCACCTGCAGGGCCGCCTCCACCGGTGCCGTCGCCGCCAAGGCACCGAGTCCCCCGGCGGCCATTTGAAAACCGTTCACCAAAGGCCATTTCTCTTTGGGAAACCACAGGGTATATGCTTTAAAGGCCGCCATGAGACAGGCCGACACACCAAAGCCGATAAAGGCGCGGGCCACCACCAGACCGGCCAACGATCCGGACCGGGAGAACAGGTAGGCACCCAGCCCGGCAAAAAGCAGCAGAAAGGCTTCCATTCGCCGAGGGCCGAAACGATCCAGCAGCACACCCAGCGGCAACTGCGATGAGGCAAAGGAAATGAAATAGGTGGCGGTCAGCAGACCCAGGGACGACGGGCCGATGCCCAGATCTCCCACCAGGTCCGGAGCGATAACCGCATTGACCACGCGGTAGAGGTAAGAGAGGAAATATCCGGCGGCAAAGGGAACGAATACACGCAGTGTGGTCAACAAAGATGGGTTCATGGATCCCGGCCTCGCGATACGCTCAGCCGATGGGCGTGTAAATAAACCCAGCCCCCGGTCAAGCGGGATGCCCTGCAGATAGAACCGATGCAGGCAGTGGTTTATCATGATTATTATTTTAAATGTTGCAGATATAAAAAACGCCCGGCTGTCAACCGGGCGCTGAATGAAAACCGTTTTCGCGGGAGTCCGGGTTACTTGGTCCCGAAAATTTTATCTCCCGCATCGCCTAACCCCGGAATGATATAACCGATATCGTTCAGTTTGTCATCGATGGCCGCCACGTAGATATCCACATCGGGATGGACCTTTTCCAGCCGTTTGAGCCCCTCGGGTGCGGCAACGAGGAACAGCCCCCGGATCTGCCGGCAGCCTGATTCCTTCAGGAGGTCGATGGTGGCCACCAGGGTACCTCCGGTGGCCAGCATGGGATCCAGGATCAGGGCGATCCGCTCTTCCATGTTGCTGGTCATCTTGACATAATAGCGCACCGGCTCCAGGGTCTCCTCGTTGCGATAC
This sequence comes from Deltaproteobacteria bacterium, assembly GCA_020444075.1. Taxonomy (GTDB): domain Bacteria; phylum Desulfobacterota; class Desulfobacteria; order Desulfobacterales; family Desulfosarcinaceae; genus Desulfosarcina. Next base: position 21,225 of record JAHLLR010000001.1, read on the forward strand.
AACCCCACAACGCTCACCCTGGCCGACGGAATCAGGTTCAGCACCCCGTCCATCATCCCTAATCCCGCGCGAAGGATCGGGACCACGGTGATCTTCTTGCCCTTGATATTTTCGACGACCACGTCACCCGCCCATCCCCGGATGGTCATGGTTTCGGTCTCCAGGTCCTTGGTGGCCTCATAGGTGAGCAACGTAGCCAGTTCATTAGCCAGCTCCCTGAAATTTTTTGTTGAAACATCATGCCCACGCATGAGGCCAATTTTGTGTCTGATCAGCGGGTGTTCAACGAGATGTACGGGCACACATCCTCCTTTTCATGCCCGGTGGTGCATCACCGGGCATGTTTCGTATCACAGGGATTGGGTTGAATGGAAAGTTAGAACTCACCCAGCGGCCTGCTGAAGGTGAATTTGAAAGGATTTGCCAGCAGGTAGTCATAGGCGGGTTTGGTATTTCCGCCCAGGGCGGAGAACGGCAGGGATACGACAAAAATCGCTCCGCCGATCACCGTGGCACAAAGTCCCAAGGGCCTGGCAACCAGCGCATCACCAGCCATTTTCCCGGCAATGACATCGTCATCCTGTTCCAATCCCTCGGCAAAGCAGGTCATGCAGGGAACCGCGACCAGTGCAATCGCGGTCAGCAGGATAATCACGCGTTTTAGGATCCCGTTCATACCGATTCCTCCTTTGTTGTTTTATGATTGCCTGCACATCGTTGCGGCAGGCGGATAAACCATCGAATTTAAAGATGTTAGCAGGTATTGGGGACACTTGCAACGCACGATATGGTTGAAACCGCATCTTTCCGGGGCTATAATGCGCCGAGTCGGCGGCGTGCCTTTGGGGCAATTGTTCGCAACACCATGAAATTCAAACTAAAAGATGCCGTGATCCCTGTCAAGCAAAATCAAATCATTCATCACCGGCAAATTGTTTCGGTGGCCGTGGCCCTTCCGGTCCATGGCACCTTCAGCTACAGCATCCCGGCGCATTTTGCCCCGCACGCCTGTCCGGGCAAGCGGGTGCTGGTCCCCTTTGGCAGGCGCACAGTCACCGGGTACCTGATCGGCCCGGCCCTGGAGACGGATCCTCTGGAAATCAAGCATATCCTGGATGTGCTCGACGACACGCCCCTTTTTCCGGCAACCATGATCCCGTTTTTCAAATGGATCGCCGCCTATTACATGCACCCCTTGGGACAGGTAATCAATACCGCCCTGCCGGCCGGGCTGAATCTTACCGACATCGCCATCCTGACCCTCGGCGAAGCTGGCGCGCAGGCCCTGGAGTCGTCACCCCTTTCGCCCCTGGAAGGAATCGTCCTGTCAGCGTTGGCCAAACGACCGGCCGGTATCAAGCAATTGCAGAAAGCGATCGGTCAGCCCGTTTCATGGGCCTTGGTCCATCTGATGCGCCAGCGGGGATGGATTCAGGTGGATCGTCAGATCAAAGCCCGCCAGGTCCAGCCGAAAACCATCCGGTGGGTGACTGTTCATGGGGTCGCACCCGTCTCCACCGGGATGTCTGTGCAGCGACAGAGCATTCGGACCATGTTGGAAACTGAAGGCGACCTGAGTATCCCGGCGCTGAAAGCACGCATCCCCACCGCCCCGCCACTGATCCGGGCGATGCAGAAATCCGGCCAGGTGGCCGTTTATGAAAGGACGGTCTACCGGGATCCGTTCGGCGACCCCATCGAACCGGATACACCGCCCCGGCTCACCGTCGAGCAGGCTGAAGCGGTAAGCACCATGGCTCCGATGCTCGGTAAAGGATTCAAAACGGTTCTGCTGGCCGGGGTCACCGGCAGCGGAAAAACCGAAATCTACCTTCGCCTGACGCAGGCCGCCCTGGACAAGGGGCTTCGTGTGCTGGTGCTGGTACCGGAAATCGCCCTTATCTCCCAGACCGAACGCCGGTTCCGCGCCCGCTTCGGAGAAACGGTGGCGGTACTCCACAGCGGCCTGTCCCAGGGCGAACGCTATGACCAGTGGCTTCGCATTGCCAAAGCGGATGCGACCATTGCCATTGGCGCCCGGTCATGCATCTTCGCACCCTTTGGCGATGTCGGTTTGATCATTGTGGACGAGGAACACGACGCCTCCTACAAACAGGAAGGCGGACTGAGCTACAACGCCAGAGACCTGGCCGTAGTCCGGGCCCGTCACCACAACGCCCTGGCCATCCTGGGATCGGCGACGCCTTCGGTGCAGTCCTGGTACAACGTCACCGTTGGCAAATACGAAACCGCCGGCCTGACCCGGCGGGTCAACCGACAACCCCTGCCGGCCATCCAGACCGTGGATCTTTCCCGGAGTCGTGACGACCGGGGCATTCGCCGCTACATCACCGCACCGCTTCAGCAGGCAATCCGGGAAACCCTGGACGATGGAAACCAGGCCCTTATTTTTCTCAATCGGCGGGGCTTTTCCGCCTTTCCCATCTGCGGGCGCTGCGGGCAGCCCATTCGATGTAAAAACTGTGATATTTCCCTGACCCTGCACAAACGGGCCAATGCCTTTCGCTGCCACTATTGCGGCTTTTCCAAAGCGGCCGCATCCACCTGCCCGTCCTGCGGCTCCGACAAAACCAGGCTGCTGGGCGTGGGAACCGAAAAAATCCAGGAGGCAATGAACCAGTTGTTTCCCGAGGCCCGCGTGGCACGCATGGATCGGGACACAATGACCCGCAAAGGCTCGATCGTCAGCCTGCTGAAAAATCTGAAGCACCGCCGGATCGACATCCTGGTGGGCACCCAGATGGTGGCCAAAGGACACGATTTCCCGGGCATCACCCTGGTGGGGGTGATATGCGCCGACCTGACCCTGAATTTCCCGGACTTTCGCGCAGGGGAGCGGACTTTTCAGCTGCTCGCCCAGGTGGCGGGACGGGCGGGGCGGGGTGATCAGCCCGGCCGGGTAATCCTTCAGACGTATAACCCTGACCATTTCAGCATCCTTGCTGCAAAAGATCAGGATTTCAAGGCGTTTTTCAATCATGAAATCGGCTTTCGGAAAGCCCTGGGGTATCCGCCCTATGCCCGCATGATTGCCGTGCGCATATCCGGCAAGAATCCTCAGCAAACCGCCGCCCATGCCAGGGCTCTGGGAGAAAACTGCCGGGAAATGCTGGCTGCGTGCGCATCGTTTCACGAACAGATTCACGTGATGGGCCCCATTGAAGCGCCGTTGTCCCGCATTGCCAACCACCACCGCTGGCAGATCCTGCTCAAAAGCACGGACACGGTCGAACTTCACCGGTTTGCCCATGAACTGATCCTGGGCCACCACGCCACATCCACCGGCCGGCACGTCAAGGTCACCGTTGACGTTGACCCGTTTTTTCTGATGTAACTTGACAGGATCAGCGCCGAAGCTTAAACATAGTGACTCGATCAATAGGAAGAAACGACGTTTATCCGCATATTTTCCAGCAAGGAGAACAACCCATGAAATTCCGTATTCTTGCGATCACAGCAATGGTTGTATTGCTGTGGGCCGCCGCAGCCATCGTCAGCGCGTCGGACCAGGCCGCCGGCAAGGATTCAACCACCCAGGCATCACCTGCCGTTGCAGCCGTCGAAAAGCCTGCTGCGGTGTTGCCCGAACTGAAATATGAGTTCGACCCGGTCGTGGACGGTACCCAGATCACCCATGACTTTGCGATCAAAAATACCGGCGCCGGTCCCCTGTCCATAACCCAGGTCAAGACCGGCTGAGGGTGCTCGGTCGCCTCATACCCGAGGCAGATCCCCGCCGGCGGCGAGGGAACCATCAGCATCAAGGTCAACACCAGCGGTTACGGCGGCAGGTCCCTGAAGAAGAACATCGATGTCTTCACCAACGACACGGCCAACACCCGGGTCACATTGAACATTACCGGGACGGTACTGAACTTTGCCCGAATGGACCCCGCCTATGCCCGTCTGGTCGGCCAGGCGGGAACCGATATTAAAAAAGCGATCACCATCACCCGCGAAAAGGCCTATCCATTCAAAATTCTCGAAGCAAAGGCCAGAAACGGAAACGATATCGCTTTTGATGTCCAGGAATTCAGCAAGGCCGATGAAGACGGTTATATCCTGACCATTGAAAACAAAAAAACGGATGCCGGGCGCTACGCGGACACGGTGATCCTGACCACGGACAGCGATATCAAGCCCACGATAATCATTCCGGTATACGGCCAGATCATTGCGGCGACACCTCCATCCGCGCCCACCCCGCCGAAAAAAAATGCCAGTGACGGGTAGTCGGAAACAGCTATCGATACCATCGAAAAGCATCGACACAGGTCTGCCGGTGCTTTTTAATTTCCTCGCAAGGAGAGTTGACAGTGAAGCGCCCTGTAAAGGTCGTTGCCTTCGACTGCGACGGCGTCATGTTCGATTCCCAGGAAGCCAACCGGGCCTACTACAACCAGGTGCTTGACCATTGCCACCTGCCGGCCATGGTGCCGGAACAGATGGCCTATGTCCACATGCACACCGTCGATGAATCCCTGGCGTACCTGATCCGCGACAAGGCGACCCGCGACGCCGCCCAGGCTTACCGCAGACAGCTGGGATACCTGCCCTTTTTGAAATTCATGCGGATGGAACCGGGATTGGTGCCGTTGCTGGAAACGCTTCGCCCCCGCTTTAAAACGGCGGTGGCCACCAACCGCACCGACACCATGGCCCGCGTGATGGCGGACCACCACATCGACCACCTCTTCGACCTGGTCGTCTGCGCTTTGGACGTTCAGTTTCCCAAACCGCACCCTGAAGCCCTGGTCAAGGTTATCGACCACTTTTCGGTTTCACCTGAAGAGGTGGTCTATGTGGGCGACTCGCCAGTGGATGAAACAGCGGCCAAGGCTGCCGGCATTCCCTTTGTGGCCTACCGCAACCGGGAACTGGCGGCCGACCACCACATCCGGCACCTGGCCGAGATTGCCGGTCTGCTGGGCCTGTAGGCGATTTGGAAGACCTGCAAGATGAACACCTTCCCCTACACCCTGAAAAGCCGCGCCGAAGCCGCCCTGAATGATCCTCACTTTGATTTCATCGCCACGTACCACGCCGTGGCCGACCTTCGCCGGCTGGCGCGAAAGCACCCCGGCGTTCTTGACGGACAGACCATTTTGGCCCTGGAGCGGCTCCTGCGGTCCAACGCCTTTCGCCGTGTCCGACAAGCCTATTTTCTCTTCCGGGAAGCCGCGTCGGTAATGACCGACATGGCCACCGCGCCAGGACACAACGGCCTGGGATCGAAAGCGCTGGCGTCCCTGGGCCATCTTCTCCTAAAAACGGACGGCAGCGCTCACCGGGGTATTGCCGAAGCGCTGGGCAGCCTGCCGGTCAGCATTGCCGGGCCACGGATCGGCGAGAGGATGGGTACATCCCGGCCGACCATCTCATGGACGACCCTGCTTTCATCAAACGGGCTGACAAAGAGCGGCACCCCCCGGTATATCGGCAGGAGCCTGGTGGTTGAAACGTCTGAAAAAAACCATCTGCTGGTTGTCAAGCTGGCTAAAAAAGGAGACACGGCAGCGGGTCTGGCCAAGGAAATCAGCTGGATGGAAGCGCTCAAGAAACCGGATTATAGCGTCGACTGCCGGTTTCACATTCCCGCGCCCCTGAGTGTTGACAACCAGCGTGTGTTTCGCCTCAAGGGCATTCCACTGGCGCCGCCTGAAACCGTCAGCAGGCACCCCGATGCGTTGGCCATCGCCTTTATCGCCCACCGGGACTATTTCGTCTACCCCAACCACCACCGGGTCGACGCCTTATCCGCCCGGGAGATGCTTGGACGCAACGCCTTCCTCCTGGGAAGGCTTACCGCCAAAGGGGTGATCCACGATGCGCCCATCGCGCTGTTTCATAACCGCACCCAGCGGTTGCGCCGGGATGACCAGGGACGCTACCAGTGGTTCCGATCGGGGCGACTGGACCAGTGGCTGGATTCCTGTGCATTCCCCAATCTCGGGTTGTCCGGGCTGCGGGACTTCGAACACCTGGAATCCTTCAGCGGTGACAGCCGCCTTCTGTACCGGCACATCGGCAGCCACTTCCTGAGTCTGCTGCTGGTGGCCGGCAGCCATTTCCGCTGTCGGGATAAATCGAAAGTCGGGCTGGACAACAACGGTCAGCCGGTAGATGCAAGAGACCTGTTTGACCGACAGCTGTTAAAGTCGATGGTCCTGGAGATATTCGAAAATTATTATTTCGGTTTTACCGGCAATGCGGCAAACGGTTTCCTGCCGGTGGATCTGGATGGTCTCATTGGTCGCATGATCGCGGAGATGGGCGTGGACCGCTACATGACCGAACTGTTGCGCCGTACCGATCAGAACGCCTTGACCGACGGCGAATTTATCGCCTTCTTGAAGGAACGGGGATATCCGGCCGAGCAACTCGATGGATTGACCCGAGGGGAGAAGGACATCCAGATCAAGAGCGGCCCCCACCTGGGTGGTTTCAACCGCCAGATCTCCCTGCCCGAACTCATCGAAGCCGTGGCCGGGATGTCCGCGGTGTGCATCGCCGGCCGGTTTATCTCCGAAGGGGGAAACCGCACGTAACAGCATTCACCCCAGATCTACGGTTGGGGGGGAAACATCGCTTACAAGGCCTCCCGGGCCCGGTCAATATTCTCGATATCCCCCATGACGATCAGGGTCATCCCCGCTTCGAGGACAAAAGAACTGGGCGGCCGGAATTCAAATTCTCCATCTTTCCGCCGCACGCCCAACAGCAGCAGGTTGAACTGGTCCCTGAGGCCGGATTTCATGATCGCCTTTCCCGCCAGGGTGGAGCTGCCGTGAACGTCAAGCTGGTTGATGCGCAGCTCTCCGCGCTCGCTTCTGAGCATGTTGTCGAGAAAGTCCACGGCCGCCGGTCGAATCATCTCGGAAGCCATACGCAACGCGCCGATGGCGTTGGGGGAGACCACGGAGGTAGCGCCGGCTTTGAGCAGTTTGGGCTTGAGCCGGCTGTTGGTCATGCGGCTGATGATTCGTGCCGTGGAATTGAGCATGCGGGCGGTCATGGTGATATACAGGTTGTCGTTGTCCGACGGCAGGCAGATGGTAATGCCGGTAGCCCGCTCGATCCCGGCGGCAATCAGGTTCTTGTCGTCGGTGGCATCCCCATGGACATGGAAGAGGCCCTTGATCTGACGGCATCGTTCGATGACGGCGTTGTCCTGTTCGATAAGCACCACACTGGCCTTGCTGGTCACCAGTTCAACCGCCAGGGGAAAGCCGGTTTCTCCGCCGCCGCAGACGATATAGTGGCCGGACAGGGCATTGATCTTGTTTTCCATTTTTCTTCTCCTGAGCATGCCGGTCAACTCGCCTTCGATCAGCATGGCCGTCACGGTACTGATGCTGTAAAGGATGATACCCATGCCGAAGGTGATCAGCAGCATGGTGAAAATCTGGGCGCGGACGTTTCCGGTAATCCCCAGCACTTCGCCGTAACCCACGGTGGTCAGGGAAATGACGGTCATGTAAAGGCAATCGATATAGCTTGATTTCCCTTCGAAGAGAATATAGTAGCCCGTGCTTCCCATCAGTATGGTCCCGATGAGGATGGCCGCCGCAAAGTATAATCGTCTTCTGATTCCCATCGGTGCTATATGCCTACCTAATCACATTGAACGGATCAGCCGTTTAAACAAGGTCACATCGATATTTCCGCCACAGATCACCAGGGCGACCGTCTTACCGGTTAATTGGGGAGCCATCTTGAGAAAGCCGGCCACCGCCACCCCTGCCGCCCCTTCGATCACCAGCCGGTGATTGTCGAATACCCGAACCATCGCGCCGCGAATTTCATCCTCGGTCACCAGCACCCAGTCATCAACCAGCCTTCGGCAAGGGTCGAAGGTGATGGCGCCCGGTTCGATGCCGCCGGCCGTTCCATCGGAGAGGGTGTCCCGGGTTTCAAGGTCCAGAATCCGGCCCGCCTGAACGGATGCGGCCATGACCGGGGAGTGGTCCGGCAGGCATCCCACGATGCGGGTTTCTTTGCGAAGCGCCTTGACCACCCCGGCGATGCCGGCAATCAGGCCGCCGCCGCCCACCGACACCATGATGCAGTCCACCAGAGGCAGCCGGTCCAGGATCTCCAGCCCGACCGTCCCCTGCCCGCCCACCACGAACTGATCGTTGTAAGGAGAAATATATACCTGGCCGGTTTTCTCAGCCTGCCGCCGGGCGTGAGCTTCGGTCACCTCGCAGTGCGATCCGTGAAAACGGATCGTGGCTCCCAAGTTGTGAAGCATTTGAACCTTCAGTGGGGAAGCGCCCTCGGGCAGGTAAATGACACCTTTTATTCCCAGCCGGTTCATGCCGAAAGCCACCGCCAGGCCGTGGTTGCCGGAAGAGGCGGTGACGATGCCGGCCCTTCTCTGATCCGGGTCCAGGGCCATCAGGCGATTGAGGGCGCCGCGAACCTTGAAGGAACCCGTATGCTGGATGTTTTCCAGCTTGAGAAACACCGCCCCGCCGCTCTCGCGGCCCAGGTCAGCAGACGGTTCGAGAGGTGTCTGGCGGATGTGGGGCCCGATTCGCGTTGCCGCAGCCTGGGAAAGTCCATGGATGTCAAGCATAGTCGGCGCCGATGACAGTCGATGTATCCATCACCACCCCTGTCGGGCCGGGACGCCGCATGCAGCGGCCATCGCCGCGGCAGCTTCAACGGGGTCGTTGGAACGGGTAATGCAACTGATGACGGCGACGCCCGCGGCGCCGTGGGCAAAGCAGTCCAACGCATTGGCCGGACCGATGCCACCGATGGCCACTGCCGGGACAGGGGACCGGTTGACAATATCCCGAAGCCCGGAAAGTCCGTGGGCCGCCTTGGCATCGGCCTTGGTACCGGTAGGAAAGGTGGGACCGGTGCCGATGTAGTCGCAAAAAGCCAGATCGGTACGCTCCAGTTCGGCCATGGTCGAGACCGATACGCCGACAATGGCCTTCGGCCCCACCACCCGCCGGGCCAGGCGGGGCGATGCATCTCCTTGTCCCACGTGAACACCGTCGGCGCCGACAGCCCTGGCCAGCAGCACGTTGTCGTTCACGATAAAAGGCACCCGGTTTTCCCGACAGATCCGGCCGATGGCCTCAACCGCTTCGAAAGCGTCCAGGGAAAAAGACTTGTTGCGGTACTGGACCATGGTGGCACCGGCTTCAATGGCCACGCGCACCTGATCCAGTGCGGGAAAACCATCCACCCCGTCATCGGTGATAAAATAGAATCGAAGTGCGTCGCGAATGTCGTCCGGAGTCATGACTGGGTTTTCCCATGCATTGAAAGGTTGCCTGCGAACCCGGCCGCATCGACCGGGTTCCGGTTAAACAACCGATGAAGCGTCAGGAAACGGTCCGCATATTCCGCTTCGTATCGGGTCAGGCCGGCGATGATTTCATCGATGGTTTTTTCATGCCTGCCGTTGTCTGTCTTTGAAAAGAATTTGTCCGCGTAACAGATCAGTCGTTCTTCAACGGAAAGGGGAAGCATGTCCCGGGCCGGCAGGGGCAGCCTCCGCCGCATGGCTTGATCCGCACTGATTCCCACACCCACATGACGCTCGCAGACCAGCCCATGGCGGCCAAGGCCCAGTTCATCGAGAATCGCCCGGCCCTCGACGCCATGGCACACATAGGGCAGGGTTCCCGTGCATCCCAGTTCCGGGCATCGGGTCCGGCCGATGCCGATGTCGTGAAACACCGCGGCCTGGACGACAAACTCTCGATCGGCATCAATCCACGGGGACCGGTCAAGGATTTCGATCGCCTTGCGGCCCACCAGTTCACCGTGGCGCAGAAGCAGGTTCCGGGTAACACTGCCGGCGGGATAGAAGCGGGTGATGATGGCTTCCGTGTCGATACCTGGGTTGACTGATCTCACCTGCGCACGATCTCTGATATTTGATCCAAATAAAAGCACAAAAACCTGGGCAAAAAGATGCCGTTTCCGGATGGCCCCGAACTATGCCTTGCCCGACAGCAATACGCCTTCGATGAACACGTCGATATCCCCGTCCAGCACGCTGTTCACATTGCCTACATCCAATCCGATCCGGTGGTCCTTGACCATCTGGTACGGGTGCAGCACGTACGAGCGGATCTGACTGCCGAAGCCAATATCGTCCTTGCCGTCGTGGATCTCCTGCAGCCGCTCGTCCTGCTTGCGCTTTTCAGCTTGGTAAAGCCTCGATTTAAGCACCTTCATCGCCATGTCCTTGTTCCGGTGCTGGGATTTTTCCTGCTGACACTGGACCACGATTCCGGTGGGCAGGTGGGTGATGCGCACGGCGCTGCTGGTCTTGTTCACGTGCTGCCCCCCGGCGCCACTGGCACGGAAGACATCGATGCGGAGATCCTTATCCTCCACCTCAATCTCGATCTCATTGTCCAGTTCCGGATAGACAAAAACAGAAGCAAAAGATGTGTGGCGCTTGCCGCTGGCATTGAAGGGAGAAATTCTCACCAGCCGATGGACGCCGCTCTCCGACTTGAGATAGCCATAGGCGTATTGACCGGCGGCGGTAAAGGTAACACTTTTGATCCCCGCCTCTTCCCCGGGCTGAAAATCGACAATGCCGGCTTTAAAACCCTTGCCCTCCACCCATCTCAAATACATGCGGAACAGCATCTCGGCCCAATCCTGGGCCTCGGTTCCGCCGGCGCCGGCATTAATAGAGATGATGGCATTGTTCTGATCGTCGTCGCCGTCCAGCATCATATCCAGGGAGAATTGGTGCAACCGCCGGCCCAGTTCGCTGATCTGGCCGGATACTTCCGTCATCGTATCGGCATCCGCCTCTTCTACAGCCAGTTCCAGAAGAATTCCCGCCTCCTCCAGGTCTTTTTCCAGGCCGTGAAAGGCGCCGAGCCGCAGGCCCAGAAGCGTACGCTCTTTCAAAATGGCGGTGGTGGCTTCCGGGACGTCCCAGAACCCATCCCGGGAAATTTCCGCTTCGATTTCCTGGAGTCGTTTTTCCTGGCCAGCCAGGTCAAAGATACTCCTTGAGCTGTTCGAGCTTCTGTCTATGTTCCTTCAATGTCTGTTTGGCTTCGGTACTCATTGTTTATCTCCTCTTGTCAACCATCCGGCTGACCCGTCGTTTAACCCAATCAGGAATTTTCAGCAGAACGCCGCCATATGCCTCCTGCCGCACTCGACGCACGGACCACCCCATCAGCGCAATCATCACGATCAGGCAGGCAATGGGCAATGCATCCCCCATCCGGGTATAGATGGTTTTTTCGGTCAGCACGGGAACCGCTCGGACGACCACCGCATCTTCAAACAGGGCGGTGCTCGCCGCAATCCGGCCGGCGGGGTCCACAAAGCCACTGATCCCCGTGTTGGCACAGCGCACCAGGCTGCGGCGGTTCTCGACCGCCCGGAAAACCGCCATGGAAAAATGTTGGTACGCCGCACTGCTTTTTCCGAACCAGGCATCGTTGGTCAGGTTGACCAGCAGGCCGGCACCATTTTTTACCAGGGATCGGGAAAGTCCCGGGAAAATGATCTCAAAACAGATCTGTACACCGACAGGGGGTTCATTTTCTCCCCAGGCAAGGGTTCGGCCTTTCTCTCCGGATGAGAAGTCACCCACCTGTGCCACCATCTTGCCTACAAACGACAGCAAGCGTTTGAGGGGCACATACTCGCCGAAGGGTACCAGGTGAACCTTGTCGTACCGACCGGTGGCTCGGCCGTCCGGCGCCACCATATAGGCACTGTTGTAATAAGCATAATGGCCGGGCTGCCCCTGAACGCTGGGGCTTCCCACCAGCAGATGGACGCCTGCCTGCCGGACGGCATCGGTCACCAGCCGCGTGAGCTTGGGGCTGGCCTCGAAGTAAAACGGGGTGGCCGTTTCCGGCCACACCACCAGATCCGGATGATGAGGGACAGCCGACAGCGTCAGCTCCGCATATTTTTTCGTGGTGCCGATCTGAAAGGCCGGATTCCATTTCCGGGCCTGATCGATATTGCCCTGAACCACCGCCACACGGGGTGATGAAGCCCCTGCCACGGCCTCATCCATGGCCTTGATCCGCAGATTCCCGTAAATCAGCCCAAGACTTATCAGAAGAAGGGGCAGCAAGGTAGCCAGCAGGGCCTGCTTCCTGTCCACCGGATACCCCCGCCATTTTTTCTGCGCAAGAAACAGCAGCAGCATATAAATGGCAGCGTTGAAAAGCACCACCAGAAAAGAGATCCCATACACTCCAAATATATCGGAGATCTGAATGATATGCAACCGATTAAACTGGGAATATCCGACAATTCCCCAAGGGAACCCGGTCAATAGAAAGCTTCGGGCATACTCCAGCGCCACCCAGAAAACCGGTGCAAGCAGAACCAGGTGTAGGGGTTTCCGGCAAAGATGGGTCAATGCCAGCGCGAAAAACCCGAAATAAAGGGCCAGGTATGCGGCAAGCAGCACCAGGAGGGAGACACACTGCCACCATGGCAAGTATCCGTAGGTACGCATGGTGAACACCACCCAGTACAACAAGGTCAGGTAGTGGGCCAGGCCGGCGATCATACCGATCCTGAACGCTTCTTTGGGGTGAAGATCCCTCAGCGCGATAAACAGGGGCACCAGAGCGAGCCAGGCCAGCGGCGAAATCCCCATTTTGGGAAATGCCGCCGTCAGCAACAGACCGCTGACGACGGCCGGCAGCCATTTCGATTTAAAAGCAATGGTCACATCAATCCTGTTTGACAGCAGCCTCGCCCAGGTAATCCCGGACGGCTTTGATGGTGATGGTAAACATTTTGCTGCCTGCCAATATGGCACAGGCATCTTCCTTATCGCCGCAGACCCCGGCAAAAGCCGGGCCAATGGCCATGGCCGGTTCTGGAATCTGCCCGGCCGCATCCAGCGCACCCACATAAAAATCAAGGCGCTGCTTGAGGATGTCGAAATAGTCGATGTCCGATCCCATGGTCAGCGATGCGGAGGCGGAAAGCGTCGTGGAAAAGGCTCTGACATTCTCCCAGAAATGCTGGCCAAGGCTTGTTTTCAGTCCGCTGTCGGCCAGAAAAAAAGCAATCGCCCATCCTACCGAGATGATTCTCAGCAGTTGGATCTCGTATTCCAAAGTCACCCGCTTTTCATGTACGTGCCGCAGCGGCACAGCATCCAGGATGGTGTTCATGTCGCCGCGATCGATGGCAAATTGAAACAACTGCTCACCGGCGCGGGCAACCGGGTTTTCTGTTTTTTCGGTATCGGTCATGGAGCCTTCGGACCTTCTGTCGGAGTTGATGATTGCCGAGGCCTAAAAAAGCAGCGCCGTTTTTTTTCGGGCGCTGCCTCGAATTGAAAAACAACCGCCGCATCATTCAACAAATAAAACGCATTTCAAACCACCGTCCGGGCCACCGCTATCGTGGGCTGAACGTTAAGCGGCCCAACCTTAAATCACCAATCCGGGCAAGTCAAGCCGGCTGTTACCACCCAGAAAGCTTGAATTTCATCCGATTTCATGAGATGACAACTACCGATACCCGGGGCAGACATCCGCCACAGATGCGATTCATCCGGGCCCATTTTTATATACGAACCGCGGCTGCGATTCCTAGAAAGAGACGGCTCATGCGATACCTCATTACGGCGCTGATTCTTTGTTTGTATGTTTCTCTTCCTGTTCCCCGGGTTTTTTCACAATCCCCTGCACCCGACGATCGAACCACCGCCGAAAAATCCAAAACCGGTGATGCCTATCTCAGTTGGGCTGCCGTCACTGTTGAACTGTCCGCCGGCTACCGCAGTGACAGACTGAACTGGCATATCGCCGGAAACGCCCAGGGAGGCGATCCCAACGTCCGCTCCGAACTCACCTGGTCGGACATTAAAATCTATCAGCTCAAACTGGCCAATCGCACCGTTATCATGGATCGTGTCTATGTGCGGGGCTACCTGGACTTCGGAACGGTGGTCACCGGCAGCAATCATGATTCTGACTATGATGACGACAACCGGACCCAGGAATTCTCCCGCTCCCTTAACGGGGTTGACGGCAACGATGTTTGGGACGGATCCGTCGGGATCGGCCCCCGCTTTTCCTTTTTTGAGTCGACCATGGTCCTCTGCCCCATGCTTGGCTATGCCGTCTCCGAACAGGATCTGAACATCGTTGACGGCTATCAGGTTATTTCACCCGATCCATCAATCATCGGACCCATCGCCGGCCTGGACAGCCGCTATCAGACCCGCTGGAAGGGCCCCTGGCTCGGCGCGGATCTCCTGTTTTCGATTCCCGGCACAAACACGCCATTTACCAAGGTCGGGATCATGTTCACCGGTGAATATCACTGGGTGGATTATAGTGCCGACGCCAACTGGAACCTGCGCGAAGATTACGCCCACCCCGTCAGCTTTTCCCACGACGCCGAGGGCAACGGATATGTGGTCGGGGCAGCGATCCTGCTCGAGATCAAAAACCGCTGGGGTATCCATGCGGGAATGAACGTCAAGGAAATGACTACCGACGCCGGGATAGACCGCATCTACAAAGATGACGGCACCACCTCCGACACCCGTCTCAATGAGGTCGTCTGGCGTTCATTTACTTTTGAAGCGGGCGTATCCTGCCAATTCTGATTTCATTCCTGGCCGCTGACCCCAGCGTAAAAGCGAAAGTCCGACAGAAAAACAAGTAACCGGGTTCGAAATATAAAGGTTGCCATCTTCAGACTTGCCGCGGGTCAGGGAGGGATTGCAGGACCGCCATCGGACCGATGTATAAAAGCATGCCGATTGGCGGCCTGCGGCAGGCGGGACTTCAACAGAGTAGGGCTCAAAAAAAGCTCCTCGAATCCGGTGGATCAGAGGAGCTAAAACTAAAAGTGCACACCCATTGTTTGTATAGTACAGCAATATAGACAAAACACAACACTCGAAAATTTGGTATAGATTACGTGTTTATAACACGTAGTCTGTTTCATGCTCCAGCCGCTGGGACAACGGATGGAATTCAACGCCGATTTTGGTGTCAGGCCGTGCCGTTGATACGGTCGAGGATAATGTTGAGTACCCGACGCAAGGGTTCGGCCGCCCCCCAAAGCAACTGGTCGCCCACGGTAAAGGCGGTCAGATAGCATGGCCCCATGATCATTTTGCGAATACGCCCCACGGGTATGGAAAGCGTCCCGGAAACCGCTGCCGGGCTGAGTTGGGCCAGGGTGGCAGCCTTTTCATTGGGCACCACCGTTACCCAGTCGTTGGCCGATGCAATGGCGTTTTCAATAACGTCCAAAGGAATCTCTTCGGTCAGCTTGATGGTTAGTGCCTGACTGTGGCAGCGCATCGCTCCCACGCGGACACATTGCCCGTCAATGGGAATGGGACGGTCTGACCGCCCGAGGATCTTGTTCGTCTCCACCAGCCCCTTCCACTCTTCCCGGGTCTGGCCATTATCCAAGGCCCGATCGATCCAGGGGATCAGACTGGCCGCCAGGGGCGCACCGAAGTACTGGATCGGGAATTCCGGTTCGGCGAGCGTCCGGGTAATCTGACGGTCAATATCAAGGATGGACGATGCCGGTTCACGCAACAGCGCTTTGGCGCTGTCGCCCAGGATCCCCATCTGCATCACCAGTTCACGCATGTTGTTTGCCCCTGCTCCTGAGGCGCTCTGGTAGGTCATGGAGGTCATCCACTCCACCCAGTTCTTTGCAAACAATCCGCCAAGGGCCATGAGCATCAGGGAGACCGTACAGTTGCCACCGATAAAATCGTTGATGCCGGTTTCAAGGGCCTTGTCGATTACGTTGCGGTTGACCGGGTCTAATACGATGACGCTGTTGTCTTTCATTCTCAATGTGGATGCGGCATCGATCCAGTATCCGTTCCATCCCTTTTGCCGCAGCGCGGGGTGTGTCTGCTCCGAATAGCTGCCGCCCTGGCATGAAACAATCACCGCCATGTCGGCCAGCTGGCCCAGATCATTCGCATCCAATACCGGCCGAGGTCCGGTGCCGATGTCCGGACCGGTTTTTCCAGCCTGGGACGTGGAAAAAAATACCGGTTCAAAGCCTGCAAAATCGTTTTCCGCCTTCATACGATCCATGAGGACCGACCCGACCATCCCGCGCCATCCGACGATGCCTACGCTGACCATTTTTTTCACCACTCCTTTACCTTAGTATCAAATCCCTGCGGGGAAGGATGCAATCTGCCTGCCCGAAGCTGCCCCTTTGGTGCATGCCTTATTCCAATAAAGTTCGCGCTGTCAGGTTGTCAAGGTGTTTTGTAAATAATTGACGGCCAGATAGACGATGGCTTCTATCTGGAAAGCTCACTCACGCCAAGCCAAACAATCACAGGATGCCCGCCAGGTCGCCACTGTAAACAAGGTTGGGGAAAGCATCAAATTCATGGCTGACTTTGCCGGTCAGATAAATATTACCCGAGGCAGCTACGTGAAAACAACGGCCGCCCTGGCCCAGTTCATTTGCGCCAGCGAGTTATGGCAGGCCGCCGTCTATGATCAAAAAAGATCGGTCATCTCATTGCCCCAGACCATGGCGGATAAGACCCTGACAACCGGCTATGCATATGGTGCAGGCAAACCCACTTTTGAGCATGCCCGCATCAATGCCGGGAACCCTTTGAATGAGGCCGACTGGAAAAAATCCGACGCTTCTCCCCTACCCACCATCGCTGATCAATTTTCCAGCAACCCGGTCGGAGAGCGGTTTTTCCAATACCACCGCCAAACTGTCCGGGATGGATATCAACCTTTTCTCCGGCCAGGAGGCATTGAATGACGGCACCCTGCCCGAATACAGCCAGCTGGGAGGGGTCACCCACACGGATGCAGAAACCACCACCCGGACCATCGACACTCAGCCGTTCGTATCCAACGAAATCACGGTGAACGACAACGGCTATTTCCAGGCGGCGCTCCCGCTCCACGACGGATCACGGGTCACCGGGTGGGTGGTTGCCGCTGTTTCCAGGGAGACCATTGTTGCCAATACCCGTCAGATGGTCATTTTAATGGGGTTGGTCTATCTGGGGTGTCTGGTTGTGGTCGTCCCCCTGGTTTATGTCTTTGCCACCTCCTTCTCCCGCCTGGTCAACAATGTGGTGGATGGGTTGAAGGACATTGCCGAGGGCGAAGGGGACCTGAACCGGCGACTCGAAGAGAACAGCAATGACGAACTGGGAGATCTGGCCCGCTGATTCAACACCTTCATCCAGCGGCTGCAGGGACTCATCAAGGAAATCGCAGAAAATGCCGGTCGTTTAGGCGCCTCCTCTGCCGCCCTGAAAGGCCTTTCCGAAAAGATGGCCGCTAGTGCGACAGACATGTCCAATGAATCGGCGGCGGTTTCCTCGGCATCGGAAGCGGTCAGTCTGAGCACCAGTTCCATTGCTTCGGCCATGGAACAATCCAGTGTGAACTTTAGCACGGTGGCCGCCGCCGAAGAGATGACGGCCACCATCAATGACATTGTCCGCAACGCCGAGACAGCCAACCAGATTACGGGAACGGCGGTCGACCAGGTGGAAAGCGCATCACAACGCGTCTCCATCCTGGGCACCGCTGCCCAGGAAATAGGCAAGGTCACCGAAACCATCACCGAGATATCCGACCCGACCAACCTGCTGGCCTTTAACGCCACCATCGAGGCGGCCAGGGCCGGAGAGGCGGGAAAAGGGTTTGCCGTGGTGGCCAACGAAATCAAGGAACTGGCCCGGCAGACAGCGGCGGCAACTGCGGAAATAAAACAGAAAATCAGCGAGATACAGCTTACACCCATGGCACCATTTCCGAAATTGAAAACATCTCTGGTGTCATCGATGAGGTGAATCAGATCGTTTCAACGATTTCAACAGCAGTGGAAGAGCAGTCCAACACCACCAGCGAGATGGCCGGCAATGTTGCTCAGGCGTCCCAAGGAGTCCAGGAAGTCAATGAAACCGTCGCTGAAAGTACGCTGGCCGTCGAACAGGTATCTCAGACGCTGACCCGGGTCAACCGTGCATCCAGCGATATGTCCAGCCAGAGTCGGGCTGTCGATGACAGCACCCACACCCTGTCTCGTCTTGCGGAAGAACTGAACCGGCTCGCGGGGTGTTTTAGGGTATAAACATGACCGCTTAATGCCGGGAGAAAGTCAGATGGCCTCCGGCATATCCGTCCAGCGACCCGACAAAAATTGCGCAATGGTCTTCAGGAACAGCTCGGGCGCCTCTACCGGGATGGAATGTCCGGCACCCTTGACCACCAGATGCCGGCCCCCGCTTTTCTCGGCCACCTCCGCCGCTCCGTTGACGCTTACCAGGGGGTCGTCCGAACCACACATCACCAGCGCGGGCGCATCCAGCTTTTCCAGCATGGATCTCAGGCTTGGGTAACCGGTCATGGCCGATAAGTGCGCCAACAGGGACGACGCCCGGTTACGTCGAATGATGGTTTTGGCGATGCGATCAAGAATCCGGCTGTTCCGGATAAGGTAGTCCTCGCCAAAAACATGCGGCAACGCTGCGCTCACCAAGGCCTCGATCCCTCCATCCTCGATGATCTTCAGCCATGACCGGACAATGAGCCGGGCGCGAATCGGTGCCCGAACCCCTATGGAGCAAATGACCAGTCGACTGACCGTCTTTGGCTTCCGTCGGGCCATGGCATAGGCCAACAGCGCCCCATGACTCAATCCCACCAGACAGACCGGCCCCAGTTCGAGGTGACGAATCAGGGCGGAAAGGTCCTCAGCATGCAAATCCAGGGAAAGCGGCAGTTCGCCCAGTTCGCTCTCTCCTTGTCCCCTGGCATCGTATAGCAGGGAGCGGAACTCGGGTTTTAACGACGCCGCGATCACCTTCCAGTACATGGTCGTCTGCAGGGTGCCGTTCAAAAAAATAACCACCGGCCTGGCGAGCTCGAAGCCTATGGTTTCATAATAGAGGCTGCATCCGTCCTGGGTCCTGAAATAGGCCATTTCCCGGCCATCCTTTGTTTGTCGGGTTGCCGCTTAAGGCTCACCATGATGCATACCATACTCTCGGTCAATTCTGAAGATGCTGCCATGTGATTTCAAAACCACGGTCGGTCTTGACTCCAATAGCATCCACATTTAAAAGGAACTTTTATTTTGAATACTGCGAGGTACCCATCGTCCATGATCGATCATGCATAAGAATTTCACAGAAACGCCATAGCCCTGATCCCTCCCGCCGAGGATCGTCATCCGGGCATCGCTTTTTACGTGGGCGGCAACCCACCCCAACATTACTGCACCTGTCAGAAAAAGACCAAAAAAACCTGCTCGCATCTAAAATCATTATTTAAGACCATCGACAAGGGAATGAATCTGGAGGCACAATTTCGCAGCAGTGTCTGGCATGATCTGGCCACCGTGTTGAGCCAGGGCGACCGGCTGACACCCAAAACCACGAAGGCGCGGTTTTACATGAGCGAAAACCAGACGCTGCTGAAGGTGCTGACTCCTGACGGAAACGTCGTAATCACTTATGGGTCGGCCAACGGTGACAGGAACCGGTTTGCCGAACGGCTCGGGGCATTTTCATCGGAAGGGGACGAGCAGGTTCCGGACCGGGCGGAAATCCTCCATCGCCTCGGACTGTTGACAATGACCGATTCGGAACGGCAACTGGACGACCTGAAAATGAAATCCAGGCGCCAGGCACTCGAAGGCAGCCTGTGGTTTCGGCTGGCCTATCACTGCTTCCTTGAATTCGGCATAGACGGATGCCGGTTTCATCCGTCGGTGGATGAAGCGACCGGCACCTTCATCATGACCTGCAAAACCCCGCAACGGGGCACCATCTTTCACGCCAGCATTGCACGAAACCGGGTTCGTCCCCTATTGGACGCCTTCCGCCAACACCTTCCCAACCAGCACGACCTGCCCATCCACCCGATCCCCCTGAAAAGTCTTTTCAGGGGGAGTCAGCATACCGAAACGGACCTGGATATATATCCCGTCATCCAACTGCTGCAGGCCGAAGGTGAGCAGCGGTTTTTTTCCCGGGAAGGGCTCGAACGGTTCATTTACGGGGATATCGTGTATATCCCTGAGCTCAAGCTCCTGGCAGAACTTGAAAAACCGGGCAACGCCCGTCAGTTCAGCACCCCCCGGCGAATGACCTTCAAACACTATCAGATCCCCAGCTTCCTGGAATCGGTCGGCGACGAACTCGATGGAGACCGATTCGTCATCGATCCCGATGTCAAGGGACTTCAACTGCTGCGCCGCTGGAACACCATGACGCTGGCACCCACGGCCATCGACAAGGACTGGTGCTGGCTCTCCATCACCTATGGTTTTGGAGACCAATCCGTCTCGTTGGCGGACCTGCTGCGCGCGCGAAGGGAAGCCACCCGATATATCGGTACCGCCAGCGGGTGGGTGGACACCCAATCGCCCGCCATTGAAACCATGGCAGCCCTTGCCGTCACATTGCCTCCGGACCGTTTCAGCGAAAAAGAAGACACGGTAAGATTAAGCCGGCAGGAGTTGATTCAATTCTCCGCCCTGGAAGGTAACGAGCCCATCGTCGCCGGCACGGATGCCAGCGCCGGCCGCCTCTCCCGTTTTCTGGGGATGGAATCCGCCTCACCGCCGGAAAATCCGGGGCTTACCACCGCCCTTCGCAAATACCAGCGTGCGGGACTCAAATGGCTCTGGTGGTTGAGGGAGAATCGCCTTGGTGGTTTGCTGTGCGATGACATGGGATTGGGCAAAACCCATCAAATCATGGCGATGATGGCGTGCATCCAGCAGCGGGACAAAGAGAAAAAACCTTTTCTCGTGGTCTGCCCGACAACCGTATTGAGTCACTGGATGTTGAAACTCAAGCAGCACGCCCCGACGCTGAAAACAATTGTTTACTACGGCGGCGACCGGGACCTGTCCGCGGCCATGCAGGATACGGAAGTACTGATCACCTCCTATGGTCTTCTCCTCAGGGACATTGACCAACTCAGGGAGATCCCCTTTTCCCTGGGTGTGTTTGACGAAATTCAGTATATCAAGAATGCGGATACGAAAACCCATGTGGCTGCCCGCCAGTTCAATGCAGCCGTTAAACTGGGGCTGACCGGCACACCCATCGAGAATTCAATACTGGAGCTCAAAGCCTTGATGGATGTGGTGGCTCCCGGATACCTCGGATCAGACCAGGCGTTTTGTCAGCGGTTCGTGCCGGAGACCACGGTGGACCGGACAACATCGCAGAATCGGGAGCAGTTGCGCCGCCTGATCTTCCCCTTTACCTTGCGGCGGCTCAAAAGTCGCGTACTGGACGAACTGCCCGAAAAAATCGAGGACATCCGCTTCTGTGAACTCACCGAAAGGCAGGTCAAGCTGTACCGGGACGCCATCGACTCCCGAGCCAAGGGACTCGTGTCCTCGTTGAAGGATGAAAATACAGCGATCCCCTTTATCCCTATATTCGCCCTGCTCACCCTGCTCAAACAGATCTGCAACCACCCCGCCCTGGTGGACAAGCAACCGGCGCACCCCGACCGGCAGGATTCGGGGAAATGGGAACTGTTCAAGGAACTGCTGGAAGAGAGCCTGACATCGGGACAGAAGGTGGTGGTTTACAGCCAGTTCACCGAAATGATCGCCATCATCGCCGCCCACTTGGACCGGAGCGGCATCGGCCACGTGGTCCTCACCGGCGCCAGCCGGAATCGCGGCAGGCTGATCGAAACGTTCAACACCGAACCGGACTGCCGTGTTTTTGTGGGCAGCCTGAAAGCCGGCGGCACCGGCATCGACCTGGTGGCCGGATCGGTCGTCATCCACTACGACCGCTGGTGGAATGCGGCCAAGGAAGATCAGGCCACCGACCGGGTGCATCGCATCGGCCAGCGACGTGGCGTACAGGTTTTCAAACTGGTCACACTCGGGACGCTCGAAGAAAAGATCTCGGCCATCATTGAAAAAAAACGTAAGCTGATGGCCGACATCGTGCGCGAAGACGACCCGGGGCTGCTCAAATCATTCAATAGACAGGAATTGCTTGCGTTTTTATCCTGAAAGCCCCGAGCAGGCGGCGACCCGTTTTTTGGATGCTGTTTTTGACATCCGCCGATATCGGTCGCATTATGAAAAATATGAAAAAACACGAGCGGCCTAATTGTCTGCTAACAAAAGACCGATAAAATAGCGGCAGGCGGTTAAGGGGTGGGAAGTTGCCACGCCACTGAAAAACGACCGGCGATTCATTGGTTTGCCTATTGAATACCCAACAGGTTAATTAAATGCCTTTTCAGGATCCAGACAAGGAGTATTGATCATGTCGACGAAATTCTACTGCAACAGTGAAATCTGCACTCATGCGGACAAAGGGCCCTTCGTTCTCGAACTGTCCCAGGAATCGGTGATGGACGGCAACAATCTGGCCACCATCTTCTGCCCCCGGTGCAGCCAACCCATGAAACCATTGCCATCCGATTCGCAGAAAAGTACCAGCAATCATCGCTTTTACTGTCACAGGGATGCCTGCAACCAGAACAAAAATGGTCTTTTTTTCATTGATCTGCCGGGTGAAGCGATCATGGATAAAAACAACATGGCCACCATCTTTTGCCCCAAATGCGGGAAAGAGATGAAACCGTTCAGCCAGGAACCCAGTTC
This sequence comes from Deltaproteobacteria bacterium, assembly GCA_020444075.1. Lineage (GTDB taxonomy): Bacteria > Desulfobacterota > Desulfobacteria > Desulfobacterales > Desulfosarcinaceae > Desulfosarcina. The sequence continues at coordinate 43,866 of JAHLLR010000001.1, forward strand.
GGCCGTTAACTTCTGACAGGGTCTTGAAACAGGAAATCAGCAACGGCCATACAAGGCTGAGTTCAGCGGTCATTGAATGCCGGTTATGGCAGGCGGACTTCCAATTGAGGATGTCCGCTTTTTTTGTCAGGGTCAACCAACCCCAACCTATCGGGTATCCATGAGCCCTATTTCACGATCGATTCCGGTTCAGGACGGAAACCTTCGAACAGCGACGCGTCACCTTGAGGCCATGATGATCCCCTGCCTGGTAACCGGCCGATAATTTTCGGACGAGGCGTATAAAGATTGGGCAAACTGATTTGACAAATGGCAGAGGTACTGGCAAGATTTACCTATCCCTTTGTATAAACAGGATGATCAAGTTACCGAGTCCACGGTGTCCTGATGAAATCACTCTGCATCATCACCTTGCTGTTGAGTCTGTCCATGCCCGCATCTGCCCAGGATACGGTCAAATGGGTGTTTACCAATTATCCGCCGGCAAACTTTCAGACGGAGGACGGCCACTTCCAAGGGTTTTTCCATGATATTGTGATGGAGGTGTTTGACCAGGGACTGGGCATCCATGTGGACATTGCCGTTTATCCCTGGAAGCGCTGCCAATCCATGGTCAAAGAGGGTGCCGCCGACATCCTGGTCACCATCCCCACAGCGGAACGGCTGGAATACGCCGTCACCCACAGCCGGCCGGTCTGGACCAAACGCCGGATTCTCTATACTTATCAAGATCATCCGAGAATCCAGGACATTCAGCGGATCAACGGACTGGACGATATCCATCGCGGTGGATACAAGGTCATCTCCTATCTCGGCAACGGATGGATGGAAAAAGAAGTCCAAGGAATCGGCATCCCCGTCACCTATGCCACAACCGTAGACGGCATGTACCGCATGCTGGCTGCCAAACGCGGAGACCTGATCATTGAAGAAAAAAGTCTGGCGGCACCGCGGATAACCGAGAAAGACCTTTCCGAAAGAATCGTTGAAACACGCGGTGTCGGCAGCGAAAGTGGTTTTCACATTCTGATCAGCAAAAAATCTCCTGCCGCCGGATTGATTTCCCGGATTGACCGGGAAGTTGAATCGATGCGAAGCCGTGGCCGACTGGATCAGATTTTTGCGGTTTACGGTATGGCTGACGCAAGATAGAGATCCCCACCAGTGCGCACCCGGCGCTTTTTGCAAACACGGGCAGGTCTTTTAAAAATAGAACATGATCGGCATGGCATAACACACCATCAGGGTTCGGTACGCCTGTACCGGTCCACAACTGGCCCGGCCGCTTTAAGTATGCCTCGGTTGACCTTCCTGCCCATTTAGATGTAAAAGCGTAAAATTGCTGCCCGTGAGCCACGGGCAGCATCGGTTTGGACGCAAACTGTTTTTTAGACATAAAAACAGAATACTATCCCCGTGGAAATACGAACCCGATCCTTCTTTCTGCTCTTGCTCCTTGGCCTGTTATCGGCGATTGATGTATCTGCCGCCGGCCAGCGGATCATCGTGGGCCTTCATGACAACACACCCTTGATCTTCACCGATTCGGACAGCCAGGTGAAGGGCATCGCTGTCGACCTTCTTACTTACATCGCCCGGAAAGAGGGTTGGGATATCCAATACTTTCAAGGCTCCTATGCCCAGTGTACCCAACGCCTGGAAACCGGCGTCATCGATCTGTTGCCGGGTATGGCGATGTCGGCACAGTTGGAAGATAAATTTACCTTCGGCAAGGAAACCATCGTTGCGAACTGGGGACAGCTCTATATCGCTTCAGATGCCACCTTCTCGGATATCCTTGACTTCCACGACAAGGATGTGGCGGCGGTTGAGGGGGATGTCTATTTTCAATTTTTTGAAACCATCCTGGAAAAATTCGAAATTCGCCCCCGATTTATCCTGGTGGACGACTATAGGCAAGTTTTGAAACTGGTCCACCAGAAGAAAGTCTCCGCCGGCATCGTTCCCCGGCTTTACGGCGTTTACTATGAAAAACGGTTCAGGGTACGCCAGAGTCCGATCAGTTTCAGGCCGACGGATCTGCGGTTCGCCGTGGCCAGGGGCCGCAACGCATCCGTTATCCGTGCCTTGGACCGCCACCTGAAACAGCTGAAGGAAAACCCCAATTCGATCTTCTACCAATCGCTGGACCGGTGGACCCAAGGCGTCCGCAAAGTGACACTGCCCTTGTGGCTGCGCCCCTTGTGGGTACTGGGCATCATCGCCGGCATCATGGGGTTGATTATTGTGGGAAATGTATTTCTCAGAAAGCAGGTCAAACTGCGGACCGAGGCCTTGAAAACCACCATCGCGGAAAAAGAGAAGATCGAAAGTGAGCTGGCGGTGGCGCGGGAAATCCAGTTACAGCTGTTGCCAGGCAACTTCCCGGCAGCTCCCAGCCGGAAAGAGTTCGACATTTACGCCAGCCTGGAGCCGGCCCGCGAAGTGGGGGGAGATTTTTACGACTTTTTTTTCATCGATCGCAACTCCTTGTGTATCGTCATCGGGGATGTATCCGGCAAGGGGGTGCCCGCGGCCCTGTTCATGGCAATGACCAAAACCATGATCAAAGCCACGGCACGGCTGTTGGTGGAGCCGGAATACATTCTGGCCGATGTCAACCGGGAGATCTCCAGAAACAATCCGTCGCTCACTTTCGTAACGGTTTTCCTGGGTGTGCTGGACCTCAATACCGGAAACCTGACCTATACCTGCGCCGGCCACAATCCCCAGCTGTTTATCGGCCAAAAAGGAAATACGGTGCTTCTTGGCGACGCGCAATGTCCGGCCATCGGCCTGGACGATGCCTTCCAGTACCGGCAGGCCACCGTGCAGCTGCGGCATAAAGAGGGCCTGCTGTTGTATACCGACGGCGTTACCGAGGCACAAAATGACAAGAACCGTCTGTTTACGCAGGAATCCCTCATGAACACCGTCTCCCTGACCGCCGGCGTTACCCCCAAAGAACGGGTCATGGCGATCTTGTCCCAAATCCGGGAATTTACCGGGAGTCGCCCGCTGGATGATGATATGACCCTGCTGGCGCTGTCCTATTTCTCGCCGAATCGGGTCAGTGAAGCCCACCAAACCATGGTGCTGAGAAATGACATCCGTGAAATGAGCCGAATTATAGACGCGATCACCCGGATCGCGGATTCGGTTGACTGCCCACCGGTGGTGGTTCATGACGTCACTCTGGCCATGGAGGAGATATTCTCCAATATCGTCTTTTACGGATTCGGTGACGACCTGGATCACAACATCACCCTCCATCTGGTTATCGAAGGAGATGCCCTGATTCTGACGCTGCAGGATGAAGGCATTCCCTTCAACCCCTTGAATGTCCGCATCGGCCGTCGGGACAAGCCCCTGGAAGAGCGGGACAAGGGAGGGATGGGAATCACCCTGGCAAAAAATCTCATGGATCAGATGGAATACCGTCGTGAGCGGGGTAAGAATATCATGCGAATGGAGAAACGATATCGGTAACCCGACAAGGAGAAACCAATGAATTTATCGGTAACATCGAAGCAGAAAATGGACGGGGTTTACATGCTGTCGCCCTCCGGCCGACTGGACACCAGCACCTTTCCCATATTGGAGGAGCGGGTGGACAGAATACTCCAGGAAAAGCCCCACACCCTGGTGTTCGACATGGAAATGCTTGACTACATCTCCAGCATGGGAGTGCGGGTAATCGCCAAAGCCCAGAAAGCCATGAAGAGTTACAACGGCAAGGTGGTGCTGCTGAACCTGCAGCCCCAGATCCAAAAAGTATTCGACATCATCAAGGCCCTGCCATCCCAGCAGGTCTTTTCCACCATGGGAGAACTGGACGACTACCTGGATCGCATGCAGCGGCAGGTAACGGGATAATAATTGAAGGGGAATGATCACTTTCAAAAACAACGCTTCTACCATGGGATCAACAGAATCAGAGGAGAACTTCATGGACAGCCCCATCCACAATTACTGGCAACTTCGGCTTCAAAAAATAAAGAAGGCGCTGGAATCCAACAATTTCGATGTCTACATCGCCGACAATAAGGACCTGGCAAAAAAAATGGCCTACGACACGATTATCCCGGCCATTGCCCCGAAAACCATCTCCTGGGGAGGATCAATGACCTTTGTCGGCACACGGCTTTACGAAACGCTGAGAAATGATCCTCGCTACGCGGTGCTGGACACTTACGACAAAAGCCTCTCACCGGAACAGAGCATGCAGCGTCGACGGGAATCGCTCCTGGTGGATCTGTTCATCACCGGCACCAATGCCGTCACCGAAAACGGCCAGCTGGTCAACCTGGACATGATCGGCAATCGGGTGGCAGCCCTGACCTTCGGCCCCAAACAGGTGCTCCTCTTCATCGGCCGGAACAAGATCGTGCCGGATCGTGAAGCCGCCATCGCCCGAATTAAAAACTACGCGGCACCGGTGAACGTCATGCGGCTGGACAAAAAAAGTCCCTGCGGCAAAACCGGCCGCTGTGAAAACTGCAGCAGCCCGGACCGCATCTGCAACACCTGGACAATCACGGAAAAGAGTTTCCCCAAACACCGGGTGAAGATCGTTCTGATCAACGAAGACATGGGATTCTGAGGAGCAATAGCCATGACCATTGAAGCAACTACCTGGCTCTATGTGGCCATTCAGAAAAACGGACCCGGCGAACAGATCGTCGGGCAGACCGACAGCGAACACGATATCTCTTTCATCCCGGCCTTTTTGAATAAGGAATCCGCACAACAGGCCATGTTTCATCTGCACCTGGAAAAAAAGAAGAAGTACGAAGTGCAGGCCATCATCTACGAAGACCTTGCCCGCCACGCCGTCGAAAACGGATTTCTCGTTTTTGTTCTGGATGATGAGGGAAAGGTGTTGGAGCGTCTTCCGGCTACCCCGTAAAATTGGCTTTTATTTTTTTTATCCGCCGCCGCTGCCTTGCAGACGGTCGGCCCCAGGTGGATCGGAACCCGATGGGATCTCAACCGATCGGGTTGACCAGATGCCGTATAAACGCTGAGATGGATGTCCGCACAGCCTCGGCCTTTTCCAGATGAGGCGCGTGACCACAGTCGGGAATCACCTCAACGGCCACCGCCCCCCCGGCTTTTTTCCGGATGACATCAATCTGGTCCTGTGATCCGTATGGATCCTTTTCCCCCTGAATGGCCAATACCGGCACATGAATGGCCGGTAGGAAGGCATCGATCGTCCACTGCCTGAAATCCGGATCAAGCCACACATCGTTCCAGCCCCAGAAAGCACAGTCGGTATTTTCCCGGTGGTAGGGGGACAGGCGCGCTTTAAGACCCCCGTTGAGGTAGCGGTCGCGTGCAGCTTCAATGGATCGCCGGGTGAGGTCTTCGCAAAAAACATGGGCGGCCAGGGTGACAACCCCCTTCAGGCCCGAACAGGGACTGCCGCCGGCATTAATCAGGGCGATGGAGCCGCCGTCGGAATGGCCGATAAGAAGGTGATCGCGAATGCCGGTTTGCCGAATAACCTCGGGCAGCACCACCAATCCCTCGTGGTGCATGAAATCAACCTCTCGCGGCAAAGGGCAGGGGGCGGACCCCCCGTATCCCAGGCGGCTGTAAACCAATGCCCCGCAACCGGTGATTTCGGCCAGCCGGGCCGGGAAATCCCGCCACAGGTCCACGCATCCCAGCCCTTCGTGAAGGAATACCAGGGTGGGCGCTTGATCCGGTCTGGGACCGATCCATGCGGCCTCCAGCCGGCCCCCGTCAACGATCAATGGAATGTCAGACCGGATCTGACGGGTTATTTCTGAACCCACTTGCCGCCTGTATCCTGGAGCCACTCCCCGGGCTTGGCATTGTCGGCAATTTGAAGCGCCCGACGCCGACCAACCACGTCGGCGGTCGTTCCCTGCTGCTTGGCGATGGCGCCGTATACCAGCTGCCGGTCCTGGTTTTCCGCGTCCACCAGCGCCTGTTCCGACTTGTTGCCGCCGATGAAGGCAAGAAACCCCTGATTGTTCTCCCCGATAATGCCGGCAGCCTTGAGTGCAATAATCCTCGGCAGCCGGTCTTTCATCCGCGCCTTAATATCACCGCAAAATGCGGACGATGAAAAAAGAAACACACCGGCGGCAACCGCTGCCATAAACCATAAATATCGTTTCTGGTTCATTTCAATAGTCCTTTCATTGCCAACAAAATACCCTTTATCTCCGGTCTCATTCGGTTTTTTTGATCTCTTTGGCGGTTTCGTCGATATCGCCGAAGAAATCGTCCAGGGCCCGATCCACTTTGACGTTGACATCAATGGTGATGTGGATGGGTTTGATTTCCACCGGCTTTACCTCCACCTCGTGGTGGGTAAAGCAGGATGAAAGCCCCCACAAAGCCCAGGCGATTGCGGCCGCCAGTAGCAGCCTCTTTCTTAGCATAACAGGTCTCCTTTGCTACTGATTCATGTTGACGATGTCCTTATACTGCAAAAGCTGGTTCAGGGGAAGTCTCAGGTTAACGTCCAGACCGATGCCCTGGAAAACCGAGCCCTGCGCGCCGGCCTCGACGCGAATGAAGCCGCCGATCTCTTTTTTATAAATAAACGGCAAGGGGTTGGCCGGCTTGCCGTCGAACTGGAGGCGCATGACAAAATCTTCCCCCTCGGACACCAACCCAAGCTTGGCCCAGGTATAGGCGTAGTCCTTCAACGCCGCCTGGGCCAGTTCCACCTGGGCAAACTGGGGGGTTCCCGCCGGGATTCCCCGGGTGAGGATGTCGGTGCCGGTCAGCTGAATCTGTCCGGTTTCCCCGGGGGTGGAAAAAAGAAACCCGTCATCGAAGCGAATGCGGCCGTTGGTGTATGCAATGGGAATCCTGCCGTTTACCGTGCCGCTTCCCCTGGCGTTCACCGCACCCAGCTGTTCGAGGATACGGGACAAGCCCAAACGCTGGCAGTAAAGGCTCACCTGGTAGTCCTGCCGGCCGGCGGCAATCCGCAGAGACTGGGCATCCACCTTGCCGCCGCACCAGTTCAGACGGCCTTTCTCGATAAACAGGGTGTTGTCCGATTCCACCTGGACATCGAATGACCCTCCATCCACCACGATGCCGCCCATGGCAGCCCGGGAGAACTCAATATGCTGGGCGGGTCCGCTGCGAATGCGGGGCAGTTCTGGAAAACGCAGGGTCGCGTCGATGCCCGTCACGGTTATTTTCTTTTCCGCCATCTCCAGTTCGCCGCTTTTCATTGAGACATTGAGATCGCCCTTGAAGCCACTGAAAGAGACCGATGCGTTTCCATTCGCCGAAACCGTCCCGGAGAGGGTCACGCCTTTCATCGCCGGGACAAAACGCCCCACATCGCTTCCAGCCGGCAGTTCATAGGATGGAACCTCAAAGGTGACGTCTGCATTCTCGAAGCGGAGCCCGCGGGTGAGCACCTTTCCCGTAAGCGCGGCGGTCATTCCGGGAAACAGGTCGCTTTCATGGGCAGCGGCAAACGCATAGGCATTTTTTTTCTGAGCAATCCGGCCCTGGATTTTGCCCAGGAAATGCTTTCGGTAATCGATCCGCGCAATGGAGAAGGTGCCATCACTGACCGTGGCCTTAAGGTCCGAACGGAAGGGAAGGTCCAGACGCCCGCCCGACAGGCGCAGGCCGCTGTTTTGATCCTGGAACTGGCCGTTAGCGAAGCGCAGCCGGGCATCGACAGCCGGCGTACCGCCTCCTTGCTGGTGAAACCGGGCGGACAGGGTCAAGGCATCGAGTTTAGCGGCCATACCCTTGCCATCGACCGTCGGATTGGGAATCCGTATCCGGACGTCGCCAATCCAGGCCGGGCCATGGGGTTCTTGCTTGAACTGCAACTGCCCTGTTGCGTCCGCCGATGGCAGGTTGACGATTGCCCCGGCGGCGGTTGCCCGGAGCGCATTCAGTCCCAGCTGCCAGTCGGCGGTCCCATTTTGCCCGTCACCCGTTGCCGTCAGACTGAAGCGGGGTGAAGCGCCATGAATGCGCGTGCCGGCAATGGTGATATCCATCGGATCCAATCGGGAGGACGGGTTGTTTTCGCTCCTGCGGAATCCGGCGGACCATTCGCCTGTAGCCTTTTGGGTGACATCGAAGGTCGCCGGCACAGGCACGCCGGATTTCATGGTGACCGGCAACGGGGATTCAACGGAGATGGGCAAAACCGTCATATCGACATTGCCGGTCACGCCCCGAATGTCTCCACCAAGATTCAAGGTGGCCGTCATCCGGTTGATGATCAGGGGTACCGGTGCCTGAAGCCGCAGCCCCCCGGCATTAACCTGCCAGGTTGCGAGGTTCTCGGCAACGGCGGACAGGCTGGCCGCCGCCTCATCCCCTCCCGGTTCAATGTTAACTGGCCCATACGCCAGCCGGCCGCTGCGCCAGGTCAGGTCCACATTCGCGCCCAGGATGGCAAAGGGGGTCAATGTCACCCTGGCGTTTGTCTGAACGGTCACGTCACCGGTGGCATCCAGTCCGGGAAGAAGATGAATCAGGTCGGCGAACCGGTCCAGGTCGACAGCTTTGGCGTCAAGGCCCACCTTTACTTTCCGGTTCTCGACATCCACCTGCGCGGCAATCGCCAGGAGTTGGTCGCGGGGGAACAGGCGTATATGGGCATCCAGGTTCATCATACCCCGCCCATCCGGTCTAATATCTGCCTCGAAGGGGATTTTTTGGGTCGCATGGCGCCAGGTCAGGTTGACCATGCCGCTGCGGATTTCGATCTTCTCCACCGACAAGCCCGCGAGTGATGACGATGTGCCTGAAGGTGCTTTGTCCTCAAGTTTATTACGCTCCCATACGCCTGGATCCAAACCCGGAAAGACCATACCATCAGGGCCCAGGGTCGCGTTCACCGTCAGCCCGCTGATGCGGAGGCTGCGAATTTTCTTTTGACGTACTTCCCCCGGTGAATAGTCAAGCACGATGGAATCAATTGAAAGGGCCGGTTGGTCGGCATGGCCGAAAACAAACGGCCCCGCCGCCGTCTGGTGCAGACCGATCCTGGAGATCCGTCCCGTGAAATCCGCAAATCCCAAGCGCTGGATCTGCGCCACGGGAAGCCGGTCAGTGACCAGCGCCGGCAGGACCAGATAGCCCGCCAAAAGCAGGCACGTCGCCAGGGCGGCCGCCGTCACCAGAACCGGAACAACGGTCGGCCAATTCCATTTGCGTGGTGAGAGTTCGTTCATTTAACAGTCGATGCTCTGGGCGAAGAGCAGTTCCCTCGCCCGTTCATGCCCCAGGCCGTCCGCCTGCCTGAAGCAGCCAGCGGCCCCGGCGGTGTTTCCGGTTTTGTTGCGGGTTTCAATCCCTGTTACACGGATAGGACTGGAAAATTCTAATCCTAAATGATATTGAACAGATATATATGTGTCAACAAAAAGGCCGTAAATCCAAAAGACAAGGTGGATTCTTTTTCGTGTGAGAAGATGATCGCATGCCATGACATCACATTTCGATATCCGGGTGCAGAAATCCCGCTTTTTAATGGCCTTGAGGTAACCATTGACAAACCGGGCTTTCACGCCCTGTTCGGGCCGTCCGGCGTCGGTAAAACCACCCTTGCCAGAATTCTTTCCGGCGACATCGACACCTTCTCAGGGCGTGTGCAGGCCCTGGCCGATATGCCCTGCCTGTATACGCACAACCGGGAGCGGCTCCCCGGCTGGAGTCCGGTGGGCCGGCACCTGGAAAAAACCACCCCCCCGGGCCGCCAACAGCTCAGAGACGAACTGATTGACCATTTCGGCCTCTCAACCCTCATGGGCATGCGCTTTTCCCAGCTCTCCATGGGGCAGTGCAACCGTGTAAACCTGCTGCGATATCTGCTTCAGGATTTCGGCATCCTCATCATGGACGAAAGCCTGGCCAATGTGGATGAACCTACCCGGCACGCCATACTTTACACGATCAAATCGACCTTCCCGGAGTCCGGTTTTCTCTACATTTCCCACAACGTGGTGGAGGTGTCCCGGTTCTGCGACCAGATCGTCGTCTTTCGCGGGGCGCACCTATCCCCCCAGACCCGCCTCGTCCGCGGGCAGGACCACCGTGAAGACCGGCCCCTGGATAAAACGGCGATGGAACGGTCCATGCTGGAGATCATGAATGCTGCATAGACGAATTTTCCAGTTTCTCATCGTCTACCTGTTGGGCATCGGCCTGCTGTTCGGGATCAAGATCGTCCTGAACCTTTCCGATTACGTGATCCCGGGGCCCGCAGGCGTCTGGCAGACGGGTCAGGCGGAGTTTTCCCGTTATGTGGGAGATGTGCTGGATACTTTTGCCGTGGCCGTCATCGGCCAGGTTCTGTCCATTCTGATGGCCCTGGGCGTCGGCGTGGCCGGTCGCCGGGCCACCTGGCTCGGTTCCTTCATCAAAGTGGCCGCATATAATGTTCAGGCGTATCCCATCGTGGCCATCGCGCCGATTCTGTTCATCCTGCTGGGAGATGGGTTCCTGACCCGGCTGTTCATCGCCGCCATGATCTGCTATTTTCCGCTGCTGTTGTCGGTTATCGGCATCATGAGCGAACCGGTGACGGATATTGAACATTTCTATCGGGTAACGGGACGGCTGCGATGGCAGCTCGAAGTTAAAATCCGGGCTTTCGAGAACCTGCACAAGCTGACCACCGTAATTTCGGGCAGCGCCACCCTGGCCATGGCCGGTACCATCGTGGCCGAATTCATCGCCGCCAACGCCGGCATCGGTTACAGCATCCGCATCGCCCTTTACCAGAGCGATCTGGCCAAAATTCTGGTGGCCCTGTTTATCATCGGCATTACCCTCTCCCTGTACCAGGGAATTTTGGAACTGCTGGGGGCCGGTTTGAAAAAGGTCTGGGCGGCCGGTTAGCGTCTTCACTGACAGGAGGTCGAATCATGAAACCAGGCATGACAATTCACCGGCTGGCCGCTGTGCTCCTGCTGCTGATCGTCGGCAATGGCCTGACGGCGGCCGACCCGGTTCTGGCTCAGGAAAAGGTTGTCTACCGCCTGAAATGGCTGATCAATGCCAGCACCGCGGGAGACGTATTTGCGCTGGATCAGGGTTTTTTTTCAAGGGAGGGACTGGCGGTCGCGGTCAAGGCGGGGGGCCCGGAGCGGGATGCCCTGCGGGAACTGGAACTGGGGTATGCCCAGTTCGGCGTGGCCTCGGCGGACCAGGTGATCCGGGCCCTGGCCAAAGGGGCGTCGGTGATCGTGCTGGCCCAGTTGTTTCAGGTCAACCCCCTCCAGTGGATCTATCGGGCAGACGATTTCTCCCTGACCCGAACCCAGGACCTGGAGGGGCGCACGGTAGGCATCACCTATGGCGGCAACGATGAAACCATCATGCGGGCCCTGCTCGCCTCCGCCGGCATGAATGAAAATCAGGTCCGCCTGGCCAGCGTCCGATACGACTACACACCATTTTTTGAAAACCAGGTTCCGGTTTGGCCGGTTTATCGCAACACCCAGGGAATCTTTTTATCGGATAAGCTTGCCGCCGGGGGAGAACGGGTGGCGTTCTTCGATCCGTCTGAACACGGCGTACGATTCGTAGCCAACAGCGTCGTTACCTCACAAAAAATGATGGATCTACATCCGGAAACGGTGGGGCGATTCACCCGGGCGCTGCTGGCCGGATGGCAGGCAGCCATGTCCCCGGCCCGCGAAACCGCGGTTATCCAGGCAGTGGCCCAATACGATCGTGACACATCGGAATCGGTCATGCGCCGCCAGTTGACCGTCACCCGTCAGATGATCCAACCCGACCCCGGTATCCCCGTCGGCCATATCGATGCCACGGCATGGCAGCAGACCGAGCAGATCATGATTCAGCAGCGGTTGATTCCCGGTCCGGTGAACGTCGTCGACCGTCTCAAAACCCAGCAGTCTCCCTGATCGAATCCAACCGGCTGTCACTTGCAGGTTGACCGCCAGGCGCATGGTCCATTAGCGAAGTAATGGATGGGGCGTTATTCCGGATAGCTGGCCCTGACCTTTTCGTGCAGGGCCTGAGACCGCATCCACAAAAACCCGGTGTCCGTGTCATAGTCGTAGGAAAGCAGACGGTCGGAGCCCTTTCCCGTCCAGCGGACCCTTTCTGCATGGTCTCCTTCCTGCCTGCCTTCGCCGAAACGCCGCAAGGCTTCGGCCTTCAGGTCCATGAAATCCAGATAATTGCTGGTCTCTACAAGAATAGTGTAGAGCCTCCCCTGCCAGAACCCGTAGAAGACATTGTCCACACTCGCTCGACCGAAGCGCTTTTTCCGCTGTTTGTTGATGTACTGCTGCACCCCCCCGTAGGCCGAATCAGTTCCCACGAGTGTCAGACCTTCAAACTGCGACAACGGCTGGCCCCATTTCAGGTCAAGGAACCCGGTGTCGTTATCTGCCGGCAATGGCGGCGGGAGTGAGTGGCCGGCGGCAGGTGCGTCGGAGGTGGGTGGCGGATCGGTGGCCGGTTCCTGCCCGGAGGGCGGATGGGCTTCAACCGAGGCCGGTGATTGAATCAGCCGTTCCACCTCTTTTTCATCGACACGGACCACCTGACCATTTTTATAATAGTTGACGACACCGTTTTCCTTCCAGGCCTTTCGGGTCTCAAACATCTCTCCCGACTTGAGGATCACCATATCAGCCCCAACCGAGCCAACGCCCGTTAGCAGGATGATCGCAATAAGAAGGGTCAAAAAAAGTTTAAGCATACGAATTCATTTCGATTATAGGTTCTTGCGCTGTCTTCAATGATAAAAAGGGATATCGAAAAGTACACCGGTGTCCGGTCATGTCCTAATCTATCCGCCTATATTCGCCAAGTCAATTCTCCAGGAAAAAGCTTTGAATTTCTCACGCTGATGGCCTACCCTATGGCCCTGATGGATCGGACCAAGGAGGAGCCCTTGACGGACATACATGAAAACAGCGGGCATCGGCCCGAACCGCCACGCATGTGGGTGTATACGCTCCCCGGCGGCCACCGGGTGATGGCAGGGAAAACCGATGCGGACAACGACCGCCTCAGCCTGAAAGTCGCCGGTCCCAACGACTGGTGGTTCCACGTGCGGGGCATGCCCGGAAGTCATGTGGTCCTGGTGGCTGCCGACGGCCAGGTGCCGGACCGGAGCACCCTGAACCAGGCCGCCGCCATTGCAGCCTACCACAGTAAAGCCAGGGGTGGCGGAGTTGTGGCGGTTTCCGGAACCCTGGCCCGCCATGTCACCAAACCCCGTGGCGCCAAGCCCGGAACCGTGCAGATTCGCAAAGAACGGATTTTTAAAGTTCGGCCGGCGCTGCCCGCATCTTCTTAACAACCCTGACCCGCGGGATAATTTATTTTCCGGCGCCCGTTAACATTTTAAACTCAGAAGGTGACCCAGATGCTGTATCAATTCGACGGTAAGCAACCCCAGGTGGGAACCGGGACCTATGTGAGTGAACTGGCCCACGTCATCGGAGATGTCATCATTGGCGACCAATGCTATATCGGCCATGGCGCCATTGTCCGCGGCGACTACGGACGCATTGTCATCGGTGATGGAACCGCTGTAGAGGAGGGTGTCATTATCCATGCGCCGCCCGGCGACACCCAGTCCATTGGTCGGCGGGTAACCCTGGGACACGGTGCCATTCTCCACGGTCGATCCATCGGCAACCTGGCCGTCATCGGCATGGGTGCGGTGGTCAGCATTTTCAGCCAGGTGGGTGAGCGCAGTATCGTGGCGGAGGGCAGCGTAGTCAAACTCAACCAGAAAATCCCTGACAAGGTGGTGGCGGCGGGAAACCCCGCCCAGGTCGTGCGGGCGGTTACCGATCAGGACGAAGAGCTGTGGGCATTCGGCAAGCAGCTCTACATCGACCTCGCGGCTAAATACCTCGGGCAGGGATTGATTCCGGTGGCCTGCTCACCAGAGGCATGAATCCGAAAATGACCGGCTGATGGCAAGTTCACCTTTTTTTTACTGAATCCACGGCCGGGACAGACGCCGGCCGTGATTGCCGATGAAGACCAGGTTTCTGCAGCGGCCGCACAGGCCGGAAAGATTGCGACGAAGAACAACTTGACCAAAGGGATGAATAGATCTTAACCCGTTGGTATTGATATATACCTGTTCGACCTCCGGCCCGTAGGATTTCAGGGTGTTGACCAGTTCATGGGCCGAGCTGCCGTCGAAATCTCCATCAAGGGTGAGGTGGACACTATTTTTGCTTTTAAGCTGGAAAATCTTGAAATTCATGGCCATCGGTTGCCTCCCTTTCCACCGCCGGACGGCGGTACCATCCGTTTGCCAGAAAAAGATTTCAGTAATGGACGCCAGGCGCGTCACCCCGGAAGTGTTGAAGCGGCGGGAAGCTAAACGCAGGCAATTCCATCTCAGATCCGCAACCATCGACAGAACAATTTCCACAGGCACACCCAATCATATTCAGGATGCCGCTTCATGCGGGACATCTCAGCAATGATGGTGCCAGCTTGCAAGACAAATGAGAAACTTAAAAAATATGATTTTATATGAAGTAGTTAAAAACGTTCTGATTGATGCTGAACGATTCACCGCCGGCATTCATTGTGGCATAGAATTCCCAGTGTCCATGAAAATCATGTCATAAAGAAAGGAGCGTCCCCCCCCTGCCGGCATCCCGATGTCATTCGGAGCTAAAGTTTTCTGCAAAAAATCCGATGCTAACACCAGTTGAGGCCTTAAACCATGAAGTCGAGGCCAGCAGCAGGGAATTCTGTGTGGGTTTATCTGCAACGATGGGAATGGTTTTCATGACCGGTGAACAGGGTAAAGATAACAGGTTTGGCGTGATTGCCGTGGAAATGAATTTCGTCGACCAGGAAAAGGTGGACAAGGCCCTGGTGGTCCAGTCGCGCATTTTCGAAAAGACACGGGTAAAAATGCCCATCGGTGAAATATTGACTGAAATGGGCGCCATTTCAGTCGCGGAGCGCGACGAAATCTTAAAGACGCAACGGGAAATTGACGGCAACCCAAAACCCGGTCAAACACCCTCCCCCCCCCCAAAAAAGAGCCAGCCCGCCCGGTCCGCCAAGAAAGAAGGCAACGCACTGGATATAAGCGTTTCCAAAGACAAACTGACGGCCTCGGCCTATATCGACGGAAAGGTACCGGTAACCGAGTTTGACGTCAATGACGTCAAGATCATGCTCCACGCCGAAGGCATTCTCCACGGCATCGCGGACGATGCCCGGATCAAGGCATTTTTAAATGGCGATACCAGCGCTGGAGAACGATGGACCATTGCAACCGGGACCGATCCGATCCCGGATACCCCACCGCAGATAACTTACCATTTTGATACGGACCCGCTGAAAATCGGTACATTGACCGAAGAGGGTCTGATGGACTGGAAAGAACGGGGACAGTTGCCCCAGGTCAAGGAGGGAGATCTGCTGGCAGAGAAGATTCCGGGGCCCAAAGGTAAAGAGGGCATGGATATATACGGAAAAAAAATTCCCGTTCCCAAAGTGCGGGAGCAGCGGTTCAAATGCGGAAAAGGCGCCCGGCGGTCAGAGGACGGCATGCGGGTACACGCCACACTTTCCGGCATCCCCAAATTATCCGTTGCCGGCGACATTTCGGTAATGCCGACCCTTCATATCCAGGGTGATATTTCCCTGGCAACCGGACATGTGACATTTGACGGCCATATCGAAGTCACCGGTGCCGTCGAGAAGGGATACCGGGTGAAGGGGGGAAGCCTGCGGGCCAACGAAATTCACGACGCCCAGATCGATATCGACGGAGATATCACCGCCATGAATGGTATTTTCGGTGCCACCATCCGAGCTGGCGGCAATTTGAAAGCCGGGCATATTCACAATACCGACATCATCCTGGCTGGCGACATGGCCGTGGAAAAAGAGATCATCGAATCAAAAATTGAAGCCAATGGCCGCTGCCTGATCAACGATGGAATCATCATCTCCTCCACCATCTCGGCCCGGATGGGAATCACCGCCATGGATATCGGCACGAAAGCGTCCAAATCCAGCGAAATGATCGTCGGAATTGACCAGCAATTGGAAAGAGAGGCCGAGGCCATCAAAAGTGAAACCCAGGCGATCAAGCTAGCGCGTGAAAACCTGCCTAAACTGCTCGAGAACCTCAAAAAGCGATCTGATCAGGTGAATACCCGTCTCGGCGAGGTGGCCCAGGAGCAGGACAAATGCATGGTTCAGCACCGGCGTCTTCAGGAAAAAGTCGAAGCCGGTCTGCTGAAACAGGGCGATGCTGCCGCGGAAAAGCTTCAAATGACCATCACGGAATTGAAAGCCAAACAGGATGCTTATGACCACGATGTGGCCCAACTCATGGAAGAGGATGAATCTATCGTCCAGGAAATCGCGGCCACTGAAACGGCGATCACCGAAAGCGCCACGAAAATCCAGGAGTTGAACACGCGCCTGGAGACCATCACCGACACCCAGAAAACGAATCATGGTGTGGCGATGGTCAAAATCGGAGGGAATGTGTTTTCGGGAACCAAGATCACCGGTCCGCACAGTTCAATGGTCCTTCAGGAAGACCTGAAACGGCTTTCCATGGTCGAAACGGACAAACCGGACCATGATGGGCTTAAACGCTGGCGTTTTGAGTTAACTCCCTTTCGATAAGCCAACATTTATTTTTCTGGCCCGATCATTCCCTTCGTCCGACAAGGCCGCCCCAGGGCGTTGGTTTCGCTCCGGCAATTGCTTTGTCAGGAAATGACGTTTCCCAGTCTGCCGGCCATAATTCCGAAAGCCTTTCCAACACATTAAAATTGTTCTTAATTCAAATAAATGCCCCGGGGACTGATTGAGGGGACACCCCTTTGGCGGATCCACCAGGGCTTGCCCTTATGGAAAACAAAAGACGCAGGTGCCCGCAGAGCAATGCGCCGCTGACGGTTTCCGGGGCATGTCCTGAACCTTTAATCACTTGACTGACAAGGCATTTGCAGATATAGGTGGCCACCTTAACGGTCCTTATGTTTAAACTTTAATATGGAGGAGAATGAACAATGAATAAAGGTGATTTGATCAACGAAGTGGCCCAGATCGTTTCTACCAAAAAACAGGCTCAGGAAGTTGTAGATGGTGTTTTTTCCGCTATCACCGATGCCCTGAAAAAAAATGAACCCATTCAGATCGCCGGTTTTGGCAGTTTCAAGACCGCCAAGCGTGAAGCCCGCACCGGCCGCAACCCCCAGACCGGTGCAGAGATCAAGATTGAAGCCAGAATGGTTCCCAAGTTCGTACCGGCAAAAGCACTGAAAGACGCTGTTAAATAATCGATTCCTTCGATCCGTCACAAAAAAGGCAGGGCCGCTGGCCCTGCCTTTTTTTATGAGCCAGGATGCAGCGTATGGCTTTTCAGACGCCCGAATGACGATCGCCGCACGGTATCCTCACATTGACTTTCACCATGGGGGTTGCTAATACAATTAGCCATGGAATCAGGTGAAATTGTAGAATATATTGACGATCAAAAAATCATCTGCACGGTGGTCATGGAAAGCGGAAACCAGAGACTCCGGCTGTTGACCGAGCACAATCGAGAGGTCAAAGTGGCCGCACAGCGGCTTTCCCACCGGGGAAGCATGCGTCTGGATCTGTCCGCGGGGAGGAACCGTCTGGTGGAAGCGCTGCGGGAACTGTCTCTCAAACGGAATGCCCTTGCCGATGAAATCGAGATCGAAGCGCTCTGGGAAATCCTCAACCAGGAACAGACATGGATCGATCTGGAAACCATGGTCGGCCTGTGTTTCCCAAAGGCAGTGGACGATGATCACCAATCGGGAGTAATCCGCGCCTTGTTTAAAAGCCGGCGCTATTTCAAATTCAAGCCCGACCGATTCCTACCCCATACTGAAGAACAGGTTGCCGCCATCATCGAAATAGAGCAAAAAGCCGCCCATAAGGATCGACTCATTGAAGCCGGTGCAGCATGGATCCAGTCTGTCCGGTCGGGATCGAACGCCCAGCCGCCGGCATGCCACCAGGAACTGACGGAGAAATTTAAATCATTTTACCTGTTCGATAAAGAGAGCCCCCATTACGAAACGGTCCGGGCGATTATGAAAAAGGCCGATCTCACATCATCTGAAGCCATCTTCAACCATCTGGTGGGCGTTGGCGTGTGGACACCGGATGAGAATGTGGATCTGTTACGGTTCAGAATCCCCACTGATTTTTCGCCATCGATCCTTGAACAGGCCCAGTCGGTGCCAGCGGCTACGGCGGGTATTTTCAAAGACAGCGGCCGGGTGGATCTTACCCACCTGACGACCATCACCATCGATGGTCAGTCCACCCTGGATTTCGATGATGCACTGAGCATCGAAACCCGGGACGATCATTTTCTTGTGGGGATCCACATCTCCGATGTGGCCCAGCATATCAAAAAGGGGGACCTGCTGGACCGGGAGGCACGCTCCCGCGGAAGTTCCATCTATATGCCGGACAACCGGATCTCCATGGCGCCGCCACTGCTGGCTGAAAACCGATTGAGCCTGAAAAAGGATCATCTTCGTCCGGCGATCAGCACCATGGTGAAAATCAACCTGTCCGGCGACATCATCAGCTACGATATTTTCCCCTCCATCATTCGCGTCGACCATCAACTCAGTTATTTCGAAGCCAACGTCAGTGCAGAAGAGGGCGAGGCCATCTCGACCCTCTACACCATCGCCACCCGATTCAGGGAAAAACGCCTTAGCCAGGGCGCCATCCAGATCACCCTTCCGGAAATCAACATCTGGCTGGATGAATCGGGCGCTCCCGTGGTCAATCGGGTAAACCGTGAAAGTCCGGGCCGATTGCTGATCGCCGAGATGATGATCCTGTCCAACTGGCTGTCGGCCCGTTTTCTTGTTGAGAACAACACGCCGGCCATTTTCAGATCGCAACCAAAACCCAAGGACCGCATTCTTAAAAACGGCACCGGTTCTCTTTTTCAGAACTGGATGCAGCGAAAACTGCTCAACCGGTTTGCGCTGCGGTCCGTACCGGATCATCACTGCGGACTGGGCCTCGATGCCTATGTAACCGCCACCTCGCCCATCAGGAAGTATTTCGATCTGGTCACCCAGCGCCAGCTCCGGGCGGTACTGGGCCTTGAAAAAGCCTACACGGAAAGGGAGATCGATGAAATTATCGGGCAACTGGCTCAGCCCATGGCCGATGTGGGAAGAATTCAGTTTCGCAGAAACCGCTACTGGCTGCTCAAACACCTGGAAGGACGAATCGGCGGCAAAGAGGAGGCCATCGTACTGCAGCGGCGGAGAAATGCCTATTCCATCCTGCTCAAGGCCTACATGATCGAATGCCCTCTGCCCCAGTCCAGCGGCATTGACCTGAAGCCCGAGGATCTGGTGCAGGTCACCATCCAGCATGTCAACGCGCGCAACAACACCCTTTCCGTATTCATGGGATAGCCGCCAAACGATGACCGCGGTGCCTTAACGGACGGGGAAAAACCCCATTGCTTCCCGTTTTATGCCCCACGGTCAATTCCACCGTTTCCGCCCCCGTTTCCACCCGGCCGATCACCTTTCGCACCACTTGACTATTTTCCTTATAGACTTATTTTTTAAAGTTTTTGTTACCGGCTGAACCATCCCTGTCAACCATCAAGCAGCCAAAGCAGGGACCAGAGAAAATTCGGGAGTTTTCCCTTGACCCTCGGAATATTATTCACTATAGAGACGTTTTCTAAATAAATAACATTCAGGAAGCCATTGCATCATGGGTATTCAGGAACGAAAAGAGAGAGAAAAGGAACGGCGGCGGCAGCAGATTATCGTTGCAGCAAAACGGGTGTTTTCTGAAAAGGGATTCAACAAGGCAACCATGGAGGATATTGCCAAAGAGGCGGAGCTGAGCCCGGGCACCCTCTATCTCTATTTCAAGAACAAAGAGGAGCTTTACGCCTCCCTGTCGCTGCGAATTCTCCAATACCTCCACATCCGGGTCACCCACGTCAACAAAGAGACGACCCTGTCCCCCGATCAGAAGCTAAGCGCGCTCATGGAAGCCATGTACGACGTCTATGACTTCGACCCGCTGATCATCATCAACATGTTTCACCTTCAATCCAGCGAGACCCTGAAAAACCTGTCCGAATCGCTGCTGGAGGAAATTAAGGATTTGTCCCAGAAATCCATCGGCGCCATCGCCAAGATATTTGAAGAGGGGATGGCAACAGGCATCTATGCCGATCGGCATCCCGTGGCCCTGGCCGACATTTTCTGGTCCATGTTCTCCGGCGTTGTGCTCTGGGAAGCCAGCAAGAAGATTATCAGCTCGGACAAGGATTACCTGAAATCCACCCTGGCCACGGCCTTCGAACTTTTTGAACGGGGAATCCGGAAACCGCTCTAACCGCAAGGGTGTTGCAAAACATCACGAGCGAAGGCAAAAATCGGCGGGAAAAGGAGTTCTTGTCCGGCAATTGAGCATCTTCAGCCGAATGACAACACGGACTCGCCAGACGCCATTGTTTTTCAACAGTTTTCTAAAGCGGCAAACCCTTTCCCCCTTATCGGCGGTCAATCAATTCCATACTTTTCAGACAAGCCGGCACCTGTTGCCGGCTTGAAAATTTTCGAGTGGATGAGTTTTCTCAATCCCCGAAGGCAAGCGAGCGCACCATGATCGGCACCATAGTGAATGCAGTGGCAATAATAGCAGGCGGGGTCTTTGGTCTCCTCCTCAAAAAGGGAATTAAAGACCGCTACAAAATGACCATCATGCAGGCCATCGGCCTGTCCGTCGTTCTCATCGGAGTCCGTTCCGCATTAAATGCAACCGATCTTCTCGAGATCATCATCTGCATGGTCGTCGGCAGCCTGCTGGGGGAGGCCATGCGGATCGAGGACCGTATCGAAGCCCTGGGAGCCTATGCCGAAAAACATTTCAGCCGATCGGCCGATGGTGGTTTTTCAAAAGGATTGGTTACGGCCAGCCTGGTTTTCTGTGTGGGGTCCATGGCTATCGTGGGATCACTGGAAAGCGGACTGGCAGGGAACCATGAAACCCTGTTTGCCAAGTCGCTGCTGGATGGCATCACATCGGTGGTCTTCGCCTCCACATTCGGAAGCGGGGTAATCTTCTCTGCCGCACCGGTATTGGTTTATCAGGGTGCAATCACCCTGGGGGCATCGCTGCTCAGGCCGTTTCTCACTTCCGGTGTGATCGCCCAGATGTCAGGGGTGGGCGGACTGCTGATTGCCGCCATCGGTATCAACATGCTGCGACTGGCCCACATAAAGGTCGGCAACATGCTTCCGGCCATTTTCCTGCCGCTGATCTATTATATGGTGCGCGAGCTCTTTCGGTGAAGGGAATATAAAAACCCCGCCATGGGACGGGGTTTTTGTGGTGTTGCATCTAACCGGGGGAACGCATCGAACGCGAACCTATTCTTTCGGATGGCACTCGATACAGCCGGTAGGACCGGTGGTCGGGAGTTTACCATCGATTCCGGCAAGGGTGGTGGCCATCTGCTGAATTTCCTGTTTCATGGTTTTGTGACATCCGATGCACTTACCATGGTATGCGTTTTTATAGAATCGGAAGGCCTGGTCCTTATCGATGGCCTTGGAATCTTCTTTTCTGGGCAGGGTATCCAGATCGTGGCAACCGGCGGTCATGCATCCGGTAATGGGCTCCGTGAATTCCCAGGTGTGGTGGCAGGCGTTGCAGGCTTTGACAAAATGACGACTATGCTGGAACTCCACGGCGGACCGCTTGGCCTCCACCGAATCCGGCGGTTCCAGGGTGATGATCCCCATGGGAACACACATCTCTTCATCTCCGGCAATGGCAATTCCCAGCGAGGCACAGGCAATAATACCGATGAGCAACACCACCCCCACATACGATTGGCTACGCATACGCTTCCCCCTCCTCAATTCTTAGCTTGGGCTTTAATCAGTGAAAAACGAAGCAGATATAAACCCAAATAGAAAATTTTTCAATGAATAATTGCCGGGCGTCCGCACCGGCATCCGCGTCCATCCCTGTTGCTCCGGTTGCATGCCGCTTGCAAGGATCGGCAAAAAAACCCATTTATCTGCGCACGGCGCGAACGGCACCGCAACTATCCTCGGTTTTTGAAGTCCTCTCGAACACGGTTTCCGGCACGGTCGTCACCACATCCACGACCCGGTGATATCCTCTTGCAAAGGTTTCGGACGTCCAGTACCACGCGGCGCCGGTACCGGGGAAAAAAGGACTGTTTTTATAGAGTGCGGCCAGTTCGCCGGCCGTGGGAAGACGCCAGTCCGAATGGCCGCCAGTGGTCAATCCCTGCACGTATGCTTTGGCTGCTTGAAAGGGGATGCATTTTCCCAGATCCAGATGAGAATCCAGCAGGCACCAGGTAAGCCCGGTGATCTGGTCGGTAACCGTACCATCCCGGTGGTCCACGAAGCGGCTCGCCACAGGGCGCAACTGCCTGGCCACCTGATCCCGGAGCCGCTGAATTCGCTGAGCCTCTTTGGCCCGTCGGGCCTGTTCCGCCTGCTGCCGGGCCAATGCCTCGCGCCGTGCCGCTTCTGCCCGCTGGGCGCGAATGGCTTCCTGAAGTTCCGGGTCGAGCTGGGCCCTCAGCTTTTTGGCCAGCATGACATAAGGACCCGATGCCTGGTTCTCCATATACCTGTCCAACCGCTGGATCCGGCTGACTATGTCGTTAGCCGGATTGGAAGCGTAGGCCGCTGTTTTTTCCCAGGCCACCTGCTTGGCAGAATCGGCATTCAATGCATTGATACGCTGAACGATAACCTCTTTTTGGGAGGTGTCCGGCCGTTCTTCAAGATAGTCGACATAGATCTTTTTGGCTTTGGCATAATCGTCAGCCACCAGGGCCGCCTTGCCTTCCAGTTCGACAACATCCTTTTTGTCCTGAAGCACGCTGCGCAGCATCCTGACCTTATCCGCCGAAGCCCCATCGGTGAAAGCGGACAGGAACCGGTCGCATTGGGCGATGCAGTCGTCCCAATTTCCCCGGGCATCGCAAGTGGCGGTCTGCTTCTCGATGGCCCCGTAATATTCTTGGGCCAGATCGATGATCATCCGTTCCACGGCCTCTCGCTCCGCACCTTGCGGAAACTGCTCCAGATAATCCCGATAGGCAGCGTAACGCTCAAGAAAATCGGTGGTATCAACCTTTTTCAGATCCTCGAAATGGGCGGTCCCCAGCAGGTTCCGAATGCCGTCAATGGCTTCATTGATCTGCTTGGCGTAAGGGCTTTGGGGAAACTTTCTTAAAAAGGCGGTATACAGGGAAAGGGCCTTTTTCTCGTAATTCTCGTCAACCGCCAGTCCATTGACAGCCAGAATGGTTTTTTCATAGTCCAGCTTTTCAATTTCGGCATTGACATCAGTCAGCCGGGCTTCCAGTTCCGACCGATGGGCATCCTCAGGATAGGCTTTGAGGTATTGCATCAGCATCACAATCTGGGCGTCAAGCGCTTTGGTGACCTCGAGGTCGGCGATCAACTGGTCGTACCGGCGATTGATCTGTCTGTTTTTGAGCAGTTTTCCCCCGACGGTAACCACTGCCGCAAAAAGAATCACCACCCCCAATACGATGAGCAGTTTTCCGGTCCTTCCCATCTGGTCCTGTTTGCCCACCGATCGATCGGTCGCTTTTTCAAAAGGCTGGGCAACAGACGATTCCGGTGGGGGTGGAGGGATTGCCGCTTTTTCGGAGGACGCCTGCTGAACCGGCTTCGAGTCTTTTTTAAGGGGCTTTTTTAGCGGTTGGGTTTCTCTTTTTATTTTCGGTTGGCTCGCCGGCGGAGCTTTTTCAGGTTTGAGGGGGGGGACGGGTACCTGACGATCCGGGGAAGCAGGCGGCGCCTGATCACCGGCCTCGTCTTTGATTTTCAGGCTCTCCATCATCACGCTCATGAGCGGATCGTGGATTTCTCTAACCCGGTCGGGGTCCGCCGCTTCAATCTGAATGGCGGCGTTGTCCCAGCTGATGATCCGGTAGGCGGCTTCGTTGCCGGTCTGCCCCGCATACTGCGCCGCGATAAGGCTGCCGCCATCAAGATAGAGGTAGCCGCTGCGGTTACCGCTGGTTACTTTTAGGGAATAGGTGGCACCTTCCATTTCCGACATCTGAAGAAACGAAGGAAGGCTGATGCCGTGGATCTGCCCGCCCACGTCGGAAATGGTTTCAATCTTTTTTTTGCTTAAAAACTTTTGAACCAGGGTTGCCAGCTGGTTGTAATCCTCTTCGCTCATGCTGGATGAGCAGAATCCCAGGAGGACTTCGATTTTGCCCGGGTCCTGGCGCCAGGGCCACAGGGCACCGTAGAACGAGCCGGTTTTCAGTTTTTTCAGGAATAGGGCCTGATCCTTGCGGATGCCGCCCAGATGTTTCACCGTAGGGTCGAAGCGCAGAGAGACGGGAAGACCTTTCCCGGGGGCTTTGGCCGGTTTGCCGAAAAACGAGGACAGGATCTCCACCAGTTCCTCCAGAGAGTGCCCCTTGGAGGTCACCTGGTAGAGGCTCCGCGGCTCCTCATAGAACCGGATGCTCATATCCGGCAGATCATCGACACCTTTTGCCAGCGTCAGGAATCCGACCAATACGGCC
Source organism: Deltaproteobacteria bacterium (assembly GCA_020444075.1). Classification (GTDB taxonomy): domain Bacteria; phylum Desulfobacterota; class Desulfobacteria; order Desulfobacterales; family Desulfosarcinaceae; genus Desulfosarcina. The sequence goes on from JAHLLR010000001.1 coordinate 68,494, forward strand.
TCGTTTGTGGCAATATCCCGGATTTCCTTGCTGTCGCCGGTCAACATTTCTTCGATCAGCGGTACCCCCATGGGCTGTCGCATCCTCTGTTTTTTAATAGGTATCGTACCGATGGCCGGATATCAACGAAAGGCTATCCGCCCATTGCCTGTCGAAATATTGTCAACAAACGACGCCGGACCTGAACAAAGAAGAAAACCAGCCCCCGCGGAGCCGATTTTTCCAATAATCTATAGCAGATGGCAGTGAATCTTGTCAAAGGCAAGATTACCGGACCTCATCTTTTCCGGCATTTGCCATCGTCGGGCCCACCTGCGCCCAAAAGCCGGTGTCCGCACCCGGCGACTCCTGGAAATTGACAGCCCCCTTTATTTTCAAATCAGCCGTGAGGGCTTGGCGGCTCCCAACGATTATATCCGCGGGAAAGCCCACTTCCACCGATCCCCGGCCTTTCTCGACGGGCTGGGTGAACTGGATAACCTCACGGACAAAGATCCCTTCCGCTTCGCATCCCGGCCGATCACCGGAGAAAAATGATCGCCAGGGCAATTTTTCACTTGAGGTTTTCCATGGATTGCCTATACTGTTTAATCAACTAACCTATTGGTGTTACAAATAATTTCAAAAGATCGGATTAACCGGAAACAAACGCATGCCGGCAATCGGCAGGGCAAATCCATGCAAGCAAAGAGAATCCGGCCCCGACCGGACCAGCTCCCCCGTGTGATAATTCTCGCCACGGGCGGCACCATCGCCGGTTCGGCCGAATCCGCGACCCAGGCAGGCTACGCGTCAGGTCGGGTGACCGTCGATGCCATGATCGGCGCGGTGCCCGAAATGACGGAGATTGCCCGTATCCGCGGCGAGCAGGTGGCCAATGTGGGATCCCAGGACATCACCTTTGCCATCATGATCGACCTGGCCAACCGGATCAACACCCTGTTGGGTGCCGATGACGTCGACGGCGTGGTCGTCACTCACGGCACGGACACCATGGAAGAGACAGCCCACTTTCTCAACCTCACTGTAAAAAGTAAAAAGCCGGTGGTCATGACCGGAGCCATGCGCGCATCCACTGCCATCAGCGCCGATGGGCCGCTCAATCTTTACAATGCCGTCGCCGTCGCCGCCGATCCGGATGCCGCCGGGCGCGGCACGCTCGTGGTAATGAATGATCGTATCCACGGCGCCCATTCACTGACCAAAACCAACACCACCTCCGTGGAAACCTTTATTTCACCAATCAATGGCCTGATCGGAACGGTCAATTACGGTAAAACCGAATATTTCCGCAGGCCGTTTCGTAAACACACCCATAAAAGTCAATTCTCCGTGGAAGGGGTCACCTCGCTGCCCCGCGTGGATATCATCTACGCCTGTGCCGACATGCCGGCCGACCTCATCGACGGTTCCATGGAAAGAGGTGCCAGGGGAATCGTGATTGCCGGCGATGGCAACGGCAACATGAACGCGGCAACCATCCAACGGGCTGCCCGGGCAGCGCAAAAGGGCATATTTATCGTCCGCAGTTCACGGGTTCCCACCGGGAAAGTGGGGAGAAACGTGGAGATCGATGATGACCGCATGGGCTTTATCGCCTCGGATGAGCTCAATCCGGCCAAGGCCCGCATCCTGTTGATGCTGGCGCTGTTGAAAAAGCGCGGTTTGGGTGAGATCCAGCAGCTGTTTTATGATTACTGACCCGCCGGTCGGCCCGATCGCCCGGCAGGAAAAGGTCGGACCGCCGCTCCTGAATCGAGTGCATATGGAATCCGTGAGAAAACGAGCCAGGCAACTGGGCATTGCCCCCGGCATTTTGCCAACGGGACCGCTCAATGCCATCACCGACGTTCGCTCCGTCGAGGTCGGGCACCTCACCCTGATCGAAGGGGACGATATCCGCACCGGCGCCACGGCGATTCTGCCGCATCGGGAGAATGTCTACCAAAGCAAAGTACCCGCGGGCATTGCCGTCGGCAACGGGTATGGCAAATTGACGGGAAGCACCCAGATCCGCGAACTGGGTGAGATCGAAACACCCATCGTGCTGACCAACACCCTGTGCGTGCCCCGGGCTGCCGAGGCCATTCTCGACTGGGTGTTGGCGCTTCCGGGAAATGAAGCGGTAACGACCGTCAATCCGGTGGTGGGCGAAACCAATGACGGCCGGTTGAACAACATTCGATATCGTGCCGTGGCGCCCGACATGATTCGCCGGGCAATCGATGATGCGGACGGCGGAGCGGTCGACGAGGGAAACGTAGGTGCAGGCACCGGAACCATGGCCTTCGGCTGGAAAGGAGGCATCGGCACCAGTTCGCGGGTCATTCCGAATCGCCTGGGAGGATATTCGGTGGGCGTGCTGGTGCAGTCCAATTTCGGCGGTGTCCTCCACATCCTGGGCGTACCGGTAGGCCGGGCCCTGGGCCGGTATTATCTCAAAGACGTGTTAAGCCATGGGGATGCAGACGGCTCGATCATGATCATTCTGGCAACCGATGCTCCCCTGTCGGATCGGAACCTGTCGCGGCTGGCCCGGCGCGGCCTGTTCGGTCTGGCGCGCACCGGCGCTTCGTTCGCCAACGGGTCCGGGGACTATGCCATTGCCTTTTCCGTGGCGGATGACGTCCGGCGCACCCCAGAGCGGCGCCAAGCCCTGTCTGCCATTGCCGATCTGCCCAACGAATTGGTTTCGCCGCTCTTCCAGGCGGCCATCGAAGCGACGGAAGAGGCCATCCTGAACTCGCTGTTCACCGCCGCGACCATCAGCGGGCATAATGGCTTTGTCGGCGAAGCCATCCCGTTGGATCGGGTGCTGGACCTGCTGCGCGGCCATGGCGGGAAAACGGCTTGAGGGAGAACACACCCGCAGGACCGCTTGGACCCTTCCCCCTCTGGATAATCAAAGTGGCATAGAACTTGTTAGGTTTTATTCGAAAAGATTTCGAATTTTGTGGAGGCACCCAATGGAAAAAACCGACAAGCGGCTGTTCGCTCTGGTAACCGCCCTGATTTTTTTATCGATCGCCTGGTTTGCACAATTCAGCCAGGCCCAGCATAGCGCCACCACCACCGAATCGATTGTCCAAATCCTTGACGCAATCAGGGCTGATCATGTCGACGTGATAAATAAGGCGGGCAAGCCTGGATCCAGGCTTGCCCAAGGAGGAGGGTAGATGAATAACATTCAGTTACCCGTGATTCCCTGCTCTTCAGGGTTTCCCGTTAATGATAAGACCCGAATATCAGTGGTGCAATATCGAGCATATCAATATCGGTAAACATCTTCCACCCGCCTGCGACATCTCGGGACACGCGGCAGGCAACCCGGGCTTTCCAAAAACCGGATTACCCAATCAAACCACCCGAAGTGCTCCCGTTTCTTTCCTTCCCAGGTAAACTACATGCCCGGACCCGCCCCGCCCCGACCGGTGACGGGTCGACGCAAAGCCGGCCGCTGCCAGGCGCTTGGCGAATCCGGCGTCGTAGTCTTCACCCCACACGGCAAAGACCCCGCCCGGTTTGAGGGCCGCCCGGGTCGTTTTGATGGCGATGCTTCCGTAGAGCGGATCGTCGCGTTTGTGGCTGCGGACATAGGGACCGGTATACAGATCCAGGATGACGGCATCTAATTTTTCCAGTGTATCCTCTTTCGCATGGCGGCGGATCAATTGGGCGACATCGGCAATTTCAACGCTGACCCGTTCGTCCGCCGCGGCATGGTTCGTCAGCGCAGCCAGAGGCCCCCGGCACCACGCCAGCACCGCCGGATTTAATTCGGCCACCACGACGCGCCCCGTGGCCGGCAGGATGTCCAACACCGCCTTGAGCGTAAAGCCCATGCCCAGCCCCCCCACCAGCACCAGCGGCCGGGTCGACTGCTTCAGGTGCCCGCAGGCAAGCTGCCCCAGGGCCACCTCTGACCGATTGGCCATGCTGTTCATCAACACGTGGCCGCCCACAGTGATTAGAAAATCGCGTTCCCCGCGCTTTCGCAGCTCAAGGAGGCCCTCTTCGGTGGAAATACGATCAATGGTCTGCCAGGGGCGCGCCATAGGTTTGAATACCTTTCTGCAAGTTTTACTCGACCTTCCATACTCGAAATTACCCGCCTTGACCATCTTAAATCCCAACCGATACCGATCGATGACGTCCTTAACATGGCATCGCAGCACCTTGGCCCGGAAATATGATGAAGGGAGTCCGGGCCGGACTGACTTTCAGGTAGCAGGGGCGCTGAAAGGAAACCATCTTTAGGGGCAACGTCAGGGGCTTGCCTGATTCCTGGAAAATATTTTTCGAATCCGGACAGTAAGCGGTGGACCGCGGTCTGAATAGTGTTTAAGATATAGCAAGCTGACACTGAAAAATAAGTGGGTTCAACCTATCGGAGGTGGAGGCATGCAAAATCATCTCAATAAAGGCCACTACGTGTCATACCAGCGGCCCGCCACGGCAAACAAGCGCCTGCAGGAAGCCCTGGCAAATCGCGAGCGCTATCTGGAGCGCCACCCGCACCTGCGGGTCTACCAGACGGAAATCGACAGGGTGCTGGATAAATCCGGCAATGTGCAGGGTCGCCTGGCCGTCATCGGTATGCTGATACAGGGTAAGCTTTTGGAAATGCAGGAAGAGTTCTCCAAGCTGAATAAGTTCCTCCAGTAAATGTCAACTTCAATCGTCGGGGGCCGTTGCCCCCGACGATTGCTTTTCCCGATATCATGCCGTTAACGTTCATCGCTGTGCCTAAAACGCTCTCCTGCAAGGGACCGCACAACCTCGTAATACCCTATAACTCCTTTTAAATTCCCATGGAATGGCCGGCCGGTGGGGTATCGCGGCGACCCGCGCCCGTCAGCGGATGGTCAACTGGCTGAGGTGGTGCATGCCCGCCTTGCCAAGCACTGCCGAACCGGTGGAGAACAGCAGCTCGGAAGGAAATATCGTCAAATAGTGTGCCATTTCTCAGCGATCATTTTCCATACAAAAAATCAGCAGATAGGGTCGTGAAAGAGTGTAAAACCGGCAACCGCTTGACAACGGACGCCAGAAAGCGGTCACCGCTTGCGGGCATGTCATGACCATGGACAGGCAGGAATTTTCAGTTACGCGATGCCCCTTCGGAAACAGTTCCTTGTGCTCCAGGCAAGGTTTCTTTCCCTGTTTCCGTGAGGTAGTCCTAACTAATGTATTTTAAAAAAACCATCAGGCCGCAAACCAGTTATCGGGATCACTCCTTTATATTTCATCGAAAATGCCGATATATTCATCCAGCCAAGTCAATACTCCGCGCAACCCCATGAGGGGGTTACATGGAAAAATGGGAGCGTTATCAATGACCGTGAAAATCGCCGTTTTCGTTCTTGCCACCCTGATCCTTTCGGCAATGCCGGTTTACGCCAACCCGGCGGCCGTGATCCCTGCATATTCTTACGTTTCGGCTTTTCAATCGTCGATGAAGGAATATCAGAATTTTATGATTAACCAGAACCGCGCCGCAGCACGGAAGCTGCTGAATTCCGAAAAAGTCTTTCTTTCGCCGAGAGATATCCGGGTCGAAGTGGTGGCCGTTGACGAAAGCATCGCCAAGGTGAGATTGAGCCGGCTGGATGAAAACGCCCAGCCGGTCACGCTGTATTTCTGGACGCTGGCCGAACAGCTTAAAATTCTGCCGCAGGAATAACCCCGGCCCTCCCTGCTTCGGGATGCCTGAACATCCATTCAGGATGTCTGTTTCATTTACGATCTGGCAAACGTTCCCTACTTGCCCTTGCAGGGAAACAGGCGTACATGGGCCAGTTATGGTGAACAAGATAGAGCGGCGCTTCAGCGACCTGAACGCTCTATCTCCAACCGATACCAGGTAACATCCGGCTTGATTGTAGGTTGGATATCAGGTATTTATAGTTGAATCCTCACTCAAGACAGTCAATATCAATCCCGCGCAATGGCTTGGCTGAAGGATCTTCTTTTCAGCATCCCATACTTACCGACAACCCTTGGATGGTAAAATGATGAAACGGTCGATTATTAAAGGCACCGGCAGGTATGTACCGGACCGCCACGTCACCAACGACGATCTATCCAGACTGATGGACACCTCAGATGAATGGATTCGGCAACGCACGGGGATTGAGGCCAGGTATTGGGTCAAAGCTGGCGATGACGTGGGCACATCGGACCTGGCTCTGGAAGCCTCAAGGGTCGCCCTGGAGAGAGCCGGCTGGAAATCCACAGATCTGGATCTGATTGTTTTTGCCACCATGACCTCGGATGTCTATGTCCCCGGATCAGGCGTCATTCTTCAGCACAAGCTGGGGGCTGAAAATGTCCCGGCGCTTGATATTCGCCAGCAATGCACCGGTTTTCTGCATGGATTGGAATTGTGCGATGCCTATATCAAAAGCGGCAAGGCGCAGAAAATCCTGATGGTCGGGGCCGAGACCCAGAGCCGATTTCTGGAACTGAACACGCAGAATCGCGACACTGCCGTCATTTTTGCCGACGGTGCCGGCGCCGTCTGCATCGAAGCTGAAGAGACCGACGAAGAGATCGGTATTCTGGCCTCTGTCTTCCATGCTGACGGGAAATATGCCAACGTGTTGCGTGTGGGCGTCCCGGCCCGGAAAAGCGGCCCGGTCATGAATGCGGAGGTTCAGGCCAAGCAGGAGTATTTGCCCTACATGGACGGGAAAACCGTTTTCAAACTGGCGGTCATTCGACTTCCGCAAGTAGCCCGGGAACTGCTGGATAAAGCCGATATGCAACTGGAGGAACTTGACATGGTCGTTCCCCACCAGGCCAACCTTCGAATCAATGAAGCCTTCAGGGAACGAATGAATATTCCCGAAGATAAAATTTTTAATAACATTCAGCGATATGGAAACACCACCGGCGCCACGATTCCCATCGCCCTTGATGAACTGATGGAGAAAGGCATGCTGAAGTCCGGTGACAATGTCATGTTCATCGGCCTGGGGGCAGGTCTCACCTGGGGCGGGGTTATTTACAGGCTGCCCTGAGTGATCCAACCGCGTTGGGCCTGAAGTATGCGGTTCCCCTGTCTTCTCGTGGGATAACGCGATTTGGCGCCCCCTATTTTCCTTTACTCGTCCAGCCGTTCACCGGCACTCGGGGGGTGTCTGCGTGCAGTGGGTTTTCTTCAGACGATCGGTATATCTCGCCCAGAACCCTTTTTTGGTTTTAGCGTCCGCAGCGTCGAATCGGCGCCGGCACTCATCCGAGCAGAAAAAATGGGTGCCCTTGTCGTCCTTGGAGGTAAATTGGGTCTTGCGCGGATCGAAGGTCTTGCCGCAGACGGGATCCACGGCGGTTTCCGGAATTGTTTGATTTTCCTTCATGAGTCACCCTCCTTACACATTTATTGTTGTTGGATGTCCGGCAGTGACCGCTCCTGCCGACTGACCAACTATAATACCGTTTTTCCATATGGCACGCCGGGTCCGCACGGGCTGCATAATATGAAGGTTGCCACGCGAAACAATAGAGCCCATTTCAAAACGCCCCATTCCGGCCAATATCGGCGTTGGGCTCGCATTTCAATCCTCAACGAAGCGCGGCTGCGCCTGAAGATCGGTTTGAGGTAGATCGGATTGGCGCCCGGATGATATCCGGCGCGATGCCCGGGATGGAGGTAGACTTTTCCCGAGCATCCCATCGAGCCATAGGGAGACACCTGCATCGATCAAATCCGAAAGACGCGACCGGAATGCCAAAAATAAATAGGGTCTCCGATGTTCTGAGACCCTTTTCAAAGTTCAGGCACGATAAAAATGATCAGCAACAGTTTATGGTCAATTACCCTTCGTGTTAAAATCCCATATTCTATAAACGTTAATGTATCGGGGTTCGGCATACGAGTCCCCAGGGTGGACCACTTCCACCGGAACCATCTCCCCCACCCGGATGGCGTCAATGGTGATCTGATCACCGATAATCCATTGATATCCCCCGGCGTAGTTATAAAACCCGATACCCTCACCGTTATCCGGGCATGTCACCGCCACGGCTGCATAGTCAACGCTGCCACCAACGCCATAGGAGTCGGTGACGGCAATCACCCGACAGTCAATCGCTTCGACAAATCGGGGGAAAAGAAAAGACAAGGCTATCATTACGAAAAAAAATCGTTTCATATCAGCCCCCCCATTCAAGATATGTCATCCTGTCCTGTTTTGAAAAAGTTCAGCATTTTTAAAAGCATTTAAATTTGTCTTGAGGCAATCATCATTTAGTTTTCGATAGTTGCCACGCATGACATCGAAAAGAGGAACGCCTTAAGCGTTCTTAAGAGAAAGAATTTTCTGTTATAAGTAGAGTTCGGTGCAGCTTTAGCGATGTGTTGAAACCTGCTTAGTGGAAAAGCGCATTCAGATCAGATGAAAGACTATCTTATAATTCGAAATATTTGTCAATATGGGAAATGAATGTTTAGCGGCGCGCAAAGCCAATCAATTCGATTGAGATAAAGTGGAAGAATTGGTACCTGAAGGGGTATCTTTCAGCGCAGCAGGGGGCAGGCGGTCGTTTCCTCCTGGCAATCCCCTCTAATCGGCAGATAATTCAGCCAAAGGGTTAAAATGAATCATCCTAAGGGGTCAGGTGACTTCAGTAAAATGGGTGTAGCCACAATCATCATGATGGCCAGCATTTTCCTGAGCCGCGTCACCGGCATCGCCAGGGAGATGGTGCTGGCCGCGTTGGCGGGAGCCGGAACGGAAGTCGATGCCTATCGCGTCGCTTTCGTGTTGCCCGAAATACTCAATCACATTCTGGCCAGCGGATTTTTATCGGTCACCTTCATTCCCATTTTCTCCCGTTACCTGGCCGAAGGGGAGGAAACCCTTGGATGGCGAACCTTTTCAAATATCACGACAGTCTTTGGTACCCTTCTCATTGGGCTCATCGTGATGGGAATGATAGTGGCCCCCGTCGTGGTACCCTTATTGGCACCGGGACGCCAGGACCCTCAATTTATCGCTCTGGCCGTAAGAATGACCCGTATCACCTTGCCGGCACAATTCTTCTTCTTCGCCGGAGGCATGCTGATGGCGGTACAATATGCAAAGAAGCGCTTTTTATTTCCAGCCCTGGCGCCTTTGATTTACAATCTTGGCATCATTTCCGGCGGGTGGTTCCTCGGCCGCCGGTTGGGTGTGGAGGGTTTTTGCTGGGGCGCGCTGGCGGGTGCGATGGCAGGCAGTTTTGCGATCCAGATTATCGGTGCCTTTCGAATCGGCATAAAATTCCGGCCCATCATTGACTTCACCCACCCGGACATCAGGCGCTATGTAGTATTGACCCTGCCCCTGATGATCGGACTCACCATGGTGTTCTCGACGGAGCTGTTCTCAAAATTCTTCGGCAGCTTCCTGTCGGCGGGAGCCATCGCGTGGATTGATTATGCCATGCGTGTCATGCTGATGCTGGTCGGCTTCTTCGGACAGGCCGTGGGGGTAGCTTCCTATCCTTATATGGCGCAGTTGGCCGTTCAGGGGCGTCTGTCCGAGTTGAATGATATCATCAATAAAATATTGCGCTATCTGTCCATCGTCATCCCGGTATCCATTCTGGTCGCCGTGCTGCGGCATGAAATTGTCTACGTGCTTTTTGAGCGGGGTCAATTTTCCCCTGAAGACACGAAAATGACGGCCTTGACGTTGTCCTGTCTGATGGTTGGAGCCATTGCCTTCATCTCCCAAACCGTCGTCAACCGTGGTTTTTATGCGACACAAAACACCCTATTACCGGCGGTGTTTGGTACGATTGCCGTGGTTCTGAGCCTGCCGATCTACTGGATCGGGTTAAAAATGATGGGCGTTGCCGGGGTTGGCCTGGCCATTTCAGCCTCCGCCATCCTTCAGACCCTTTTTCTGTTTTCAGTCTGGAATCGGCGCAGCAACAATAAGGCCGCCATCGGCGTTTATCGTGCCTATCTGAATGCAGCCCTTGGCGCACTGGTCATCGGCGCAATACTCTGGCTGGTGCACGGCGCGCTTCAAATGAACCGCCATGAACAAACACTCATCCCCAGCCTGGCGGTGATCAGCATCGTTTCAGGTGTTTTTATTATTTTGACCGGATTGTGGGGCTGGATCTTTAAAATCGAGGCCATCCAATATATCTTCAGTCGCGTCGCATCCTTGAAATTACCCGGGAAAAAAAGACCCGGTTAATTTTTCCTTTTTGATATACTCTTCATCGCCCTTTCCAGCTCTAAACCTGCTGATCGAAGAATCATTTCATATCGAACGTCGCCCATTTCTTAAGCATTGCAGAGATTCTTTCAGGCTTCACCGGTCCCGACATCGATTTCAAGGTTCACTGTGTTAACCTGTTAGGGGGCAGTTGTTAACAGGTTAACAGCCAATTGGGCTGCAATCCGATAGATCACTCTTTCCAGCAGGCTCCGGTTCATTTTTATAAACTACCGTAAATAATGATTTTTAGCGCAATTCCGCCGCCTTCCCGTTCAACTCTCCACTGTGGCACCATCCTTGCTGTTTGAATCGTTCCATATCATGTTAACCCTTGATGACAACAATCACGACCAACCTATTTACCGTGGAGTTCGACAATGGCAGCCGGGTCTCTGATCGCAAGTGTTAAAGAGGAAGCACGCAAGAATTACATCGCCGTGTTTGAGCAGGACTGGCCTTCCTGGCTGGCAGGAATATTCATTGCGTTACTGGCGCTCATGATCTTTCTCTGGGACGCTCCCTGGGGAATTGCCGGCGGCTACAAAAACTGGGGAAATTGGGTCCTGTATTCCCTGGGCATCTTCAAGGATAAGCCCTTTGCACCATGGCTCCACCCCATGTCCCTGTCCAACTTCGGAATCTTCGTCGGCGCCTTTTTCTCAGCCATGATGAGCCGTCAGTTCAAGATTCGCCAGGCCCCCCCCCTGGAGTATGCCAAGGGCATCGTCGGAGGGATTCTTATGGGAATCGGCGCCGCCTTTGCCGGCGGATGTAATGTGGGGGGGTTTTTCACGGCCACGGGCATGCTTTCCCTGGGTGGCATCGCCATGATGGTTGGCCTGGGCGGGGGTGCCTGGATCGGTCTGAAATACCTGCTATGGGAGTTGGAACACCTCCCGGCCAAACCCTTGAGCAAAAAAGACGGTTCCGGTCCGTTCCTGGGGATCAACTGGGACCGGGTCCAGCCTTACATCGGCACCGGTGTGGTGGTGGCTGTCGTTGCAGCGTTTTACGCTTACGCCACCATCGACAAGACCGTGCTTGGGGGATTGCTGTTTTTCGGGTTTCTCATCGGCCTGGTCATGCACCGGGCCAGGTTCTGTTTTGTCAGGGCCTTCCGGTGCCCGTTCATGACCGGCGAGGCGGAAATGGTCAAAGTCGTTGCCATGAGCCTGATTATCTACGGCATGGGAAGCGCCATCATCAAGTGGGCCTGGATCAAGGATCCCATGATGGGGGTGTACCATCCCTTCTTCCTGGGCAGCCTGGTGGGCGGGCTTATTTTCGGAGTCGGCATGATTCTGGCCGGAGGGTGTGCCAGCAGCACCCTGTGGCGCATCGGGGAGGGGCATCTCAAACTGGTCATGACCATGATTGGATTCGCATTGTCCAACGCTTTAACAGCCAGGGCCATTGAGGCGTTGAACCTGTCGGACAGGCTCGGGAAGGGCATTTTCATGCCGGAGGTGTTCACCTGGGAAGTGACCATTCCGCTGTTTATCATTTTCTTCGTCATGTGGGCGTTCATCGCCATCTGGAACGAGGCGTCCGAAAAATTTGTCATCTTTTAACCCGGATCAAAATACCCATTAAAGGAGAATAGCAATGGATATCAACACCATCAAAGCCGATCAGACCCTGGACACCAGGGGCCTTGCCTGCCCCATGCCCCTGCTTAAAACCAAGAAGACCCTCAAGGGCATGCAATCCAGCCAGATCCTGGAAGTGCTCGGAGACGACCCGGGATCCAAAAACGACATCCCCGGCTGGTCCGGCAAAGGGGGCAACGAGTTCCTGGGCATGACCGACACGGACCAGGGGTATACCCGCTACTTTATCAAAAAGGGGTGAAGCCATGGCCGATAAGATAGCTGTGTTAGTCAAAGAGGTCGACCAGCAGTACGAAGCGCTGAGAACCAGCCTGGGGCTGCTTCTGGAGATGGCGGAAGTCCAGATGTTCGTCATGAACCATGAAATCGCCAACATGGATGAAGCCTATTCCGAGAACATGGCGTTCCTTGACGAGATGGAGGGGGAGCGTTACACCAACAACGCCGCCAATGCCGAAAAGTACGGATTCAAATTCCTGACCACTCGGGAAATTGCCGAGAAGCTCAAAGAGGCTTCTCAAGTTATTCCCTTTTAGGAGACGGCCATGCAGACACTTCACATTTTGAGAACCCCACCGGATGAGACCGTTGCCTCCCTCAAGAAATCCTTATCCGACCAGGAAGCAAAAACCGTCGTGCTATACGAAGGGGATGTCGACTGGGAAGCCCTGGTAGATGACATCTTCGAAGCCGAAAAGGTCATTTCGTGGTGGTGACACACAGGAGGAAAAATAATGGATAAGGATCTCGCATCAGCCATCATGCTCGAACGATGCAGTTGCTATGACAGGTCGCTGGAAGCCGCCAAAAGAGTTCTTGCCAAAAATTCCCCTGAAACCGACGACGCCTTCTGGGCACGGAAAATTATCCGGTCCATAGGGGAGGAGTTTATCCGGCAGCGGTTCATGGACAAGGCCATGGAGTGCTACCAGGCCCTGACCGATTACCGGGCCGACCCCAAAGACTGCCCCGAGGCATCCCGGAACGATGTCTTTGAAGGACTGGGGCCCAACAGCATCGAAGTCAGGACTCAGGTGAGCGCAGACGTGCATGACCTTCTCGATACCATCCTTGGTACGGAATGCAGCGCATCCCGGAGCCAGGATGAACTCCTGCGTGAAGCGGTATACCTTCTGATCCTGAAGTACGCCACCCAGAAGGATGTCAGGGATAAACTTGTCAATACCCTTGCAAGAGCAATTAAAACCGATTGATATGGAGTGTAACTATGGCTGATTCATTAGGAATTCTGGTAACGTCGGACCGCCACCTCGACTATGTGGTCAACCTGGCCGGGGCGGCCCACAAAAAGGGCAAAAAAGTTCAAATTTTCTTTACCGGTAAAGCCGTTAAACTGGGTTTTGAGCCGGATTTTGCGAAACTTGTCGGCCTGGCGCGGCTCTCCATCTGCGACGTGAGTTTCCGGGCCAACGGATTTCATGGACGCGAGGACCAGGTGCCCGGGGTCGGGTTCAAGGATTTTGCCACCCAGGCCCGCAATGCTGAAATGGCCGCGGAGTGTAAGCGATACCTGGTGTTGTAATCTGCAAGGTGCGGGCGGCGACGGTTTCCATTGAATTACAACCTGCCTTAAAAATATCTGGGTGGTTTATTTCATAAACGTGGCACAGGAAAATTATATTATGAGTCTGACAGCTTATAAAGCGAGTGATCTATTCCGATGGATCAAGGATAATGACACGGATTTCTTTCTGCTGGATGTTCGTTCCGAGTCCGATTTCGGCCGGTTCAAAGTCGAGGGACCCAATCCAATCCAGATGAAAAATGTGCCTTATATTGATTTCTCCGACGAAGAGGAAGAAGAGAGCGTGGCCCAGGTACCCAGAGACAAAAAAATCAGAGTCGTCTGTGCCAGGGAGGGGTCGGCCAAGTATGTGGGCGAGGTATTGATCAAGCATGGGTTTGAGGATGTCGCCTACCTGGAAGGGGGGATAAAAACTTGGGGAAATCTGCTGGTGCCCAAGCGGGTTGACGGGGGCGCAAGCGAATACAGCCTATACCAGTTTATCCGGCCAGCCAAGGCGTCTTGCAGCTATGGGCTTGTATATAAAGACGAACTAATGATCTTCGATCCCACCAAAGAGATCGATTTTTATCAAAAGTTTGCCAGTGAAAAAGGATGCCGTATCGTCAGAACCTTCGAAACCCATCTTCAGGCCGATTACATTTCCGGAAGCCCGGCTATCGCCAGGGAAACCGGGGCTGACCTGATGGCCCACGAGAACGATTTTTATGGGGCGGCATTTTCCTATCAGGCGATTCAGGATGAGCAGGTGTATCATTTCACCGATGGTGGGCCTGAAGTGAAGGTGATTCATACCCCTGGACATACACCGGGCAGTACTTCGTATGTGATTGATGATAAATACATGATTGCCGGCGACACGGTATTTCTGGTTTCCATCGGCCGACCGGACCTGGGTGGAAAGGTCGAGGAGTGGTCCCAATTACTATTTGAAACCCTTGGCACCAAAGTGGGGAATATGGATCCGGAGCTGGTCGTTTTGCCTGGACATTTCATGAGTTGGGATGAAGCCGACTCAAACCTGATATTCCGGGATACGCTTGCTTCGATAAAGGAGAAAAACAGGGCCATATTCAATCTTGATGACTCGGCGCAGTTTCTTCAGTTCATCAAGGACAATATGCGCGAACAACCGGAAGTGTATGCCAAAATCCGCCAGGTCAACGCCGGCCGGCTTGAAGTCGATCTTGATGAGCAAAACGTCATGGACCTTGGAAAAAACGAGTGCGCGGCTAGTGCGGCTAAAAAATAGCCGCAGACATCTGTGCCAATGGGGCATTCTCAATATTTAAACCTAAGTTGAGCGGCGATTCTCCTGCTGCGTTCCTCAGCTTGGCTGACAGGTGTAAACGACAGTCCCAATTGCCGGCAAACGATGACATGCTCACGCCAAGCAGGTCAACGCACCAGCAACAAAAGAGACTTGAGGCTTATACTGTCAACCGGTTTTTGCCTGTTGCCCAGATCCGCTTTTTCTCGACGTTTAAAATATCGCCAATATATCGGGCCACGGAACCCGTATCGATGCCTTTGGCCTGTAAAACCTGTTTACGCTGATAGGCTACCACTGGATTCCAGGCAGGAACAAGAGCAAAGTAGATAGGCTGGATGACTAAGATAATGACCGCAACCAGCCGCAACCAAGGAAAAAGGGGCAAATCGTTAATGCGAATAGCCCCTTGATTTTCTTTGGTGATCACAGCGGGGTTCGAAACCAGGTTTTTGATTATTTTTTCAAATGGTTACTAATGTTTTAACATGACTTAAAATGACATAATTATTGGCTTTTTCGCCACCATGGCTTTCGGTTCGGATGTCACTGAAAATCATATTTGATCCGCCAGGCAGATCTTGACGAAGCTATCTCCCAAACGATAAGCACTGTCTTTATTTTGTGATGAGAGCCGCCCCGAATTCCTGCTGCACCCATTCTGATCCACACTATTCTGCTATTTGAACAATTTGTAAAGAATGACCCCGAATCCCTTTTTTACTGGAACGCATAAAATCTTGCCCGTCCCTGAATCCCCAAGGTTTTAGACGATAACCGGGGGGAACAGCAAGGTTCCGTCCCTTCCGATCAAGAAACATCCCCATTGAAACAACATGTCCCTAATGACGAAGGTTGACAACCGGGTCGGTCGGTTCGTATAGATGCGTGGCTATGCAATGGTTGCGCTTGGATTTTAGAAAACGGTTACTGCTGGCTGCGCTTTGCTGCCTCGCCATCGGCCTGACTGCGCCGTCCCCCTTGACTGCTTTTTCAATGGCGGAGCGCGACCGGTTTCAGCGTGCGATCATCGATTACCGACCGCGGCTGAACCCCGAATACAAGAAGATCGAACGCAAGCATACCCGCTACCTCATCGTCCACACATCGGAACTCGGCCTCGACACCACGTTGCGCGTCGTTTCAAAGGGCAAGCAGTTTCGCAACGGCCGGCGTACCGACGGCGGCCATACGCACTATGTGATTGCCCGCGACGGAAGCACCTACCGCATCCTGGACAAGAAGTGGACTGCCGACCACGCCGGCACCAGCATGTGGGACGGCCGGTCCGATCTCAGCCAGATGTCTATCGGCATCGAACTGGTCGGCTACCATTACGCACCCATCACCGACAAGCAATATCGATCGATCGGCCTGTTGCTCCGCATCCTGCAGGACGCATACGGTCTGGACGACCGGGCGGTGCTGACCCACAGCCAGGTCGCCTTCGGCCGGCCCAATCGCTGGCACAAGCGCGACCATCGCGGTCGCAAACGCTGCGCCAAGAATTTCGACAGGGCCAAAGCAGGCCTGGGGCCCACCTGGCATTACGACCCTGACGTACGCGCCGGGCGGCTCGTGGCCGACGCTCAGCTGGCGGAAGTGTTCTACAGCCCCGGCCCCCGGGCTATAGCCAGCGCGGTCGAGGAAACCAACCTCATCTCCAAACACAACACCGCCTGGTTGATCGCCGGAGAGGACTTTGACAGCAGCGCGACGGTATATCAATTCCCGGACGGCCGGGTATTCACCGGCGATCAGATCACCGAACAGGTCGGATGGAACCGCATCCCGGCCAAAACGGTTGTCCTTCTCAACCAAAGCGGCAGCCTGGCCGAATTGAAGGACGACGGGCCCGTGAAAACCATTGCCGACGGCATCACGGCGTGGTCCTTGGCGGGCAGATCCTACAATCATCACACCACCATCTATTTCCTTCCCTCCGGACGGATCAAGAATGGATCGATGATATCCGACTGGGACGACCTGCCGGTGAGCACCCGCCTGATTATCGGTTACAATGGGCCCTTCCCGGTGAGCAAGGACCGGTCGGCTTACCGCATCGCCGGCGCCAGATTCAAGGATCCCCAAACCATCTACTACCTGCCTTCCAAAGAGCTTTTGGGCGGCAGCAGGATCGAGGATTTCAGCCGCCTTCAGGCCGGCACGCTCGTCTTTGTTCCCGCAGCTTTGTAACCCATACTGCAGTGCCCGCAGCTGACTTCGCACGGAAGGGTTTGCTCATAATTCTGGCGTTCGCTGTTGAAGAACCACATATGCTCAATTCCAGCGATGGTCCTTACGTCATGCTTGTGAAAGATGGCAGCCCGCTGCATCGGTGCACCGTGCAGTTTCTGGCAGGCCGGGCAATGGCAGATCTTGACGTCCACGGGCTGTCCGTATAGGTTTCTTATTGAATCGCACCGCAATGGCACCGTGGAACGAACGAGAATTGACGGTCACGGCCAAGCTTTGACACCTCGATGGTTTATCGCACCTATGGACGTTACATTCCGAACCTAACCCGGCAAGACGGCAGCGCCCTCGAAAACCTGTATGCGGGGAGCCACTAAATGAAAAAGGCAGCGCTCATTTCCGACATTGTTGGTCACAATCATGGACACAATGGCGAAAATCAACCCTGCCTATATGAATTAAATAACCGGAATTATTTAATTTGTTTGTGGTGATCCCACCGGGATTCGAACCCGGGTTACCGGCGTGAGAGCGACCCCACACCACCTCGATATTCATTATTTCAGATAGTTAAGAGATGCACTGGACACAAATTATGCATTATTTGCACGAGGATTTGTGTCCGTTTTGTGTCCTCACATGAATCCTAAATTAACCACTATTAGCTCATCTGTAATGAAAGCAACAAAGGCTTGGAGATAAAGGGGTACGTCCGCTTCGTCAAAGCTGAATCAGTCAAGAACCTTCTAACAATATTTTAAATAGTTGGTACGCCACTTAGAAACGTAAGTGAAATTTTCCGACATATATCCTTTTTACCCGACAAACATTAGTATGTTTATACCTGATCGCAAGATATCGTCTCTTCAGTTTTATATGCTGGAGCAATACCCTGATCAGGTTCAATTTCTTCTGATGGAACAAATCGACGGCGTGGATAGTTCTCCCAATAGTCGCTGAATTCGCTCTTAGCAACAATTCTGAAACGTAAAGTGCTATTGGGTTGAAATAGAAAATCTGTAGGCGCAACCAAACAAGGCTCCCCAAGCGACTGTCCCTTGTGTGTCATAACAATGGGAGGATCCCACAAAGAGATGACTGAGCCGCGGTAGTCCTCCAAGGTATAACGGATGTTACCGTGACTGTCTCCTTCAATTTCATTGCCCCAAAATAACTTTGGAATTAAACGCTTTGTATCTGCGATTTCAACTGCTTGATGGATTCGCGATAAACAGGCAAGCATCCTGTCAGTTTCAGGGAATTTATCATCCTCACGTTTGTGGTCAATTCCATTTCTAATATTCGAAAGATCTGCTTGAGCAAGTTGTTTTGATATGCTCTCAATTGTCTCGGTATAACCAACAAGGATTTCTGATGGTACGTCTGCCCACAATTGTGTATGGAGGTATGGGAAGACCCATACTTTATCATCAGCATAATGCGGGAAATCTTCTTTCTTTCGTTCTAATTGTGTTTTGTCCACCTCATGTCTATTTTTTAACCACGCACGAAAACAATGTAAATAAGCCATCAAAGTCCCCAATGTATTGGATCCTTCTATTGACCATGCGAAAGTTTCTTCCCCTGAATTGACCTCCGCACCCAAAGCCAGGACTACAGAATTATGGGCATCTCTGCGATTATATTTAAAATGGGTTCCTGTGAAATGATCGGCAGATAGCATCCAAACATTATAACAGATCAAGTCTTCCAAAAAACTTTCCATTGATACAAACAAATTTACACCAACACCTCTAACTTTAGCCTTGTCACCTTCGCCCAGTTTAGACCCAAGTGTTAGCAAGCAGGCCTGAAACTCTTGCAATCGATTATGTAAAATTTCATAATTTTCCTCGTATCTGGAGAGATTGAATCCTAATTTCCATAAAAGTCTACGAATTGTCTTTCGTTCGTCTTCACCCGGGAATATCTGGAAATTGTATTCTTCTGCAATAGCGGTAATCACTGATCTCGAAGGCAATATTAGATCTTTGACAGTCTTCTCCGGCCCATGCGTCCGAATAAATTCAAATATGGAATGTTTTAAGCCAGACAAATCCGTCTTCCTTAAACGCCATGAAAGATCATCATTTTGGCCAAGCGATTCGTAAGTGGACCATATTGTAGACGCGAGTTCAATAACCGCTGGATAAATACATGAACGGATACCAAGCGAGGAAAGGCTGGATTTTAATTTAAGGTCTGGGCCATAAACATATGTAATTCTGGTTCGCAACTCTGCAGGGGGTATTAAAATTACTTTATTCGCTACCAATTCATCGATAAAATAGATAAGATCCCGGTCGGGAAGCAATAAAAGTGCTTGGTGTTGAGCTTCAGGTGAAAGATAATTTACCAAATCCAATTGTGGAATATCGTTTCCATATTTTTCTCTCAGTGTTTTGTTTAAGAATTCGAAATATTTTGATTTTAAAGCTCGTTTGAGTAAATTTTGTCTTTCGGGGCCGATAATACAATCCCCGATAATTGTTGGGAGATCATGGTAAGGTCTTCCATGCTGCCACTTACCAGTTCTGTGAATAAGCAAAAGAGGTTTCTCCCATTCTGATTCTGGACCAAAATGATCTCTAATCTCTCTATTAAATCTTTCGAAATAATTTTGGTACTCAGACTTGTGTTTACACAATTTAACCAAATGACGCGCAAGACAACCTGGATCGGAGCAATGCCACAGGACTACATCAAGGTCAGGTGAGAGGAGGCGGTCTTCCTTTCCGATAAGAATGCCTAAAGGTCCAGACACAAATGGACCAACTTGAAAGACTCCTTGTGGCATTCCATCTAATAGGAATTCTGCCTCATCAGGATTCAAATGGTCTGTTTCTGTAGCCTCAGGCCAATCATTATATTTATGATATAATTTGTTACCATATGCGTATGGCCATCTCAGGTGCCCATCCCTTTCCATTTGGTTTAATAGTTCAAGAATACCTGATAGGTCACTTTCTATATAATTGACCAATAAATCGGTGTGGTAAAAAAGTTTGAATAACGTAAATGCTTCATATGCGCTGTCGTTAACAATGCCTTTATTTCTTACATGTTGTAGATATTGTTCTCCTGTTTCGCTTATTTTCACACATTCATTCCAATCAGTGCTTGGTTGAAAATTCGCACTGAGGAATCCCTCTGCGCAAAATAATGATAGCCCGAAAAGCCTAAAAAGCTTCTCTTTATATTCCATACCCTTTAATTTTTTATTCACTTCAGATGAAGATAGCCATTTTCCCATCACATATCTCCTTAGACCGAAATAGCAATTTAAAGATTATTGGGTTGGATGTTCTTTGTTACGTCCAGAAGCTTAAATGGATTGTTACATCAATTGTGATCAATAGCTATGTTTATATTTTTGAGACTGGACTCAAGTGATTTAACACACTCATTTTTCAATTTCAAATAGGTTCCATTTTATTTCAAAAGTGACTCATAGGAACCGTCATATAAATATAACATATTGAAAAAATATCACATAATCAATCCAGATTGAAATATACGCTTAGTGAACGTATAAATTGATCAAATTATACTTGACATGGGGTAATTCGGGGGTAATTCGGGGACGGTGATGAAAATATGCGTTTCTAATTCTTCCCCATAAGATTCCTTTTCAATTTGTTTTCTCGATGAACGAAACGCATTAAATCATCCCCGCAATCCGTCCAGCATTCCACCCGCAATCCACGTCCAGCAATCCCATTTGGCTTAATGCACCGTCATCAGGCAATGAAACAAAAAAGATACTGGACAGCAATAACAACGTAAACGGCCTGTCAAAGGGTTCAGTAAGCATATTGCTAATTAGCTGGATCAATCCTGTCGCCATTTTGAAAACCAAAATTTACCTGTTTTGGCCTCTAAACTCCAAAATAGGCATTTTTCACTCAAAACATTGCTGGTGGGGTAGAAATTGGAAGAAACGTTAAATCACCAATATTCGGGCTGTAGGTGGGAAATGCGGTGGGAAATTTAGAGACACCAAAAAATCAGGGGGCCGGTATTTCTACCTAACCCCCTGGAATTTTTTTTGGTGATCCCACCGGGATTCGAACCCGGGTTACCGGCGTGAGAGGCCGACGTCCTAACCACTAGACGATGGGACCGTATAAAAAACAGAGGCTTCAATATAGAAAAGACGTATCTTTGTCAAACAGTATTTGCCCCCGGGAAAGCCTTGAATGGCTTGAACAGGGACTATCGTTTCAATCGTCCGGTCCGTCGGCCGCAGACCGTTTGCCCCTTCTGAACCCGAACAGGAAATAAACCACCACGCCGACGAACGGAACCAGGGCAACGACGAAGGCCCACAGGGCCTTGAATTGGATGCCACCGAAGTCTTTGCGGGCGATATCCAGAAGCGCCACGCAGGTCAGGAGGAAAAACGCAACCCCGGTAACCACAATGATCATGCCGGTGCTCATGATGGATCAGCCTTTCAATTTATCCGCAATATCGAGGATGGTGTCCACGTAATACTTGCTGTGGTTGTAATGGTAGACCACCTTGAAGGCCTGCTCCCGGGCGAGCCCCGGTTTCCATCCATAATGTTTCAGGTAGCTGGCGATGCTGGAGATGGCGTCGGCATGGACAAACAGGTCCACCTGGCCGTCGGCGTTGCCGTCTTGGCCATAGAGGGCGATATTGCTGGGCATGAACTGGGAGATCCCCATGGCGCCGGCGTATGATCCCTTGATGACGGTGGGATCCATGCCCTCTTTTTCGGTGTAGGTTAAAAAGGCCTTAAGTTCACCGTAGGCCCAGTTCGCCTTCTGGTCCGCTTTTTTTTCAAATTCTTTGCGGGACATTCTTCTGTCGTCATCGGGCAGGTTATCCCAGATCATCTGGCGTGGCTTTTCGTCGGTCATGGCGGACAAGGTGGCCAGGGTGTTGATCACCGATTTGTTGCCCACATAGGTGCCCAGCTTGGTCTCCACCAGAATGATGGCGGTGATTACCTCCTTGTCGACCTCGAAGGTCTTCTCCGCATATGCCAGGGCCTCCTTATGGGTCTTCATGTATATTTTTGCCGATTCGATATTCCATATGCGGGTAAACTGCTTGTAGTTCAGCTTGGCCTCGTTGTGCATGAAATAGGCGCTGACACCCCTCTCTTCGAAGGAGACATCGGGACTGGCAAAAAGAGTCTTGATGTGGGCGCTGTCAAAGCCGTCTGCAATCAGTCGTTTTTCGAGAGCGTCAAAGGGCTTCGAAGGCTCGGCGACGCACGCAGGAGCAAACCATCCCGCCAGCAGCAGGGCCAGGATGGTCATGCCATACCGCTTGAACCGTCCGGTTAGAGGTGTTGGGATATTGTCGAGCATGCGCATTGGTCTCCTTTATGAATCCGGCGCTTTCACCCGCCCCCTCTCCCTTAAAGGTGAAGGGTATTGGGGAATGATCCAGCTTTACTGAAGCGGAACGATTTCCCGCTGCCGATGAGAGAAACCGGTCAGATGCCGGTAGCCGGCGACAGTGAGCAAGTCCTGGGCCCGGTCGAAATCCCTACCCACTGTTTCGGGGGTGTGGGCGTCGGAACCGACGACCACGGGAATCTGAAGCTGTGCACACCGGTCAAGCAGTTCCGGCGACGGGAAGGCCTCTTTCACGGGATAGTGAAACCCGCTGGTGTTCAGTTCTACAGCCAGGTCCCTTTCCCGGATTTTTTCCAGAACGTCCAAAAACCCTTGCGCCGCAGATGGCGACGGGCGCTGGTTGTACTTTTTGGGCAGATCCAGATGACATATCACATCAAAGTAATCATAATCCAGCATTGATTCCAGGATGCCAAGGTATTTGGGGTAGACTTCGTCGGCGCTGATTTCGCCGCGGCCCCACGCCGACCGCCGGGTCACCACATCTTCACCGTCGAGAAAATGGACGGAACTGCCCACCACATCCAGATCGAAGGTGTTCACGATTTCGATGCAGCGGTCCACATGGCGGGGTGAAAAGTCGATCTCCAGCCCCACGCGGACGCTGATTTGATCACGATACTGCCGTTCCAGCCGGCGGGCCGCATTGACGTACATGGGCACCTCCCTGGGAAACATGGCGTTGGTGCGCCCCCCCTCCTGGAACGTCAGATGGTCCAGGAAACAGAGGGTGGCAATCCCCTTGGCCACCGCCGCCCGGACGTACTGCTCCATGGTGCCGGTGGCGTGGTTGCAAAGGCTGGTGTGGACGTGGTAGTCGATCATGGCTTAAGGATTCGTAAGACGTTCGATATCTGCGTTACGCTTCGCGCCTCGTCACATTCTTAACGGGTTGATTGACATGGCAACGCTTACCGTGTCAAACCACTGTCTGACAATAAATCCGATGTTAAACGTTTCAGCAAATATAAACACGATCGATAACCATGGCACGAAAAAATGCAAAAACCCTGTTTGTCTGCCAGTCCTGCGGGTATGAATCCGCCAAGTGGATGGGCCGATGCACCGAATGCGGCGCCTGGGACACCTTCGCCGAAGAGGTGCGACGGACGGCAGCAGCCGGCAGCAAGATCATGGCCGAAAAAGGCAACCGCCCGGTTCCCATTGACGCCGTCGAAATTATCGATGAGGAGCGGATGTCCACTGGCATCGATGAATTCGACCGGGTGCTGGGCGGTGGGTTGGTGGCCGGCACCCTGGTGTTGATCGGCGGCGACCCGGGCATCGGTAAATCCACGATCATGCTCCAGGTCCTGCACGGCATCGCCGGCAGTGGCCGCAAGGTGCTGTATGTTTCCGGTGAGGAATCGGTGCGCCAGCTGCGCCTGCGCAGCCGCCGGCTGAAGACCTTATCGTCGAACCTGCTGGTGGTCTCGGAGATCGACATCGACGCGATCATGGCCATGGTGGAGAGCGAAAAACCGGACGTCCTGGTGGTTGATTCAATCCAGACGGTTTTCAGCCCGGAGATCACATCGGCCCCGGGCAGCGTGAGCCAGGTTCGCGAGTCCACCATGCGGCTGATGCTCATGGCCAAGCGAACGGGCATCCCCACCTTCCTGGTGGGCCATGTGACCAAGGAAGGCGCCATTGCCGGCCCCCGGCTGCTCGAACACATGGTGGACACCGTGCTCTATTTCGAAGGAGACCGCAACCACATCTTCCGCATCCTGCGGGCGGTAAAAAACCGCTTCGGCTCCACCAACGAAATCGGCGTCTTCGAAATGAAGGAGAGCGGGCTGCGCGAGGTGGCCAACCCGTCGGCCGTATTTCTCTCCGAACGGCCGGAAAACGCCCCCGGATCCGTGGTGGCGGCCAGCATGGAAGGCACCCGCCCCATCCTGGTGGAGCTTCAGGCCCTGGTGTCGAGCACCAGCTTCGGCACCCCCCGGCGCACGATCCTGGGACTCGACCACAACCGGGTGGCCCTGCTCGTGGCCGTGATGGAAAAGCAGCTGGGCATGCACCTGATGGGCCACGACATTTTCATGAATGTGGCCGGCGGCGTGAAAATCATGGAACCGGCTATAGACATGGGCATCGTCTCGGCCATCGCCTCCAGTTTTCTGGACCGGCCCATTCGCAGGGACACCATGGTGGTTGGCGAAGTCGGACTGGCCGGCGAAGTAAGAGCCGTGGGCAATGTGGACATCCGCATATCCGAGGCGCGGAAGATGGGCTTCACCCGGATCGTCGCCCCGGCGGGCAGCCTGAAGCGGCTGCGGCGCCCCAAGGATGTCACCCTGGAAGGGGTCGACACCGTAGCCGCGGCCGTTGAGCTGCTGTTCTGATACCACGTTGCATTCAAGCCCGGCGGACGGAAACGAGAGTCCCGGCCTCCGGAGGACCGGGTATGATCCGGTATGCCTATCGAAATGACAACACACTCATTATATTGGGTATTGAGTTCTCCTCACGCCCATGGTTTGACTTGACTTGAAATGGGCGAAAAGATATGAAGCGAACCAATCGAAAAAAGAACCCGTGGGCGGATCACTACACCCGCCAAGCCCAAAAGGAAAACTTCGCGGCCCGATCGGTTTACAAGCTCCAGGAAATCCAGAAAAAGGTCCGGATTCTCGAAAGGGGCGTACGGGTGCTGGACTTGGGATGCGCGCCGGGGTCATGGCTGCAGTTTGCCGCCCGGACGATCGGCCCGAACGGCCGGCTGGTGGGTATCGACCTGACGCCGGTTACCATCGATTTGCCGGACCAGGTGACCGTGATCACCGGTGACGTGGCTGATCTCGAAGGGTACCTGGCCAGGTTGGGACAAACCCGCTTCGATGTGGTGCTCAGTGACATGGCGCCGGCCACCACGGGCAACCGCCACGTTGACGAAGCCCGATCCATGGGCCTGTGCGAAGCGGCCCTGGATATTGCCGAAAAGACCCTGGTTCCGGGGGGCAGCTTCGTCTGCAAGATATTCCAGGGAAGTGATTTCAAGACCTTTACCGATGCCGTGAAACACCGTTTTGACCGTCAGGCGGCGTTCCGGCCCCAAAGTACACGCAAAGCCAGCCGCGAGGTATTTGTCATCGGGCTGGGGAAAAAATGATAGTTCCGTGAAGATCGGGACTTTTTACCGGTCCATTAAAAAATAACAGGAGGTTTGCATGTCAGGACATAATAAGTGGTCTTCCATCAAACACCGCAAAGGCGCTCAGGACGCCAAGCGGGGGAAGATCTTCACCAAACTGATCAAGGAAATTACCGTGGCCGCCCGGACGGGCGGGGGCGATCTGGACGCCAACCCGCGACTGCGCACTGCCGTGGCTGCGGCCAAGGTTGAAAACATGCCCAAGGACAACATCGAGCGGGCCATCAAAAAAGGCACCGGCGAACTGGAAGGGGTCAGCTACGAAGAGAACTCCTATGAAGGCTACGGCCCCGGCGGGGCTGCCATCCTGGTCGAATCCCTGACGGACAACAAGAACCGGGCCGTGGCCGAAATCCGCCACATCTTCAATAAATACGGCGGCAATATGGGCGAAAATGGATGCGTGGCCTGGATGTTCGACAACAAGGGCTACTTCAATGTGGACAAGGCTGCCGTCAGCGAGGAAAAGCTCATGGAAATCGCCCTGGACGCCGGTGCCGAGGATGTGCGCGAAGAAGACGACAGCTTCGAAGTCATCACCGCACCCGAAGATTTCGAGACTGTCAAGGAAGCCCTCGAGGGGGCGGGAATCCCTTTCAGCGACGCCGAGGTGACCATGCTGCCCCAGAACATGAGCCCGCTGGAGGGAAAAGAGGCCGAACGTATGCTCAAACTGATGGAAGCCATGGACGACTGCGACGATGTCCAGAAAGTCTACACCAACGCCGACATTCCCGACGACATGGTAGATGCCATGTAATCCTATATTACCGCGACAGATCGATCATCCGGGTCACCGCGGCCAGCGCCGGGATACGGATATCCTCGGGGACCTTTACCTGGCCGGACAGGTCCTCCAGGCAGGCCAGGATATCCTGAGGCGTGATCTTTTTCATGTCCGGACAGACCATCTTCTCCGAGGCCGGATAGAATTTCTTTCCGGGAATTTTCTGCACCAGCGGATAGAGCAGCCCCACCTCCGTTCCCACGATAAATTCGGTGGCATCGGATTCGGCGGCAAACCGGATCATCCCCGAGGTGCTCAGGGCCGCATCCGCAATGTCCACCACTTCGGGCCGGCATTCGGGGTGGGCGATGAACACGGCTCCCGGATGGGCGGCCCTGGCCGCCGCGACATCAGCTACGGTCAGCCGGTCGTGGACGGGGCAGCACCCGTCCCACAGGTGGATCTTCCTGGTGGTATGCCGGGCCGTGTTGCGGGCCAGGTTGCGATCCGGGGTCATGAGCAGTTCATCGGTATCCAGGCTGTTGACCACCTCGACGGCGTTGGCCGAGGTGCAGCAGATGGTGGACAGGGCCTTGACGGCGGCCGGGGAGTTCACGTAGGTCACCACGGGCATCTCCGGTGTCGTCCGGAGACGCGCGCTCAGTGCGACGGGGGTGATCATGTCGGCCATGGGGCAGCCGGCATCGGCGCGCGGCAACAGTACGGTTTTATCCGGGGAAAGGATCGAGGCGGTTTCCGCCATGAAGTGGACCCCGCAGAAAACGATCATCTCAGCATCGGTGTCGGCGGCCCGAATGCTGAGTTCCAGCGAATCCCCGCACAGGTCGGCCATTTCCTGAATCTCGGGGGGCTGGTAGTTGTGGGCCAGCATGATGGCATTTCTCTGTTTAAGCAGCTTTCTGATTCTGGCTTGCATGATTGGATCCTCACGGGTTCATCTTCAATACGTCCGCCCCATCCGGCACACTGAAACGGAAAAGCTCCTCCGGCGGCGGGTCCTTGAAGTTGACGTTTTTCAGTTCGATGCGGGTTTCGTCCCCGTATACGTTGAAGGTGGTAATCCGGACCAGGTCGAAGGTCTTTTTGGCAATATCCAGCTCGACCGCCATCAGATCCACCGAGGACTTGTTTGGCAGGAGCTTGAGGCGATAAAGGGTTGCATCGTCGCTCGGTTCCAGGGATAGCTGGAAACTTTTCCGGACGGTCTTGATATTGGAGAGAAAACCGGCGCCCTTGCCCTCTCCGAAAAAGGATGGGGCTTTTCCCACCAGCACCTGGTTTTCCTGGGGCCGGTAAACCCACAAGTCATTGCCGTCGGTGATGATGGTCTGGGGGTCCGGCACCAGATACTCCCAACGCATTTTCCCCGGTTGCCGGACCATCAGCCTGCCGGAAGCCGTGTCGGTCACCGCCATGGCCTTGAGGATGGATTCCTGCTCGAAATCCGCCGTAAACCCGGGGACATTGTAGCGGGCCTCCACCCCGGCGATGATCGTGTCGATCGTCTTGTCGGCTGCTGACGCCGGCAAGGGTTGAGCCAGGCCCCAGGCGATCGTCAGCATCATCGTAGCCATGATGGTAAGGATGGATTTCCGTCCGTCGGTTTTTAAATTGTTCATATCTCCCCTTTCCAATCCCTGATATGGCACCCGTTCGGCGCCGGTTAGGAGATGACCTGAGTATCTCATTTAATCCGGTTTGTAAATATAGCGGGCAGGCGGCGCTTCAGCGCAGCAACGATTGCACGGCCGCCCCGGCGGTATCCAGATCCGACACCTGCCGGACCGGTTTTTCAATGGGCATATCGATGGCTTCGGTTTTCCCGAAGATCCCGAAGCAGATAAGATCGATCCGGCGCATGTGCTGCATCAGGGCATTGGGCGAGACATGCGGGGCGCGCACGCCCTGAAGCATGAGGGTTTCCATGTTGGACTGGCCCAGCAGGGTTTCGAACCGCCGGGCCTGCTGCAGGCTGCGAAAGAGCGACCGTTTGTGTTCGACCAGCAGGTCGTAGACGTCGACGCCCTCATCGGCGGTCTGCATAAGTGACAGTGCCAGGTCCAGGCAGGCCAGATAGTCGGGATGGCTGTCCGCCATTCTTTCGAAGAAGCGGCACAGGAAAACCCCATGGCTGGAGCACGTGCAGATGCCGGCATTTCTGAGCCGCACCTTGACAATGGGGCCAAGCTCAGCCGACAGGCAGTTTTCGATGGCCGCCGCCACCCGGAGATCCATCTGCCAGGCGATGTTCAGCCGCTCCAGGTACTGAGACTTGATGAAGTCAGGCACCAGGAGGCTGATCAGCTTTCTGCCGTCAGGGAGGTTGACCCGCGCATGGATCGCCCGGGCCATCAAACCATCATGCACTTCATTTTTATCTTCCGCGGAACACCGGGCCGCTTCAAGCAGCGGTTCCAGGTCCGCCTGGACGGCCTGATCCGGAAAAAAGATCAGGTCCAGCAGGCTGTCCCGCTCGCTGTTGGTATCATCGGTTAAAAACGATGCCAGCCGGTCGGGTTCAGGGGGAAAAAGGACGGCATCGATGTAGTCGAGAATGGCATCGGTGAGGCCTCCCCCATTTTCCAAAGCTTCGATGATCCGGGCAAGGAGATGGCGCCTGTTTTCGCTGGTGGCGTCGCTCATCATCGAAGTATATCAGGTTTGTTGAAAAAGGGACAGGTGGTGAATTGGCGCATACCCGGAGAAAGCCCCGGGCCAGCGCCCCAAGACGGTCAGGCATGGACGACGCCGGCAATCTCGTCGAAGAGCCCTTTGAGGACGCCCACCTCATCGGACACGGAATCCAGCTGGTTTTCAGCGGCAGCCCGCTCGATTCGTTTGGCCACTTCGTGGACATTCATTATTCCCATGTTGCCGGCAGCCCCGTTGATGGTATGGGCGCTGCGGGCCACCTGCCGGGCGTCCCCCGCTTCGAAGGCTCCCTTCAGACGGTCAAAATCCGCCATGCCTGTTTCCAGAAACAGATCGACCAGTTCACGGTATTCATCTTCTTCCAGACCGATCCGTTCTGCTAACTCCTTCAAATTCATGCAGCCTCCTTATTGAAAACATTTTTTTCGATAATCGCAAACACCGCCTCCCGCTTGATGGGTTTGGTGAGGTAATCGTTCATACCGGCCTCCAGACACATTTCACGGTCACCTTTCATGGCGTGAGCCGTCATGGCGATGATGGGCACGCGCGCAAACCCTTTTTGCCGGATAATCTGCGTGGCTTCCTTGCCGTCCATCTCCGGCATCTGTACATCCATGAAGATCAGGTCGAAGGCATCCGGCTCGGCCGTGTACTTTTCTACGGCCTGTTTACCATTGTCGGCAACCTCCACCTGGTACCCTGCCTTACCCAGCATGAGTTTGGCCAGCTTCTGATTGACCAGGTTATCCTCCGCCAGAAGAATCCGCACCGAATGCTTGAGGTCCTCCCTTACCGAATACTGGGTGTGAATTTTCTCTATATGGTCGGTCGGGTCACCGGTTTGCCCATCCCGGTCCCGAAGCACCCGCCCCATCATCTGGAACAGTTTTTCCCGGCGGACGGGCTTGCTCAAAAAGCCGTTGAACCCCGCCTTTTCACAGCGCTGGGCATCCCGCTCCAGGGTGCTGGAAAGCGCGATCAGGGGAATCTGCGACAGGGGGGCACCCTGCGAACGGATCCCTGCCGCCACCGCGAATCCGTCGGTGTCCGGCATGCGGATATCCGAGATGCACAGATTGAAAGGGACCCCTTCTTCCATGGCCATCCGCAGGACCGGGAGCACGTCATTTCCCCGGTAAACGACGACAGCGGTCATGCCGGCGGCGCTTAACACCTGCTGAAGAATCTGGGCATTGGCGACATTGTCATCCACCACCAGCACGCGAAGCCCCTTGAAGGAAATCGGAACCAACCGGTGGGCCTGCTTATCTTCGCATTTGGCCAGCCAGGCGGTAAAATTAAAGGTGCTGCCTTCCCCGGGGCGGCTTTCCACCCACACATCCCCGCCCATCAGGTTGGAAATCTGTTTGCAGATGGACAGCCCCAGTCCGGTGCCGCCGTATTTGCGGGTGGTGGACCCGTCGGCCTGCTGAAACGGTTCGAAAATGACCGCCTGCTTGTCTTCGGGAATGCCGATGCCGGTGTCTCGGATGGCGGCGTGCAGTTTGACGGCTTCCGGTGTCTCTTCCGCCAGCCGCAGGGACAGTTCAATTTCTCCGGCTTCAGTGAATTTCGGTGCATTGCCCAACAGGTTGGTGATGACCTGGCGGAACCGCAAGGGGTCTCCCGTGACCATGGCCGGCAGGTGGTCATCGATCCGGCACAGCAGTTCCACCGGGCTGTTGCCGATTTTCGGCCTGACCAGATCGCAGACATCGTATGCCAGAAGCTCCGGATCAAAGTCGATCGCTTCGAAATCGAGTTCGCCGGATTCGATTTTGGAAAAATCGAGGATATCGTTGATCAAAGAGAGCAGCACAATACCGCTGCGTTTGATGGTCTGGGTATAATCCACCTGCACATCGTTGAGTTCGGTATCCAGCAAAAGGTCGGTAAATCCGATGACCCCGTTCATGGGAGTGCGGATCTCATGGCTCATGTTGGCCAGAAATTGGCTTTTGGCCATATTGGCAGCCTCGGCGGCCTCCTTGGCCTTTTTAAGTTCCTCTTCGGCCAGCTTGCGTTCGGTAATGTCCTCTACGGTTCCGGTGTAGCGCCCGCCGGCATCGGAAAACACGGGTTCCGAGTGGACATGCACCCATTTGAGGGCGCCGTCGGGACGGATAATCCGGCAATCCATGGAAAAGGTGTCCATCCGCGCCAGGGCATGTTCCCACTTTTTGGATACCGCTTCGCGGTCATCGGGGTAGAGAACCTCCCGCCAATCCCGGGTTAAACTGTCCACCAGACTGAGGCCGAAAATTTCCTGGTAACTGGTATTGGTGTAAAGACAGCTGCCTTTAGCATCGATCTCGAACACGCCGAAGTGAATGGTTTCCGAAATCAGCCGGAAGCGTTCTTCACTTCCGCGAATCGCCGCCTGGGCTCTGCGGTAGCGCTTGTTTTCTTCTTCCAGAACCTTGTTTTTCTTTACCAGTTCAAGGATCGTCGCGGCGCTGGACATCGGGATCATTCCCCTCATCAGGCGTTGCTTGCCATGGGGTATGGGTTATGCCGCCGGTGGATCTGTTCATCTGTCGGTCGGCGGCGATTCGCTATGGTGCAAAAGGGTTGAAATCAATTTCAACCGGCGAGATCTATATCGGCATGCAAAAATGGGACTTTAGCTTTTCCGGGCGAGGGTTGCGGATCTTTAAAACGGGGCGCAGCGCTGCACAACGGGTCGAAAATCAGACATCATTTCCTGGAGGCATCGGGTGGATGCCGTTTTTTCCATTTATAGGGGCAGGTTGTATTTTTTCAACTTTTCCCGCAACGTCTTGCGGGTGATTCCCAGCCGTCTGGCCGCTTCGCTCTTGTTGCCGTTGGCCGACGCCAGGGTATTGACGATGGCTTCCCGCTCGATATGTTCCAGGGGAACGTCCGCGGGAAAACCGCCATCTGAAAAAGCCGCACCGACTGCCGGCGGGCCCTGGACCAGGGCGGCAAAAGCATCCTCGTCCAGGCAGGAGGACCGGGCCAGCACCACGGCCCGCTCGATGGTGTTCATCAGTTCACGCACATTCCCCGGCCACGGGTGTCGGATCAGCAGATCCATGGCCCGGGGGGAGAACCGGTCCACCGCTTTGCGATTTTTTTCGGCAAACCGCAAAAGGAAATGCGAGGCCAGCAGCGGAATGTCTTCACGGCGTTCCCTCAGCGGCGGGGTTTTCAGTTCCACCACATTCAGCCGATAGTACAGGTCCTCCCTGAAAGTACCGGAATTGACCATCCGCGCCAGGTCCTGGTTGGTGGCCACGATGAGCCGCACATCCACTGGAATTACCTGCTCCCCACCCACCCGGGTGAGCTCCCGCTCCTGCAGCACCCGCAGCAGCTTCACCTGCATGGAAACGGGCATCTCGCCCACTTCGTCCAGAAACAGGCTGCCCCCGTCGGCCTGGACAAACCGCCCCTCCTTGCGGCGATCCGCTCCGGTGAACGCGCCTTTTTCATGGCCGAAAAGCTCCGACTCCAGCAGGGTCTCGGTAATGGCGGCGCAGTTGACCTTGACAAAGGGGCCGGCCTTTCTCGGGCTGTTGTGGTGAATGGCCGCGGCCACCAGTTCCTTTCCCGTTCCCGATTCGCCGGTCACCATCACCGTAGCCTCGGAGACGGCCACCTGGGCCACGGTCTCCATCAGGCGAACCATGGCCGGACAGCTGCCGATGATATCCGGGGATTGAATACCGGTCGCCAGCAGCTTTTTGAGCTGGCGGTTCTCGGCTTTAAGACGGATGTGCTCCAGGGCCCGTTCCAGGGTCAACCGGAGCTTGTCGAAGTCCAGGGGTTTGATCAGATAGTCATAGGCGCCCTTTTTCAGCGCATCCACCGCCATCTCCACGGAGGCGTAGGCGGTCATCAGCACAATGGGGATAGCCGGGTTAATGGCTTTGATCTGTTCCAGTGCCTCAATGCCGGAGACTCGGACCATGCGGATATCCATCAGCACCAGGTCCACGGGTTGGGCCCGGACAACGGCGATGGCCGCCTCCCCGTCGTCCGCATCCACGATGGCATATCCCCAGTCTCCCAGCAGGGTGCGCAGCATGGTCCGATGGGCAAAATCGTCATCGACGACCAGTACCCGGCATTTTTCAACCATCATACCTCCTTTGCCGCCGGCAGCGAAATCTGGACGGTGGTGCCCTCACCGGGCCGGCTGTCCACCAGGATGTCGCCCTGGTGGGCCTTGACAATGTTATGAACAATGGCCAGTCCCAGCCCGGTCCCGGTTCTTTTGGTGGAAAAATAAGGTTCGAAAATATGGGGCTGATCCTTAGGATCGATACCCACACCGCTGTCGATGACCTGAATACGGATGCCACCCTCAGCGCTGCCGGACACCCGGACCGTCAGACTCCCTCCATCCGTCATGGCGTCCAGGGCGTTGAGGAAAAGATTGAGCATCACCTGGTTCATCTTGTCGGCGTCCATTTCCGCGGAAAGGCTGTCATCGGGCATGTCCAGGGCAATGATGACACCGGCTTCACGGCTCTGACGGTCCACAACCCTGAAGGCGTCCTGAAAAAACGGCTTCAGCGCCACCTGTTGTAAGTGGAGGCGGATGGGCCGGGAAAATTCCAGCAACTGGCCCACCACCCGGTTGAGCCGGTCCACCTCCTGGATCATGATGCCGGCGATCTCCTGATCCCGGCTGCTTTCCCGGTATTTTTCCTTGAAATAAGTGGCAAAACCCTTGATCGAACTCAAAGGATTGCGGATCTCGTGGGCCACACCGGCGGCCAGGCGACCCACCGACGCCAGGCGCCGGTTCTTTTCCAGTTCCTGGCGAAGCGCACGAAGCTCCGTGAGATCCTTGAACAGGATCACCTGACCGAAACATTCGCCGTTCTCATCGGTCAGGTTGGCGGCGCTCACGTCCATGGAAATTCGACGGCCGTCGGCCACGGGGCAGAGCAGTTCCTTTTCCACCAGACTGTCGGTCCCTGCCAGTGTCTCTGCCAGTATCGCCGGGAGGACCTCTCTGAAGGCAAAACCGATCACATCCACGGCACGGATTCCCAGGGTGGTTTCCGCAACGGAGTTCACGGCGGTCACCCGGCCGTTCTGGTCCAGGGCCACCAGACCGATGGGCATGCGGGACACCAGGTTGTCGGAAAAAACCTTCTCCCGTGCCAGGGAGGCACGCGCGGACCGGTAGTTCTGGGTCAGGAAAAGCAGCAGCACGCCGGCGCACCCCACCAGCAGCAGCACGATAGCCATCACCGCGGTATGTCGCAGGTCGGCGGCATGGGCGGCATCCACGGCATCGGTTCGAAACCCGACGAAAATCACCATGGGAGGAGCCTCCTGCTCGGAAGGCGGAATGTCCATCATACGCATCATGTGGCTGTGCATGGGACGATTCGGTCGTTTGGCCAATGGGGCAAACTTCCCAAAAATCTCAAAAATCGCCTCACCGTCAACCGAAACGATCCGTCGCCACGTCAGCACGCCGGACGCGTATATCGATTTAAAATCCAGACCGGTGCCATAATGGCTTCCCACCCGATCCCTCCGGCTATGGGCAATGACGGTACCGTCTATGCCGACCACCAGCAGGTGGGCAATGTCCGGCTGGGCCGCGGTTTCGACCAGCAACCGCTGCAGTTGGAACCCGCTGCCGTGGCCCCCGCGCATGCCCATGCGGGTGCCGGCTTCAAAGGATCGGATCAGGGCGGCGCCTTTTTCCATCATCAGGCGGATGCTCTGCTGCTTTTGGCGGTTGATGGTCTCCAGCGTCATCAAGGCCACAACGGGCAGCATGACCAGGACCGCGCCTATTATGACCCATGGCGAAAAGCCCGAGAGAAACACTCTGAATTTTTGTTTGTCCGTCATCATCCTGCCTGTTGAATACAAAAAGGCTGCCAGGTTAAAGCCACCCCTGTAAATAATTGCTCAGGATGGCGACGGCTTCGGTTTCGTCTTTCAGGCGCATCCGCGGGTGCATATCCGGATATGGGCCGGTGGAAGTAACGTGGCAGACGGACCAAAAGACAAACAGGATGGGCCATTATTTCTTGCATAGGTCCTGATTCAACGCCTGGAAAAACCGGGCCGTTCCGGTTCATCATCCGGCAGGTTCGACGTTGGTCGAAGGCAACTGGATCATTTTTACCCGGATCGGCGATCCGACCTGGATCGTTTCGATCCACCCTGACCCTGAGCTGATTCCGGCAGCCGATCCGGCAAGCAATTGAAAATAAATTTTTAGTTATTATATTTAAAAGGTTACGATTTTCCTCACCAAAAATCAAATGGATTTGGCATCGGCCTTGCTCATGTGGGTTGTCGAAAATGAAAAAGCAGACACCCATTCGACAAACCCAACATTTTTCAAACCTGAAAGGAGATCATCATGAAAACCAACAGCATGCGAACCGTAATTGTCAGCCTGGCGGCCGTCGCCGTCATGGCCGTGGGGGCAACCGCCTTTGCTGGCAAAGGCATGGGAAATCAGGACGATGAGGGCGGATATGGGGGCTATGGCAACCAGAGCCGCAGGGGCGGGTGCGCCTATGGCCAAATGAACGCGAACCTCACGCCGGAGCAGCGTGAGCAGATGGAAACTGAGCGCCAGGCCTTTTTCGATGCCACCAAGATGGAACGGCAGGATCTTTATGCCAAAAGACTGGAATTGAGGGCTGAAATGGCCAAAAGCCAGCCGGATTTGAGCAAAGCTTCGGCCTTGCAGGAGGAAGTTTCCGCACTGCAGGGGCGGCTTGACCAGAAACGCCTGAGTCACATCATGGCCATGCGCAAGATCAATCCCGATGCCGGCAGAGGGTTCATGATGGACGGCCGGGGTATGGGCCACCATGGGATGGGCCAGGGAATGGGATACGGACCCGGCAACTGCCCTAACCAATAAACCTATCTGTCATCAACGAACGATGCGCCGGGTATCATTCGCCCGGCGCATTATTTTATCCGTCACCATGCGACATGCTTTTCAACACGATCTGACCAGAGGGTGCCGATCCACCCGGCATTTCCGAACCTTCCTTTAACCTGTCTTCCCGCCGATAAATCTGATATGGCCAATACCGCTTAACAGCTGTCGACTGAAGGATGGACCCGTAAAATGACTGATTTGGACCAGCGTTCTTATTTCTTCGATGAGGGCATCCGCTTTGAGTGCCGGCGCTGCGGTGACTGTTGCACCGGTGATCCCGGCATCGTTCGGGTCAATGAACGTGAGATTGAATGCATTGCCGCCTATTTAGGCACGCCAATATCAGCGGTTGTCGAAACTTTTATTTATTCCTGGGAAGACGGACACAGCATCAAAGAAGCCAGCGACGGCCGATGCCTGTTTTTTGAAGACGGCTGCCGGATCTATCCCGCCAGGCCCACCCAGTGCAGAACCTTTCCCTTCTGGTTTGCCAACCTGCGCTCCGAAGCCCGATGGAAGAAAATCCGCCACCAGTGCCCGGGCATCGGCACGGGCCATCTATATAGCAAAGCCGACATTCTGGCTATCCTCAGTCGTTCATCCGATAGGCGCCCTTAAGGGCGGAAACATGCTTTTCCCAGATCCGGTTGAACCGGTCCGGATTCACCGACGGTTTTTTGATCATCCGCTTGCACACGTCCATCTGTTTGGCGGTACTTCTGGTCTTGCTGTAGAGTTGAAGGGCGAACTTGGAAAAATCACGGACCATGAAATCAAAGATCTGGTCCATCAGGTCGTCCTCCACCGCATCGATCCGGGCCTTTTCGATAAGCAGTTGGCCGTAGGCCACCAGAGTGAACAGTTCACCCAGATTGAGCAGGAAATCGATGTCCTTGATCTGCTCCTTATCCGGAGCGGCGGTGGTCAGCAGTTCCATCAGCAGGGCAATCTGTTCCTTGAACACGCTGATATTGTGAAGATTCAGGCTGTTGTAAGCAATGTTGTAGTCGTGGAACTGGATTTTTCCCAATCCCCTGGTGGGCCCCTGGTTGAACAGGAAATCGTCATTGACCGCTGCGTCGATCTTTCCGATCTCCGGGAACTGGCCGGGGTTGAAAAAATAGTTGGCCATGAACTTGACGATAAGGGCCATGTTCACGTGAACGGTGCCCTCCAGTTTGGGCAGGGCGCGAATGTCCCGGGCCGCCATCTCGAAGTAGGTGTCCTTTTCGAATCCCTTGGCCGCGATCACATCCCACAGCAGGTTGATCACCTCCTCGCCCTGGGTGGTCACTTTCATTTTCACCATGGGGTTGTAAAGCAGATAGCGCCGGTCGTCGGCAGAAGCGCTGCGCATGTAGTCCGCCGCGCGAGAGGCAAACATGCGCATGGCGCACAGCCGGGCGTAGGCATCCACAAACAGCTGGCGGATGTGGGGAAAATCGGTGACATAATGCTTGAACAGATAGCGGCCGGCCGCGTGGTCGATGGCTTCGTAAAAGGCGTGGGTGCAGATACCGATGGAAGCCCAGCCCAGGTTGTATTTGCCCACATTGATGGTGTTCAGGGAGGAGTCCCAGGCGTCGCCGCCGGTAGTCAGGATGTCGTCGTCCGTCAGGGGATAGCCATTCAGGGCATATTCGGAAACGTACATCTGCGAGTTGACTACATTCTGCACGCATTCGTAGTTTTCATGTTTGGAATCCACCACGAAGAAGACGTATTCATCGGTTTCCGAATTCTTGGCAAAGGTGGAGACCAGTGCGGCTTCGTTGCCGTTGCCGATGTAGTATTTGCCGCCATCGGCCCGGTACCGGCCGTCGCCCATGGGGGTCAGGGCCATGTCGCTGGCATACAGGTCCGCCCCGTGCTCTTTTTCAGAAAGTCCGAAAGCGAAAATCCCTCCGTCCGCCAGCAGCCGGGCTGCCTTTTGCTTGACCGCTTCGTTTTTTCCCATCCAGATGGGCCCCAGTCCCAGAATGGACACCTGCCAGGTGTACCAATAGGCCAGGCTGTAAAAGCCGAGGATTTCGTTGAAATCCATGTTGCGGAAAGTGTCCCACCGGCAGCCCTCACCGCCATATGGGGACGGGGTCAGCAGGCTGGAGAAGATGCCTTCTTTTTTGATGAACTGCAGAAAATCGTCGTACCAGACCCGGTCGTGGTCATCCTGTTTTAGCTTTTTCTTCCCCTTGGTTTCAAAGAAATCGATGGTCTTTTGCATGATTTCCCTGGATCGCGCATCCAGATGGTCGAAGCTCGCATTTTTCGGATTGAACAGCATGGATAACCCTCCTCGCATCTCTTTATTGCCGCACCTGTCAATCCGTGCGGAAGTTGTCCCGGCCAAGGCATACCGGTTATGTTGGCAATGTTAACATGGGGTCCCCTATCCCACGGAAACAGGTCCTGTCAATGGATTCCTGGTCAAGGGGGTCGCCTTCTGCTATTTAGGGTCTATCTGGAAATGGCGGGTTGCGGATGGACACGATTCAGTCGCTCCCTCCGTTAACCCAAGCGAAAGGCGCTCAATGGCGCAGGCCATGAATCATACCAAGAAGGGCATCATCCCCTGGCCGGAATTGATCCCCGGCACGTTACTCCGGCGCTACAAACGTTTTCTGGCGGATGTCCGATTGGAGAACGGGGAGACCGTTACCGCCCACTGCCCCAATTCAGGAAGCATGAAAGCCTGCTGTCAGCCCGGGCGGCCGGTCTACCTCTCCTTTCACAACAACCCCAAACGAAAGCTCAAGTATACCTGGGAACTGATCCACATGCCCGACTCGCTGGTAGGCGTCAATACCCAGGTGCCCAACCGACTCGCCGCCCATGCCATTGCATCCGGCGATGTGGCGGAATTGAACGGGTATGAAACGGTAAGACGGGAAGTGAAAGCCGGAAGAAACTCGCGGATCGACATCCTTCTGGCGTCACCGGATCGCCGCCCCTGTTACGTGGAGGTTAAAAACTGCACCCTGGTGACCGACGGTATGGCCACCTTTCCCGATGCCGTGACCCTGCGGGGCCAGAAGCATCTGACGGAACTTCAGGATCTGGGGGCCGCCGGTTGTCGGTGTGCCATGTTTTTTCTGATTCAGCGCATGGATGCCCGATCATTCGCCCCCGCCGACTCCATCGATCCCGAATACGGGAAAAAGCTGCGTCAGGCAGCGCAAAATGGCGTCGAAATCATAGTATATGACGTTGCCATCGATCTCAAGGGCATCCGGCTGAATGATCGGGTACCCTACGACTTAAGTTTTTTGGCATAGTCAGCGGCATTGAGACCGGCCACACACCCCTCGCCCACGGATTTGGCCACCTGCCAGGGCGGGCCGCAGATATCCCCGGCGGCGAAAATTCCCGGCACGCTGGTGCGCTGGCCCTTATCGGTTCGGATAAACCGCATTTCGTCATCCAGGGCCACACCTAAAGATGTGGCCAGTTCCATTAGCCCTTTGGCCCCCAGTTCGATAAAGACGCCGGTGGCAGACAAGGTCGTGCCATCATCGAGAACCAGGGCATCCACTTTATCCCCGCCGGCGATCTCCCTGATCCTGGCACCCCGGTGGACCACCACCCGGCTGTTTTCCAGTTTGTCTAACAACACATCGGAAACCTTCAAGTCGTCGCAGATCAGGTGGACGGTGCCGGCGATCTCCGCCAGAGTCAACGCACCATCGGCGGCGGCACTTTCGCCGCCCACCACAGCCACTTCCTCGCCCCGATAGAAATTGCCGTCACAATCCACACAATAACTCACCCCTTTGCCGACCAACTCTTTTTCACCCTTGACTCGCAGGGTATTGCGGGCAGTGCCGGTGGCCAGGATCAGGGCCTTGCATGTCAGTTTGATTCCGCTTTCCGTATCGAGGTTGAACCGGTCTCCTTCCTGGGTAATTTTAAGAATATCCGCATCGAGAAACCGGCTGCCGAAATTTTCGGCCTGCCGCCTTCCGGTCTCCAGCATGGTCTGGCCGGTGGCGTTGAACAGGCAGCACATATTCTCGACGTGGGCCCTGAACAGGCTGCTTTTGTGCTCCTTACCCATGACCAGCACCGAAACTTTCTTACGGGACGCATGGATGGCTGCCTGAAGTCCGGCCGGGCCGGCACCCACAATGACAACATCATACGCTTGATCGTCAGCCATTATTCTCTCCTTTGGTCTTTCATGCGTTCACGGGGCTATGCCAACTGCAATCGTCTTTGGCAGTGAGGCAAACATTCTCCAGATTCTGGATAAATCAGGCACCACAAAAGTGGAAACCCCGGTTCACTGACATCCGCACAATAAAATAGATTTGAAATCTTTGGTTTTTTACCCTATCATACCGAGCATGATTAGGACTTTGAAAGCTACCCATCAAACCCGTTCCGCAGATGTCTCGCCAGGGGCCACTCCCGACGGCGCAGGTGTTTAAAAAAGGATGAGGACGCAGCGATGACTACCGATCCCCGCGGCAATTCAATGCCTGACCATAAGGTTCTCCTGGTTGATGACGAAAAAATGGTGCTTGAGGTGGGCAAAGCCATTCTCCAACGACTGGGGCATAAGGTTATTACCGCTACAAGCGGTGAGGAGGCCCTGGATCAATACGTCCAGCATCGGGAATCCATTGGCTGTGTGGTGCTGGACCTGACCATGCCCGGCATGGACGGCCAGGCGGCTTTCAAGCAGTTGCGGGCGCTGAGCCCCAAACTGCCGATCATCATTGCCAGTGGGCTGGCCGCCGATCAGGTGACCCGCCAATTCGGCGACACGCAGCCCAGTTCAGTCATCCAGAAACCCTACCAGATTGCCGACCTCTCCACCAAGATCCAAAGCATTCTCAACGGCGGTTCATAATCGATCCCACCCGCCGACTGAAGACGGAACCGCCAAGGCCATTAAAGATCAAACTTCGCTTTGATCTTGAAGACATGCGTGGCAGGCAGGTTGAGAATCCGCTTGACGCCTGTTTTTTCGGCAATCCGGGCCAGATTGTCCCGGATCACATCCATGGAAGGCGCAATAAACGTGAACCACACGTTGAAGGAGTTTTCCCGAAGGTAATTGTGGGTCACCCCGGAAAATGTATTCACCGTTTGGGTAAATAACGCAACTTTATCTTCGGGTACCTGGGCCGTGCACAGGGTACTCACGAATCCCACCTTGCCCGGCACGAAATTTCCGCCGATCCGCCTGATAATGCCTGTTTCCTTAAGCCGGGTCACCCGGGTCAACACCTCTGCCTCCGTCGTGCCCAGCTCCCGGGCAATGGATTCGAAGGGCCGGGGGACCAGCGGAAATCGCGTCTGAATGCGATTGAGGATCGTTTTGTCCAACTTGTCAATCTCTATGGCCATACCAACGCCTTCCCTTCACCAATCGTTTCTATTCAGAGATGCTAGATTGTGGTTCAGGCCAAGGCCGCAGAGTTTTCGCGACCGCAGGCGTAGCAGCGCTACGTCGAAGATCGCGAAAGCGCGAGAACGCCGGCCTGAGCCGCCATATGCCATCTCTGGATAGAAACGCACTATACTTTTCCATAGCTGTGCAACCCCGGCAGCAGATTGACGCCGAAATAGGTAAACAGGACTGCCGAAAACCCCAGAATGGACAGGTAGGCGATCTGCTTTCCCTCCCAGCCGCGCATGAGGCGCGCATGCAGCAACGTCGCGTAGACAAACCAGGTGATCAGGGACCAGGTCTCCTTGGGGTCCCAGGACCAGTAACTGCCCCAGGCCGAGTTGGCCCACACCGCGCCGGTGATAATCCCGACGGTGAGAAAAAGGAAACCGAAGAGCACCATCCGGTGGGTGAGTTCATCCAGCATATCCAGTTTGGGGATGTGCCCTGTAATCCCCTTATCTTTATCCGGATGCCTCGCCTTGATCAGATACATGATGCTCATCCCGAAGGCGACGGCAAAGGCGGCATAGCCGAAAAAGCATGCGGCCACATGAGCGATAAGCCAGTTGCTTTTCAGTGCCGGCACCAGAGGCTGGATGTGGTCGCTGATATTGGGTGACATGGACGCGTAGGCCATGGCCAGGAAGGCAATCGGTGTGACAAAGGCTCCGATCAGCGCGTTTTTGTATTTAAACTCAACAAAGAGATAAATCAAACCTGCCGTCCAGGCAAAAAAAACCAGGGATTCATAAAGGTTGGACAACGGGGCATGCCCGATTCCCATCTGGTAGGACTCCACCCACCGCAGCAGAATTCCCCCCGTGGTGATCGCCACCGCCGCCACAACGGCCCAGCGCGCAGGAAGGGTCAACCGGGGCGTTTTAAAAATCAGCGCCGCTATGTAAAAAAACGAGGCCAGGGCAAAAACAAAGGTCGAAATGGAGAGTAACTGTGAACTGCTCATGGGCAATGTTGAACTCCTTTTTCAATCAAAGGGCCATTAGCGGCCATTGGGGTCAACTCTCGGTCATGGCTGTGAAAATCTTCTCGACGGTATTCTTCATGGCCAGTTTGTTCCGGTTGGTGGTACCGGCAAATGTCACCCGGCTGTTTTTGCGAAGCTGTTCGATCACAATGCACACCTGCTGGTGGGACAGGTAAAAGGTCACGAAGCAGCCGGCGATCATCAGGATAAATCCGGTATAGACCATCCATACACCGGGATCACGGGTCACCTGCAGACCGGTATAATAGCGCTCTTCGGTGGACTGTTGGGGCGTAAATTTCTCCTGGGCCTGATTGGCGACGGAAACAATCACATCGCCGCCGCGCATTTTGTCGAAATTGGCAAACTTCAGGGGCAGCAGCACTTCCACAGGTTCCCCCGCAGCAGGGGTGAGAATTCCTTTCAGGGCCGCCCCAACGTCCATCCCGCGAAAGGCGGCGTCGGGTTCGAAAGCCATGAGGACAAATTTTCCCAATCCTTCCGGGATGTCGACGGGGACACCCACTTTGGCCGTCAGGGTATAGCTCATCCCCGACGCGCGGCTGGTGAAATTGAGGGTATACGCCTCCGCCGGCCCCAAAGCCGGGGTCTCTGTCCGGGGCATCTTTTCGGGGGGCAGCTTCCCGTAGCTGGACTGGAAAATATTGATGCCCCGATAGCGCAGGGGATCGTTGACGATGATATCCTTCTGTTTCACCACCTGGCCACCTTCTAAGAGGGTGAGGGCGGATCGGTATTCCTTGGGAGCGCCGGTTTCGTATAGGGTCAGGCTGAAGTCATCGCACCGGATTTGAAAATCCAGGCGATGAATCTGCCCCGTATTGCGGATGCGAATGGTATCCGTGGCTTCTCCCTCGGCAATATTGACATACCCCTCGAAGCCGAAAAAAGAGCCTGCCAAACCGCCGATAAGCAATAAGATCACGCTCAAGTGAACAATATAGACGCCCAGGCGTGACAGTCGGCCCTTTTCACCATAAATCACCGCCCCTTCACTCGAACGGGTAACCTTACAATAGCCGTACCGGCGGGCAACGATCGGCTCATAGACCTTAACCAGTTCCTCGGCATTCCGTTTGTCGGTCAGCGTCCGGGCGTCCGATCGGTTGGCAAACCGCTCGGGGCGAACCTTGGGATCCCGGGTAAAAATTAGTTTCCAACTACCGCTGAGCCTTTCGATGGAACAAACCACGATGTTGATGGTCAACAGTAAAAGGAGGCCCTGAAACCACCAGGAGTGGTACATATCCAAAATGCCCAGGGTGCTGAGCAGTTGGTATCGAAAGGCCCCGTAAGCATGAAGATAGGCATCCGGACTTTCATTCTGGGGAATGACGGTGCCGATGATGGAGGTGAATGCCAGAGAGAGCAGCAGTACAACGGTCAGCTTGACGGAACAGAAAAATTTCCACAGCGGGTTCGCGTTCTTCAAAAAAACTCCTCCTGATGGGCATCAATGAATCGGGCCATGAGCAGCCCGTATCCGGTCTTTCGGGTGCACCGAAAATAGTTCGCTCGGGTCGCCCGGGTAAGGGCTTTTCAAACGCTCAGCGCAAGCGTGTTCAGCAAAATAATTCCCGTAAGCGGAAATGTAAAGCGACCCACTTGAACCGGAATGCTATTCTGACAGAAATTGTCCGGTTAAAAAAGCGCAAATTTTAATATCGGGCATATGTTCCAACACGCTAAAGATGGACCACGGCAGCAAAGGGCAACCGAAGTCGAGGCTATTGCTTCCGGGTCGCCCGGTCATTGACCTGGATCAACTTTCAAAATCGGGTCCACGGATACTAAAAAGGTTTTTTTTATCTTCCGGTTATGTTAAGGCAGACATAATTAAAAGGTGGAGGTAAATATGGACGATTTAAACACGCTGCTGGAAGGCTCGGCCCGGGCTCACGGCCACCTGTGTCCAGGCCAGGTGGTGGGGGTGCGCATGGCCATGCTGGGGTGCCGCCTCATCGGGTTGGACAACCCCAGCCAACTGCCCCAGA
This sequence comes from Deltaproteobacteria bacterium, assembly GCA_020444075.1. GTDB lineage: Bacteria > Desulfobacterota > Desulfobacteria > Desulfobacterales > Desulfosarcinaceae > Desulfosarcina. The sequence goes on from JAHLLR010000001.1 coordinate 112,591, forward strand.
TCAAAAAACTCATCGTTTACGTGGAGATCGATCGTTGCGCCACGGATGCCATCGCCCATGTCACCGGCGCCAGGCTGGGTCGCCGCTCACTGAAATATGTAGACAACGGCATCATGGCCGCCACCTTCATCAACCTGGAGAGCGGAAAGGCATTTCGCATCGTCTCCACCGAGTCCTCGCGGGACCTGGCCCATGTGTACGCCCCGAATGTCGATGATATCCGGCAGCGGCAGATCGATGCCTACCGGAACATGCCCGATGACACCCTGTTCACCATCGAGCCGGTGTGGGTGGATGTACCCGTTCACGATATGCCGGGTCCCTCCCGGTTCAAGGTCCGCTGTGAGTCTTGCGGAGCCATGATCCGGGACAAAAAAGAGGTGCTGATCGACCATCGGACGCTTTGCCGCCCCTGTGCTTACGGGACCTACTACCGACCGCTGGAAACACGCACACGTCTTAAAATCGCCTGACGCTTACCGAATTCTTAAAGGATATCCATCATGTGCCAGTCCCACCACTCCCGTCCATACAAGGGCGGCATGACCAAGATCAAAGTTGAAGAAGCCATCGGCACCCGCCTGGCCCACGACATCACCGAGATCCGCCCCGGCGAATTCAAGGGCCCGTCCTTTCGGCGCGGCCACAAGGTTCAGGAGCAGGATGTTTGCCGGCTTATGCGGTTGGGCAAGCGTCACCTGTACATTCTCGACCTGAAGTCAGACCAGGTCCACGAAGACGACGCGGTAGTGGAGCTGGCCACCGCCCTTTCCGGTCCGGGGATCACCTTCGGCCGGGAACCCAGGGAGGGCAAGCTGCAGCTTTCGGCCGCTTATACCGGTCTGCTGAAGATCAACACCCAGGCACTAGTGGAGTTCAATCTCATCCCGGACGTCATGTGCGCGGCCATGCATAACAACATTCCCGTATCCCGAGGCCAGGTCGTGGCCGGCACCCGGGCCATTCCCCTGGTGATCGAACGGTCGGTGTTGGACCAGGCAGTAGCGCTGGCCACCGAGCAGGCACCGATCTTCAGCGTCAAGGCCTATCACCGCCAAAACGTACGGCTGATCATCACCGGCAGCGAAGTCTACGAAGGTCTGATCGACGACCGGTTCGAAGCCATCGTCCGGGACAAGCTGTCGGCCTTCGGAGCAACCCTGCATGAAACGATGATCCTCCCCGACGATCCGGAACGGATCGCCGACAGCATCCGCCGGTTTGCTTCAGCCGACACGGACATGATCATCACCACCGGCGGCATGTCGGTAGACCCGGACGACGTCACCCGGCACGGCATCCGGCTGGCCGGAGTGGACACACTTTATTATGGCGCAGCCGTGCTGCCCGGTGCCATGTTCCAACTGGCCTACAGGGGGAATCTGCCCATCGTGGGCATCCCGGCCTGCGGACTCTACCATAAAATAACGATTTTCGACCTGGTACTGCCCCGGCTGCTGGCCGGCGAGGCCCTCGATGACCGGGACCTGGCCGGCTTTGCCGTGGGCGGGATGTGCCTGGACTGCCCGGAATGCCGTTATCCGGCATGCCCGATGGGAAAAACCGGCTGATCCCATTTTCCCAAAAAATTTCATCTGGCGGCCAGGGAAGGTAGTCTTGCATAGCTGCATTCCCTGGGTGTCGCGCCGCTATGCCTGCGGTTCAGGATAAGGACAGGAGAATCATCGATATGAAATGGACTGACGAAGCCGAAGCCGCCGTAAAAAAGATCCCCTTTTTCGTTCGGAAGAAGGTTCGCACGCGGGTGGAGAAGGAAGCCGCTGAAATCGGCAAAACCGGCGTAACCCTGTCCGATGTCAAAGCCACCCAGGCCCGCTACCTCAAGAAAATGAGCAGCGAGGTCAAAGGTTACCAGGTGGATGCCTGCTTCGGCGGCAGCGGATGCCCCCATCGGGCAATAGCCAGCGAGGTGCTGGTGGAAAAGATCGAACGGATCATGGCCGATGCCGATCTGCTGGGATTTTTAAAGTTGCGGGTACAGGGCGATCTGAAGTTTCACCATGAATTTCGCATCAGCATTGCCGACTGCCCCAATGCCTGCTCCCAGCCGCAGATCAAAGATGTGGGCATTCTCGGCGCGGCAACGCCTGCGTTCACAAAGATTCCCTGCAGCAGCTGCGGTGCCTGCACCAATGCCTGCAAGGAAGATGCGGTAGTGCTGTCTGAATCCGGCGAAGCCACCGCTATCGACTATAAGCACTGCGTCCATTGCGGCAGCTGCGTAGCCGCCTGTCCCACCGGCACACTGGAAACGGGTAAAAAAGGCTACCGGGTGCTGATCGGTGGAAAACTGGGCCGGCATCCTCGTCTGGCCAGGGAACTGCCGGGCATTCACGATGCGGAGACAGTGGTACGCATGATCGGCGAATTTCTGGCATTCTACAAAACGCACAGCACCCATGGTCAGCGCTTTGCTCAGCTGCTTACCGATGCGGATATCGACGAATTCTCCAAAAAATGGGCGATTTGACAACCGCCATGAATCAACAGGCCTTGGCGGGTATGCGGGAACGACAGATCGTCTCCTCCCTCTTTGAAAGGCTTTACCTCCGACTATCGCTTGCCGTCCCATCCCATTTTGGTTGAACATTTCAACCATTGGTGCTATCTTACGCTGGCTTATCACAGGCAGCCCGGTCGTGGGCGGGCGCCACTTCGATTTCCCGTTTTCCTGTTCTCAGACTGAATTTAGAGCGAAAATGAGCGCGCTGACCATCGACGACATATTGTCCAACCGGAAAAACCTGGAACGGATTCTGGATAATATGAAAGATGGCATCATCGCCCATGACCTGAACCGGCGCATTTTTTACTTCAACAAGCGGGCCGAAGAGATTACCGGATATCGGCGGGAAGATGTCGTCGGCAAAGATTGCCATGAAGCCCTGGGCGGACCCTTTTGCGGCAGCCGATGTTCCTTTTGCGGCAACCAGCCCATCTTTCTCGATACCGCCGAGTATCCGATCAACATCATCACCCGTGGGGGGGATCCGCGCCGGCTGGAAATGACGGCCACCATGATGCGCGATGAAAACGACAGGGAAGTCGGCGTGCTGGCAACCTTCCGGGATGTCACCGACCTTTTCGAACTGAGAGTCAAAGCCAAAGCAATGACAGGATTTTCCAACATTATCGGCTGCGACAGCAAGATGATCGAGGTGTTCCGGCAGATCAAGGACGTTTCCGGCTACGACTACCCGGTCCACATCTTCGGCGAAACCGGCACCGGCAAGGAACTGGTGGCCAATGCCATTCATAACGAAAGCCTGCGTGCCGGCAACCCGTTCGTCCCCATCAACTGCGGGGCACTGCCCGAGGGCCTGATTGAAAGCGAACTGTTCGGCCATGTGAAAGGGGCCTTTTCCGGGGCCATCCGTGACAAGAAGGGCCGATTCGAACTGGCCAACAAGGGCACCATCCTTCTGGATGAAATTGCCGAACTGCCCAAGCTGCTTCAAGTCAAATTGCTGCGGTTTCTCCAGGAAGGCACGTTCGAGAAGGTCGGTGGTGAAAAAACCGTGTCCGTAGATGTGCGCGTGGTCAGCGCCACCAACAAGGATCTCAAGAAAGAGGTCAAAAAGGGAAGCTTTCGGGAAGACCTGTTCTACCGTCTCAACGTCATCCCCATCCACATCCCGCCCATCCGCGAACGCAAATCCGACATCCCTCTGCTGGTGGACCATTTCCTGTCCAAGGCGCCGGTGTTCCACGAACAGCGGCCGGCCCGCATCTCCCAGGAAGCCCTGAACATGCTTATGGACTATGCCTGGCCGGGAAACGTGAGGGAGCTGCAAAACGCCGTTCAGTTCGCCATCGTTCGCTGCAAGGGAAAGGTGATCCGGCCCGAAGACCTGCCCCTGGAGCTGAAGGATATCATATTCGAGAAGCCCAAACGGGGTCCGCAGCGAAAACTGGACACGGAGGCGGTCAAGGCGGCGCTGACGAAGACGGGCGGCAACAAGGCCCGGGCAGCTAAAGTCCTGGGCGTCGGTCGTGCCACCTTGTACCGGTTTTTGGGGGATCATCCCCAGGGACTGACTGGCGATTAATTCCGCCGCGACCCTGAAAACCTATCTGCTGCCATGAAAAAGGGGCTCGATATCGAGCCCCTTTTTTGGGTTTCAAGTGGGATTGATTGTTAAGCGGCCTCGATGCTCCGCCGGTCGGACATATCCATGAGCACGCGATCCCTGGCTTTGTCGATACCCAGGGCTTTGCGCTTCTTGTCGATGTGGGCGATCATCATCCTGGCCATCTCGTGGGGATCGGGGGTGAAGCCCCATTTGCCCATGCCCATCTCCTCCAGTCCCTCGAAGAGCAGTTTTTCGAACTCGGTGCCCTTGGTGACCGGGAAAGTGACGCCGAACACGGTGAAAACGCCGGAGGCCACAAAGTACTGGCCGATGGCAATGGCTTTTTCGCTCATGTATTCAGGCGCGGCACCCGCTACCGGCAGATCGGCGATGCTGTCGCCTAGGCCGCCGGTGCGCACCATTTCAGAACAGGCGATGAGGATGCGGGTGTTGTCCACGCAGGACCCCAGACCCAGTACGGGCGGCATACCCACGGTTTCGCATACCTCGCGCAAACCATCACCGGCGAGAACCGCGGCTTCGGGCGAGGTTAAACCGGCTTTGGCCAGCGCGATCTGTGAGCAACCCGTCTGAACCACCAGCACGTCGTTCTTGATCAGTTCCTTGACCAGTTCCACATGCACATAATCCTGCTTAACACGGGGATTGGTGCAGCCCACCACACCGGCGACGCCACGGATGCGTCCGTTGATGATGTTCTCGTTGAGCGGTGTGTAGGATGCACGGAAAGAACCGCCCAGCATGTAGTTGATGTACTCGTGGGAAAACCCATGGACACCGACTCCAACTTTCTTGGGGATCTCGATGGGAAACTTGCGGTTTTTGAACCGGCTGATGGCCTTGATCACGATTTCATCGGTACAGAGCTGAGGATTATGCTCATCTAGCTCGATGTGTTTGGCGCCCTGCAGGTGACAACGCGGGTTGGTGGTGAACAACTCGGTTCCGTAGCACTCGGCCACCTTGACCAGGCCCTGCTGAATGCACTGGACGTCCACGGCCATGGCATCCACGGCACCGGTCACGATAATCGGCTCGGTGGATGAAAAGTTGCCCGCATGGGGAATGCCGTGACGCGACATCACCTCCGCACCGGAGCAGCACATGCCCACCAGGTTGATCCCCTTGGCACCGGCGGCTTTGGCAGAATCGATCAGAGAGGGGGCGTTGACCGAGGCCAGCATGGATTCAAACAGGTTGGGTTCATGGCCATGCACAATGATGTTGACCTGGTCCTCTTTGAGCACGCCCATGTTGACTTCAACACTGACCGGCGACGGGGTGCCGAAGAGAATGTCGCTGATCTCGGTGGCGACCATGGATCCTCCCCAACCGTCAGCCAGGGCGGTGCGGCTGATCTGCTTGATAAGGTTGTTGGGATCCTGATCCATGCCGATGTGGGTTCGGCTCATCATTTCCATGATCTCACGCATGGCCCCACGGGGAACGATGCCGTGCTTGCGCCACATTTCCAGTGTCTTCGGCGGTACGCGCTTGGCAAAGGGGATTTCACCCTCCACCTGGGTGTAGGTCTTTTCCAACTCATGGTAAAGATCCATGGCAATGTCCTGAACACTGCGGCCTTCAGTCTCGATCCCGATCTCCTTGGAGATCGATTCCAGTTTGTTGACATCCTTGATCCGGTAATCTTTGATCTTGCCCTGGACCACGTCCCGGAAGATGTCCAGCATGGCCATGCCGTGATCATTGTGGCACGCGGTACCGGTGGCCACCATGCGTCCGAAGTTACGGGCCTGGATGGTATCAATGGTAGCGCCGCAAACGCCGACCTTGCTATAGGGATCCTTGGGATTCATCCGGCAGGGCCCCATGAAGCAGTGTTTGCAACAGGCTGAGTCGGCGCCGATGGGGCAGGCCTTCATGCTGACCGCACGGTCAAAATGGGTCTCGACACCATCGCGCCGGGCCTTCTCCAGCATCTGCTGGGTGGCCTCACAGGTGGTAAGGTCCTTGATTTCGAATTCTTTTTCCGTTTTAACGGTTTTCTTCTCGACCATGTTCCCTCCTTCGTGGAAAGATTTCGTGTGGGTTATGACATTACGGTTATGTTGAACGGCTCCAATAAATTGTATATTCCGCAAAACGCAGGTGCGATGTGAAATCAAGTTGTCGCAAACATCATTTGAAGTGCAGACTACATTTTTCTTCCTTATCAGGAATGATTACTAATTCAAATAGAAAATTTTTAGGGTCCTGTCAAGAACTGTTTCGTCATTTAATGGTTAATGCCGCTGAACTGCCCCATTGTCCCGGAAAATGGCTTAACCGTGCAGGAAAGCTCCAGATGATGGGTGGCTATATTCGAACACGGCTTAAAAACCGGTAAGTGCTCTTGACGGTCTTTTTCCACGACGATCAATGCCTCACAACCTGAATTTATAAGGCAAAAGAAATGGCTCGTTCGCTGGATTAAAGTCGGAGAGAATCAACGGTGCCGTTTAATGGGTATCGGTTTGGGAAGAAAATTTTCACTGTTTTTCCTTGACCGGCTTACGGTGGACATTTAATGTATGTTTTCTCACCCATTCTTTTAGGGATCGTCCGAAACTGAATTATTCAAGAATCTGACAGTTGTTTTCGGACAGGCCTCAAATGAGTATGACCGGGGACGATAAGCGCACTCACGCCCCTTATTCTATGGAAAGGATACGATCATGTCTGACAAACCGGTGAAGGTCTATTCGCTGAGCACATGCAGCCATTGCAAATCCACCAAGCGTCTATTGGACGAATGCACCATTAAATACGAATTCGTGGATGTCGATCTGTTGGATGGGGATGAACGCAAGGCTATTCTGGCCGATGTGAAAAAATTCAACCCCAGATGCTCATTTCCCACCGTTATCATCGGTGACAATGTCATCGTCGGCTACAAGGAAGACAAAATCAGGGAGGCGCTGGGACTGTGATGGATGCCGGTGAACTTTACCAAAAACTGAAAAAGGTCCAGGAGCCCAAAGGGTATTATTTCAGCAACAACCATGAACGGGTGATGGAACTGATCGAAGCGCTGCTCGTAAACAAGGACCGCTACGGCTACATGGTCTGCCCCTGCAGACTGGCCTCCGGCGACCGGGACAACGACCGGGACATCATCTGCCCCTGCGACTACCGGCAGCCCGATGTGGCCGAATTTGGGTCATGCTACTGCAACCTCTATGTTTCCAAAGAATGGAACGAAGGAAAAATTGAGCAGGAATATGTGCCTGAACGACGGCCGCCCGAAAAGATGTTTTTTTAAGAAATTTCTGACCGGCTGAGGCCTATTCGTTTGCCGACAACATCAACCCGGCTGTTTTTGAGTCAACAGCGCGCCTTTGATGAAGCCCATCATTCCACGAACGATTTTCTCGTCATCCAAAAGCGCGTCGGGGCCAATGAATATTTTCATCCTCTCCCTGAAGTAATCGGAGGTGTATGAATACTGGAGCATGAGGATCAGGTTGTCGATGCACAGCGCCGTGACGCGTGGGTCCAGCCGGGGGTCAATACGCCCCTGCGCCATTGCGCTGTCGATCAGTTTTTCATAGAACCGGGCCGTAATGGTTTCCATCTTCCCGGACAGTTTTCTGGACATGTGCGAGAGCCCCTCGGAGGTCAGATCCAGATAGATCTGGTGAAGTTCCGGAAACGCTCTGGCGTATCGCTGGGCCGCCCGCACCATCATCTCGATTCTCTGGAAAATATCTCCCGGCGAATGGTCGATGTCATCCAGCGCCTCTTCCAGAAGGCCGTGAGCCCGTTCGATGATCGTCAGGAAGAGGTCCTCCTTGGAACCAAAATACTTATACATGGCCCCGATGCTGATACCGGCCTTTTTGGCAATAACGTTGATATTGGCTCCGGGAAAGCCATTGGCGGCAAATTCGGCCACCGCCGTATCCAGAATTCGCTGTTGTTTTTCCGCGGGAATCCGCGAAAACGTCTCTTTATGGTATTTTTCCATGAATGGCAGACAGTCCTGTTTACCCATTGGCAGCGCAACCGGAAACCCGGTTAAATAAATATCCACCCGATTGAAGATTCCCCTCGGCCATCCGATAGGAATCTTTACCCTAAAAATGAAAATCGATTTCCAGATCGCTCGCTATCGCGGATCAACGGTCTATTGGTGAATGATTACTCACTCACCTTCATGAAGTCAAGCGATTGAATAGCGCCCTTCTAAATTCGGGGTGGAATTTTCTCTTGACAACCCGTTGGAAACACTCCAGAGTGGCTTAAGTGAGTGAGCATTCACTTTCTATTTCGATTCATATAACGGTTAAAGCGTTCGACTGCGGTCATGCCGGACCGGATCCGGTATCCGGAAATCGCCTGAATTCGGTTTCCGCCGGATAAACCACCGCTGCGGTTATGTAAGCACCCATGCCATAGAAAATCGATCCTTCTATCAGGAGAGTGAATGATGACCGGGAATCCCACCCGTGACTATCTTTTCTATCGCAACCTCATCAAAGGCCAGCGCCTGCCTCTCGCATTGATCGACCTGGACTGCTTCGACGCCAACGTGGCCTATGTGGCCGGCACCCAGAAACGCAGCGGCAAAACCATCCGGGTGGCCTCGAAATCGATCCGCTGCCTGGATCTGATTCGACGGGTATTTGAAAAAGGCGGTAGTGCCTTCAAGGGAATTCTGGCCTTCACCGTCGAAGAAGGCGCATTCCTGGCCGACCACGGTTTCGATGACATTATCGTGGCCTACCCCACCGTCCAACCGTCTGACATGGATCTGATGGCGGAAGTCGCCCGCAAAGGAATCCGGATATCTCTGGTGGTCGACTCCCTGGAACACCTGCGCCGCCTCGCGGAGGCCGGTCAGCGATCGGGAGTGGTTCTGCAGGCCTGCCTGGAGATCGACATGTCCTTCCGCCCTGTCGGCCGGGCCATCCATCTCGGGGTTCGACGAAGCCCGCTGCGCCAGGCCGACCAGGCCGTCCAACTGGCCCGCCGGGCAGCCGACCTTGAAGGCGTTAAGATCACGGCCGTCATGGGGTACGAGGCGCAGATTGCCTCGGTAAACGACAGTGTTCCCGGCCAGCGGCTGAAAAACGCCCTTTTGCGAAAGATGAAGCAGCGCTCCATGACGGAATTGATGGCGCGGCGGAAAGGCATCATTCATGCCCTCAAGTCATCGGGTTGCGCCATTGACATTGTCAACGGCGGCGGCAGTGGCAGCCTGAAGGCCACGGCCATGGACCGTTCCGTGACGGAAGTCACCGCCGGCTCGGCATTTTTTGCGCCCGGCCTGTTCCGGCATTTCCACGAAGTTACCTTTCAGCCGGCGGCCTTTTTCGCCCTTCAGGTAGTCCGTACGCCGGCGCCGGGAATGGTCACTTGCCTGGGCGGGGGCTATGTGGCCTCCGGAGAGATCGGCCGGAATAAACTGCCTTGGCCGGTGATGCCTCCAGGACTGAGATATATCGGCATCGAAGGCGCCGGCGAGGTGCAGACGCCCTTGAAACTGCCCACCGGCACCCCGCCGCTCGACATCGGCGACCCTGTCTTCTTTCAGCACGCCAAAGCCGGCGAGCTGTGCGAGCGGTTCAATCATCTGCTCCTGATCAAAGGCAACAGGATTGCAGACAGGGTGAAGACCTATCGGGGACAGGGCGATGCCTTTCTTTGAATCCTTGAACCCTTTTTTTAATTCCAGGAGGACCCCATCGTGACCCCCACTCACTCCCCTTTCTATGACTACATCCTTGTCGGCGCCGGGATCTCGGGCCCTTTTATCGCCCACGAACTGTGCCGGGCCGGCGCCAGATGCCTGATGGTCGAGGCGGGCAAACAATACACCCGCAGAACCTATCCCCGCAATGACCTGGACGGCACTGCCCAGCTCTACTGGTCAGGAGGACTGGAGCTGGGTACGGATGCCAGGCTGGTATTTTTGCGCCCCAAGGTGGTCGGCGGCGGATCCATAGTCAATCAGGCCCTGGTGGACCGGTTTGACGAGGATGCCTTTGACAGCTGGCGCAGGGACTCGGGGGTCGACGACTTCAATGAGAAAGCCATGGCGCCCTGGTACGAAAAAGCCGAAGCGGAAATTGCCATCCAGACCATCCCCAGCGAGTACCGCAACCGCAACGCAGATGTTTTCGAACAGGGCTTCCAGCGCCTGGGATACCAGCTGGCCCCTCTGCGGCGGGCCCAAAAGGATTGCAATTACGAGGCGGGCAATTGCTGCATCGAATGTCTCAACGGCTGCCGCATCGGCAGTAAACAGAGCACTCCGGAAACCGTTCTGAAAAAAGCGTTGGAACTGGGACTCGAGCTGCGGGCGGAAACCGAAGCCCTGAAAATCGATTCGTCAGCCAACGCGATCGGCGTCGCCTGCCAGACATCCGACGGCGGCGTCACCACCTACCGGGCCCGCAACCTGGTTCTGGCCTCCGGGGCCATCGGCAACAGCCGTTTACTGTTGAACTCCGGTTTGGGCAGACGACTGCCCGCCCTGGGCCATAATTTTTTCTGTCACCCTCAGTACATGAATTTCGGCGTCTACGACCAGCCGGTCATGTCTCACCTGGGCGCATTTCAGGCCTTCAAATCAGATGATGCGGGCTTCAGAAAAAACGGCTTCAAACTGGAGAACGTCTACGCCGGCCCGGCGGCCATCGCATTGCTCCTCAGCGGGTTCGGCCGGCAGCATCACCGGACCATGGAGCGGCTGTCCCATTTTGCCTGCATCGAGGTGTGCACCCGGGATACCCAGCCCGGCCGCATCCGGGTCAACCGCAAGGGCAAGACAATCATCGTCAAAGGCCAAAACAAGGAAGATCTGAGACGCTATCACAAAGGACTGGCCGTCATCGATGAAATCTTCAATGCCACCGGGGCTAAGGAGGTGATCCACGGCACCATGGGCATCGGCCTGCACCTGATGGGCGGGTGCGGCATGGGAACCGACCCGAACCGCTCGGTCGTGGATCCCGATTTTCGCCTCCACGGGTTTAAAAACATCTTTTGTGCAGACTCCAGCATCTTCCCCAACGCTCCGGGCATCAACCCATCACTGACCATCATGGCCCTTTCCAAGAAGGCGGCCGCACAATTGTTAAAGGATGCCAACCGATGAAAATATCCAAATACTTCAACCCGCAGCAGCTTCGTGGACTGATCAGGGCGGGGGATGTGATCCTGCCCGGCACGGATGTCTCCCCGTCCTTTTCCCGCACCGGATGCATCGACCATGTGGACCGCATGGCGTCCACCCTGACCAGCGATGATTTAGGCGGATTGCGGCTGCTCCTGGGACTCTTCCGATTTTCCCCCAAATGGGTGATCCGGCTCCTGATGACCGCCTGCACGAAGAACTCACTGGCTCCCGGCTTTCTGGGCAGCGCCTTGAGAACCATCGACCTCGGCATCAGGGGCATGGTCATGAGCCTTTATTACTCCAACCTGACCGGCAGGGAATACCAGGGCAAAAAGGTATTCGACATCATCGGATGGAACACACGGCTGGTCATGCCCCATGATGATTCACCGTCGGAAATCCCACAACCGGATATCGCTTACGAGAATCCCGAGGAATCGGATGTCGCAAGAATATTTTCCCGCGCCCGGCAGGCCCAGCCTGAGATTCTGTCCTGGGGCGTGAAGAAGCGGCTGGAATTCATCAGCCGGCTGAAGGCGATCATCATCGCCCGTCAGGCCGACATTCTGGATCGCATCCAGGCGGATACCGGCAAATCCCGCACCGACGCCCTGACCGCCGAAATTTTCGGCACGCTGGACCATCTGGATTATCTGGAGAAAAATGCCGTCAAGGTGCTCAAGGACCGGAAGGTGCCCACCCCCTTCGCCCTGATGGGCAAGCAGTCGAAAATCTACTTCGAGCCGATGGGCACTACGCTGATCATCTCCCCCTGGAACTATCCCTTCTATCAGGCCATCGTTCCCATCACCCTTGCCTTCGCAGTGGGCAACGCGATCATTTACAAACCCTCCAGCGCCACCCCGCTGAAAGGGCTGGTGGAAGAACTGCTCGCGGAAACCGGTTTCGATCCCGCCTGGGTCCAGGTGGTATATGGTCCCGGGAAAGAACTGGGCCGGATGCTCATCGACCAGCGCCCGGACAAGATCTTCTTCATCGGCAGCCAGCGTGCCGGCCGCCAAATCATTACGCAGGCCGCGGAGCAGCTGATTCCGGTGGAACTGGAAATGGGGGGCAAAGATCCCATGATCGTCTTCGAGGACGCCAATCTGGAGCGGGCGGCAGCCGGGGCCATCTGGGGCGCCTTCACCAATACCGGCCAGTCCTGCACCTCCGTGGAGAAGCTCTATGTCCAGGACAGCATCTACGATGCGTTCAAGGCCATCCTGGTGCGCGAAACACTGAAAATGACTCGGGGAACCGACAGCGACGGGGAGTCGGACATCGGCCCCATGACCACGAGCGCCCAGGTCAAAGTGATTGCCAGGCAGATCGAAGATGCCCGGAAAAAAGGGGCGACCCTGCTGACCGGCGGGGAGTGGGACGGCGCTTCGGCCGCCATCCCGCCGATCGTGGTGGAAGACAGCAGCGACGATATGCTGCTCAACCGGGAGGAAACCTTCGGCCCGGTCCTGCCCATCTTCGCTTTTCACGATGAAGCCGAAGCCGTCCGCCGGGCCAACAGCGATGACTTCGGCCTGTCCGCCAGCGTCTGGTCGGCGGATCGGCAGCGGGCGGACCGGGTGGCCCGGGCCATCGTGACGGGCAACGTCTCGATCAACAACGTCATGCTCACCGAAGGCAACCACGCCCTGCCTTTCGGCGGGTCCAAGAAAAGCGGCATCGGACGGTACAAAGGAGAATTCGGATTCTACTGTTTTTCCAACATCAAATCGATCCTCGTGGACAAAAACAGCGGCAAGATGGAGGCAAACTGGTTCCCCTACAGCCGACGCAAATTTCAGCTGTTCACCGAGCTGACCACCAATATCTACTCACCGGGGATCTGGTCATTCTTCAAGGCCGCCGTCAGCGGTCTCAAACTGGAGGGATACGTCAAGAAGCGGGGGAAGACGGATTAGTCCTCCGCCGCCTATGACATCTCAATCTGGAATCAAAATGATACCGGGCGATGCGATCAACACCGATGGGAATTGAATCCAAAATGGAACCCAATCAGGAAAATTTATCGTAGGCGATCATTTCCGGCTCAACCCCCAGGCTGTCGAGCATGTCCTCCACGGCCTGGACCATCATGGGCGGCCCGCACAGGTAGTACTCGATTTCCGTGGGGTCCTTGTGTTTGGCAAGATAGGTGTCGTGCAGGCGCTGATGGATATAGCCGGTCATCCCCTCCCAATGGTCCTCGGGCATGGGGTTGGACAGGGCCACATGGTAAGAGAAATTCGGGTATCGTTCCGCCAGTCCCTTGAATTCGTCATCGAAGAACAGCTCCAGCTTGGAGCGGGCACCGTACCAGAATGACAGCCTGCGCTCGGCCTTCACCCGTTCCAGCTGGTCCAGGATCTGGCTGCGCAGAGGCGCCATGCCGGCGCCGCCACCCACGAAGCACATCTCTCTGTCGGTATCCTTGACGGCAAACTCGCCGAACGGCCCGCTCAGGGTCACCTTGTCCCCGGGTTCGAGGTCGAAGATATAGGTGGAACCGGTCCCCGGAGGCAGGTTTTTCGCTCCCGGCGGCGGTGTGGCGATACGGATGGTGAAACGCAGGCGGGTATCTTCCAACGGCGGATTGGCCAGCGAATAGGCCCGGAACACCGGCTCCAGATTCTTGCCCCGCAGCCCCCACAAATTGAATCGATCCCAGTCGGGCCGGTAACGCTCAGCCACCCGAATCCGGAAATGCTCGAACGGAATTTCATATTCCGGGATATCGATCTGAATGTAGGCGCCGGCCGTGAAATTCAGATGTTCATCATCATCCAGTTCCAATATCAGGTCCTTGATGAAGGTGGCCACGTTCTCGTTGGACACCACCGTGGCCACATATTTTTTTACAGACAAGATCTCCTCGGGGATGCGGATCTTCAGGTCCTCCTTGACCTTCATCTGACAGGCCAGGCGGATGTTCCCTTTTCTCTCCTTGCGGGACAGGTGGGCCAGTTCGGTGGGCAGCACCCCCCTTGATCCCTCCTCCACCTTGCACTTGCACATGCCGCACGCGCCGCCGCCGCCGCAGCCGGAGGGGATAAAGATGCCGTTGGCCGACAGGGCGGACAGGAGCGTCCTGCCCGACGGCGCATCGATGCTCTTTTCCTCGTCGTCGTTGATGATGATCCGGTTGCTCCCCTTCTGGACCACCTTGCCCTCGACAAAGAGCAGAAGCCCCACAAGGATGAGAATCACTGCAACAAAGACAGTGGTTGCGGTAAGATATATCAACGGTCTCTCCTTCTTACAAACTGGCTCTCACAGGGTGATGCCCGAGAACAGCATGAATCCCATGGCCATCAGTCCGGTCATGATCATGGTGATGCCGAACCCTTCCAGCCCTTCAGGGACATTGGCGTAGCGCATCTTGATGCGGATGGCGGCCATGGAAACAATGGCCATGAGCCAGCCCACACCGGAGCCGAAACCAAAGACCACCGTTTCGATAAAGGTGTAATCGCGCTCCACCATAAAGAGCGACGCGCCTAAAATGGCACAGTTGACCGCAATCAGAGGCAGGAACACGCCCAATGCCATGTAAAGCGCCGGTGAATAGCGATCGATCACCATCTCGACCATCTGCACGATGGCGGCAATCACGGCGATGAAGGTGATAAATTTTAAAAAGCTCAAGTCGACGGCTTCCAGTCCGGCCCAGCGCAGTGCCCCGGGCGAAAGCAGGAAATGGAAGACCAGCCAGTTCACCGGGGCGGTGATGGAGAGCACAAACACCACGGCAAACCCTAGCCCGATGGCCGTGTCCATGTTCTTGGATACCGCCACAAAGGAGCACATCCCCAGAAAATAGGAAAGCAGGATGTTGCCCACGAATACCGAATTGAGAAACAGGCCAAGCAGATTTTCCATGTCCGTCATTCCCCGGCCGATATCGGCCGTTCAAATTATCTTCTCATCAGACTTTTCTGCAGCCACACCAGCAAACCGATAATGATGAATGCCGCCGGCGCCAGCTGCATGAAGCCCATGTTCATGTATCCATGGTCGTAAAAAACCTGCGGAACCACGGAAAATCCGAAGAGTTTGCCGGCACCGAAAAGCTCGCGGATAAAGGCTACGGTCACCAGCACCGATCCGTAGCCGGCGCCGTTTCCAAGGCCATCCATGAAGGATTTTACCGGGGGGTTGCCCAGCGCGTAGGTTTCCGCTCGCCCCATGACGATGCAGTTGGTAATGATCAGTCCCACAAACACGGAGAGCTGTTTGCTGATATCGTAAAAAAACGCCCGCAGCACCTCGTCGGCGAGAATCACCAGCGAGGCAATCACTGAAAGTTCCACGATCATGCGCACGTTCCTGGGAATCACGTTGCGCATGGCGGAAATGGTCAGGCTGGAAAAGGCCGTCACGAAGGTCATGGCCAGGCCCATGACGATAGCGGTATTCAGCTGCACCGTGACAGCCAGGGCCGAACAGATGCCCAGACTCTGAATGAACACGGGGTTGTTCTTGACCACCGGTTCGGAAAAGGCCTTGAATGTCGGCGATTGGGTCAATTTCATGGCAATGGATCCATTTGTTTGTATAATCTCATGGGCTTATCAGCTACCCGCCGGCAGGGCCACCCGGCCGGTGCGGAACCGTTGGGACAGTGGCTCGTATTCGGACAGGACGTCCTTCAAACCGCCGGTTAAATATTTGCCGGTGAGCGTGGCGCCGGAGATGCCGTCCACATAGTTGGCCTGGCGGTCCTCAGGGATG
Organism: Deltaproteobacteria bacterium; assembly: GCA_020444075.1. Lineage (GTDB taxonomy): Bacteria > Desulfobacterota > Desulfobacteria > Desulfobacterales > Desulfosarcinaceae > Desulfosarcina. Next base: position 128,560 of record JAHLLR010000001.1, read on the forward strand.
GCGTCGGCCACCTTCCCTTTGGCGATACCCACAGCGGCAAATCTTCCAGTTCCATCCACGATCTGTTTGCCCACGAAGTTCTTTTGAAACCAGGGCTTTTCGATCTCGCCTCCTAGTCCGGGTGTCTCATTGTGGCTGTATACGGAAAATCCCGCCACGGTCTTGCCGTCGCTTTCGATGGCCATGTAGCCGTGGATCTTGCCCCACAGACCGCGGGAGTCCACCGGCAGGATGTAGGCGGCCGGCTGGTTGTCCTTGACGTAGAAGCAGACCGGCAAGCCGTCGGGTCCCGAATCGTCCGCCACGATCCGGCCGGCGCCATCCATGGCATAGCAGCGGATATTGTCCTTATAAAGCTGCTCGATGCGGGCAAGGGTCGGCGGCTTATCGGAATTAAGGAGTCCCACGGCCTTCAATATGTTTTTCTGCCGATCCACGGCCACATTACGCAATTTCCGATCCTTGAGGCCGGTGGCGGCACCGGTGAGCAGCAGGCTGCACCCCAGGGCAATCGCGACGGTAAAGGCGACGGATTTCAATTGGTCAGACATTGGGCACCCTTTTTCTCAACCGCGCCTTGATGACGAAATGGTCGATCAGCGGGGCAAAGAGGTTCATGAACAAGATGGCCAGCATCACCCCTTCCGGATAAGCCGGGTTGAACACCCGGATCATCACGGTCAGCGCCCCGATGGCAAATCCGTAGATCCACCGGGAGAGGTTCATACCCGGCGCCGATACCGGATCGGTTGCCATGTAAACCATGCCGAAGGCAAAGCCGCCCATGACCAGGTGCCAGGCCGGATGCACGGAGAACATGCGGGCCGCCTCTCCGCCCGAGGAAAGATTGATCAGATACCCCGGATACGCCACGGCCAGCACCCCAAGGACGCCACCCACCATGATCCGGTAGTTGCCCACGCCGGTCAGCACCAGAAAAATGGCTCCCAGCAGGATCATCAGGGCCGATGTTTCACCCACGCTGCCCGGGAGGTTGCCCACGAACAGCCGCTGGAATGAATAGCCGGCATCGGTGAGAATGCGGGCCACCGACCCTCCGGAGGCCGCCAGGGGCGCCAGGGCCAGGGGGGTGGCCGCCGTCAGCGCATCCACGGCCTGCTGACCGCTCTGCTGAACCACGGTCCAGACCCGGTCACCGGACATATTGGCCGGGTAGGCGAAAAAAAGGAAAGCCCGGCCGGTCAGCGCCGGGTTGAGGATATTCCTTCCTGTGCCGCCGAAGATCTCCTTACCGATCACCACGCCGAAAGAGATCCCCGCAGCCACTTGCCACAAGGGGGTGGTGGGCGGCAGGGTCATGGGAAAAAGCAGGCCGGTCACCAAAAAGCCCTCACTGATATGGTGCCCCCGCACCGAGGCGAAGAGAAGTTCCCAGAATAGTCCGACGGCATAAGAAACCATGAGCATGGGCAGCACCACCCCCGCCCCCCGCATCATCACCGGGACCATCCCCAGATCCAGCCCCGATGCCAGTCCGGACTGGTAACCGGTATTGTAAATGCCATAAAAAAAGGGCGGCATCAGGGAAATGATCACGAAAGTCATGAACCGCTTGAGGTCCAGGCTGTCCCGCACGTGGGCGTCGGCCGTGGTGGTCAGCGCCGGGGCAAAGGCGACCGTTTCGATGGCATCGAAAAGGGGGTGCAGTCTTTCCAGCCGTCCACCGGATTCAAAGTACGGCCGGGTGGTGTTAAATAGACGTTTGAGGGCTTTCATCATTTTCCATTCTCTGGCAGCAGGTCGTCATCGCCCGTATCAGGGTGGCGGGGATCAGGCGATCTCCTTGTAATATCGGGCTTTGGCCGATCGAAACACTTCCCGCAGCTGGATCTTCGACGGACAGGCATAGGTGCACAGCCCGCATTCGGCGCAGTCGAGCAGGCCATGGGCCAGCGCTTCTTCCACCTCGTCGGCCACCAGGCATTTCATGGTGAACTGGGGCAGGATGTCCACCGGGCAGATCGTGGCGCAGGTGCCGCAGTTGACACAGGCCCGGACCTCCCCGTGCTGCCCGCAATCCATGGGAAAGGGCTTGCGATGAAAGGCGGACAGAAATGCCGTGGAATAGCTGGGTTTGCGGGAGCCCGGCCGGATGAAGCCGAAGGGTTCTTCCCGGTCACCGTCGTCGATCAGATTCAGGGCGTTTTGGTAAAACCCCATGAAGCTGTCGGGATTGCCGGCAAACCCGGTGAACACGCCCCCCACGATATATCGGGCGGCCGGTTTGCCGGCAGGACCATTGCCGCATAGGTGCCGCAAAGGCACACCCGTCCGGGTGGATACATGCCTGGCGGCGGGTGCGAGACTCCCGCCCACCGTCATGATGCGTTGCACGGGATAGTGGCCGGTCCGAAAAAAGTCACCCAGTAGAATCACATCCTGGCCGTCAATGAACCAGGTCCGGTTCTGCTCCGGTCCGGTCCGGGTCCGGTACAGCTGCACACTGGGGTTGCCCGACGGATAACAGCCCGTAAAACGATAAATGACGGACGGGTCGGGCAAAGATGAGACGGCCGCTTCGTCACCGGTCAGGTTGATCACCACCCGGTCGCAGAGTTTGTTGAGCAAATCAATGCCGAGGCTGAACCGGTCTTCCCTGTCTTTAAGGTATACCACCGGGTCCGGCCCGAAGGGCTCGTCGTCCCCCAGGCGCACGATGATGGCCGGTGGGACCGTGTCGGGGTCGGCCAGGTCCATGAAGGGAAGTGCTTTGAAAAACGGCCACATGCCGCCGGCAAGCAGGGTTTCCACCAGTGCCTGCCGCGGCATTTCATCCAGCTGCTCGACTGGCGGCACATCAAAGGTTTCACACGGTTCATGCTTGTCCAACGTGATCATGATGTGCCGGATAATCCGCCGCGGACCGAAATCGATGCGCGTCACCTGCCCCCCGCCGGGAGACAGGAAACGGATGCGGGTATTGCGTTTATCTTCGAAAAGGGGGGTGCCGACGGCCACCGGATCGCCTTCTTCAACCAGCAGCCGGGGTTTGACATAAGGGATGTGTTCGGGAACCATGCCCACATGGCGGGGCGTATCCAGCAGGTGCAGTTGGCGTTCGGGGGCTCCGGCAATTCGCAGCGAAAACCCCTTTTTCAGATGTAAGGCATTCATCGGCTAACCTTGGTTTGGGCACCCAGGGTGCAAATTTGAAAATTGGTCCGGTAAAACCGGTAGTCGGAGTAAAGATGCGGTGCAGATTCAGGATCCGAACCACGGGTTCATCCCCCCGGGTCCGATGACAGCACGCATATAGTCCACTCATAGCCGATAGCAACATTCATACCGAAGAGGCGTGATGCCTCATGGGGATGACGCCTTTCCGCGTTCGGCATTGTCCTGAACGATCCTGAGAGTTTATTCTGGCATGATTTACGCGGATCTGCAAGCTGTGAATCCCTCCGTGAATCCCTCCCGGGTCTGAATCGAAAAGTGGAAAAGTTGCCCGCGAGCACGCGGCTCAGGGGGATGGCTCCCCTTGACATATGCTCGAATTCATCTTAGGAAAAGATCAGACCTAATTTTGGAGATCATGGGCGTGGAATTAGATAGAAAGACGAGAATGACCCGACAGCGGCGGGTCATTCTGGAAGAGATCCGCCGAACCAACGACCATCCGGCCGCCGATGAAATTTACGAACGGGTGCGAAAACGGCTGCCTCGAATCAGCCTGGGCACCATCTATCGAAACCTCGATGTGCTTTGCGAATTGGGTGAAATTCAGCGGTTGGAGCTCTCCGGTGCCATGAAACGCTTCGACGGCATTCCTAAAAAGCATTACCATATCCGATGCGTCGGCTGTGGCCGCGTTGATGATGCCCCCATCGCACCGCTCAACGCACTGGAGGATGATCTCTACGGCACCACGGTCTATGAAATCATCGGCCACAATCTGGAATTCACCGGACTGTGTCCCCAGTGCTCCCGGCAACAGAACCTGCGACAAGCGGCCAGTTAGTTCGGTTCCACGGCTCAAATTATCTTCTTTATTCCAGATAGTTGTACTAAGATACAGTCCTGTATCACACGAAACATGAGACATTTTTGACATCGGATACCGGCGTGGAGGACAAAAATAACGCACGCACCCCCCCGCCGATCCCGCCGAAAAGGGATCCTGCAAGGGAAGAAGCCGCCGGGCAGCCACCGACATTGTCCCTGGCATGTAATTTGAATCTCCCCTCTGAGAATATCCGGCCCGACACTCCGTAACCATTACGCTTTTACCCCAGGCTTAAAAGAGGTGACCCATGGAAGCATGCAAACCAGTTCTCAACACAGGATTAAGGGGCGTAGCCATCGCCAGTACGAAGATCAGCGATGTCAAAGGCGCCGAAGGCAAGCTGGTCTACCGGGGATACCGGGTCAAGGAACTGGCCGGTAAAATTTCATTCGAGGAGGTGGTCTACCTGCTGCTGTTCGAACGGCTTCCCAACCAGGAGGAACTGGCGGGCTTCAAAAAACAGATCGCCGACCAGCGGGCTGTTCCCGATGAAATTCTTACCGCCATGAAAGCCATGCCCAAAGATGCGCTGCCCATGGACGTGCTCCAGGCCGCCGTCCCCATGATGGCGAACTATGACCCCGACCTCCGCCGGACAGACATCGACAGCGCGACCCGCATGGCCGTGCGCCTGATTGCCAGGTTCGCCACCATCGTGGCGGCCTGGGACCGGATTCGCAACGGCAAGGATCCCATCGCCCCGGACCCCGGCCTGAGCCAGGCAGCCAATTTTCTGTTCATGCTCAACGGCGAGGTGCCCGATGACGAGTTGGCCGGCTTTATGGACACCGGCCTGGTGCTCCACGCCGAGCACTCCTTAAATGCATCCACCTTTGCCGCGCGGGAAGTGGCCTCAACCAAGGCCCACCTCTACGCGGCGGTGGCCGCCGCCGTCGGCTCCCTCTCCGGCCCCCTTCACGGCGGCGCCAATACGCGGGTGATGCAGATGCTGCTGGAGATCGGCGAGGTAGACAAGGTCGACGCCTATGTCGCCAACATCCTCGACACCGGCGGTGTGATCATGGGACTGGGCCACGCCGTCTACCAGGTGGACGACCCGCGGGCACGCATCCTCGAACCCATGTCCCTGGCCCTTGGTAAACGGTCCGGAGACACCCGCTGGTACGATCTGTCCAAGGCGCTGGAGGTTAAGGGCAAGGCTGCCTTTAAAAAGAAAAAAGGCAGGGACATTTTCGTCAACGTCGATTTTTACAGCGCCTCCCTGTACTACTATATGGGTATCGCCGTGGATCTGTTTTCTCCCATCTTCGCCATCTCCCGCATCGCCGGATGGTCGGCCCATGTGATCGAGGAGCAGTTCGGCGGGGCCGCGGCCAAACCGACCTTGTACCGGCCGGAATCCGACTATGTCGGCGACTACTGCGGACCCGACGAATGCGCGTTCGTTCCCATGGATCAGCGATAACACCCCCACATTCACCCAAGGCTAAAGAGAGGCTTGACACTCAAGATGAAAAAATGGAAATGCACGGTCTGCGGCTACATTCACACCGGCGATGAACCCCCTGAAAAATGTCCGGTATGCGGGGCCCCCAAAAGTAAATTCATCGACGTCACCGAACCAGAGGCCCCGGCGCCGAAGCCGGCTCCACCCGCAACGCCCGAAATCCGATCGGCGGCGGATTTCCCGGAAATATCCGAACCGGCGGCAGCGGCTGCACCTGCCGAACCCGAACCGCTTTCCCCATTCAAGGATTCGCGCTACCGCGGGCTGTTCGACATGATGACCAAGTTCCACGGGCATCCCATAACCGTCCATATCCCCAACGGCCTGCTGCCCGTATCCATCCTGTTCATTTTCCTGTCGGCCCTGTTCAGCATCAACGGCATGGCCAGCGCGGCCACGTACAACCTGGGTGTAGTGGCCCTGTCCATGCCGCTGGTGCTGTTTTCCGGCTGGGTGGACTGGCAAAACCGCTTCAACGGCGCCATAACCGATGTCTTTATCGTAAAGATCGCCTGCGGCATCGTCGTCACGGTCACCGCCTGGTTTCTGTTCATCTGGTTGCTGGTCAACCCGGCGGTGATCACCACCCCCCAGCCGTCCCGGGTTGCCTTTTTCATGATCAACCTTATTATGCTGGGAGCGGCAAGTACCGCCGGCTGGTACGGCGGCAAGCTGGTTTTCAGAGACTGATAAGGAGATTTACACCATGAGTCAGGCACATGATATCGACGAATCACAGATGCAGCAGGTCCAGATGGAGCTGACCCGTATTCTCAGCGGCCTTAAGCATGAAATTCCCATTTTTCTGTTCACCCAGGTAGGAAAAAACGACGTCTTCAACGATGCCGCCCGCCAGGCACTGCGTTTTTTCCGACAATTGACCGATAAGATCGTTCTGCGGGAATTCGACCTGAACCATAAGAAGGCGCAGGAGATGGGCATCGATCACTCGCCCACCCTGGTCTTCGACCCGGAACGCTACCATGTCCGCTGGCTGGGCGCACCATTAGGCGAAGAAGGCCGCATCTTCCTGGAAGTCCTGCTGCGCATCGGCACCGGCAAGAGCGACCTGAACGAGGCCGCCCGAGGTGTGCTGAAAAAAATAGATCAGCCCCGCCATCTAAAAGTCTTCGTCAGCGCATCCTGCCCCTACTGCCCCCAGCAGGCATTGAATGCCCTCAAGGCCGCCGTGGCCAGACCGGAGATGATTTCCCTGGAGATCATCGATATTCAGGCCAACGCCGAACTGGCCGACCAGTACGGGGCCCACTCGGTACCCCAGACCTTTGCCAACGATGTGCTCACCGCCCTGGGCGCCCAGACCGAAGAGCTGTTCATGGCCTCCCTGGATAAGATGGAGCAGCAGACCATCTTCATCCCCGAGAGTGACGCAGAGGAGGTGGAGTGCCAGTTGGTGATCATCGGCGGCGGCCCTGCCGGCCTTACCGCCGGTATCTATGCGGCCCGCAGCGGCCTGAAATCCGTGGTCGTGGAAAAGGGTGTGCTGGGCGGACAGGTCGCCCTGACCCCCGTGGTGGAAAACTACCCCGGCATGAAGGAGGTGGGCGGCAAAACCCTGGTAGACATCATGGTTACGCACGCCCTGGAATATGTGCAGATCTTCCCCGGCGAAGAGGTGGTGGACATCACCCCCGGCCAACCGCACATTGTCCAGACCTCGCGCAGAAAATTCAAGACCCAGGCCGTGCTCCTCGCTACCGGCGCCTCCCACCGGCATCTGGGAGTGCCGGGAGAAGAGCGCTTCTCCGGCCGTGGGGTCAGCTACTGCGCCACCTGCGACGGGCCGCTGTTCAAAGGCAAACGGGTCTTCATGGTGGGCGGCGGCAACAGCGCCGCCACCGAGGCCCTGCACCTGAACAACATGGGCGTGGCCGTTACCCTGGTCCACCGGCAGGACCGCCTCAAGGCCCAGGAAGTGCTGGTTCAAAAACTGATCGACAGCAACATCCCCATCCTATTCAACACTGAGGTCAAGGAAATCCGGGGCGAAAACCGGGTTACGGAGGTGGTGCTGCTGAACAACACCACCGGTGAGACGGCCACCAAACCGGCCGACGGCGTCTTTTTGGCCATCGGTTACGATCCGGCCGTGGAACTGGCCAAAAAAGTGGGGCTGGAACTCTCCAAGGAAGGCTACATCAAACACAAGGAGTTTAGAACCAATATCCCGGGCATCTACGTGGCAGGAGATGTGGCCGGCGGCTTCAAACAGATCGTCACCGCCGCGGGCTATGGTTCCGAAGCGGCTCTGGCCATTTTCGAAGACATCATCAATCCATACTGGAAAAAATAATGACCGGGTGTTCGGAAGCCGGGGTCCCGTACCCGCCCAAAACCGCAGGAGAAAGCCGGGTGACCATGTCACACATGATGCAGCCCCAGGATGCCAACCCGGCAGGCATCGTCCACGGCGGCGTGGTCATGAAGCACATCGATGACGCCGCCGGGGTGGTGGCCCTGCGGCATACCCGCTGCAATGTGGTCACCGCCTCCATCGACCGCCTGGACTTTCACAACCCGGCCTTTATCGGCAATCTGCTCAGCCTCAAGGCCAGCCTGAACCTGGTGGGCAGCACATCGATGGAAGTAGGGGTGAGAGTGGAAACCGAAGACCTGAAAACCGGCGAAGTCCGGCACACGGCGTCCGCCTACCTGACCTTCGTGGCCCTGGACGACACGTTCCGCCCCCGCCCCGTGCCCCCACTACTGCTGGAAACCGATGAAGAGCGGCGGCGCAACCGCCAGGCTCAGGCCCGGCGTCGGGTCCGCCTGGCTGAAAAAACACGCGAAACCTCCTGCCGGACTGACCCGGAAGCCTGCCATGCGCCTCAGGAATAATCGATCGGGAAAACACCATGCCACTGATAGATCGGTGGTTGATCCCTAAAAAACAACCAAACGAGCTCGATCAACCCCTTTGCAACCGCACCTGAATGAAACTGACCTGCTGGCGGCAGTCTCCCGGCAATGGAAAATGAGCGTCGACAGGTTGCGGCCCGATCTTCCGCTTGCCGGCAGTCCGGAACGCACCGTCTGGCGAAGCGTCGTGGAAACCTCCGGCAAGCGACAGTTGGTACTGGAAAAAATCCCGTCGAACATTTACGGCCGCAAGCGTCGGATCGCCGGCGTCCTCCAGGAACTGTCAGACCGCGGGTTGAGTCAGACTGCCCCCTATCTGCCGGATGCCGGCGGAGAGTTCATCCCCCTGGTCGACCATGGTCTGTGGCAGTTGTGCCCGTATGTGGGAGGCGTGGTTCTGGATCGGCCCGCCTACGTCATGGACGGCTGGCGGGGTGACGCGGTCGCGGATTTTCTCATTGGTCTCCACGCCATCTGCCATCGAGACCCTGCGGTTTTTGATACGCCGCCCTTTTCTGTTTCCGCCTATATCCGCGACCTGTTTGCTGCGCTTTCTCAACGCGATCAAAAAGTCGCCGAACGCTATCGCCCCTTCATGGATCATCTGGGGAAACGTTTTTTTTCCGTGCATGACCGTCTCCCCACCCGCTTCTGTCATGGAGACCTTCACCCCATCAACATCATCTGGGGCGAACGGTCCATCCGTGCAGTCATCGACTGGGAATTCTGCGGCATCAAACCGGAAGCCTATGATCTGGCCAACCTGCTGGGATGCTTAGGGATGGAAGATCCGAAGAGCCTGGCCGGTCCCTTCGTATCCCGGCTGATCAGCCGGCTGAGAAGCTCGGGCCCCTTTTCCGACGAGAGCTGGGACACCCTTCCGGACCTGATGCTGGCCCTCCGCTTTGCCTGGCTCAGCGAATGGATGCGCAAAAAGGACCAGCCGATGATCCGATTGGAGGCCGACTATATGTCGCTTCTACTGGATCACCGGCAGGATCTGAAATCTATCCTTTTTCGGGCAGTCTGATCACCATCACCGGGATTTTGCTTCTTCTCACCACCCGACGTGCCGTGCCGCCCATGAGGGCTTCCTTGAACATGCCGAAACCCCGCGTGCCCATAACGATGAGATCGGCATCGTTAAGTTCGGCCTGGTGAAGAATTTCGTCGGCGGCGATGCCCTCCTTCACGATGATCTTGTCCACTTGGAAGGTGCAGGCATCCACCTCCCTGCTGATTTCATCACAGAAGTTGTCCAGCCGGCCCTTGATGGTGGAGATGAAGTCGGCCTGCTTTTCCTCCTGAAGCTTTTTCCATTTCTCTTCGCCCACGTATCCCTGAATCTGGAGGAAGGTTTCTGCAGACAGCTTCTCGATGACATGCAGAATGGTAATGCGCGCACCGTATTGCTGCCCCAGGCTGGCGGCGTAATTATATGCGTAGCGTGCATTTTCAGACAGGTCGGTGGCATAGAGAATATTTTTTATTTGAGGTAGCATAGTAGTTACTCCTATTCAGGTGTCATCGCCGATCCACCGGCGGGTGTCAAATTATACGGAGTTGAAGCTTGATTCACCCCAGGGCCACATCCAGAACCATCATGGTGGTAAAACCCAGTACGGTACCAATGCTGGCGATGTCCCCGTTATTGCCCCGCTGGGATTCGGGAATCACCTCTTCAATCACCACGAAAATCATGGCACCGGCGGCGAAAGCCAGGGCATAGGGAAGCATCGGGTAGAAGAACATGACCGCCGCCGCCCCCAATACACCGGCCACCGGTTCCACCATGCCGGACAACTGGCCATACCAAAGGGCTTTGCTCCTGGACATGCCTTCTCGTCTCAAGGGAAGGGACACCGCCATGCCTTCGGGAAAATTCTGCAGACCGATGCCGATGGCCAGGGCGACGGCGGCTCCCACAGTCGCCGAGCCCACACCTGATGCCACGGCGCCAAACGCAACGCCGACCGCCAACCCCTCCGGGATGTTGTGCAGGGTGATGGCCAGCACCAGCAGGGTCGACCGCTGCCAGGAGGTTTGGGGACCTTCGGCTTCGCTGGTGGGAAGACCCAGATGCAGGTGGGGCAGCACCATATCCACCAGACGCATAAACAGAGCGCCGCCTAAAAAGCCGACGGCCGCCGGTAGCCACGGGATCATGCCGGCCTCCTCGGCCATCGCGATAGCCGGGGCCAGCAGGGACCAGTAGCTGGCGGCAATCATTACACCGCCGGCAAACCCTAAAGCGGTGTCCATCAGCAGGGGGCTGACCCGCTTGGTAAAAACGACGATGCCGGCGCCTAAAGAGGTCACCCCCCAGGTGAACAGGGTAGCCAGCAGGGCCTGGGCAATTGGATTGAACTGGGAAATATAGTCGATCATGATGACTCTCGGAATCGCGGGAAAATCGTCCGGCGGGTACGCCTCGAAGCAGGGCCGCAGTCATAGACCGGCCGTCCACGGCAAGGCGGCGCTGACATCAATCCCCCAAGGCGGCCATGTGGTCGTCGTATAACGTTTCGAACGTCTGTTTATGCCTGGCCTCTTCCTGGGCCAGCATTTTGAACAGTTTGATGCAATCCGCATCGTCGGTCTTGGTGGCCAGGGTGTTGTAAAGGCGCAGGGCCTTTTCCTCGCGCTTCATGGCCAGCCGGAGAATTTCGGCAAAATCCATCCCCGGTTCGTACTGCATGTCGACGATGTAGTCGCTGCGCTTGATATCCGGAATCCATACGTATTTGTACTCCACCACGGTCCGGTTGCCTTTTTTGAACTCCTCCAGGAGGGCCTGGTGTTTCCTCTCCTCTTCAGCAAACTCGGCAAGGGTTTGTTTGGATGCCGGAAAGGTTTCCTTATCCACCAGTTTCTGGTAGAAACTGACCGCCCGTTTTTCATTTTCGATGGCAAAATCGAGGATCTCTTCGAAGGAATTAAAATTCATGTTACCCCCTTGATACGGAAAATGGTAATCGATGGAATGAGAACAAATACCCGGGTGTCATTTTTCATGTGCGGAAAACCGACTCAACCCAATCGGCAATTAAGGATGAACATACTAAAAAAGCAACTAACATGCCATTGTTTTTTATCCTAGGTTGAGCGACTATGGCGGCCGCGGCGGGCAACAAAAAAATTGTAACAGTTCGATGCGTCCGGATCTCTTTATCCGACAGACGACCACTCGTAAACCAATTGGAGGGTAATCATGACCATTGACCGCGTTGTATTGGCTTTTGCAGGGGCGATGATTTTACTATCATTATTGTTGGCTCAGATTCATAGCGCCTACTGGCTGTGGTTCACCGCTTTTGTGGGGGCCAATCTCCTGCAGTCCAGTTTCACCGGCTTCTGTCCGCTGGTGAAGATCCTTAAACCCTTGGGAGTAAAACCGGGCAAAGCCTTCGATTAGGATCAACGGCAGTTCACGATATTTCGATTCATTGTTGATGGAATTCAGGACGGCGGCGGTTTCCGGTGCCGCCATAAAAAAGGCCGGCGTTCTTCGAAAAAAAACGCCGGCCTCAGCAAAAGAAAACCGGTCACCAATGGCCTGTGAAGCTGTTGCAAAAGCGTTCGCCAGGATACAACGCGTCGCCATGCAGCCCAAAAGGTTAGGGTGCAACCTTAAACCGGGATTGTTCGACGGATTCGGTAAGGGCCTGCCTGCACGCAAACCATTTTTCGACGCCTGTTGCTAATGGACATCGAGCTTTTTTTTGAGCCAGGATTTGACCTCACCTTCCAGGGCCCACACGCCTTTATGCCTGCCTTGGGAATGCAGGTAGCGTTTTTTTAGGTCTCCGGGCATCTTGATCTTCGCCAGTTCCACCGCTTCGTCACTGTTCCGGCGGATAAAATAGATCACCGGCTCATCTTTCCAGGTGTTGACCACAAAATAGTGGGACACATCGTCTTTGGATCGGATCACGTAGTTACCCCGAGCCCAGTTGTTGCCCCACTCCAGGTATAGCCGAACCGCCTCTTCCGGGGTCATCTCCCAGTCGATCGAATTGACCAGATCCGGGTTGCGTTTGATTTCCTCAAGATTCATCATGTCAGTACTCCTGGTGGTTTTATCCCGGCATCCGGCCGGTGGGATTGACGATTGTTAGTACTGTTCCATTCGGCTATTATAACAGCCAGAAACATGCCAATCCCGCCCGCACGTTGAAATGATTGCCAAAAACCAAAAATACATTAGTTTTAAGCGATAGTTACGACTCATCCAGCACAGTGTCGAACACGGTTATCGGCAGAAAGCCCCCGGCAAAGCCGACCATCTCACTGTCCACATACCATATAGCGATACATTAGTGTACCAGCTAAAAATAATACATGAAACATATTCTTCAAGATGCCGGCCGATGTTACTTTTTTTGGCATTTAATCAAAACTCGTCACTCACCGAAACTTGCATTTTTTGAAAAATGGCGCATGTTAAGTGGCAACTTAACCAAAACTCGCTCACCCCGCTGGGTATCCCATGGCGAGAAGAGACAAAAGCCGGTTGGTGTGGGTTGGCCGCCTCAAAAACCATCATCCGCTCAACGCATTGAGTTTTCAATTTTTCCATGAATGCTTGTGATTTGCCCATTCCGGACGACAGTTCCCGGCCCAGTTGGAAGAGGCTCGCCTTCGACTGGTCTCGGGTGATGGCCACCGCCGGCCTGCTCGTCTGGCTCGTCTATGCGAGCGGTGCGGGATTGGGTTATAATTGGCAGTGGTACCGGGTACCTCGTTATCTGTACACCTTTTCGGAAGGCCATTTTCTGGCGGGCCCCCTGCTCAAGGGGTTGATGGTGACGCTGAAGGTTTCCGCCGTTTCGCTGGTGCTCTCCAGTCTGCTCGGCCTGGTCACGGCGGTCTGCCGATTATCCGGGTCCTTTGCAGCCCGGGCCGTTTCCCGGGGCTACCTGGAGCTGATCCGCAACACCCCCCTGCTCGTGCAGCTGTTTTTTATCTACTTCGTATTTTCGCCCATGGTGGATCTCAGCCGCTTTGCATCGGCGGTTTTGGCGTTGAGCCTGTTCGAAGGGGCGTATGCCTCGGAAATCATCCGCGCCGGCATCCTGGCCGTTCCGCAGGGCCAGTGGGAAGCGGCTGAAAGCATCGGCCTGGGCCGGTTGCCCACCTACCGGCATGTGGTGCTGCCCCAGGCCCTTCGGCACATGACCCCGCCGCTGGTCAGCCAGGCCGTCTCCCTGATCAAAGATTCCGCGCTGGTGAGCACCATCGCTATCTACGATCTGACGATGAAAGGCCAGGAGATCATCGCAGAAACCTATCTGGTATTCGAACTCTGGTTCACCATCGCGGCCATCTACCTGATATTGACCCTGTCTCTGTCACTGGCCGCCCAGGCCATGGAAAAGCGGCTGGCACTGACAGGTTGAAATGGTTGGGTGTGACACTGGAAATCATTTTTTATCAAGGAAAGGAGTGTAGGTATGAAAATCGTGACACGTATGACCCGAATGATTTTCCTGACCGTTCTGGTATTCACCCTGGCCGGCGTCCCCGGCGCAATGGCCGCAGACAGCCAGGACAGTGTTGTGGAGCAGGTGATCCAGCGCGGGGTGCTGCGGGTGGGCATGTCCACCTTCGTGCCCTGGGCGATGAAGGACAAAACCGGAAAACTGATCGGTTTTGAAATCGATGTGGCCACACGCCTGGCCGAAGACATGGGCGTCAAAATCGAATTCGTTCCCACCAAGTGGTCCGGCATCATCCCGGCGCTGCTCACCGGCAAGTTCGACGTCATCATCGGCGGCATGGGCATCCTGCCCAGCCGCAACCTGAAGGTCAACTTCACCAATCCTTATGATTTTACGGGAATGTCCATGGTGGCCAGCAAAAAAATGGCGGCCGGCATGACGGGAATCGAGGCATTCAACAAACCCGGCGTCATCATTGCGGCCCGCCTGGGGTCCACCGCAGTCACGGCCACCAAGAAATATCTGCCCAACGCGGAAATCCGCATGTTCGACGACGAGGCCCAGGCCTACCAGGAGGTGATCAACGGACGCGTGCATGCCGTGGTCGGCTCGGCCCCCACACCGGCCTTCCAGGCCATCAAATATCCGGACAGGCTCTTTCTGCCGATCCAGGGTACATTTACGCGGGAACCCATCGGATTTGCCGTGAAAAAAGGTGATGTGGACACCTTGAATTATTTTAACAACTGGATCGGCTACGTGGATGCCGAAGGCTGGCTGAAAGAACGCAAGACCTACTGGTTTGAAACCAAAGACTGGGAATCTCAACTCCAGTGACCGGAAAAAAGATCAGAATCACCACCACGGACCTGATCCTGTTGACCGGGATCGGGGCCGCCGTGGTGTGGCTGCTCTACCACGCCACTGCGCAGGCCCATTACCGGTGGAACTGGCCGGCTATACCCCAATACCTGCTGCGCCTGGACACCGAGAGCGGCAGATGGGTGCCCGGTCTGATTCTCCAGGGGGTGATGGTCACCCTGCGCTTGAGCATCTGGGCGACCCTGCTGGCCATGATCATCGGCACGGTCATGGGGCTGTTCAGGACCAGTTGCAGCCGCTACCGCCGAATGATCGGAAGCGGTTACGTGGAGTTGATCCGCAACATTCCGGTATTGGTGTGGATCTTCATTTTCTACTATTTTATCGGGGACCGTCTCCTGCCGGCCATCGGCATCAGCCGGGCGACCCTCATGGACGGCGGTCCCCTGTCCGGAATCCTGCGCCTGCTCATGGCCGAGCCCTCCCGCGTGCCGATGTTCATCTCCGGCACCGTGGCTCTGGCGGTATACGAAGGCGCCTACATCACCGAAATCATCCGCGCGGGCATCCAGTCCATCGACAAGGGCCAGTGGGAAGCCTCGTCGGGCCTGGGGTTCAGCCGGGCCCAGCAGCTGCGCCACATCATCTTTCCCCAGGCCCTGCGGCGGATCATGCCGCCCCTGGCCGGCCAGTTCATCTCCACCATCAAGGATTCGGCCATCGTCTCGGTGATCTCCATCCAGGAACTGACCTTCCAGGGAATGGAGCTGATGGCCGCCACCTTTCTCACCTTCGAGGTATGGATCACCATTCTGGCCATCTACTTCGTGCTTTGCCTGATCTGCTCTTTGCTGGTGGAGCGGTTCGAGCTGCACCTGAAAAAAGAGGCCCGGCCGGCCTGAATCAAATATTTTTTCTTCGGGTCGATGCCTGCATTTATTTTCGGATTCTAATCGGCCATCACGAATTTGCCGTCCCGGACCTGAACGATCACCATGGAATCCACATCCAGGCCATTGTGGTCTTCCGGGGTGAGGTTGTATACGCCGGAGACGCCGACATAGCCTTTGGTCTGCTCGATGGCCGACCGGAGATCGTCAGCCTTGACACCGGCCTTTTTCATGGCGTCGGCCACGATCATGATGGCATCCCAGGCATATCCGGAGTGCGTGTTGATGGGAAACTGCTTGTCGTAGCCGTAGACATCCGTGTAGAGCCGGATGAACTCCTTGATGACCGGCTTCTGGGGATCGCTGTCGGGCAGCGCATCCGCAACCATCAATTTGGTGGCCGGCATGCGGTCGCCTTCGGAGGCCTTGCCGGCCAGTTCGATGTATTTGGGATCCGGCAGGCCGTGGCATTGGAACAGGGGCAGGTCGATGCCCAGCTGGGCTTTGTTTTTGGAGACGATGGATCCGGCCGGACCGATCGTCCAGACCACCAGAGCCTGGGGCCCGGCGTTTTTGGCATTGGTCAGCTGAGCGGTCATGTCGGTGTCTGTGGGGCCGAAAGCTTCCTGGGCGATCACTTCGATGCCGAATTCGGGAGCCAGTGTGGTCAGCCAGCGCACACCGTCCTTGCCGAAACCGTCGGATGCGGTGAGCAGGGCGATTTTGGTGAGCCCCTTGTCTTTGAGGTACATATAGAGCCGTTTGACGGCCACCGACGACCGCTGGGGCGATTTGAACACCCAGTCGAAGGGACCCAGTTTCTCTCCTCCCATGATCACCGGGTCGCCGCCCACCGTCATGAACGCCGGCACCCGGCCGCCGTGAATGATTTTTTTGACCGCCATGCCGGTACCGGTGCGTGTGGGACCAATGATGGCGGCCACCTTGTCCTTGTAGATGAACTTTTTGGCGATGTTGACGGCCTTGGCCGGATCGCCCTCGGTGTCGCCGACGATCAGCTCGATGGGCGTGCCGTTGACACCGCCCTCCTTGTTGATCTTATCCACCACCATATCGGCGACCAGCTTGGTGGGTGTGCCGATGAAGGCCGCCGGACCGGACAGGTCGAAAAAGGCACCGATCTTGATCGTATCCTTGGCCGCGGCGCTGCCCCCGGAAAAACCCATCATCAAAACAACGGCCATAACCGCCAATCCATTCATCCGTCTCATCTTCTCCTCCTCCTCTGTGATTCAGTTTTTGTGGCGTTGCTTGCCGACAATCATCTTCCTTGAAATAGGTCCGTTTTTCTATATCTGATAGTTTCGATTCAAACTGAACCGATGTGTGTTCATAAATGGTAGGTTGCGGTTCAGATCAAGGTCGCAGCATGTTTCAGACCGGAGGCGTAGCAGCGCTGCGTCGAGGATCTGAAACATGGGAGAACGCCGATCTGGACCACAAGATGCCATTTAGGAACATACATCAGACGATTTCGTCCGTGATTCGGCTGTCAAACACCCGCTGGCTCTTGCGCTCGGTGCGGGGGAGCCGGCCGTAGTCCACCAGTTCGACATCGATGGAAACCAACAGCTGCCTTTTTACCTGATAGATGGTTTCATGCACCAGCTCCGCCGTCCGGTCGGCATCAACGGCCTGCCCCCTTTCGATGACCAGTTTCATGGAATCCTTCCCGGATGAACCATCGCGGGTCAGGACGATCTGGTATTCGGAGCCCAGCCCCGGAATCGCCGAGAGAATGGTATCGATGGTGGAGGGGTAGATGTTGACGCCCCGGAATTTGATGGTGTCGTCGCTGCGGCCCTTGATGCGGGAGTGGCGGGGCATGACCGAGCCGCAGGTGCATTTGCCGGGAATGATGCGGGTGATGTCCCGGGTCCGGTAGCGGATCAACGGCGCCGCTTCCTTGCACAAGGTGGTGACCACCATCTCCCCCCACTCGCCGTCCGGCAGGGGCTGCAGCGTTTCCGGATCGATGATTTCCATAATGTAGTAATCGCCCCAGTAATGGATGCAGTCATGATCGGCGCACTCGATGCCGGTGCCGGGACCGTATAGTTCGGTGAGGCCGGTGATGTCGAAGAGCTCGGCGCCGCCGAAGAGTTCGGATATTTTCCGGCGCATGGATCGTGAGCTGCGCTCGGAACCGTAAATAATTTTGCGGATGTTGATTTTATCGGCGATGCCGCGGCGATGGATCTCCTCGGCCATGAGCAGGGCCATGGAGGCCGTACTGCAAAAGACCGTCGAGCGGACATCCTGCATGAACTGGAGGTGCATGTCGATATTGCCCGGCCCTACCGGGACAGCCATGGCGCCGACCTTCTCGCATCCCAGCTGAAAGCCCATGCCGGCCGTCCAGATCCCGTAGCCCACGGCAATCTGTACCCGGTCCAGGGGGGTGACGCCGGCCATTTCATAGCAGCGCGCAAAAAAGTGAATCCAGTCGTCCAAGTCTTTCTGGGTGTAGCCGATGATCTTGCGCTTGCCGGTGGTGCCCGAACTGGCGTGGATGCGCACGATCTGTTCAAAGGGAACCGCGCGCAGGGGAAACGGATAGAACTCGCGCAGATCGTCGGCGGTGGTAAACGGCATCCGCCTGAGATCTTCCATGCTCCGGATGGACGCGGGGGTGACTCCGGCCGCTTCCAGACGCTGGCGGTAAAAGCTGGAGCCTTCAAAGGCATGGCGGACGGTCCACTGCAGTCCGGTGAGCTGGTGGGCGGCCAATGCCTGGTCATCGGGGAAATCGGGCATAAACGTGTGTCGATGCATGTCGGGTTTCTCCAAACGGATGTTGGTCAGTCCGGCTGCCCCCAGCCGGCTGGCCGCTGGTTTCTCTTTGCTGGCGGCGCCCAGAAAGGCAGCGCGCAGCTTGGGGTCGACGAGCAGGTCCTGACTGCTTCCCTGTTGGACAATGCGTCCGCCGGCCATCAGAAAAGCTTTATGGGAGGCCGACAGCGCTCGGGCGGCATTCTGCTCCACCAGCAGGATGGTCACGCCGGAACGCGCCAGCTGGTGGATAATTGCAAAGATCTCATCGGTGATCAAAGGGGCCAGGCCCAGGCTGGGTTCATCCAGCAGCAGCAATCGCGGCCGGGCCATCAAGGCGCGCCCCATGGCCAGCATCTGCTGCTCGCCGCCGGACAGGGTCCCTGCCGCCTGGTCCCGGCGCTCGGCCAGACGACCGAAACGGTCGTACACGGCCTGCATGCGGCGGGCGACTTCCTTTCGTCCCGTTTTCAATGCAGCCGTGCCCATCTGCAAATTTTCCGCTACGGTCAGGTGCGGAAAGACCTCTCTTCCTTCCGGAGTCAGGGCCAGGCCCTGGCGAACCATCTGCACCGGTGAGTTGCCGGTGACGTCATGACCCTCCAGGAAGACTTCTCCTGCCGAGGGTTTCATGAGACCCATGATGCATTTCAACAGGGTGGTTTTACCGGCGCCGTTGGCGCCCACCAGGGCGACCGTCTCCCCCGGATCGATGGTCAGGTCCACCCCGAACAGAGCCTGTGCAGCCCCGTAATGGGCAGTCAGGTGGTCGATGGAGAGCAAATGGGGTTGGGTCATGTCAGGCAGTCGCCTCCATGCGGCCCAGGTAGGCCTCCAGAACCAGGGGGTTGCTGCGGACCGCCTCCGGCTTTCCAGAGGCAATGCAGCGACCGCTGTCCAGGACCACCACCTGGTCCGCCACCTCCATCACCAGTTCCATGTCGTGCTCCACCAGCAGCATGGTGTGGCCGGCGCTGCGCTGTCGGCGGATGTGGCGCGCAATCTGCGCCGTTTCTTCGGTGTTCAACCCGGCCACCGGCTCGTCCAGCAGCACCAGCCGGGGATCGCTCACGAAGGCGCGCGCCATCTCCACCCGTTTTTTTTCGCCGTAGGAGAGCGACGATGCCGGCCAGTGCGCTTTTTTTGCCAGGCCGAAGTCATCCAGTGCCTTCAGGGCGCGCAGGCGAAGCTGCCGCTCCTGGTGGCGCAGGGCCGGCAGACGCATCATGGAAACGGCAAAAGAGCGCTCGGCCGCCACCGTCAGGCCGGTCAATACGTTGTCCAGCACCGTCAGCCGGGAAAACAGCTTCAGATTCTGAAAGGTGCGGGCAACGCCCAGGGCGGCAATTTTGAACGCCGGCAGGGCTTCTACCGGGCGTCGCGCCAAAAGAACGCTGCCGGCCTGAACCCGGTCCACGCCGCTGATGCAATTGATCAGGGTGGATTTGCCGGCGCCATTGGGTCCGATGAGCGCCGTCACCTGCCCCGGGGCAATGCGAAACGAGACATCCTGCAAGGCCGGCAGGCCGCCGAACCATTTGCTGACATTTCTCAATTCAAGCATGACGATTCAAGGCGATGCGCGTCCGCACCGCGTCGACAATGCCCGTCACCAGTCCCTGGGGCAGAAAGAGCAGAATCATGACCAGGATCAGGCCATGGATGATGTCTTTGAACGATTCCAGGGCCTCGATCCATTCGGGCAGCAAGGTGATCAGGGCCGTACCGAACAGGGTTCCCCAGATAGAGCCCATGCCGCCCACCACCACCATGATCACAAAATCCACGGAAACGAAAATATTGAACGAATCCGGGCTCACAAAGGCATAACAGTGGGCGAACAGGCTGCCGGCCACCGAGGCCAGCACCGCCGACAGGATAAACACTTTCACCTTGGCGCGGCGGGTGTCCACCCCCAGTGCGGCCGCCGCGGTTTCATCTTCCGCCAGGGCCGCCAGTCCCCGTCCCACACCGCTGCGCACCAGGTTGAGGCACAGCAGAAGCGCGACCATGGCAAAGGTCCACACCAGGTAGTGAAAATGGATTTCGTTGTCGAACACCACGGAACCGATGGTAAGATAGGGGATGCCGGCGAAACCGCTGGGCCCGCCGGTTACCGCATCCCATTGCACCAGGATGGTATACACGACGATGTTGAACCCTAAAGTCGCCATGGCCAGGTAGTGTCCGCTCAGCTTGAGTGCGGGGAGCCCCACCGCCAGGGCGATCAGGGCGGCAACCAGGGCGACCGCCATCATGACAGGCCAGGCCGGTCCGCCCAGTGTGACGGTGCCGATGGCCGATCCGTAGGCGCCGATGGCGAAAAAAGCGGCGTGTCCCAGACTGATCTGGCCGGCATAGCCGATGAACAGGTTCAGCCCCAGTACCACGATCGCATAGATGGCGATCAGGTTGGACAGGCCCAGGTTGTAAGGGTTGCTCTCCATCACCGGCCAGGCCACCAGCACCACGCCCAGGGCCAGCACGGTCAGGCCGGTGCGGTGCAGGTATATAAAATAGAAGAGGTTGTCTCTGGTCGTTAGCATGGTGGTTCAACTGAGCGCCGATCAATATCAGCATATCATCAATTAGAGAATACAGAAGCCAGGAGTCAGAATCCAGACGGGCGAAGCGCAGCGACATCCTCTTCCTTCTGGCTTCTGTATTCTGAATTCCGACTTCTTTCTTTTCACTTTCCCAGCAACCCTTTCGGCCGGACAAAAAGCACCAGCAGCAACACCACGAATGCCGATACATCCTTGTATGCACTGCTCCAGTATCCGGCGGACAGGGATTCCAGCAACCCCAGCAGCAACCCTCCCAGCACGGCGCCGGGGAAAGAGCCGAACCCGCCCAGGATGGCGGCGGCGAAGCCCTTGAGTCCCAGCAGCACTCCCACGTCATAGCTCAATGTGGTGATGGGGGTCACCAGCACACCGGCCAGGCCGCCCAATCCGCCGGCCAGGGCAAAGCTGGCCGCCTTGACGCGCCCCACGGGAATACCCACCACCGCGGCTGCCGTCTGATTGGAAGCCACGGCACGCATGCACAGGCCCAGCCGGGTACCGCGGAAAAAAAAGACCAGCAGCCCGATGGCCAGGGTGGTGATGACCAGGATGGCCACGGCCTGCGGCAAAATGGCGGCACCGGCGATGCGCAGAGGTTCCTCGCCCGCCAGCGGTGGAACGGCCATGCGGTTTTTTCCCCAGATCAGCTTCATGCCGCCGCGCAGGATAATGGAAATGCCGATAGTCAGAAAGATCAGCACCAGGTGGTTCTGGGACCGGGACGGCCGGACCCCCAGACGCTCCACGACGATTCCCACCAGGGTAACGGCCGCCACGGCGCAGGGCAGAGCCACCACCATGGGCAGGCCGCTCCAGAACAGTCCGCTGAACAGGAACATGCCCCCCAGGGAGACAAAATCCACCTGGGCAAAATTGACGATGCCGATGGTGTTGTGCACCACGCAGAACCCCAAGGCGATCAGGGCATAAATGGCACCGCTGGTGATCCCTGCAAACACGAACTGCAGCAGGTCCTGGAAACCGGACAATGTTCCTCCGCATAGAAACAATTTTGATTTTAAAGAGGCCCAGACTATGCCAGGCTATGACTCAGGTCAAGTCCATAAATGTGAAGTTGCTTTTCTTGAACCCTTTACGTGCAACCCGGTCTGCAAGAACAGCAAATGTTTCGCATGGTACCTATGGTCGAAACAAAACCGCTGTGATATAAAATCGAAATTGGATAGATCGATTTAATCGGCAGCCACGATAAAGGAATCCTGCCCATATGACTGGATCGAAGCCGACCGTCAGGAATTCATGGATGAGCCGGACCCTGATCATCCTCCTTGGCGGCATTCTTTTGGCAGGCGCCTTTACCACCTGGTGGACGGTCAGGCAAGCGAACCGCTATATGCGCGAGGACCTGCTTTACCAGGCCCGTCTCGTGGCTCAGACAGTGGATATCAAACGGATCCTGTCGCTTTCGGGTTCCGATGCCGACCTGATTGCAGCTGACTATCTCCGACTCAAGGAGCAGTTGGCCTGTATCAGAAAAGCCAGCGCAGGATGTAAATTCATTTACCTCCTCGGCCGCCGGGAAAATGGCCCTGTTTTCTTCTTTGTGGACAGCGAACCGCCTGGCTCAGAAGACGAATCCCCGGCCGGCCAGATCTACGAAGAGGTATCCAGCGAGGACCTGAGGGCTTTTGAAGAGAAGAGGGCCCTGACCTCGGGACCGGCCAGCGACCGCTGGGGGACATGGATCAGCGCCCTGGTGCCCCTGACCGACCCTGATTCCGATGCCCTGGTCGCGGTCCTGGGAATAGATTTTGATGCCCGCGACTGGCAACGGAAACTGAAGCAAACTGCATTACCGTCGATCCTGTTTACCCTGGCCACGATGGCACTGTTGACTGTCGGGGCATACCTTCTCAACCGGCGCACCAATGGTGACGATCAGCCACCCCATCACTACCGATACCGGCCGATAATTCTTGTAATCGTCATCACTGGATCGTTCCTGAGCTTGTCGACGGCCTGGATAACCAATGGACAGACCATCCATTCGCGCCGCCAGGCCTTCCGGCAACTGGCACAGGACAAGGCCAGCGCCATCGCCAAGGCCCTCCATACCTTGCGTCATACCGAACTGGAGGCCCTGGCGCGTCTTTTTGAAGCCAGCGAGTACGTAAGCCCGAAAGAGTTCAACGATTACACCGATTATCTGCTAAAGAATCCTGTGATCCGGACCTGGGCCTGGGCCCAGTGGATGCCGGCTTCGGACCGGGAGCGCATGGAGGAGCAGATCCGTGCCGAGGGTCTCTCTGAATTTTCGATTTGGCAACGGGATGTGAACGGCAACCGCCTTCCCGTCGCAAAGCGCGACGACGGCTACTGCCCAATCATCCGTGCAGCGCCTGCAGAAAGAAAGCGGGAGGCGCTGGGGTTCGATCTCGGTTCCGATCCGTTGCGGCAAAGGGCGCTGGAAGCGGCCGCACACAGCGGTCTGACCACCTGCAGCGCCCCCATCGGTAATCCGGGAGAGCCGAACACGCCGGCAATCATTCACGTTTTCCGACCCATCTTTGCGCAGGACAACGCTTCCCGCCTGCGCGGATTTGCATTGGCCGATCTTCAACCTGCCGCGCTTCTGAAAAGCGCACGCCCAACCGATGCGGTTCTCCTGGAGCTGGCGATTGGTATTTCCGGAACGGCCATCGAAACCCTCGCCGCGTCCTGGGAACGCGGCAGCTTTCCAGATACCCGGTTATCCGTGACATACCCAATCTTCGAATTCGGCCAGGTATTTCTGGTAACTGCTTATGCAGGATCGGCATTCATGAAGCTCTACGCCTTCCGGGTGGCGTGGCTGGTCCTGATCGCCGGTTTGATGCTAACGATACTGCTGGCCGGATGGTTCGGATCCGTCCATCGCAAACGGGAGCAACTGGAAAGGCTGGTCGAGGAGCGTACCCGCAGTCTTGTCGAAACCCGGAATCAGATGGAACTGGTACTGCACGGCGCCGATCTGGGCGCCTGGGAATGGTGCGTGCCCTCCGACGCAATGATCGTCAATGAAAACTGGGCGAAGCTAATCGGGTACCGGTTCGACGAAATCGGGCCGCTTCTCGAAAACTGGAGAGGGTTGATCGCGCCTGAAGACATAACTGCCGCGAACGAGGCCATGCAGTTGCACCTGGAAGGTCAATCGGATTTTTACGAGATCGAACATCGCCTGCTGCACAAGGCGGGGCATTATATCTGGGTGCTGGCCAAAGGCCGCGTGATCGAAAGGGATGCGGAGGGCTGCCCGCTAAGGGTCTGCGGAACATGCCTCGACACCACCAAACACAGACAGGTCGAGGCGGCATTGAAAACCAGTGAAACACTCCTGCGAACACTGATTGACACGCTGCCTGATCTGGTCTGGCTCAAGGATCCGCAGGGGGTTTACCTGGCCTGCAACAAACGTTTTGAACGTTTGTATGGGGCGAAAGAAGCCGACATCATTGGTAAAACCGATTATGATTTTGTAGACCCGGAGTTGGCCGATTTCTTCCGGAAAAAAGATGAGGCCGCCATGGTGGCGGGCAGCGCCTGCCTGAATGAGGAAGAGCTTACCTTTGCCGACGATGGCCATCGCGAACTCGTGGAAACCATTAAGACACCGATGGTGGACGCGCGAGGCAGGCAGATTGGCGTGCTGGGCATTGCCCGGAACATCACCGACCGCAAACGCACCATGGAGATGCTTCGCCTGTCCGAGGAGAAATTTTCCAAAATTTTTGCCATGTCGCCGGATATCATCGCCATCACCCGCTTGCAGGACGGAAAGATCATGGATGTCAATATCGGCTTCGAGGAGACCACCGGCTGGAAAAGAAGCGAGGTCGTGGGGCGAACATCGGCCGACATTCAATTCTGGGCCGATCCGTCGGCTCGAGAGGATATGGTAACCGAATTGATGGCCGGCCGTGATGTCCTGCATCGCGAAATAGAATTCCGGCGCAAAGACGGTAACAGGAGGATCGGTGTTTATTCAGCCCGAATGATCCGTATTTCGGACGAAGTGACGTTGATTTTCATCCTGCAGGATATCACCAAAAGCAGAAGTCTGGAAGCTCAGCTGCAACAATCCCAGAAGCTGGAAGCCGTGGGCGTCCTGGCCGGAGGAGTGGCCCACGACTTCAATAACATGCTGGGAGCCATCATAGGGTATGCCGAACTGTCCATGAGCACACTGGATTCGTCCGATCCCATGCGCAGAAATTTCAACAAGATCCTCGACGCCGCCCAGCGTTCGGCCAACCTTACCCGGCAGCTCCTGGCCTTCGCCCGTAAACAGACAATCGAACCGGTGGTGTTCGACCTCAATGCCTCGATCGAAGGCACCCTGAAAATGCTGCGCCGGCTCATCGGTGAAAACATCGAATTGGCCTGGCAGCCAACGACCGTAAAATGCTCCGTTTGCATGGACCCCGGCCAGCTGGACCAGATCCTGGCCAACCTGTGCGTCAACGCCCGGGATGCCATCGCGGAGGTCGGCAAAATAACCATAAAAACCAGCACTATATTGTTCGACGAGATCTCTTGCAGCGCCTATGCCGACTGTGTCCCCGGGGAGTACGTACGGCTCACCATCGGCGACGACGGTTGTGGCATGGACCGGGAGACCCAGGACCACATCTTTGAACCCTTTTTTACCACCAAGGGAATCGGCCAGGGCACGGGATTGGGGCTGGCCACCGTATACGGTATTGTCAAGCAGAACCAGGGATTTATCCAACTTTACAGTGAGTCCGGCATCGGCACGACCTTCGATATTTACCTGCCCCGGCATGCCGGTGGCGCCGAGACCGCGATCAAAGACAGCGACGATGCGATCCCGTACAGCCAGGGCGAGACCATCCTGATGGTGGAAGACGATCCCACCATGCGGGAAATGGGTCTGCTGATGCTGCAGCGTCTGGGGTACACCGTTCTCCCGGCGGCAACGCCCGGCGAGGCCATCCGAATGGCCGAGGACGAGCACACGGACATCCAGCTGTTCATCACCGACGTGGTCATGCCCGAAATGAACGGCCGTGAACTGGCCGACCGGCTGCTGGCGATTCGGCCGGGGATGAAGCACCTGTTCATGTCCGGCTACACCGCCGATGTCATCGCCCACCAGGGCGTGCTGGAGGAAGGGGTCAACTTCATCCATAAGCCGTTTACGGTGAAGGATTTGGCTGTCAAGATCCGGGCGGTGCTGGCATGAGCGCGATGGCTGTACGTGAACTGCCAGCGCGCTCATGCCAGCGGCATTGAACGTCGTGTGGCAATGAAGCAGCGTCATGTCAGGTCGGATAACATTGAGAAAAAAGGATTTGCACGATGCCCCCATCAATCAAGGACAAAGTCAAGGCATTGGAAAAAACGAATCGCCTGATCACCGACAACCTGGTCGATGCCGTCTGGGTGATCGATGCCGAAACACTGAAATACGAATATATCACCCCCTCCATTCAAAAAATAAGCGGATATTCCTCTGAAGCACTCATCGATACGGTCGTTTTTGACCGTCTGACCCCGGAATCCTCGGAATACATGAAAGCGGTGTTATTCGAAGGATTGAAAGAGCATGAAACAGGCCAACAGGATTCACGGTCGATAGAACTGGAACTCGTGCGTAAAAGCGGCGACACCTATTGGGTCGAGGTCAGGGCAAAGCTGGCTAAAGAATATGGTGGCCGGCCTAAAATCATCGGTATTACACGGGATATCACGACCCGTAAGCGAGCCGAAGTGCAATTGGAAAGGCTGAATCAGGAACTGCTCGCGGCCTTGGCGGACAAGGACCAGTTATTGAAGGAGATAAAGGTTCTGCACAAATTGCTGCCGATCTGCAGCGGCTGCAGAAGAATCCGGGATGACGAAGGGAAATGGTGGCCCCTGGAAGAATATGTCAGGGTCCATACGGATTCCGATTTCACCCATACCATATGCCCGGATTGTAAAGACATCTACTATCCTGACATCAAAAAATAATCCCGACCTGCCGCGCCGCCGTTGCCAGCCGCGGTAACCGCATGCGTACGCGTCCGGGTTGCCCCGTATTGTCACCCACCTGTTCATTTCACGTGCGCTCATCTTCGCATACCCACTCTCGACATTTCATCCATTACCGTGTATTAGCAACCGGAAGTTTGGCGGCAAGGTGCGGTCTCCAGCCCCTGCCTGACCGGCTTCTGACTTCTGACTTCTTGTACCGATGAGGCGCACATGAACCAGGCCGTAAAAAAAGAACTCATGATGGGCAACGAAGCCATTGCCCGTGGATTGATTGAAAACGGCTGCCGCATCGCGACGGCCTATCCGGGAACGCCGGCTTCGGAGATTCTCTCCTCGATCGCCGCTTATCAAAAGCGGTTTGACATCGATATGCACACCCAGTGGGCGGTAAATGAAAAAGTGGCCCTGGAGATCGCCTACGCCGGCTGCCAGACCGGTTTGCGAACGGCCGTCGCTATGAAACAGGTGGGGCTCAACGTGGCCTCGGACCCCCTGATGAGTGCGGCGTATATGGGCACGGCCGGCGGATTCGTGGTCATCAGCGCCGACGACCCCGGCCCGCACTCCTCCCAGACCGAGCAGGACAGCCGCATGATGGCCATGATGGCCAAGATCCCCGTATTGGATCCAGACTCGCCGCATCAGGCCAGGGAGATGGTCGGTATGGCCTACACCCTTTCCGAAGCCTTCAAGACGCCGGTGATGCTGCGTCCCACCACCCGGGTGTGCCACTCCCGCCAGGACGTACGGCCCGGTGAAATCTCCCCGCTGACCGGAAAACCGGACTTTAAGAAAGATCCCTCCCGTTGGGCGGCAACACCCAAATTCCGCTACCAGCTGCATCTCGAACTGGAGGAAAAACTCTCCCGCATGGCGGAATATCCGGCCACCGCACCGGTGTTGCACAACCCGCAGGCGAAAGGCCGGAGGGCCGTGGTCGCCAGCGGTGTGGCTGCCGCCTACACGGCCGAAGCGCTGAACGACCTTGGCTTGGGGGACCGCCTGCCGTTTTATCAGGTGCTGCAGCCTTTCCCCCTGCACACCGCTTTCATACGCCGGCTGCTGACGGACTATGACGATGTGCTGATCGTGGAAGAGACCACCGGTGTCATCGAAATGCAATTGGCCGACCGCTCCCGCATCCAAGGCAAGCTGAGCGGTGTGGTCCCGCGGGTGGGCGAGCTGCTGCCCGAGAAAATCATGTCCCTGCTGGCCGATTTTACCGGCCTTGAGATCGACCTGCCGGCGCTGACCCAGGCCCCGGGACGCCGGCCGACCCTGTGCGCGGGCTGTCCGCACCGGGCCAGCTTTTTTGCCATCAAGAAGGCGGCGCCGCGGGGTATTTATACCAGCGACATTGGCTGCTACACCCTGGGGCTCAATCTCAAGGCGGTCGACACCGTCCTGTGCATGGGCGCGGCCATCAGCCAGGCCGCCGGATTTTACCATGCTTACCGATACGAGGAAAAAAGGCCCGATATCGTGGCCACCATCGGCGATTCCACCTTCTTTCATGCCGGCGTGCCGGCCCTCGTCGACGCGGTGAACCAGAACGTGCGGTTCGTCCTGGTGATCCTGGACAACCGCACCACGGCCATGACCGGCAGCCAACCCACGCCGGCCACAGGCAAAAGCGCTACCGGGCAAACCCTGGTCAAAGTGGATATGGAAACCCTGGTCAAGGGCTGCGGCGTGAAATTTTTAGAGGTCGGCGATCCCTATGATACCAACGGGTTCATTGCAACGGTCAAGGCCGCGGTGGCCTTCAGCCGCAGCGAGGGACCCGCAGTGGTCATCGCCCGGCACCCCTGCATCATCGACCTGGCCCGCCAGGGAAAGGCCACCGACCCGATCGAGGTCATGGTAACCGGGGACTGCGACGGATGCGGGTTCTGCCTTCAACACTTCGAGTGCCCCGCACTGATTGCCGTGGACGACGGCCAGCGAACGGCCGTTGATCCCCTCGCCTGCAACGGATGCGGTGTGTGTCTGGACATCTGTCCCAAGGGGGCGATCATTAAAAAAGCATAGCTCTATGGTTTTCGTTCACTGCTCACCGTTCACGGATCACGGTTTCCCCTTCACGGCCCCTAAGCAGCCGAACCAACAATTGAAACTGCAGGTTGAGAAAGTCAATGCAAAGCAAATCCCATTATCAGATTGTAATCAGTGGCGTGGGCGGACAGGGGGTATTGTTTATTACCCGGCTGCTGGCCGAAGCGGCTATCGAAAAAGGCTTGCCCGTTTTTACGTCGGAAACCCACGGCATGGCCCAGCGGGGCGGCACGGTGATCTCGCATCTCAAGGTCGGTGAATTTGCCAGCCCGCTGATCAGCCCGGGCCAAGCCGACGGCCTGATAGCCCTCAAGGCCGAAAGCCTGGACCAGCACGGCGGCTATCTCAAGCCGGGGGGGTGGGCCGCGGTTAACGTCCCTGCGCCATTGACGATGCCGGCAGCGGCAACACCGTTCTATCTCGATGCAGACCGGCTGGCCCGGGAAATGGACAACCCCCGATCCGTGAATCTCATCATGCTGGGATTTACCCTTTCCAGCGCCCAACGGGGAGGCTTCGGCCACGGATCGCTCCATTGTTCCCTCAATGATATCGAAGCCGTTCTGGAAAACCGCCTGAAGGGCAAAACGAACCGGCTGCAGTCGTCCCTCCGGGCGCTCAAGGCCGGGGCCGACAGCACCACAGCGACCTGAACATCCGCTTCGGCAAACCGGTGCGAACCGAGGCGGGTGGTCATCCTTCACCCCGGAGATGCGGCCCGATTGTTCCTGCGTCCCAGGGTATTGCCGCCTTTACACCGGGCCGGATTTAATCTAATCTGAGATACGTCACCCCGGGCCGGGGCATCCATTCCACGTTCACACCTCAGTGTTTCCAGGAGAATGCGCCCGTGGAGAATAAAATAGAGAAGGAAATGGGCCCGACCGAACCGGCCGACCTTTAAACAGAAGGACCGACGACATGGCAGATCAATCCGAAACCGAGGCTGCATCACTTCATGCCATCATTGCCGACAATGAAGCCTGGCTGATTGACCGGATCATTCTTTACGCCAAACGCCAAGGATACACCCGATATACATCCACCCTGCGGGAAGCATGGCGGCAATCCATCGCCGGGCTCTCGGCTCCCATCCTTACCGTCCTGGAAAAGGGCATGCCCGATGTGGAACTGGGACCCGATGAAAACTTCACCGCCGACCCGTTAGCCGGCTTCGGCATCACCGAGGCCAATCGCCATTTTGAACGGGGGGTCAATCCGGGCATGTTTCTGGGGCTGATGAAATACTACCGCCAGAGCTACCTGGACCTGATCGATGAACATTCGCCGGACCCGGCAAGCAGGCGCCGCTTTGCCCTCACCCTGAATCGTTTTTTTGACCGCATCGAAATCGGCTTGATGACCGCTTGGATTGCACCGGATAAAAATGATTCAATAGCCGATCTCCAGCGTGCTAACCGAAGGATCACCAACGAAAAAAACAAGTATCTGACCATCTTCGAAAGCTTTCAATCACCGGTGGCGGTGTTTGATCGAAACCGGCGCATCGACACCATGAACCACGCCTGGTCAACCCTTTTCGGTGGTGCTGCGGTGCCGGGCGCCGATTATTACGATGACACACGAATCAATGCGCCGGTGGAATGGCTCTCCACAGAAATAGACCGGTTCGTCGCCAGTGGAAAGGCCGAAGAAACGATTGAAAAATTGGTGCAGACGGCTCTGGGCAGTCGACACCTGTCCATCAAGATTAAACGAAAGCTCGATGTCAGTGAAGAGTTCAGCGGTTGTGTGGTCATTCTCGACGATGTGACCGAACAGAGGCAGGCCGAATCGGCCCTTCAGGAAACCACCCGGAACAGCGAACGCCTCCAGGGGGCGCTGGAACTGGCCGGTGCCGTCTGCCATGATTTGAATCAGCCGCTCATGGCCATCACCGGTTATGCGGAGCTGGTCCTGATGGACTGCCCCGAGGATGCCCCCTATCGCGACAAACTCAAAAAAATTGTAGAGCACGTCGCCAAGGTGGGAGCCATCACGAAAAAACTGATGCATGTCACCCGCTATGAGACTAAACCCTATCTGGACCAGCAGATCATCGACATCGAAAAAGCCTCCGGTGTTTCATGAGGGTTCAACCCGGACGCCCGCTACGCGGCGATGAAGCCCCCGGTTGCCGCTGCTTTTCCGGGACGCCTGCCGACGGACCATCTTGATACTTTCCGGAAAATCCATTACATCTGCTTTGATGAGAACCTTTGTGAAGGATGAGGAATTACCATGTTCACCGCCCATGATATTCTCGACATTGCCATCCGGCTGGAAAACAATGGTGAGAAAACCTACCGGGATGCCCGGCAGCATACGCCGGATGAAGAATTAAAAACTCTCCTGACCTGGATCGCCCGGGAAGAGCACGATCACGCCCGCTGGTTTACCGAATTAAAAAACCGATTGACGCAGGGCGAGGATCATCACCTGATGGCGGATCTGAGCCGGGCGTTGGTTGAGGATGTGATCCAGGGCCAGGCATTTTCCCTGCAGGAGGTGGATTTTGAAACCATCGACACCCCCGACAAGATGATCCGCACCTTTATCGGCTTCGAAGACGACACCATCGCGTTTTATGAGGTCCTGAAGACCTTCATCGACGATCCGGAGGCGGTGAGCCAGCTGGAGCAGATCATACTGGAGGAAAAAAAACATATCTCTTCTTTCAGGAAAATGTTGTCTGTAAACCATGGGGCCACAACGTAAAAACCGTATGGAACTTCCGATGCAGGATCAATTGGTTGTTTTTTTCAAAACCCTTTTGCTCCCCACGGCCTCCTGCATGGCTTTTACTGCCGGACGGAATTCCCTGGAATTGAAAAACCGCTCGAATCTTCTCCCAATATTCCCACCATTGTATCCCTCAAAGGTTTCGAGAAAATCAGCATCGTCATTGACACCAACCTGATCATTTCATGTGGGCCGGCTTGTCAAAACAGGCATGTTGGTATAAAGAAGTTCTCTGTTTACAATGAGGCGGACTCATCCTCCTGGCTTTGAAAAACGGCAAGGAACTTCCTCTTTTGAAAAGGGTATGGAAACTCCTCGCTGCAAAACATGAGCTTGGAAAAACGGTTTTTGTAACGCACCCTGGTATATGCTGATCCGAAAAGTTGACCTGAACGCTGGGAGGAGAAATGCAACAGCAAACCGTCCGGAAAACCATGAAATACGTAATTGCTCTTTGCTGGCTGTCACTTTCTGTCGCCGGAAACCTTTTTGCAGAGACACCGCAATCTGTCCAGGTCACGGGAAACAACCTTGTTCCCGATGTCACTGGCACCTATGAAAAACACGGAACGCACGGATCTTTCGGGCATGATTACTGGGTCCGTGACGACGGAGCCTATTTTATCTATTCCGATGAATACGGTGGTGAAGGATACTGGAATATCGATGTCGATCTGAACGATGATGACGAAGTTTATTTCTACAGCGATCAGGATTTGTCCGACCCGATTCCATTCGCCGATCTGGTTTCCCCCGACATGGTGGGTTCCGACTGGACGCCTTTGGATGGGACCGGGTCTCCGACCGTGTCGATTGGCGGAGTTGATTTCCCTGAAATTAATGTGACCGGCAACGCTACCAATATCGATAGCGGAGATGACACACCGACATTTGCCGACCATACCCAGTTCGGTTCCGCCAATATTTCATCAGGAACGACAGCGCGAACATTTACCATACAAAACAACGGATCTTCGGCTCTAACCGTCAGCGGTGTATCCATCATCGGAGAAAACAGCTCCGATTTCTCAATAACCGCATCACCGGCGGCGTCGGTTGCGTCTTCCAGTTCCACGTCTTTTGCCGTCACCTTCAATCCGTCCGCTGTCGGCAACCGGAATGCAACCATTACCATTGCCAATAACGATGCCGATGAAGGCAGTTATTCCTTCGATATCCGGGGGTACGGATTCACGCCCGGGGACGTCACGGTGTCAAACATCGACAATCCGGCGGCCGCCAACGGAACCTATCTCCATCAGGGCGTCATCTATGAATGCCAGTATTGGAAACACGCAACTGAGAACTATTGGATATTCAACGACGACTTCAGCGGGACACGCTATTGGAATTTGGATGCGGATACCGACGATACGGATGAAGACTGGTTTTTTTATATCGCTTCCGAAGGCGGGACACCCACCGGGCTCACCGGATGGACGGCCAATGCAACTACGAGTGCCGATGGTGATCCGTTTATCTCCGTGGGGGCACCGATCCCCGAAATCAATGTTCAGGGCAACAGTGCAGATATTGCCGACGACGATACCACGCCTTCCTTTAGCGATCACACCCATTTCGGTTCGGTGGATATCGCGTCCGGTTCGCGTGAAAGGACATATATCGTTCACAACCAGGGAAACGCGACACTGAATTTATCAGGCGTGACCATCGGCGGGGCAGACGCTTCCGATTTCAGTTTGACCACGACACCGGCCGCAGCTGTTGCCGCTGCGGAATCCACGACCTTCGTCATTGCCTTCGCGCCGGCCGCAACCGGCACAAAATCGGCAACGGTTTCCATCGACAGCGACGACAGCGACGAAGGCACATACACGTTCTCCATTCAAGGCGACGGCTTCACCCCCCGGGATCTGGTCGTTTCAACCATCACCGAGCCGGTGGCGGCAAACGGCACCTATGTTCATCAGGGAATCGTTAATGAGTTCCAGTATTGGAAACATGAATCGCTATCCTTCTATCTGTTCAATGATGACTTCAGCGGTACACGCTACTGGAATATAGATGTGGATACCGACGATACGGATGAGGACTACCTGTATTACAAAGAATCCGTTGCCGCGACGCCGGCAGGCCTGACCGGCTGGACGGCGCATGCCGATGTATCGGGTTCGCCGACGATAGCCGGTGCCGGTCCGGAGATGAGCGTCGAGGGCAACGGCAGCACCATTGCGGATGGCGATACGGCACCATCCATCACGGACCATACGGATTTCGGAACGGTGGATGTTGCCTCAGCAACGTTATCACGCACCTTCACCATCCTGAATACCGGTACTGACCCACTGACTCTCAGCGGCACCCCCGTTGTGGCCATATCGGGAAGCAACGCCGCGGATTTCACGATAAGCCTGCCACCGGCAGGCACCGTGGCGGCGGCTGGGACAACGACGTTTACCGTTCGGTTCGATCCATCGGCAATCGGGACCCGCATGGCTCAGGTCAGCATCGAGAATGACGATACTGACGAGAATCCCTATAATTTCAGCATTCAGGGAACCGGCGCCGCCGCCCCCGTGATCGACAACCTCTCCGGCGATACCCTGGCCTATGAGGAAGGCGACGGCGCCGTGGTGATTGACCAGGGAACGGCTGCGGGTGTAAGCGACGCGGACAGCGTCGACTTCGACGGCGGAACACTGACCGTGGCCATCGGCGCAGGGAAGGATAACGCCGAAGACACCCTGTCCCTGTATACCGGTGGGACAGTGTCCATGGCCGGCACCGCCATGGGATCGAACCTGTCGGTGGACGGGACATTGATCGGTACTCTGGGGAGCACCATTGCCGCCGGAGAGGATCTGGTAGTGAATTTGAACAGCAGCGCCACTGCCGCCAATACGGCGACCTTGATTGCGGCCGTGACCTATGAGAACACGGATACGGCCACCCCTACCACCGGTGGGCGAACCATCGATTTCATCTTGAGCGACGGAGACGGTACGACGTCGGCCACGTTCAGCGCCACGGTGACGGTAAGCGCCGTTAACGATGCGCCGCTAATCGTCAACCAGGTCGCCCGCGGTCCCATTGAAACCTTTCCCCTGACCATCACCTTGAACGATCTGGTCGTCACCGACGTCGACAACACCTACCCTGACGATTTCACCCTCACGGTCCAGGACGGTCCCGACTACGATCGTTCCGGCCCGACAATCACGGTTGCCGAAGATTATACCGGCTTTCTCACAGTCCCCGTCATTGTCAATGACGGTACGGATAACAGCGCCGTTTTCAATCTATCCATCTATGCCGCGGAGGATCATGATAATGACGGCATGCCAACGGTCTGGGAGCAACAGAACGGCCTCGATCCCCTGGCGGACGATGCGGCCCTCAACCCCGACAACGATGGATTGACCAACCTGCAGGAGTATCGGACCGGGACCGACCCCCAGGCGGAAACGCCAGGTCCCGGCGTGGCGGTGCTCGTTTTACCGGATCACCTGGCGACCGGGCAAGCTCTCTCCCTGCCGCTGGAAACAGGCTACTCAGCCACGGGACTTGAATCGCTTCATGCCCAAACCCGTTGGCAGATCTCCCTAAACCCGGATTTTTCAGGAGCGGCCGCCATACTCGATAGTACCTCCGAAAACCACAAAACCGGGATAACGGTTCCACTCAGCGTTCTTGAACCCGGAACCCCTTACTACTGGCGGGTTGGCTATATCGATAGCGATGGGCTACTGTGGCCCTGGTCAGATTCGAGAATGTTTACGACCACACCAGACAGTGGCGACGGGAACAGCAACGGGCTTCCCGACGACCAGGAGGTCGCCGCGGGAACGACATCGGATCTGGACGCCGATGGAAACGACGATCTCTCCCAGGCAGACATGCACTGTGTGGCGCTGGCCGACGGCTCCGGCTGGACCTGTCTCAAAGACACGGCAGCCAGTGCCGTCGAAGAATTTTACAGCATCGACAGCGATGTAATCACGGACACGGACGGCAGGCCGGACAACCTCCCCTTCGGCATGTTCGGATTCAGGCTGGCGGTGGCCCCCGGAGATTCGGTGACGGTGAGCAAATACTATTCAACCGCCCTGCCCGAGAATGTCTCCTGGTACAAGCATGACAGCATCAGCGGCTGGTTCGATTATTCGGGCTATGTGACCATTAGTGTCGACCGCCGGTCGGTGGCAATCGAACTTACCGACGGCGGGTATGGAGACGCGGACAGCGTTGCCAACGGGGTGATCGTCGATCCGTCCGGACCGGCGGGTGGTGATAATTCGGGTGTAAACGGACCACAGATCGGAAGTGGTGGGGGTGGCGGCGGCTGTTTTATCACCACAGTTTCGGGTGATCACCTTGGTATGGGCGGGAGGGCATGCCGTTGGCTCATCAGTGTTGCCGGTCTATCAGCGGGGTGTGGATGTCAATGAAAAGTGTCTAACCGCTGATGCCTTAACAATTACGGTGTCGAATCCGTGGACACCGGTAATCGTCACATCCGCTCAAACGGGGAGGACGATGTTGGCCTTATCAAGACATCGGTCCAGCGCAATTTTGGTTTTCTCTATGGCATCTGGAGGACTCATTTTACGAAGCGGTTCATTCCATGGTTCGACGACAACCGGACCATCGAATCCCAACGCATCGAGTGTTTTGAGCATGCCGGTTAAATCGATCGTTCCGGTTGCCCCGGGCAGTTCCCTTTGAAATTCAGGCAGGGTGAACCGGTCGTAATCCCCATCCAGGCCGTCATTGACCTCCACATAAACGACCTCTTCGGGAGACAGCCGTTCTATATCCAGCAGGCCGGCGCCGCTCGTATACCAATGCAAGGCGTCCAGCTTGATGCCCACGCAGTGTTGGGAATGGGCTGCCGCAATCAGCGCCCGGATGCCGTCGATGGTGTGGATGAAGTCGAATCGTCGTTCCCGTCGCATGGTCGTCGGGCCGATGAATTCCAGCCCGAGGCGCACCGCATAGGCTTCCAATAGCGGTTTGATCCGTTTCAACCGCCTGCGCAGAAGGGCGAAGTGCTCGTAATAGTCCAACGTGTTGGAAGATGGCTGCACATACCCGACGCAGCATTTGAAACCCGCATCCCGGCATAAAGACAAGTCCTGCTCGAATGGGGCAAGGCTTTGCTCGAAATCGGAGTCGGAATAACACGCATTGAAAGCGGCCGAAAATGCGAATGCTCCCGGCTTCAAGTGGTGCTGCTTCATCAGGTCGATGGCTTGGTCGGGACCATGTTCTCTCAGGAAGTGACGATCCGCATTGACGGCGTCGAATCCGTATTTCCGGGCCAACCGGCAGCTCTCCTGAAATGGCAGTACATGACCGATGGATCCGCAGTGGGGCCTGTCGGTGTGCGCGGGTGCATCGGTCACATTCAGCGTCCGGAGCCATCTGCTCCGGACATTCACGGGTGACGGTTTCAATGCCCCTTCAGGCACGGTTCCCGGATCAGGGTTTTTCATTCCAGGTGCCTATCTGTACGAAATCGAATCGGATTCAGTTGCAATTTTAATTGAAGAAATCCTCAATCACCCCTTTAACGATTTTTTTATCCACGTGAACGAGAAAGTCTCCATGTTCTTTCCTGCACTGTCCGATGCCTTGCAGAAGAACATAGCGAACATCTGTGCCGATTTTTTTATTGTCGACATACATGGTTTTGAAGATACTGGCCGGGTCAAGATGTTCGGGGAGCGCTGGCCTCAGCGCCAGTACATCATCGATCAGCCGGTAGTGCAGTCCAACCGCTTCACCATCAATATAGCCCAGTTTAAAAGAAAGTTCCGCGGCGATCTTCATGCCGATGGAAACGGCTTCTCCGTGTGTCAGGGCACCCATTGAAAGCCATTCGATCGCATGGGCAAAGGTGTGTCCGTATTCAAGAATGATCCCGTACTGTCTTTCGGTCGGATCCTTTTTGAGAATTTCAAGCTTTGAACGGATCAATTTAAAGCAGAGGTCAGTGAGCTGCTGTGAAGAATAATCTCCCTTCCTCCTGATGGCACCCTCCAGGAAAGGGAGAAATGCGTTCTGGTCGATCAGCCCGTTTTTGATCCCCTCGATGATGCCGGATCGCTTGAACCGCAATGGTTCTGTCTCGGCATATCGCGTGTCCGCCCACGCAAAAACCGGCGCATGGAAAAGCCCGAAATTATTTTTGCCGTATTTCCCGTTCACGGCCTGCTTGTTGCTCAGCATGCCATCGGTCTGGTGGGTAATCGTGGTAGGGACTTCGATGAAACGAATGCCCCGGAATATCAATCCGGCGGCCAGGCCGGTGATGTTCCCGACCGAACCGCCTCCGAAAGCGATCAGAAGCGATCGTTTACTAACCCCTTTTCCAACAAGTTCGTCACACAATTGCTGGAGGACGTCGAAGGTCTTGCACGTTTCCCCACGGGGAAGCAGGTAGATATCCGTAACAGGAAAGGTTTGTTTGAGCTTGTTTAAAAAGGGATCACCAAAAAGATCGAAAATAAACGCATCGGTCAACAAAAAAACTCGGTCTACAGGATGGCGGCGTGTTTCACGGTCGAGGATTTCGATGAAATGTTCTTCGATATCGTAACCGAAGAATAGGGGAAATGTCGGTTCCAGCCCAACGTCTATCCGGATGAATTTTCCACGATCGAAATCGATTATCTGGTTGTAGTCAAACATTCACGGTTACTATAACGTTTCGATCGCCTGGCCAGGTAGCAGCCGGACCGTTGAGTTGTCACTTTTCAGGTGTAATCTGATTGTCTTGAAAATGCGCGTGTCCAGCACACGGATAAAGCACTCCCGCATGCAATCTATCTCGCGGGGGTCAGACAACCAACGCCTTCCGAACCGCAGTATGCAGCTGTGGGCATCATTCACAATTTTCAGGAATAGGAATAATAGCCTAAATTCGCTTTATGTCAAGACCGACCCGAATTATAAGCCGCCGATTCTGCTGGTGGCCTACCCGATGGTTTCCAGGGCTTTTACGATCAGGATAGCCGCCATGCCGATCATGATCAGCCCGGCCAGGATGTCCGCCTGCTTCCTGAATCGATTCAAAAAAAGGGCCGCCCCGGCTCCCACGGCCAGCATTCCCGGCAGGGTGCCCAGGCCGAAGATCAGAGCCGTCACGGCGCCGGACAGCATCTCTGCCCCGGACAGCGCCTTGGCAAAGGCGGCGTAGGAGAGGCCGCAGGGCAGGCCGCCCAATATCAGGCCCATGAGGAAAAGATCCAGATTGCTTCGCTGGGTGGCAGCCCGGGACATGAGACGCCGCCAGCCGGGCATCCGGTCGGGCATGGCGATAGCCATCCATCCGGGCTCGGCAAAAAAGCCCAGGCGGGACAGACCGAAAAACAGCAGAAACACTCCTGCCATCAGGCTGATGCCCACCTGTACCTGGCTGATCCACACCGTGGGATGCCCCCCGACGGCCGAGGCCAGCCCCATCAAGCCGCTGCCGGCAGCCCCCATCACCGCGCCGATGAGACCGTAAGTGATCAACCGGCCGGCATGGTAGGCCAGGTGAGCGGAAAACCGCCCGGTCTGTCCGGGCAAAGCCACCACCAGGGGACCGCACATGCCGATGCAATGGCCGGTGCCCAACAGGCCCAACATGAAAAGGGCAATCGTATCGATTGGTGTCGTCATCATCTGGCCAATAAGATTTATCCTTTTTTCATACTGATCAATTGCGGCTGAAAACCAATCCCGCGATCCCCGAATTCATCAATCCATCAATCCCTCAACCTCTTGCAGTTTCGCATAAAAGCAGTTACATTGACATTCTCTTTTTTGTTTCCTGGCAGTTTCCAACAGCGGTTTCGTTTATTTCAAGGATCCTTTCACAATCTTTAAAAAAAGGAGGCCTCGGTTTGAAATGCTTATCCCGTTCCCGGCAATGGATGGTGGCAATCCTCGTAACCGTCGCGCTGATTCCGCTCCACGGCGCGGCTCTGGCCGCCGAGGGCGGTCCGGTACCGGCACTGAAACCCCTTTCGGCTGACGGGCAGATGGTCCTGAGCGAATCCGACCGCTGTCCGGTATGCGCCATGTTTCCCGCCAAGCGCCCCCAGACGGCGGCCGCCATGACCCTGAAAAACGGCGAGACCTTTTATTTTTGCGGAAACGGCTGCCTGCTCAGGAGCTGGCTGCGACCGACGGTCTACCTGGGAAAACCGCAGACGGAGATTGATCGGTTGGTGGTTCGGGACTACTTTTCCGGCCGGCCCGTTGACGGGCGCACCGCCACCTGGGTGGCCGGATCCGATGTCGTGGGCCCCATGGGGCCGGCCATCATCGCCCTGGGCGACGCGTCGCAACTGGACACTTTCAAGAGCCGCCATGGCGGTAAAACCGTGTTCACCCTGGATCAGGTCGACGACGCACTGTGGAAAAAGATCAGCCGCCGGGAGCTGCCGGCGTCAAAAACGGAATAAACCGGTAAACCCGCATCATGTACCGTCCCTTTGCCGAGAAAAATTATCGGTATCCGGCGCCGTGCCGGGGCGCCCGACGCCTGCTGATCATCGCCATCACCGCCAGCATGCTGCTTGGGATCGCCACCGCCGCCGACCTGTTGCGGCGGATTGCCCATCAGGATGATGGCGCAAGCGCATGGATGAGGACAATGAACTTCTCCGCACCGGCACTGTGGACCGCCGGCAGCCCGATGCGCCACCCGGAAACGGTGCACCCGGGGGTTGATTTGAGGTTTTCCGCCGGCCTGGTGACCGCCCCATGATGCCGGGGACCCGATATCCGCCCATGGTCATCTGGGCCGCACGGGATATCCAGCGTCATTGCGGTCGATCCATGCTCCTGTTTGCCTGCCTGGCCAGTCTGGTTTTCCTGACCGCCATGGCCCTGCTGTTCAGCCAGGCTCTGGACGCAACCTGGGAGCGCCTCATGGATCAGGCCCCGGACCTGGTGGTCCGGCGCATCGACGGGGGCGGGTGGGCGCCCCTTCCAGTCGACGTTGCGATGGCCTGTGCAAAAAAAATTCCCGGTGTTATCGATCCGACTCCCCGTCTGTGGGGGGTGGTACCGGGTCCCGAGGGCCCCGTTACGGTGGTGGCCTCAATCGCAGTGGTCCCCGAAAGCATGCTCAAGGGAATACCTCCCCCCTCGGCCGGTCAGGCCGTGGTGGGTCAGGGGGTGGCCCGCGCCTTATCGGGCGGCCGTTTGAGCCTGGGCAGCAACCATTCCGTAACCGTAAGCGTCATCCATACCTTTCCGGCGGATACCGGTCTGGCCACCCATGACCTGGTCTGGATGACCCCGGACGATGCTCGCCCATTGCTGGGACTGGTGCCGGGCCAGGCCAGCGACCTGGCGGTCCATCTGTTCCGGCGCGAAGAGGAGCGGGCCATCCAGGCCGACCTCGCCGCCGCCTTTCCCTGGCCCGTGCGCATCACCGACCGCAGTACCAGTGCCCTGAACCATCACACCCGGGCCGTTCGATCGGGTGGAATCGCGGTGGTAGCCGGCATCCCGGCCCTGCTGGCCCTGCTGCTGATCATCACGGGAACGGTCGTGGACAACACCGCCCGGCAGGCCTATTGGGGCCTGCTCAAATCCATGGGATGGACCACCGCAGACATGGTAAGACTTCAAGTCAGCCGGGCGATGATCGTGGGAATTCCGGCGGTGGTGCTGGGTCTGGCCTCGGCTTACGCGGCAGTCTTCTACCCGCCCGCTGCCGGCATTACCGCTTTTTGGGTCACGGGAGGCCAGCACCTGCCGGCATTGACCCTGGTCAGCAGCGGAGCCGCAATGGTCATGATAGAGATTGCTGCGATGGTGGGCTTGCCCTTCCTGGCTGCGGTTTTTCTCACCACGCTTCGGGCGGCCGACGGGTCCCCCTGGACCCTGCTGCAGGCGGATCCATGGAACTGAATGCGGGCCTGGTCTGCCGCGGACTGAATTTCCGGTGGCCCGGAAAAAACGCCGACGAGCCACCCGTACTGGAAGCGGTGGAAGCGGTTTTTGCTCAGGGTACGGTCAGCCTGGTGACCGGAAATACCGGCAGCGGCAAAAGCACCCTGATGCATCTGCTGGCCGGCCTGCTGCACCCCACAGCCGGGGAAGTGTGGGCCGACGGCCAACCGGTCTCCCGCTGGCCGTCCCGTCACCGCGATCCCTGGCGGCGGCAGGTGGGCATCGTGTTTCAGCATCTCGCACTGATACCGGACCTCACCGTAGGGGAAAACCTCCTTTTACCCATGATCCCGAGGCCGATCACCTGGTCCCGCATGCAGGAGGAGATTCGCCGGCAGCTGGAAGACGCCGGCCTGTCGGCTCTGGCCGATGCTCCGACTAACACCCTGTCCGGCGGGCAGCGCCAGCGCCTGGCCATCGCCCGGGCGCTGGTGGCCCGCCCCCGGTTCGTCCTGGCCGATGAACCCACCGCCTTCCAGGATGACCACCATGCAGCCCGGATATGCGCGCAATTGTGCGACATTGCCCGTGAAGGAGCGGTGGTCGTCATCGGCTCCCACGACCCGCGGCTGCGCTCATTCGATGGAATTGACCGACGGTTTCATCTGGCATCCGCCACATTGACCGGAGCCGCGGTAAATCAGGGTGCACCGTGATCTGGCATCCCCTTACCTGGGCATTTTGGGTGGCGGCGGCAACCGGCGGATTGCTCTACGCAACAGGCGCCGTTCAGGCCGTGGACGTGATGCTGAACTGGACCCCGGCGCATGCGGATATCGATCAGCTGCGGCGGGAACGCCATGCGGAATCGGCTGCGCTGCTGGGTCACTGGGCCCTGGGCTTTCTGACAGCGGCTGCCCTGCTGGGACTGGTGGGCGTTGCCTTAGTCTGGCATCGGATGGTCCCCGGAGCCATGTGCGGAACCGGTGTGCTGCAGGCCATGGGAACCGACGGCAGCCGGGCCATGATTTTCTGGGGTGTCAGCCTGCTCATCCTGCATGGCTGGCGAGTGCTGGATGGCTTGGACGTTCAGCGTCCCCAGGGGGTATTGACCCGAACCGGGGCAAGGCTGATGATCAGCGCCGCCCCCTTTTTCCTGCTTGCCGTGTTCTACTCCTGGCAGGCCCTGATGCGGGTTGAAACCGTGCCCACGGTCAGTTGCTGCGCTGCGGTCTATGACCGCGTGCTAAGCGGCGCATCCGAATCCGCTGCCTTAAAATCCCTCGCGGCCATCTGCCTCTGGTTCAGCCTGGCGGGCGGAGCGGCATTGCTGGCCCTGATGGTGTTGAAAATTCGATTCCCCGATCGCGGATCAGGCGCCATGCCGGCCATTATCGCGGTCCTCTGGAGTTTCGCGGCGACCGTTGCCCTAAAGCAGGTGGGGTCGGCCTATTATTATCAGGTCCTCTCCCACCCCTGCCCCTGGTGCCTGTTCCTGCCGGATTACTACGGTGCAGGGTTCTTTATTTTCGGGGGGGTGGCCGTAGTCGTCATGGAGAGCATCGCCATCTGGCTGGCCGACCGCACCCGCCGTCGATACCCGGTCCTGGCCGGTCCGGCCGGCAAACGCATCCAACGGTCCGCCTGGGGCATCGTGACAGCCATGATTGGGTTCACGATGCTTGCTCTGGGACCGGCCATCGCCTGGCGCCTGCGCACCGGCGTCTGGCTCAATGGTTCGCCCTGAGATGCACCGGTCGGAATCGAGCAACGACCATGCGGAAACGTCATGCTCGCCGATGATAATCCTTCTTTATTCCAATAATCGCCGGTTTCTTGATCCCTCGATCCATCCCAGGTATCTTTTCCCCTTCAGATCGAACGCATGCCGATAGCCCCTGCCTCTCACTTTAGGCAATTGACAACCCCGGCAGCCTTTTGCTATCGTGCCGGCAGTACTGTTTCAAACCATTTTAACCCCGACCGTCACCAGCAGCAAGACCGCAGCACTTGCGGCGAGTGGTAAATTCACTGACAACGAACCATCCATCGGCAACAGGATGGGTACCGGACCCGATCAACCTATGTCATCGGCATGGGAAACCTGGCACGAACGGGCATCACGTATGAATCGCAGAACTTTTCTCAAGATTGCATCCATGGGCAGCGTCGCCGTGGCCGCCGGCTGCTCAGCCAAATCCGAAGACAACCTGTTCACCATGGTCCAGGCGACCGAAGATATGGTCGTCGGTCAGGAATCTTGGTATGCGTCCACCTGCCGCGAATGTCCTGCCGGCTGCGGGGTGCTGGCCAAAAACCGTGAGGGACGCATCATCAAACTGGAAGGAAATGGCCTGCACCCGGTCAACCGGGGCTCGCTTTGCATCCGGGGCCAGGCGGCCCTCCAGGGGCTCTACAATCCCGACCGGCTGTGGATGCCGCAACTCAAAACGGAGAAGGGGTGGCAGGAAATCCCTTTCGATAAAGCCGAGGCGTTAATCCGGCAAAAGGCCGGGGCGGCAGTCAATCGCGGGTCCGGCCGCATATCCATGGTCACCGAAACCGTGGGCCGGACCCAACTGGACCTGTTTGCCACGGTACTGCAAACCTTCAAAAGCCCGCCGCCCGTCGTCTTCGAACCCCTGGCCTATGAATCCCTGAAGTTTGCCCACCAGCAGCTCTTCGGCGACCCCGTCCTGCCGGTTCTGCACATGGACCGGGCCGATGTGCTGCTCGGATTCGGCGCCGATTTTCTGGAGACCTGGCTCTCACCGGTGGAATACGCACGCAAATTCAAGTCCATGCATCAGCTGAACGATGGCCGCAAGGGGGTGTTTATCCAGGTGAGCCCCTTCCAATCTCTCACCGGTGCCAATGCCGACCGCTGGATTGGCTGCCGGCCCGGCACCGAAGCCGCAGTGATCATGGGGTTGGTCCGCCTGGTGATCGATGACGCCAACGGCCGCCAAGTGAACCGGAGTCTGCGGGATGCGCTGGCAGGCGTGACCGAGGCGTACACCCCCGAAGCGGTGGCCCGGTTGTCGGGCGTCAGCGTTGAAGACCAGGCCGTCGTCGGCCGGCAGTTGCTGGCGGCAAAACGGCCCCTGGTTCTGGGCACGGGCGCCGGCAGCGACGGAGGGCATGCAGTGGCCGCGGAAGTGGCTGCCCTTTTTCTCAACCTGGCCCTGGACCCTGAATTGTCCCTGTTCGACTTCAACAATCGCCACCGGGTCGAGATTGCCGACCGGCGGTCCACGGTACTGGACG
Organism: Deltaproteobacteria bacterium; assembly: GCA_020444075.1. Classification (GTDB taxonomy): domain Bacteria; phylum Desulfobacterota; class Desulfobacteria; order Desulfobacterales; family Desulfosarcinaceae; genus Desulfosarcina. The sequence continues at coordinate 173,364 of JAHLLR010000001.1, forward strand.
CATTCGATGCCATGGATGAAAAATCCGTGGAGCTGGTCTTGATCAACAATGTCAACCCGGTCTTCTCCATTCCCGGCGGCAACCGCATCGCCAAAATCCTGAGCGACAAAAAGCGCTTTGTGGTGGCCTTTTCCAATTTCATGGATGAGACAGCAGCCCTCGCCGATCTTATCGTTCCGGTGCAGCTGGCCCTGGAAACCTGGGATGCTTATGAAAGCAACAGCACCACGATGGCCACCCTGCAGCCCACCATGGGAAAGATCACCCAGGCGCCCGCGTTGGGAGACCTGCTGCTCAATCTGCTTCCCCCCGAGAAGCGGCCGGCGGCAGACTACCAAGCCCTGGTGACCCGGTCCGTTCTGGCCGGCCAGGGCAGTCAGACCGCCGCGGCCTGGCTGAAAACGATTCAGAAAGGCGGACGATTCAGTGACGACAGCACTACGGGAGGCAGCCCCAAGGCTAACCTGAGAGCGGCGGCAACCCTGAAAACCTGCCTGACGGCCCTGCCGGAGCCTGAAGTGGGTGATGTGCTCATGGCCCCGCCCTCCATCCGTTTTTTCGACGGCCGGGGCGCCAACCGGCCCTGGCTGGCCGAGATCCCGGATACCCTCACCCAGATCGCCTGGCAGACCCCGGCTCTGGTCCATCCGGACCGCATGGCCGCCGGCGGCATCAAGGATGGCGACAGGGTCGTCCTGGAGACCCACGCGGGAGAAATCGAGGTGCCGGTTTATGCCTACGCGGGGGTTTTCCCGGGAACCGTCGTGGTGCCTGCCGGACTAGGCCACACCACGTTCGGCCGCTGGGCACGCGGCCAGGGTGTCAACCCGCTGTCGGTTCTGGATCCATCGGTGAATGCCGACGCAGGGGCGCCGTCGTTCGCGACGCCACTGATAAGCATGGCAATCACCGGCACGCGCATGTCGCTGGCCACCACCTCGGGCAGCCGCGTCTCCCTGGGCCGCAAGATCGCCCTCAGCATGGCCATCGAACGGATCGGCCACAAGGACGGACACAAAGAGCCGGGACTGACCATGGACACCTTTCCCCTGACACCGCCGACCCCCGAAGGCTACGATCCCGAACGGGATCTCTACCCGCCCCACGACCATGACGGCTACCGCTGGGCCATGATCGTGGACATGGACCGCTGCATTGGCTGCACCGCCTGCGTGGCGGCCTGCTATGCGGAGAACAACCTCGGCATCGTCGGCGAGGAGCGCATCATTGAAGGCCGGGAGATGGCCTGGCTGCAGATCCAGCGATATCAAGACCCGGCAGACATGGCCCGGGTCACCTTCCTGCCCATGATGTGCCAGCACTGCGACAACGCCCCCTGCGAGGCGGTCTGCCCGGTCTATGCGCCCCACCACTCCAAAGAGGGGCTCAACAACCAGATTTACAACCGCTGCATCGGCACGCGCTTCTGCGCCCAGAACTGCCCCTACAAAGTGCGGCGTTTCAACTGGTTCGACTGGCAGTGGCCCAAGCCGCTGCAGATGCAGCTCAATCCCAACGTCACCGTGCGCAGCAAGGGCGTGATGGAGAAATGCTCCTTCTGCATCCAGCGCATCAAGGCCGCCCATAACACGGCCAAAAACGAGAAGCGGGCCATCCGCGACGGCGAAGTAGTGCCGGCCTGCGCCCAGACCTGCCCCACCGGGGCGCTGACCTTCGGCAGCCTCATGGATCCGGCCAGCCGGGTGAGCCAACTGATCAAGGATCCGCGGGCCTATCAGGTGATGGGATACCTGAACACCAAACCGGCGGTGATTTACCTTAAAAAAGTGACTCAAATCGTTTAATTGGATTGTGTTTTGTTTGAGATTTGAAGATTCGAATTTGGAACTTATTTGAGATTTGGTGCTTGTTTTTTGCTGATTCCAAATCATCCGGGACAGAATAAAGGTAGCAATGGAACAGACACTCACCTACCGCAAAATTGACGATACGGTTCTGGACACCCTGACACCGCCCCAGCGCAGCTACTGGGCACTCGTGGCCCTGCTTTTTGCCGGCGTGCTCATGGGCGCGGGGTGCTGGATCTACCAGATCCTGGTGGGCATCGGCGTCGGTGGCCAGAACAACCCGGTGCACTGGGGCACCTATCTGATCAATTTCGTCTTCTGGGTGGGGATCGCCCATTCGGGAACGCTGATTTCCGCCATCCTGCACCTGTTCCGGGCCGGATGGCGCAACCCCATCGCCCGGGCGGCCGAGACCATGACCGTCTTTGCCGTATGCACGGCCGGACTCTTCCCTTTCATCCACCTGGGACGGGTCTGGCTGGTCTTCTACATGCTGCCGATTCCCAACCAGCGAACCTTGTGGCCCAACTTCCAGTCGCCGCTGATGTTCGACGTGGTGGCCATTTCCACCTACCTGACGGTCAGCAGCCTGTTCTGGTACACGGGCATGCTGCCGGATCTGGCCATCATCCGCGACCGGGCCGTTGGGGTGCGGCGCAAGATCTTCACCGTTCTCGCCCTGGGCTGGACCGGTGAATTTGAGATCTGGCGGCACTACACGCGCGGCTATCTCTTTTTCGCCGCCCTGGCCACCCCGCTGGTCATCTCGGTCCACAGCGTGGTCTCCTGGGACTTCGCCCTGAGCGTGGTGCCCGGATGGCACACCACCATTTTCGCCCCTTACTTCGTGGCCGGCGCCATCCACTCGGGGCTGGCCATGGTAGTCACGTTGATGATCCCCCTGCGCCTGATCTTCAAATACGAAGCCATCATCACCGACCGCGTGCTGGAGAGTGTGGCCAAAACCATCGTCTTCACCGGCCTGATCGTGGCCTTTGCCTACGCCACCGAAATCTTCATGGCCTGGTACAGCCGCAACCCGGTGGAAATGGAAACGTTCCGCTGGCGAGCCCTGGGCGACTACGCCCTGGAATACTGGATCATGGTGACCTGCAATACCATCATCCCGCTGTTTCTGCTGTTTAAGAAGGTGCGCACCAACATCCGCGTCCTCTTCGTCATCTCCCTGCTGGTCAACGTGGGCATGTGGTATGAAAGGTTCGTGATCATCATCGGATCGGTGGCCCACGATTTTCTGCCCCACGCCTGGGGGCTCTACTCGCCGAGCCTGATCGAATTCGGCATCATGATCGGCAGCTTCTGTCTCTTCTTTTTCCTGTTCGTGCTGTTTGTCAAACACATGCCGTCGGTCTCCATGACCGAGATGAAAGAAACCCTGCATGAAGGAGCGTCCCATGCCGGCTGATACGGTTTCCATCATGGGAGTTTTTTCCAGCGAACACCGTGCCGCGTCGGCCATTGACGGGCTGCGGGAAACCCCCTGGACCATCGAACGGGTCCACAGCCCCATCCCCAGCCACGCCATTGAGCATGCCCTGGAGCCGCCCAGGAGCCGGGTGAGCTGGTTTACCCTGGCCGGCGGCATCGTCGGGTTTTTCTCCGGATTTTTGCTGGCGGCGTTCACTTCCCTGCGCTGGTCGCTGATCGTCAGCGGCAAACCGGTGGTGGCGCTGGTGCCCTTTTTTATCGTGGGATTCGAATTCACTATTCTGTTCGCCGTCTTGGGCAACGTCCTGGGGCTGATCTCCCAGGCCCGTCTGCCGCGGTTTGACACCCAGCCGGGCTACGATGAGCGCTTTTCGGGGGGGCACTTCGGGGTGCTGGCCCGCTGTAGTGCCGGTGAGCAGGAGGAACTGGCCCGTTTCCTCGAGGAAAACGGTGCCGAGATTAAAACTGATTTCTGATTGAAAAGCAGACGAACACGGAAAAAGTCAGATTTGAAAGGCGAGCATGGCTACGCAAGCATTAACCAATCAGGAAAATCAACTGCCACTGATGAAAATCTTTTACGCCCTGGCCGCCGCCGGGGCACTGGTTTTCATCGCGGTAGCCGCTGCGGGCAACCCGGCCAGGGCCTGGCAGGCCTACCTGCTCAACTTTCTGTTCTTCTCGGCCATCGCCCAGGGTGCCGTGCTCTTCTCGGCGCTCATGCACACGGTCAAAGCTCGCTGGAGCGGGCCGCTTTCGGACGTGGCCGAATCTTTTGCCGCCTTTTTCCCGGTATCCCTGGTGCTGTTCATTATTTTGTTCCTCGGCCGACAGTACGTCTTCCCCTGGCTGCACGAAGACCTTCACGGCAAGGAGGTCTGGCTCAACCTGCCTTTCCTGTTCGGGCGTGACCTGGTCGGACTCTGCCTGCTCTATGGGTTCGGCCTGGCCTTTTTGTACCACCGGCTCTACTTCTCACTGAAAGCCCGGGGCGCCGCCGGCCCCTTCGGTCGCCGGCTGCTGGCCCACTGGGATCAGCATCCGCTTGACGAGGCCCGTCTGGCCGGCCGCATGACCGTCTTCGGCATTCTCTACCTGCTGGCCTTTGCCCTGGTCCTCTCCCTGGTGGGATACGATCTGGTGATGGCCACGGATCCGCACTGGTACTCGACCCTCTTCGGCGCCTACACGTTTGTCAAAGCCGTGTATATCGGCTTCGGAGCCCTGATCGTCCTGAGTTCCCTTTTACATCTGAGCGACAAAAACGGCTATCGGGTCGAGGAAAACCAGTTCCACGATGTCGGCAAACTCTTTTTTGCCTTCTGCCTCGTATGGGCCGATTTTTTCTATGCCCAGTTCGTGGTCATCTGGTATGGCAACATCCCCGAAGAGACCGCCTACATCATCGAACGCACCATGGCCGCCCCCTGGAACGTGCTGGCCTGGATCATTTTCGTCGGCTGCTTCATCGCTCCGTTTCTGATCCTGATCAACCGACGGATCAAAACCATGCCCAAAGCCATGGTTGTGATCTGCCTGGCGGTCATGACCGGCATCTGGCTGGAACACTTCCTGCTTTTAGGCCCCTCCTTCCATCACCATGCCCACCACATTCCCCTGGGCTGGGTGGAAGCCGCCGTGGCCGTCGGATTTTTCGGCCTGCTGGCCGCCGCCGTCACCGGCTATTTCAGGCAATTCCCCGAGCTGCTGCAGGATAAAAAGGCGGACAGACTAAAGGTTGAAGGAGCTTAGCGGCAGACGATGCAATATCAACGTTTTGATTGAAGAATTGAGGGATTGTGGAATTGAATGGGCGATAAGGTAAAACTTGAGTCTTCAGCCTAAACCCCTAACCCCCTGAGTTTTAATAATGGAAATTCTGATTACCTCCTTTTCGCTGCTCACCCTCGCGGTGATCGCCATCCTGATCGGCACCCGGGGGCGGCCCATGCGTTTTATCACCGCATTCGGCGAGACGCTGGCGCACGTCTGGCAAAACCGGGGCCCCCTGTTCTGGGTGTCGGCCTGCGTGGTGCTGGTACTGGGATTCCTTTTCTTTTTCTATGCATCGCCGGCCACCCGCATCGGTGCCGCCCAGCCCATCCCCTTCAGCCATCGCCTTCACGCCGGCCACAAGGCAATCGAATGCCGGTTCTGCCATTCCTACGTGGACAAGTCCATTAATCCGGGATTGCCACCCGTGGAGAAGTGTCTCTACTGCCACAACTACATCATTGCCAACCATCCGGAAATCCGAAAAGAGCACAACTATTTCAACAGTGACACGCCTACGCCATGGGTTAAGGTCTATAAACTGCCCGAACATGTGCTGTTCAACCACGAGCGGCATATCAAAAGGGAAATCGCCTGCGAATCGTGCCACGATGAAGTCCGGGAAATGGACCGCCTGAAAGGCAAACGGTTCCAGATGGGCTTTTGCATTCAATGCCACCGGGAGAAAAAGGTCAATCTGGGCTGCTGGCTGGCCTGCCACAGCTGATGCCGGAAATCGGAGATCGGATGTCTGAAGTCAGAAAACAGAAGCCGGAAAACAGAGATCGGTCCTCGGACTTCGGGCCTCCGTCCTCCGTCTTCAGAATAAACAACCAAGGAGTCGCCATTGGCCGCTGAAACCCAAACCCTTGAATCCCCAAATACCACCGCCAAGGGGTTTGCCTTGACCTCCGCCTTCTGGATGATGATCGCCACCTTTTTCGGACTGCTGGGGGCCACGGAACTGGTGGCCCCGGACCTCACCGAAAACATCGGAGGCATCGTCTTTGGACGCGTGCGGCCCACCCACGTCAATCTGGTGCTGTTCGGGTTTGTAACCCCGGGTCTGCTCTCGGCGGCCTTTTACTTCATCCCCCGGCTGCTGCGCACCCGGTTGTTCAGTGAGCGGCTGGGCGTCTTTACCGTGGTGGTTTGGAATATCGCCCTGGTCGGCGCGGTGGCCACGCTGGCCGCCGGATTCACTCAGGGCCGTGAATATGCGGAGCTGATCTGGCCCATCGATATCATGGTGGTGGCCGCCTTCAGCCTGGTCTTTTACAATTTCATCATGACCGTCAAAAACCGTCAGGAGCCGATCCTTTATGTCTCGGTGTGGTACGTGCTGGCCGGAACCATCCTCACCGCCTGCACCTTTGCCTTGGGCAACGTGATCTGGAAACCCGACAGCGGCGCCCTGGTGGGCATCCACGACGCCATCCTGCTGTGGTTTTATGGCCACAACGTCTTCGGTCTGCTGCTGACCCCCCTGAGCGCGGCCGTGGCCTACTACGTGATCCCGCGCGCGTGTCGGGCTCCGCTTTACAGCCACACTCTCTCCCTGCTGGGGTTCTGGGCCCTGATCGTGGTCTACACCCACATCGGCACCCACCATCTGCTGCAGGTACCGGTGCCCACCTGGCTCAAGGTGGTGGCCATCGTGGACAGCGTGGCCATGGTGATCCCGGTCATGGCCTTTCTGATCAATATCTGGTACACGGCCAAGGGTCGCTTGGGCGAAATCCACGCCGACATCGGTGCCAAATTCGTCTTCACCGGCACCATCATGTACTTCTTCGTCAGCATCCAGGGCTCGCTCATGGCCCTGCCCGACGTCCAGCGCGTGACCCATTTCAACAACTGGGTCGTGGCCCACGCCCACATCGGCGTGCTGGGCTTTGCCGGCATGATCGCCCTGGGCGGGCTTTACTACACCATTCCGAAACTGTCCGGGAAACCCCTCTACAGCCGTTTTCTGGCCGATTTCCAATACTGGATGGTCCTGATCGGCATGGTCGGGTTTACCGTGGTGCTGACCATCGCCGGCCTGATCCAGGGCAACGCCTGGCTCAACGGCGAGACCGTGTACCGCGTGCTGCCGGAAATCCACGTGTATTATGTGGTGCGCGCCGGCCTGGGGCTGATGATCTTCTCCAGCGCGGTTCTGGGTTTTTATAATATCGTCCGTTCCCTGTTCGGAAAAACCGGAGCGTCATCATGAAAATGACCCCCCTTGCCGTGGTAGTCGGCTCGCTGCTGATTCTGGCCACCATCGTCTTTGTGGTAGTCCTGCTGCCCTATGTCAACACCAGCCAGACCGCACCATCGGACATTTTCCGACAGCGGGCGGCCGACGAAGCCGCCGGGCGAAAGCTCTATATCGCCAACGGCTGCGTCTACTGCCACAGCCAGTCCATCCGCACCATCGACTGGGGGCTGGGCGCCGAACGTATTGCCCAGGCCGGAGACTACGTCGCCGACTACCCTATCCTGCTGGGTTCCCAGCGCACCGGGCCGGACCTGTCCCAGGACGGGGGCGAACACCCGGACGACTGGCATGTCGCCCACTTCACCAACCCCCGCTATACCCGGCCGCTGTCCATCATGCCGGCTTTCAGATTCCTGGGCGACGACCATATGGGCAACCTCATCCGCTATGTACAGAGCCTGGGCATGAAAGACGCCGACCGGCGCATGCAGCGCCAGCGATTCTGGAAGACGGAAGCCATCAAGGGTTACGAAGCCGGACCGGATGCCAATGTGCAGTGGCTCAGCGAACATATTCCCCAGGGATGGCGCGATGTGCCCAACCCTTATCCCACCAGCGAGGCGGGGCTGGCGCGGGGCCATAAAATCTACCAGGATTTCTGCCTGGGCTGCCACGGGCCGGTGGGCGACGGCATGGGGCCGGCCCAGCCGTGGATCTATCCGCCGCCGCTTAACTTCACCATCTTGAAAAACCGGGAAATCAGCGGCGGAATCCTCTACTACCAGATCATGAACGGCATCACCGGCACAGCCATGCCATACTTCAAACGTGAACTGGAGTCGGAGAAAATCTGGGACGTGGGCAACTACGTGGCGGTCAATTTCATCAACGACAGTGACGCAAATACCGAGCCGAAGGGAATCGATGCGGCGTATGAGCCGTAAAAAGGGTTAGAGGGAGGACCAACTTCCCCTTTCGACCTGATAAAAATTAATTCAAAAGGACTGGAATAAACAAATTTCAGGATTAAATAATTTTGTACTATCCTTACTTTATCGCCTATATAACCATCGGCCTGACCATCAGCCTGGTCGTGTTCTATTGGGCCTTTAAAACCGGTCAGTTCACCGACCAGCAGCGGGCGCGCTTTCTGCCCCTGCGGGACGATGCCGATCATCCGCCGGTAAAAGCCACCCGATTCAACCGGATTGAAATCTACGGACTCTTTTTCCTGGCGGCGGCGGGACTTGGCGCAACGGCGGCGGTTTTGACTTTTGCCCTGTATTTCAGCAAATAAGAGGTATCTTCCATGCGATTTTTCCAATTGTTGGGTTTCCAACACACGATGGCCTGGCTGTTCCCGACCCTGGTCTTCATGGTGGTCTTCGGCGTAGGCCTGGCTTTTGCGCATCTGCATGGCCAGGACAGCGAAGCGCGCAAGAAAACCATCACCGGGCGCTTTGCCGACGGCCTCGAGGAACGCGACGCGCCCTTTCCCCTGTTCATGATGCTGATCATCGCCGGGACATTTATCTGGGGCTTTTTCTACATCGTCATGCACGGCGTTTTGGGAGTAAAAATCTGATATGAACGACGACCATCATCACGAATCGATGTTCAGAACATGGCTCTGGCTCGGCGTCATGCTGGGCATCATCCTGTTCAAGGGCTTCCTGGCCTTTTATGTAGTCGCGGACATGGGCCAGCCCACCTGGGCCTACCGCCCGGTGAAGGATGTACCGGCATCGTCACCCTATGCCGTATACCAGCGACTGCCCAACCCCCAGCACGTCAGAGGGGCCGGAGGAGAATAAATGGTTCGCATACTGTCAGTCGGCCTGATCGTTTCAACGATTGCCCTGGTGGCCTGGGGGGTGATCACCGGTTACGACAACGTCCTTTCGGTGGGACGCATGTGGCAGACCCCGGGCATCAAACCCTACGAAAACCCGATCCCGGTCATGGCGGCGGGCAGCATGCCCGTTAACGGGGGTGAGGCACTTTACCGGGCCGTGGCTGACGATGAGATCGCGGCCCCTTTTCCGCTGACTGAACCGGCAGCCATCGCTTCGGGTAAAACCGCCTACCAGTATTACTGTATTCACTGCCATGGCAAAAATTTCGACGGATACGGCACCGTGGGTCAAAGCTTTGCCCCGCCGCCCGGCGATCTTCGCAGCGCGAAGGTCCAGTCCATGCCTGAAGGCGTATTTTTCAAAGAAATCAGCTACGGCATTCCCGGCGGACGCCAGCCGGCCCTGGACACGACCATGGCGGTGGTCGACCGGTGGAATGCCATCGCCTTTGTGAAGAGCCTCGGCCGGCGTCAGTGACGCCGGTAAACATCAAAGGCCAAAATCCAAATGTTATTTCTGGACTTTGGCCTTTGACATTTTCATTGTCTGCTGTCTTCTCAGAAGACATTCTCCTCACACCCGGCTAATCTTCCATGATGCCTGCCAAATGTGATCTCTGCGGCCTTCCGCTACGCTACGGTGCCGTATCCCATTCCGCCAACGATCAATCGTTGAGGTTCTGCTGCCACGGCTGCCGGATGGTCTTCACCATGCTGCTGGAATCGACCGAAGTCGACGATCCGGCCCGGTTCAAGGAAACCGATTTATACCGGCAGTGTGTGGCCGCCGGGGTGATCCCGGCCAGCGAGGACGATCTCCGCCGCATCCGCGAACGGGAAAAACAGGAAACACCGACCGCCGCCAGATCCATCGGCGGTGAGGAAGCGGCGCCGGACCCGTCAGGCACCCTGGCGTTCGATGGGGTGGTTGACGGCATGTGGTGCACCGCCTGCGCCTGGGTAATCGAAAAAGCGGTGTCCCGGCTGGCCGGGGTCCAGGCAGTCACCTGCCATTTTTCCACGGACCGTTTGCGCTGCCGCTATCGTCCCGACCGCGTGGCACCCGATCAGATACGGGAGTCGGTCACACGCCTGGGCTATGGCATCCGGGACACCGAAGCCGGAACCGCAGGACAGCAGGTCCAGCGCAGGGAACTGGTCCGGCTGGCGATCACCGGCCTGCTCTCGGCCAATGTCATGATGCTCTCCTGGGCGCTTTACGCCGGCTTCTTCACCACCCTTGACAACGACGCCGTATCCAAGATTTCCCTGCCCATCGTGGCCATGGCGGCAGTGGTCTTCGTCTATGGCGGCGGCCCCATGCTGCGCAAAGCCTGGTTCGGAATGATCCATCGGGCACCGGGCATGGAAACCCTGGTGGGCATGGCCGCCGGCTGCGCCTTTATCTATAGTCTCTTCAACTGGCTGACCGGCAGCATCCATTTGTATTTTGACACCGCCTGCATGCTCATCACCCTGGTGCTTCTGGGAAAGGTTCTGGAGCAGCAGGCCAAAGGCCGCGTCCGCCGGGATCTGGACAGTTTCTTCGCCATGCAGCCTGCCAAGGTACGACTGATCACCGAGACCCATCCAGCCGGACGGTATGTGGCCATCGGCCAGCTGGCGCCGGGAGACCGGTTTGCCGCGGAGGCGGATGAGATCATCCCGGCTGACGGCCGTGTGGAATCCGGTACCGCGGCAATTGACGAATCGTCGCTGACCGGTGAGCCCAGACCGGTCGCTGTAAAAACCGGCGATTCCATCAAAAGCGGCACCCGGATGATCGACGGCCGGGTCATTGCATCGGCGGAAAAGGTAGGCGATGATACGATTCTGGGTCAGATGATCGCCATCATGACCCGCAGCCTCGAGCAGAAAAGTGCATTCGAAGGCCGCACGGATCGAATGCTCAAATGGTTCGTCCCCATCATCATCACCCTTGCCGGGGGGACCGGACTGCTCTGCGCCATGGCGGGCTTGACCGTGAACCAGGCCGTGGTGCGGGCGGTGACCGTGATGGTCATCTCATGCCCCTGCGCCCTGGGTGTGGCCATCCCCATGGCCCGCCTGGCCGGCATCTCCCTGGCCGGCCGCCGGGGCATTCTGGTTCGGGATATCGAATCCTTCGAACGGTCCGGCGCCGTCGACACCGTCGTTTTCGATAAAACCGGCACAATTACCCACGGCCGCTGGCAACTCAGTCATATCCAGTGCGAACCGGGATACCATCCGGCGAGGATCACCGCCTGGGCCGCCGGCCTGGAGCAGGCCTCGGATCACGACATCGCCCGGTCCGTCACCGCCTATGCCCACGCTCAAGGTATCGCACCGACCGTGGCAGCGGATATCAGGGTTCACGCGGACGGGGTTCAGGGGCGGCTGGATGGGAAAATGGTAAGCATCGGCAGCCGGGGATTCGCCCGGGGGGAGGAGGCGTCTCCCGAGGAAGTCGCAGAGGAATCCGAAGGGACCCTGACCTCCCGCGTCTTTCTCAGCATCGACAACCGTCCGGCGGCCACCCTGATCTTCGGCGACACGATCCGACCGACGGTACCGTCGATGATTGACGCCCTGAAACGAGATTCCCGGGAAATCCACCTGATCTCCGGGGACGGTGACGCCGCCACCCGTGAAGTGGCCCGGGCCATCGGCCTGAACGACGCCAGGGGCGGTTTGCTGCCGTCGGACAAAGCAAACTATATTGATGCGCTGAAGGATATGGGACGGCAGGTGGCCATGGTGGGCGACGGCATCAACGATGCGGCGGCCATGGCCCGCTCCTATCTGGCGGTGGCGGTTCATTCCGGACAGGGGCTGGCCAGGGAAGCCGCCCACATCACCCTCATGCGCGGTGACCCCTCCCAACTGCTGGACTTTTTTCCCCTTGCCCGGCAGGTCAACCGTAAAGTCGCTCAGAATCTGTGGTGCGCCTGGATCTACAACCTGGTCAGCGTCCCCATCGCCATGAACGGCATGCTGACCCCCCTGGTGGCCGCGACGGCCATGCTGCTCTCCAGTCTGACCGTCATCGGCAACACCCTGTTGCTGGTCCGGCGGGATTAATTGTCCTGCTTGTCCGAGCCTTGACAAACCCCCCAAAAGGTATCATTTTTACTCCCTTATGCGCGTTGTCTCGATACGGTGCACCCTGTGCCATCCAAAAGCGTCCGGCGTGTCGAATCACAACCCGGGTACGGGAAAAATGATTACCCACAGATTAAATGAGAGGTTGAAAATGTCACAGAACATCGTCATCGTCGGCGGCGTCGCCCTCGGGTCGAAGGCGGCCTGCCGATTCAAGCGGCTGGAACCCCGTTCGAAGGTTACCATCGTCGATCAGGACCGCTTCGTATCCTACGGCGGATGCGGAATTCCCTTTTATGTCTCCGGGGACGTCAGCGATGTCAACGATCTGCGCAAGACGAGTTTTCACATGCTTCGGGACGAAGCTTTTTTCCGGGATTGCAAGGATATCGAAGTCCTCACCCGGACCCGTGCGGAACGGATCGACCGGGAGAACAAACAACTTCACATTATACGGCCGGACGGCACCGCCGATACGCTGGCCTATGATCAGCTGGTGCTGGGAACCGGCAGCCGCCCGCGGCGTCTGATGATCCCCGGCGCCGACCTTCCCATGGTGCATACGTCCGCCAACCTGAACGATGCCCAGGCAATCAAGGAACTGGTCACCACGGGTAGGGTGGAACGGGCCGTCATCATCGGCGGCGGTTTTATCGGGCTGGAAATGGCCGAAGCCCTGGCCGACATGTGGGAAGTGGATACCACGGTTGTAGAGTATTTTCACCAGATCATGCCCGGCTTCGTGGGGCCCCAGTTCGCCCGCATGGCCCAGCGGCAAATGGAAAAACATGATGTGCGCTTTTTCCTCGATGAAGAGGTACTGGCCATCGAAGGCACCGACGGCGTTGAAGCCGTGGTGACGAACAAACGCCGATTGGAGGCGGACCTGGTTATCATCGCCATCGGGGCGGCCCCCAATGTGGACCTGGCCCGGGAAGCCGGGCTGCGCATCGGCCCCACCGGCGCCATTGCGGTGGACGAACACATGCGCACGTCCGACCCGGTGATCTATTCCGGCGGGGACTGTGCGGAAATCCGCAACCTGATCACCGGCCAGCCGGGTTACTATCCTTTGGGATCCATGGCCAACCGGCAGGGCCGGGTGATCGGCACCAACCTTGCCGGGGGAAGCGCCGTGTTCAAGGGTGCCGTCGGTTCCTTTGTGATTAAAACCTTCGAGGCCGCCCTGGCCGGAACCGGATTGAGCCTGGAACGGGCCCGCAAAGCGGGCTTCGATGCAGTCAGCATCCAGGTGGCCCAGCTTGACCGCGCCCACTTTTACCCGGACAAGGCCATGATCCACCTGGAACTGGTTGTAGAAAGGAAAACGCGGCGGATCTTGGGTATCCAGGGCTTCGGAGAAGAAGGCGACGCCGTGGTGGGACGAATCAACATGGTGGCCGCCCTGCTGGAAGACCGGCCGACCATCGACCGCCTCAGCAATGTGGAACTGGCCTATTCGCCGCCTTTCTCGTCGGCCATGGATGTGCTCAACGCCCTGGCCAATGCCGCCGAAAATATGCTGGACGGCCATTTTCAACCCATAGATGCCGATGCCTTCGCCGAAAAATGGATCAATGGAAATGGCAACGTGTTGATCCTCGACTGCCGCGCCAGGCAGGACGGCGACGCCTATGCAAAAAAATATCCGGACCGCTGGATGAATATCCCCCAGGATGAACTGCGCAAACGCCTTGGAGAAATCCCGCCGGGAAAAGACCTGATCCTGCTGTGCAACACCGGTGTGCGCTCTTACGAAGCCCAGCTCAACCTGAGGGACATGGGATTGACCGATCCGGTCAGCGTACAGGGCGGCATAGTGACCCTGAACAAGTGCGGTCTGGATCTATAGATCGCCCCAAAGGAGACGACCGTGGCAGATCGTCCGATGGTCGCCAAAAGATGCAGCGCCGAGGAAATCCTCGGACAATTTCAGCCTGCATCGGGGGTCAACCACGACCTTTTCAGGCCGAAACCCCCTTGAGAACCCGTTCGATATAATTCTGGGTCTCCCGATAGGGAACGTTCCCATTATATTTCTCCACGGTTCCAGGGCCGGCATTGTAGGCAGCCAGTGCCAATCGCACATCTCCTCCGAAGCGATCCAGCATCTGCCGGAGATAACCGGCGCCGCCATCGATGTTCTGCCGGACATCAAAGGGGTCATCCACACCCAGTTCTTTCGCCGTCGCCGGCATGAGCTGCATCAGTCCCTGGGCGCCCGCAGGGGATACGGCATCCGCCTGGAAATTGGATTCGGCCCGAATCACGCCGGCTATGAGCTTTTCCGGCAGATCGTATTTCCTTGCAGCGCGTTTGATACTCTCGGCGACTATCGTTTCACCGTCCGAAGGGGTGGTGACACCGGTGTCGGTGCTTATCGAACGGCTCGGCGACGCGGAAGCGGCGGTGGTGGGGTCCCCTTTAGACGGAACGGGAATACGGCTGAACGTATTCAAATAACCGGGGTGAAGGGAACCGTTTAGAAGGGTCGAGTTGCGGAACAAGCCGCCCGATGCATTGGTGGTGGCTCGATGCAGGTAGTCCGAAATCGTCATCCCCGTTTTTTCCCCAACGGATTCAGGAGGGTTGGAAGATATCGCCGAATTCAGATCCTCTGAAAAGGATGGCGTCGTGCCGGTTTTCAAGGGAATGAACTGCTTGCGGCTCATCGTGCCGACTGGCTTGATTCCCGCATTTCTAAGATATGCATCGATGGTCATACCGGTTTTCTGGATCATGATCGCCCCGTCCGTGTTGATTTTTCGAACTAAAAAATATTCAATTTTTATACCAAATTCGGGAAGATCAAATAAGTTGAAAAAACAATATGATCGGCGGTGAAAAATTCAACAGGCACCACGCCACCCGTCAAATTCCTCCCGTCGCAGGCAAAATCCTGACACCCAATTCTCCTCGTCAGGAATCAATTGTCACTTTTAAATCGGCGATCAACGTCAAAAAAATTGCCTGCCTGTTGACAGCTCTTTTAGTGACTTTACTATTTTAATCGTCGATGAGTTAATAATGTTTATTCAATTAATTGTCTTTTGGTTGATTGGTGCTTGCCGTGCAACAATCAATGATTATCGTTGCCCTGTATAATCCTCCGTCTCGAAATGAATTAAACAGCTGCGTTCCACACATTGGACTCACTGGCAAAGACTCTCGGAACGACTGGATAGCACCTTCCCCTGTCCAAAAGCCATTGGACAAATCGAGATAAAGACCCTGCCATTATATTAGGATTACCGTCATTAACAATTAGCAGAGAGGAGATCGAAATGAACAAACCGTTTAGATTTCTGTTGCTGGGTTTCGTTCTATCATTTGCAGGCGCCTGCGCCACCCCGCTGCCCGGAGGAATGCCTACTGGCAACCCTGGCGAGTTGGTCAAGCAGTTTGAAGCCGATTTGACCCATGCACGATCCAATCAGGTGAATGTTCTTGCACCGGGCTTGTTCAACGACGCCCAATCAGCATTCATGAAAGCCAAACAATTGTTGGATAAAGGTGCCAAACTGACTGACATCCAAAAATATGTAGCCGAAGGAAGGGCCAGTTTAAAGAAGGCCGAAGAGATTGCCCAAGTCTCCCGGACCATTCTCGGTGAAACGAACAACGCCAGGGATAAAGCGCTCAAGGCCGGGGCCGACAGGCTGGGCGAGCCTTACATGGATGTGGAAAAACAATATCTAAAACTCACCAAAGCCATCGAGAACGACAACTTGAGCTATGCGCAGAAAAATGCCGCTGAGGTTCAAGCCTCCTTTCGAAATGTGGAAATTATGGCCATTAAAAACAATGCCCTCGGCGATGTGCGCAAAATGATGATCGAAGCCGATAAAGCCAAGGTTCAAAAAATCGCCCCAACGGCATACAACGATGCCCTCCAGGCCTTGAACGATGCCGACGCCTATATCGGCAAAAACCCCTACCAGGCGGAAACAATCAACCAGAAGGCTGCTCATGCCGAGTTCATGGCTCGACGGATGATGACGATCAGCCAAGAGAGCACGAAGTTTAAAGAGATGTCGCCGGAGGCATCCGCCCTTTACGTGGAGCGCTTGCTTGCTCGTCTGGGAAAAACTATGAACACCGGTGATTTGAGGGACAAGGACCCCGAGGCTCAGCTCAGCGCAATGTCCGTGGCGGTCGAAACCATGGAGCAAAAGAATCAGTCCCTTGCAAAAGACAATCTCAATTACCAGTCGCAGATCGCCAACCTGGAGCAACAGCTTACCGGATTGCAGGGCTATTCGCGCGAACAGGAGGCGGCCAAGCGGAAACTCGCCGCCGAACGCGAGTTCAATGAAAAGTTTAATAAGGTCCAGCGTTTTTTCCGGCCAGATGAGGCAGAAGTCTACAAACAGGGCGGTCAACTGGTGATCCGCATGCGGGGCATTCAGTTCCCGGTGGGTCAGGCCACCCTGACGCCGGAAAATTATACCCTGCTCAGCAAAGTCCAGCAGGCGATCGGGACATTTGGTCAGCCGACCGTGACCATCGAAGGTCATACCGACAGCACCGGTTCGGCCCAGGTGAACCAGGAACTGTCGCAAAAACGTGCCGAGGCCGTCAAAACATACCTGGTTGCCAACAAGACCTTGCCGGCAAGTCGTATCCGGGCAACCGGTTATGGGCCGAGTCGGCCGTTGGCGCCGGAAACCACGCCGGAAGGCCGTGCCATGAACCGGCGAATCGATGTGTTGATTACGCCATCCCAGACACCTTAGCCGGGGTTGAAACCATCATGCGCCCAGGTAAAACTAGAATCGGCGTTTATGCCTTATAAATAAGTATGTTGAAACGCACGATAACGCTGGTCAGCCTATCGCAAAAGTTTTTCAACCACCGGAAATTTGATAATTTGCCTCAAACCGATCAGGATCCGTTCGCGTTCCTGGTCGGTTTTAATTTTTCCCACCGCCCCCCGGACATGCTCGCAGGGTTGCCACCGGCTAAAACGCCTGCCTCCTTGATATTGTGCAAATCCTGCCTACTATGAAAGCAGATCATCTGCAGAATTAAATGGTAAAGCATGCTAGGCATACGCCACCAATCAACAACGCAACCTGTTTGACCCGAAGGGTTCCACAGGTTCCATCCGTTAAATGGGAAACCGTTCATGAAAGAGGCGGTTTAACCCGATCATGTAAAAACAAACAGGGCTTTGGTGAAACTGGCTCACCGCCATTTGACCTGTTGAAAGGAGTCTCTATGAAAAGTAAATTTTTTTTGATTTTACTCTTACTTATTTTATCGACCGGAACCGCCTTTGCCAAGGTGGTCTCCCAGTCGATAGCCTACACGGAGGACGGCGTATCCCTGGAAGGTTATCTCGCCTACGATGATACCGTTTCCGGCAAGGCACCCGGGATTCTGGTGGTCCACGAATGGTGGGGACTCAACGACTACGTTCGCTCCCGCGCCGAACAACTGGCCCGGATGGGATACGTGGCCTTTGCCCTGGACATGTACGGCAAAGGCAAATCCACCGAGCACCCGGATCAGGCCGCCGCCTGGATGAAAGCGATCAACGCCAACATGGACCAGTGGCTGAAACGGGCCATGGCGGGACTGGACGTGCTCAAGAAACAGCCCCGTGTGGATACCCGCCGGATGGCGGCCATCGGGTATTGTTTCGGGGGTGCCACGGTTCAGGTGCTGGCTTATGGGGGTGCGGATCTCAAAGGGGTGGTCAGTTTCCACGGCTCCCTGATTCCCCCCTCCGCCGAGCAGGCCGGGAGGACCACCCAGGCCAAAATTCTGATCTGCCACGGCGCCCAGGACCCCATGAACACGCCTGAGGCAATGACCGCCTATGTCAATGCCATGAACGCCTCAACCATCGACTGGCAGTTGATCGTCTACGGCGGCGCCCGCCACAGCTTCACCAACCCGGATGCGGACAAGCGGAGCATGGCAGCCCTAGCCTACAGCCCGTCGGCGGACCGCCGATCCTGGCAGCAAATGACCAACTTTTTCAATGAAGTGCTCGGGGATGAAAAATGAATCCCGGCATGCCGGTTAACGGACCAGCGGAGATATTTTGTCAGACGCGTTGCAGTGTATGCAACAACACCCGAAAACCCCACATCAGCAGACCCTGATGTTCACGATAGAAAGGATACCGACATGAGCGATACCGAAGAAAAAACCTTGTGTGCCCTCCAGGAAGAGGGCTTTATCGAATCCAATACAAAATCGTTTAAAAAACTGATCCAGCCCGCCGCGCACTTCTGCAAAAACTGCGGGCGCAGCGCGGTGAGCGAGAAGAACCTGTGCAACCCCGAAAAGCTTTAATTAGATTCAGGGTCCCTAAAAAAGCGCCGTGGGCATTCACTCACGGCGCTTTTTATTTAGTCAATCGGGTTGACAGTGTTTCAATGCACAGGATCGACAATCTTCAGCCGACCCGCATACCGGCCGACCACAGCGTCCTCGACACAATTTTCCATTTCCGCATCGCTGATGCTATTCGGATCTCTCAACTCGTCCAGGGGACAAACAAAATCGTTGCCCGCCAGATCCCTGACCTTCACATATAGGGTTTCCCTGTTTTCTGTGTTCATAGGTGTCTTTCCTTTCAATCAATAGCCGACTATTCTAAGCGAGGATGAATCGGCAATGGTTTTTTAGTTTGGTAAATCATCATGCTGCAGCACTTCATTTCCACGACCACCCGCTCAACGAATGAGCTCTTCCGGTGGTGGGTGACGCAGCCCCTTTATCCATGATTCGGGAAAGGCCCCGTGGCCATTGGCCGCCCCCAACAAGGCGCCCAGTACCGCTCCCCTGCCGGCGTTATCGCCGCCCAGGTTGGTATTGGCGATCAGCCCCCGGGCCGCATCATCGTGATATTTCAGGGCCAGGTAGGCGATGGCCGGAAGCGCATCTTCCACATAGCAGGCGCTGCTGAGTCGCCGTCCCACGACAATTTCGTCAGGATCGTCAAGCCATCGCACCAAAGGGTGGCCCAGCAGCGGGTTGTCCTGCCGCCGGACCTTGTCGGTAATCACGTCAGATAGACCTTCACCGCTCAAAACGGGAAGCAGCACATCCATAAGAAATTCACAGGCGGCCACCATGCGCTCACCCAAATGGGTGTGGCCAAGATGTTCGAATGCGGCCCGCCTGGCCAGGTCGGGGTCGTCGACGTAGAAGACGGCCAGCGGGACCATTCCGATAATGCCGCTGATGTGCTTTTCCATGACGCCGCATGCCCGTGGCGGCTTTCCGGACGAAAAGTTGTTGAAAAAATGACGGTGATACTCCTCCACATAGGTATCCCGATGGCTGCCGGCGGTGGTCAGGAAGGCGATGTAGTCAGCCAGATAGGCATCTGCATTGTAGCCGTTGTTTTCCAACAGGCTGTTGAGCAACAGGGTGCAGAGCTTCAGATTCAGGGTATTTTCACCAGCCTCGAGAAACTGGTGGTAGTGCACACCCGCACGTCCCCAGAACCGCTCCTGGCCGTGGAGGATGTCTGCCTTTGTGTTGATCGGTGTGTATGTGGAGCGCCAGAGAATGCTGTCCGGATGCGGATTTTTCGGGGCCAGATAGCCACGCACCTGACCATAATCCCTTTCAAGTGCCTGTCGGTCGTAGTACCAGTGAACCGGCATGGCCAGGGCATCGCCAACGTACATGCCCAAGATCGCCCCTTTTATCCTGGATTCCCTGTCCGCTGCAGTGACCATAAAGACGCCTTACCCTAAATACCGGTTACTTAAATGTCCGCAACGCGCCCATACCCCCATCCACCGCAATCACCTGACCGGTGACCCACGAGGATGCATTCTCGAGCAGGAATATTGCCGCAGCCGCGATATCCCCCGCACTTCCAAACCGTTTGAGGCGGATGTCGATCCTCAGCCGCAGTTCGTTTTCCGTCGTCGGACAACAGCATGGTGGCCATATTGGTGTCGGTCAAGGACGGGGCGATGGCGTTGACCCGGATTATCGGTGCGAACTCGGCGGCCAGCGAGCGGGTCAGGCCCTCCACGGCCCCCTTGGCACTGGCAATGGAGGCGTGAAAGGGCATACCCGTTCCCACCGCCACCGAGCTGAACAAAACGATGGATGACGGGTTTTCCGCCATTTTCAGGCCAGGCAGGCAAGCTTGAATGGCCTTGACAGCACCGAGGAGATTGATCTGCGAGTCGGCAAGGAAATCGTCTTCCTTGATGCGGTGAAAGGGCCGCAGTCGAATGGAACCCGGACAGTAAGCCAGACCTTGAATCCTGTCCGGAAGGTTACCCGCATCAATCTCCTCCCGGTGACATCCACCGGCAGGTGGGTCACCCCGGGCAACTTAGCCACACTGCCCGCCGACCGGGAAATCGCCACTACCGAATACGCTTTGGCTGCCATTCGGCGCGTAATCTCAAGTCCGATACCCGACGTGCCGCCAACTACGACAAACGATTTTGAACCCATTTCCCATTCTCCATTTATTTTCAGGGACTCACGGACGCCGGTTGCAGATACCAGATTAAGATGGTGCCGAGTTCGGACCGGCAGGCATCGATACCCCGGTATTGATAGCCTGCCACAAGTTGCCCCTGGCCGCAGACATCCACAGCCTACATTCCACCGACAGCCGGTACGAAAGCCACGCGGTCGCCGTCCGCCAGTCGGCCATCGCGTCCCACCCGTCTACCGTTGACGAATACCGTGGCAATCTCTTTTTCGGGAACCCGCACGTGGTCTATTAAATTTCCGATGGTAGCGTTGTCTTCACCAAGCGTTATGGATATTGGCTGATCGTGCCGGCAGGTGTCGTCATTGGAAAGCGATGCAAAGCACTTGACATTAATTTTCATGGTTCACCTCACACGTTTTAAATTCAGTTTGAATTGATGAAAAATCGTACACTTCAACAGTATTCACCGGCTTGAGATCTTCAAGGTGCACCAGAAACAGACGGGTTAGCCGGGCAGGCGTAGGAAAAAAACAACTCCTCGTTTTAAATAGGTTTTATTAAGAGCACAGGAACAGACGGTGGATTTAACCTACCACTGAATGACCAAAAGACTGTTTGTTTGAAAGCCGGAAATAACCTCCACCTATTGAAAAACCGCCGTTACTCCCACGAGAGTGACAGCAGATAAATTGTGCGCTATGGTGAATTTGCATGATGCTGCCGACTGGAACCGTGGAGGCGCAACCGTCTTGGCCAACGCATCCAAGCAATACCGGGAAGGCTTTTTAATCGGCAGTTCCCGTATTTCAACCAAGCGGAAAAGTAGATATGCCTGAAGACATAAGGGACAGATCATCCATCGGCCATGCCGATGTCACCGCACTTAACTTCGTCAGATCATCCACACCCTTTGTATTCAGGAGACATTTCAGGCAGGGCCTCCGATCACATATCATGGAAATCCTCAACGCGTCGGATGTGGAAATCGAGCAATCGGGGAAGGTGATCGACGGGATGAGATGGTTTCCCAAAGCGCCGCCGCGCAGGATGTTTCGCATTTTCCGGGCACGATTGAAAACTCTCGAAAATGCACTGGTTGAAATCGGGCGGGTCAAAATCGTCGAGCGATATCTGGCACCCGATTTCATGGCCCGGTCCACAGAATGCATCGTGGATTACCGGGGGCCCGAAGGCCGGGACCTGATGCTGTGCGGATTTCAGGCATATGTCAGGGGTGAGATCCTGGATCCATGGACCATTCTTGGCACCGGGGAACTGCTGCCGGGGTTGTATGAAACATTTCGTGCCCAGGACAGGACGTTTGCCCTGCCGAAAAGCCGATGGGTCGAGACGGTCCGGGAAAAGGGAGCCGGGTTCATCGGTAAAATCAAACGGATGGCCACCGAAGCCGGGCACATCCCCGATCTGGCCGGTGCAGGCAACCTGATCATCACCGTCACCGGCGGCATCTGTCTGGTGGACATCAACAACATCTCAAGGGTTTCTCCGGGGACTTCGATCGATCTGGACGAAAAAGGCTATCCCGTTTGCGACAAATCCATCGAAGCGCTGTCTCTGATCGAAGAAAAAATCCTCGGCAGATCGGTCGACATGAATGAGAAACTTTATCAGCGGTTCCTCGACCCGCGGCGGCGAAAGGAGGTCAGGGCCAAAGAAAAAGGGTTCTGGACAATGAAGGACACCGGCTGAACGGAATCAGGCGTCCGGGAAAAGAGAGGCACAGGGCAATCGGGCACAAGCATACTGATGCCCGGACAGGCACCCGTCCGGGCATATCCCGATCGGTGCCGTGAACCGCCCCATGCGGACCCATGCACGGAACTGTCAGGGAAGCCGGCTGTCCCCCGGCTTCCCGTTTCTCCCTTAGTGATCTGATGATAAGTTACTTCCGCTCCTTCAATAAATCACGGATTTCCTTGAGCAAGACTTCTTGCGCAGGGGGTTCCGGCGGCGCTTGGGGCGCTTCTTCCTCTTTTCGCTTGAGCGAGTTGATTGCCTTGACGGCGATAAAAATTGCGAAGGCGATGATGGTGAAATCGACCACCGATTGAATGAATTTGCCATAGCTGATGACCACGGCAGGAAGGTCTCCCGAAGCCTCTTTGACCGTGAGCGCCAAATTGGTGAAATCGACACCCCCCAAGAGCACGCCTATCGGGGGCATAATCACGTCACCGACGAAGGAAGAGACGATTTTGCCGAAGGCCGCTCCAATAATGATGCCCACCGCCATATCGACAACATTCCCCTTTACTGCAAAATCCTTAAATTCTTTAATGACGCTCATGATCCGCTCCTCCGTTAAATTATGATTTGACCGGTTCAGCCCGGCACCTATACCCCCATCCCCAGCATCAACCGCACGATCCCGGCCAGCACCAGCATACTGGCCATCCCGCCGACGAACAGGCCGGCGAACCACAACCACTGGCGCTGTTTTTCAGTAAGCCGGATCATGTTCGTGGGAGGCCTTGCCTCTGAACACCCAGAAGCAATAGCCCGTGTAGGCCAGAACGCAGGGCAGCAGGAACACTGTCCCCAACAGCAGCAGGGACTGGGATTCGGGGGCGGCGGCCGCCTCCCACAGGGTCACCTTGAAAGGCACCAGCCAGGGCCAGGTGCTCACACCGATGCCGATGTAGTTCATCAGGAATATGCCCAGGGTGAGAAAAAAAGGCCGGAACTCCCGCTCGGTGCGCAGGTCCCGCCAGAGCATGACGAAGAAAACCACCGACAGAATCGGCATGGGCTGCAGGAAGTAGAAATTGGGGAGACTGAACCACAGCGCTTTGATGTCGCTGTTCATCAGCGGCATGATCAGGCTGACCAGCCCCATGAACACGGCCACGTATATCATCACGTAGCGGGCACACTTGCGCGCCCAGTCCTGAGTGTCGCCCTCGGTTTTCATGATCGTCCAGGTGGCGCCCAACAGCGCATATCCGGTTACCAGGGCCACGCCGGTCATGACGCTGAAGGCATCCATCCAGTCGAAGGCGCCGCCGCCGAAGTTGCGGCCGTCCACGGCGATGCCGTGAACGAAGGTGCCCAGCACCATGCCCTGCATGAAGGTGGCCACCAGGGAGCCGAAGTGAAACGAGTAGTCCCAGATACGCCTGGATTTGCCGGTGGCCTTGAAGCGGAATTCGAAGGCCACGCCGCGGAAAATCAGCCCCAGCAGCATGAGGATGATCGGGATATAGAAAGCCGGCATGAGAATGGCGTAGGCCAGGGGGAAAGCCGCAAACAGCCCGCCGCCCCCCAGCACCAGCCAGGTTTCGTTCCCGTCCCAGAAGGGTGCGATGGAGTTCATCATGCGGTCCCGGCACTGGTCGGTGGGGGCAAAGGGGAAGAGGATGCCCACGCCCAGATCGAAGCCATCCAGCAGGATGTATAGGAAGATGGCCGTACCGATAAGTGCATACCAGACGAGCGGCAGATCCAGAAAACTCTCGAAACTAAACATCTTTCCCTCCTGTCCCGGCAGCCAGGTCCGTTACCAGGGCCGGCTGTTTGACGCCGTGGCTTCCATAGGCATCTTCTTCTGCGATCTCCGGCCCCTTGCCGATGAGTTTGAGGATGTAATAGGCACCGGCGGTGAACACCAGGCCGTAGGTGACGACGAACGCGGCCAGGGAGATGGCGATCGGACCCGCGGCCACCGGCGATATGGTTTCGGACGTACGCAATACGTTGAATACGATGAACGGCTGCCGGCCCACCTCGGTGACGAACCATCCGGCCACCACGGCCACAAATCCCGCCGGGGTCATGGCCATGCACCACAGGTGAAACCACCGCGTGGTAAAAAGCTGCTTTTTAAGATGGAGCACCAGCGCAACCAGACCGGTGGCGATCATCAGCATTCCCAGGCCCACCATGAGGCGGAAGGTCCAGAAGACCATGGCCACGGGCGGGCGGTCTCCGCGGGGCCAGGTTTTGAGTCCCTTGACCTCACCGTTGAAGTCATGGGTGAGAATGAAGCTGGAAAGCTTGGGAATGGCGATCTCGAACCGGTTGCGCTCGTCGTTCTGGTCCGGCCAGGCGAAGAGCCGCAGCGCAGCGCCCTGCTCCGTTTCCCAGATGCCCTCCATGGCCGCCACCTTCACCGGCTGGTGCTTGAAGGTGTTCAGCCCGTGCAGGTCGCCGAACAGCAACTGCATGGGCGCCACGAAAATGGCCATGATCATGGCCATGCCCAGCATGATCCGGGCGTGTTTCACATGCAGGCCCCGCCAAAGGTAATAGCCGCCGATGCCGCCGACCACGAAGGCCGTGGTCAGGTAGGCCCCGGTGACCATGTGGATGAAGCGGAAGGGAAATGACGGGTTAAAAATCACCTGGATCCAGTTGGTCGGGTAGAGCAGGCCGTCGGCGCCGACGCGAAAGCCGGCCGGGGTCTGCATCCAGCTGTTGGCGGACAGGATCCAGAAGGCCGATATCAGGGTCCCCGCGGCCACGATCACCGTGGCGGCAAAGTGCATCTTCCGGCTCACCCGGTTCCAGCCGAAGAGCATGATGCCCAGAAAGGAGGCCTCCAGGAAAAAGGCCGTAAGCACTTCGTAGCCCAGCAGCGGCCCCAGCACGCTGCCCACTTGATCGGCAAACACGGACCAGTTGGTGCCGAACTGGTAGGAGAGCACCACGCCGGTGACCACACCCATGCCGAAGGTCACGGCAAAAATCTTCACCCACATGCGGTATATCTGCTCGTATAGCGGGTTGCCGGTTTTTAGCCAGCGCCACTCGACCACGGCCAGCCAACTGGCCAGGCCGATGGTAAACGCCGGGAAGGTGATGTGATAGGCCACGGTGAAGGCAAACTGGGCACGCGCCAGAAATACGGGATCAAGGTGGGAAAACATGGCAATACCTCGATAGGTTATAGTGGGTTGTCAATGGCAGGGAAGAAACGTTTAATTTCCATAATAGAGGGTATGCCGGCAAAGTCAAGTTGAACGACGATCGGCGGCAGCAGGCAAGCGGATGGCAGGTGTGGAATCAGCCATCGGCTGCCGAATCGAGTCCGGCATGACGACACGATCAGGCAATCAGTCCGCCGCCATCCACATCCAGGACGATGCCGGTGATGAAGCCGTTGGCCATCAGCATCAGCGCGGCATCGGCGATGTCTTCCGGCCGGCCCACGCGTCCCGCGGGCAGGCGCCGGGCAATGGCCGTGAACATCTCTTCCCGGGCCGATTCCGGCATCTTCAGGTAGGCACCGGTGCCGGCGGTCATTCCCGGAGAAATCACGTTGACCCGCACCGGGGCCAGGTCCTTGGCCAGTGCCCGGCCCATGGCTTCCACGGCGGCATTGACCGACGCCAGCACCGTGTCGTTCCGCCCGGGCCGCCGGCTCAGAATACCGGAGAAGAGGGTAATCGACCCCTCTGGATTGATCCGGGCGTATTTGGCGCACAGGTAAGGCCCCCAGAACTTGCTCTGCATGGTATACAGCCCCTCGGCCAGGGGCATGTCCCGCAGGGTGCCGGTCTTCACCGAACTGCCGGGGATCACCAGGTGATCGACAGCGCCCAGCCGTTCGAACAGGTCCGACACCGACGCCTCGTCCGTGGTGTCCGCGACCTGCCAGTGCACATCACCGCCGATCTGCGCGGCAGCGGCTTTCAGTTTGTCCCGGCTCCGGCTGGCAATCACCACCCGGGCACCGGACAGCAAGGATTTCTTGGCCACGGCCAGCCCCATGCCCGAGCTGCCGCCGATGACGACCACGGTTTTATCTTTCAACGCGTGTTTCATTGTTCACCTCGATCTTGTCCGCAACCATAAAAAAATGTGCAGCACCCCCATGCCGCCGTGACCGATCACATAAACGACCACCAGGCTGGTCAGTATTTGGTGCAACTCGATGGCCGCATGGGCCAATCCGGAGCCGGCCTGAGCCAGCAGGAACCAGGTCAGCCCGGAGATCAGGGTCAGGCTCAACGCCCCCAACCCCAGGCCCTGAATGATCGCCGCCAGCCCGCCGGGCAACGCCTCTGGCAGCTTGCGGCCGGCCAGTGTTTTCAAATCCGATTTGAGTGCCGACCAATCCCCCCACAAATAGGGGAAAAAGAATTTCAGTCCGCGGCGGAAAAGCTCGGTCAATACAAAAATCGTCGCAATCGCCGCCAACGCCATGCCGGGCAGAATGTGCGTCCACGTTCCAAAATCGAAAGAGAGGGAATCCCCCAGGCGGCGGGCATGATCGAGATCCACAAAATTGCTGGTGATCAGCTGGCTGGCAACCAGAAAGATGACCGCCAGATGCAGCACCCGGATGGACACGGGTTGGGATTGCCCGAAATAGGTCCAGATAGTTTTCACAATCCGCATCGATGCCTGCTCCTTTTCTGTAAAAAGGTAAACTTAGGTGAAAATTCAGTATCCGCAGGAACAATAATCACTCCGCACAGCATCTGTCCATCGGATGGGGTTAAAAGTCCTCGCGGAATCGAAAAAATACCTTTAGGCGGGCCAATTCGCAGGCAGTGGCTGTCAGGGTCGGCATGGCCATCGGCGGTTCATCCGGGAAGCGCCCGGATCACATCGGCGATGAAGGCATCAGTATCCCAGGC
>JAHLLR010000060.1 GCA_020444075.1 Deltaproteobacteria bacterium
TCGCCAACACTTACAGTGAGAAGGATTTAATAGACGCTGCGCAAAAGGCCGCCGCTGAAAAGGCCGCTGCTGAAAAGGCCGCTGCCGAAAAGGCCGCTGCTGAAAAGGCCGCTGCTGAAAAGGCCGCTGCCGAAAAGGCCGCCGCCGAAAAGGCCGCCGCTGAAAAGGCCGCCGCTGAAAAGGCCGCCGCTGAAAAGGCCGCTGCTGAAAAGGCCGCAGCCGAAAAGGCCGCAGCCGAAAAGGCGGAGGCAATCAAGAAAGCCGCCACCCGGAAATCGGATGTATCGGTTTCTTACGAACCGCCGCCTGCCCAGGCGGCGGCCAAAAAGCCATCCGACCCTGTTGACAATACCATGAAGATCTTCGCCGCCGGACTGGCATTCCTCATTCTGCTGGTGATCGGCGCCAGTGCCTCGAACGCCTTCAAGTATTATCTGGCAGAAAATCAGGGCGCACTGGAAATCTGGAAAGGCAAATTCGCCCCCATGGGCAAAAAGCTGTTCATCACCCTGCCCGGCGTCTCTGCCCCTGAAAACATACAATTGGTTTACCGCTCCAGCGAGGTCTATCCGCTGGTGTTCCAGTATTACATCGACAAGGCAGACGCACTCCTGGACGTGCCCGGGATACCGGATTTCGAAGGGATCAAGGCCACATTGAAAACGGCCCTGGAATACGGTGCCTCCAGCGACCTTCGCAAAGTGGCCTACCAGCGCCTCGACAACATTGACCGGTTGATTCTCACCTACAAAGCCGATGTAGCCGCCAGCAGAGGAACCATCGACGATCTGAAGGCAGCCATCGGATTTCTCAGATCAGCTGACAAGTTGACCACGGACAAGGCCCAGGAGGAACTGGTCGCCCAGAAAATCGCCGCCCATGAAGCAACGATTAAAGCCCTGGAAGAGCAGGCTGCCGCTAAACTGGCAGCGACCGAGACTGAGTCGGAATCGGTTGCGGCCGGACAGGCGGAAGATACTCCCGAGGCAACCGAGAAATCCGGGGAGACCGAGGAACCCGGCACGGATGAGCATTAATCCGCTTTCCAACTTGTGACTTATAGGGGAATCGCCTGGCCAGCGCCGGCTGTTCCCCTTTCCATTTTTCTCCTGTCGGGCCAGGAGACTTTTCTTCAGCTGACAGCCGGCTCCAACCCGATGGGCATCAATTTCAGTGACCAACAGCGAACTTGACCGTTTGTCTCCTGCAGGGGCAAGCGGACAGAGTTCAAACCCCGGACGCAACCTCCCATTCCTGTTCGATCGTCATGTCATTGCTGATGCTGAACGTCTTGCCCGAAACCGGGTCTGCTTTCAAAACAAAAAAGGAGCCAACGATGCACAAAAGACGCGTTATTGCAGGCGGTTGCCTGCTCATCATCCTCTTGATCCCCTTTTCATCCGGATATGCCAATTTTGGCAGTATTTTCAAAAAGGTGCAGGAAGTCATCGGCGGGAGTTCGGGTGTATCTCAAAATGAAATCGTCGACGGCTTGAAGGAGGCACTGCAAATCGGCACCGGCAACACGGTTCAGGCGCTTTCACAATTGAATGCCTACTATGGTAATCCGCAGCTGAAAATCCCCCTGCCTCAATCCTTCCAAAAATTCGATAAGATTTTACGTGCCACCGGCTTTGGTTCAGAGCTGGATGCGTTTGAACTGAGTATGAATCGTGCGGCGGAAAAAGCAGCGCCGGAGGCAAAAGCATTGTTCGTTGATGCCATCAAGTCAATGACTTTTGCGGACGCGGACAAAATTCTCAAGGGTGCGGACAACGAGGCGACCGTTTACTTTAAGAACAAAACATCGGACAAATTACAGGCGCTGTTCAAACCGATCATCGGCCAATCCATGAACAGTGTCGGGGTCACCCGTTACTACCAATCCTTAACCGAAAAAATTCAAACGCTTCCTTTTGCCAGTGACTACGCGGTCGATCTTGACGCTTATGTCACCGAAAAATCGATCGACGGATTGTTTTTCCGGCTGGCTGAGGAGGAAGCCAAAATCAGAAACGATCCCGCGGCCCGCGTCACCGAGTTGCTGAAAAAAGTCTTTCGGTAGCCTCGGCAGCGGTTATTCCTTCTTTCATTCATTTTCCACCCGATGTGAAAAAGGTTGCCCATTTTCGCCATCGGGGAAGAATCAGTCTTTACGCATCTCATTGGTTTTTTAGCCATGCGCCATGCCATCGGATAGAGGCCGGTCAGCGTTACAGGGCCAACGGGTAACCTTTCGCCCGGAGGTGTTCGACGATCCGGAACAACTGCGAAAGGGTTGTGGGGTCGGCATCGGGACCGGGATGCCTTACTTTGGCGGTCGAAAAAACGCCTAACCGTTTTAAAACCTGTTTGCGAAGCGACACGCCGATGCCGGGTTGAAATTCCCACCGGTTCAGCGGCAGGAAATCATAAAAGAGGTCGGCGGCCGGTTTCCATTGCTGATTCTGAACCATTTCGAACAATTGGACCAACAACTCGGCATAGACAAATCCGGTCATCACTCCTACGGCCCCCAGTTCCAACTCCTCGAGGGCATACATGCCGCCCAGGGCGCCGAAGACCTTCAACCCGGGTTCGGCTGTTTTGCTCAGGGCCTGCATTTTCATCCCGGTGGGAGGATCTTCAAGCTTGATGTAACCGATGTTGGCGGATCTCTCGAAAATCCGGCTGATGAGTCCGACGGACATCCTGATGCCGGTCACGGCAGGATAGTCGTGAATGATGCAGGGGATCTGTGCGGCATCGGAAACCCGTTGGTAGTATTCAATCAGCGGATCATCCTTTTGAACGGTATGGGGGCCGAGCAGGATCGCATCCGCCCCCAGGTCCCGCGCATTGCGCGCCATTTTCATCGCCGGGTCCGTGGCAGGCGCCCGCACCCCGACGACCAGCCCCATCCCCTTTGGAAGCAGCGCACGGTATTTGGCAATCACGTCTGTGCGCTCCTCGTCCGTCAGCTTGTGACCTTCACCCAGGGCACCCAGAATGGCCAGTCCATGCACTTTTTTTTGCGCCATAAATTCGACCAGGCGTTCGATACTGGAGTAGTCGATCTCCCCTTGATCC
The DNA here is from genome assembly GCA_020444075.1 of Deltaproteobacteria bacterium. Lineage (GTDB taxonomy): Bacteria > Desulfobacterota > Desulfobacteria > Desulfobacterales > Desulfosarcinaceae > Desulfosarcina. The sequence goes on from JAHLLR010000060.1 coordinate 3,070, forward strand.
AGAAACGGCGTCGGAACGATGGGATATATGCCTTTCAGATGCATCAGCTTCCCCCTTGCTCATGAAAAGAATCCTGACCCAAAGGACCGGGTTCTGGTTGGTCCTCGAAAATGGCGATGGTCTGCGTGGCTTCCGAAAATCCGGAAATAGGCGGTCAGGATTGTTTTAAATCGACAACCGGATTGTGTAAACTTTCGAAACCTGAAATCCGGCAGGCCATTTGATCCCCATGGCGGATGTGGACGGCACCGGGCGTACCGGTTGAAATGATATCGCCCGGTAAAAGCGTCATCACCGTGGAGTGATAGGCGATCAGCTCATCAGGCGGAAAAGTCATATGGTCAACCGTATTTTCAGCATGCACACGCCCATTGATAACCGTCGAGACCTTCAGGCGCAGAACATCGTCGACCTCGTCCGGCGTGACCAGCTGCGGGCCAAATGAGAAAAATGTGTCGAAACTTTTACTCATGGTCAGATAGCGCGGATTTTGGCGGAGGATATCCTCAGCCGTCATATCCAGAACCGTCGTAAAGCCTGCCACCACGTTCAGCCATTTTTCCCGGGGCACATCTTTGCATCGGTTGCCGATGATGATCCCCAGTTCGGCTTCTGCGGTCGTCTTTTCAGATAGTATCGGTATCCGAATCTCGTCTCCGGGGCCGATAATCGTGGTGTCCGGCTTCATAAAACTGGCCGGTGCCGCAGTCGGGGCACTTTCTGAAAGATCTTCGGCATGGGCGCTGTAATTGAGCCCGATGCCCCATATTTTCGGCGGGTGCCGGTACAAAGGGGCGTAGATACCCGGTTGAGCGCCGAAAAACAGATCCCCGCGTTGATCCAGCGCCTCGCTTCCCGCCTCCTGATACCATGCGTTCAGTTTTGAAAGCTGACCCGTCTTTAACAGCTGACCCAAGCTTTCCGGCCATTGACTCTGAAACGCGCGGTTAAGCCCCCCCATGAGAACCCATCCGTTGTTTCGACAGATGGCCAACTGCTCTTTATTATCGACCCAAACGGTAGCTAATCGCATGATGCCTCTCCTACTGGTATCCATTCGTGTAATCACGCTGGCCCCACGGACCAGGCGTTGTTTTACCCTTGAAAAGGGGTATGGCCATCGGCTGAGTGGGTCCGAGAATAGCGGAACCAGAAGTCAGCGCACCGTATTCTGCCGATTTGATTGGAAATGAAACAGTGCCCCACCCATCCGGATGCATAACGCGATGGTAAAAAAATGAACATCAACCGTTGAATGATGAGATTGTCTCGCTCCATCTTCACCTGAAAAAAGACAGAATGCCTTATTCAACGGTCGACGTTGTGTGTTCGATGATGAACGTCCAGCTATTTGATTATGAGGGATTGAGGTCGTTTTCGCCCATGTTCAACGGCATTGAAACGTGTCATCATCCATTTATCTATGAGGTAAAGGGTGACCCCGTCAAGTCCTATATGGGCTATCGCGAATTTGGGATTTCGGGCACCCCCTCAAAAGGGAAACGATTTCATTAAAGTATCGTTTTTTTTTGCCGAATGAACACTTGAATGGTTGGCATGGCTCTGTTCGACAAGTCTTGTCGATGGCAAAAATCTTGGAATATTTACTTTGAACTGGAGGGTCTAAAATGAAAAAAATCATCACCACGGTCGTCACCTTGTTTTTCATTCTCACCTGTGGATGGGCGGTTGCCGAGGAAGCGCCGCAGAAGGTGAAAGATCTGGCCGACAGCACACTGGCCAAATTGGGAAGTGACCCGGTAATCGTTGCCGCCGTCAAGGCTGAAAACGCCAAAGGCAAAACTTTGGACCAAATTAAATCCATGGATCAAAAATGGAAAGCCACAGCCGGCATTGTGGACTACATGAAAGCCCTCATGGACTCGGATTGTGGAAAACATCTTCGCCAAATCCAGGATTCGGAACCCTACTATGCGGAACTGTTTGTCATGGACAACCAGGGCGCCAATGTGGCCATGACCGACAAAACTTCGGATTATTGGCAGGGCGATGAAGCCAAGTTCCAAAAATCCTATAACGGCGGTTCGGGTGCGGTGTTCGTAGACGATGTGGAGTTCGACGACAGCGCCCAGGCCTACCTGTGTCAGGTATCGGTGCCGGTTAAGGACGGCGCCGAAGTGATCGGTGCCATCACCATTGGCATCGACGTGGATAAAATCCAATAATGGATATCGCAACGATGACGCCCGTATCGCCTTGATGAGCTGGAAATGTGCACCTGGTTGATGAATGTGGTTTTAGACGCGGATGTCGACGTAAATTACCATAACCGATTAAACCTGAAATATTAGGAAGAAAAATGCGTCTTTTCAGCTATTTTAAAAATTTAAAAATTCGAGTCAAACTCATCTCCGGTTTTGCAGTCATGGTGCTGCTTATGTGCGTCATCGGTTATTCCGGTTACACCGGCGTTCATCAGGTCATGGATGAACTGGAGGATATTTTTGCAGTTCGGCTGCCAAGCATCGATTACCTGCTGCAGGCCGACCGTGACCTGCAGCAATTGCTGGTGGCCGAAAGATCCATGATTTTTGCCAATGCCAAATCGGAAGAATTCCAAAAACTGGTAGAAGAGTATGAAGAAAATTTCAAGCAGTCCCAGGAGCGTTGGGAAAAATACAAGGCCTTACCGGCCGGTCCCGAGGAAAAAGCTTTTATACCGCTATACGACAAGGCCCGCAATGAGTGGAAAACCATTTCGCGCCAGGTGGTAGACGGCCGGATCGCCGACACCCGTCAAGGGCGCAGTGTTGCCCTGGATCTTTCCCTGGGACAAGCCAAAGCCAAGTTTGAGGAGATGCGCAATTATCTTGATAAGCTGACCGAGATCAACCAGAATTTAGCGAAGCAGTCCAGAAAGAACGCTGCGGACAGCTCTCAACATGCCGTTTGGATGCAGCTGGCTATTTTGGCCATCGGCATCCTGACGGGTATCGTCATGGCGTGGGTGATCGGACGCAACATTACCCGTCCGGTAAATGACGCCGTGGCCGGTTTGCGGGATATTGCCGAAGGCGAGGGCGATCTGACCAAACGCCTGGAGATCCATAGTAGAGACGAGGTCGGTGAATTGGCGACCTGGTTTAACACTTTTCTGGATAAGCTTCAGGCCATCATCAAAGAAATTTCCGAAAAAGCCAAACAATTGGGAGCATCATCCGACAGCCTTTCCAGCCTGTCTACCCAGATGTCCACTGGCGCCGACAACATGTCGGCGAAATCCGACACGGTTGCCAGTGCCGCCGAGGAAATGAGCGTCAGCGTTCAGTCCGTGGCCGCCGCCATGGAGCAGGCGTCCACCAATGTCAATATGGTGGCCGCAGCCACCGAGGAGATGACGTCAACCGTCAACGAAATCGCGGAGCAGTCTGAAAAAGGCCGTTCCATCGCCAATGATGCGGTATCACAAGCCCACAATACATCCGTCAAGGTGAACGAGCTGGGTGAAGCAGCCAAGGCGATCAGCAAGGTCACCGAGGTCATCACCGAGATTTCTGAGCAAACCAATTTGCTGGCCCTGAATGCCACCATCGAGGCGGCCAGGGCCGGAGAAGCCGGCAAGGGATTTGCTGTGGTGGCCAACGAAATCAAGGAACTGGCCAAACAGACCGCTCAAGCCACCCTGGAGATCAAATCCAAGATCGCCGGCATTCAGGATTCTACATCCGTTACCGTCGATGAGATCGGTCAGATCACACGAGTGATCAACGATGTGAACGATATTGTGGCGACCATTGCCTCGGCCACGGAGGAACAATTGGCCGCCACGAAGGAGATTGCCGGCAATATTGGCCAGGCCTCTTCCGGAATCCAGGAGGTCAATGAGAACTTGTCCCAAAGTTCAGCAGTCTCGGCCGGGATCGCCAAAGATATTCTGGATGTCAACCAGGAATCGGCTGAAATGTCCAACAGCAGTTCCCAGATCAATATGAGCGCCAAAGATTTGAGCATTCTGGCGGACGAGTTGAACAGCATGGTGGCCCGGTTCAAGATATAGGTCTTTGGGGACAGATAGCGTCAGCAATCGCTCAGTTTGTCCTCACGCTGCAAAAGCCGGAGCGATTTAGGGCCCTGGAGGAAAGGGTAATACAATATACCACTTCTACTGTGAACCCTTGGAACCATAGGCTCTGGATCGCTTCAGCCTTTCCTTGGGGTAAGAACAATGAGAAAAACGGATGGAATCCGCTTACCCCGTTTTTTAATCGGAAGTAAACTTCCGTAGATCTTGTCATCTTCGAAGGCTGTTCTCCCCATTTTGAAAGCACGACCATCATCTTTATATTTTTCTTGATTGCCTATCCGTTGCTCGTTGCCTCTGCCCATTTTACGCAAAGCTACGTGATCTTTCAATCAAGAGGAATCTCCACAAACCCACCGAAACATCTTGATGTCACTGAAGTGGTGTTGATTACGCCTGGTTGAAGATAACTATATTCCTTTCTCCCAGGCAACCAGGCTTTTTGATTCCGCTGCTGGTCCCAAACTTATACTGAAGACCAGCGGTTCCCATTTGGACCTGTTCGACAGCCAGAGCACCGCATTGTCAAAGCTCATGGCATATCTTTCCCTTTAACGAGAAGCCATCTCGAAACCGGCTATGGGTTGCCATGAGGCCAATTTATGGGTAATTTTTGACATATAATTATACTATAATATCAAACAATACTATGTACTTTTTTAAACAACAGGATGCGCTCGATAAGGTTCGTAGATTGACAACATACCGGTAATAGGAATGATATTAACCTTTCGAGGTTCTGGCCTGCAGTTTGCTTTATCAGAAAACGATCGTTGAACCCAACGGCGTATTCGAGAGGAAGGTTCATCGCCATATCGATCCGGCAGCCACAGGGCATACAAGGCAGCAACTGAGGATAGAAAAGAGTTCTTGAGAACGCATGCAAGATAATACCGATAAGAACCGACATGCGTCCCGCCAGCGATCCACCAGGGCCGATGACTACCTGCAGAAGGCTATAGCAGAGCGGGAACGGCTTCTTGAGCGTCAACCGCACCTGCGGATCTACCAGGCGGAGATCGACAGGATACTGGACAAATCCGGCAACCGCCAGGGACGCATGGCCGTCCTTGGAACGCTGATGCAGGGGAAGCTCCTCGACATGCAAAGAGAACTCTTCAAACTGACTGAAACCCTCCAGCAAACCCTCGACGCAAAGTAGTTCACCCCGGGGTAAACGCGACCGCTGCATCGATCCGCAGCAGTTTTCCGGACTTTTTCCTTTTCACGCCGAGTAAGGCACGGAAACCCGCACCCACTCATTTTTTTTCAAACAGCCCTTGTTACAGCAGCCCTCGGTAGTTCCCACCATCAACCAGTAAATTCTGGCCGGTAATGTATCGCGCCTGGACGCTGGCCAAAAAGGCGGCGGCAGCCCCGAAATCAGATGCGTCACCGATGGTATGGCTGGGATTGGCCGCCATCATCTCCTGGATGATGTCCTCCGGCGACTTACTCTCCTGGCCGGCACGAAATTTTGCCAGCTGTTCAATTCGCGATGTTTTATGGGTGCCCGGGAGCAATGCATTGACGGTTATGCCATCGGGTGCCAGTTCCGTTGCAATCGTTTTCAAAAAGCCCGTCAGCCCGGCCCGCGCCATATTGGACAACAACAGCGTGCCGATGGGCTGTTTGACAGAAATGGAAGTAATGGCGATGATCCGGCCCCAGCCGTTGCTTTGCATGGCCGGCGTTACGCCTCGAATCAGATGCACGGCACTCATCAGGGTAAGGTTGAGGGCCTTTTCGTATTCTTCAAGAGCGGTGCTGGCGTAGGTTCCCGGCGGGGGACCACCGGCGTTGGTCACCAGGATTTCCGGTTCTCCCAGGGATTGTCGGACGTTTATGAGCAGGCGGTTGATGTCTTCCGCCTTGCTCATATCGGCACCCACGCCCAACACTTCCGTTCCGGTTTTTTTTGAAATCTCTTTGGCTGCCTGTTTGACAGTAACACCGTCACGAGCGCAGATTGCAACCCGACAGCCTTCAGCGGCCAGCTGTTCCGCACAGCCTCGTCCCAATCCCCGGCTCGCGGCAGTTACCAGGGCAATTTTCCCATCAATTCCAAAATTCATTTTACACCTCCTTTTTCATCGAAGCTAAACATGATTTGGTGGGTGTCCAATCTCGCCAGCTTTATTCCCGGCATCCAAGGATCGGACCGGTTCCCGACTTCATTGCGATTCTTCGTTTCAACCGGAGCGGGTTCCCCATCACCGGTAGATCCATTGATAAACGATTAATTTATTGACATATTTTTTCTGTGTAAGTATTATTTTGAAGATTTTCTCTTTATCGTTATTAAATCAGACGTAAGTTGAACGGTTTTTAGAAAAGCGATCTGCCCAGGTCGGTGTTATCAGGGGGATCTGATCCCCCCGGCGATGTCTATGAATGGCACAGGCCCTTTTGGGCAGTCGATGGGTCCGGAGCAAGTCAACAATCGCCCAATTTGGGTCAGATCCTTCATTCAAGGAGAATTGAACATATGAACAAGCTCGAATTAGTCCAGGCGCTGAAAGACTCCAACGGCCTTTCCAAACCAGAGGCTGAAAAGGTCGTCAACATCTTTTTCAACGAAATGGCCAATGCACTGGCTAAGGGGGACAGAGTCGAAATCCGGGGATTGTGCTCCTTTTTTGTCAAAGAATATAAATCTTACACAGGCAGGAACCCCAAAACCGGTGAAAAGGTTAAGATTGCTCCCAAAAAGCTGCCCTTTTTTAAAGCGGGCAAGGAGTTGAAGGAAAGAGTGGATCGTTGAAACCGGATAAGGATTGGGTCGTCTATCTGGTCCGCTGCTCCGACAAATCCCTGTATTGCGGAATCACCAACAATTTGAAAAAGCGGCTGGATGCCCATAATCTTGGCAAAGGGGCAAAATACACGAGGTCCCGAACACCTGTCGAGCTTATAGGAACCCGCTTAACAACGACCAGAAGCGATGCCCTCAAACTCGAGCATCGCATTAAAAAGACGCCGGCTAACAGGAAACTCACGGAACTCGCAAATGGGAAGGCATCTCCGAAAATGAAAAACGCCCGGGTTGCTCAGGATATTCAAAAGGAACTTCAATCGGTCGTCAAAGGCATTCAGCAGATTGCCGACAGCCTGGCAAACATCGTAACCGCAATTGGAAAATTCGCCCAACCGGATTCATCGAAAGCACCTGAAGTCAAAAGAGCCCCGACCAGAAAAAAGGTGGTCGTTCGGGATGGCGTGGTTGAAAAAATCAAAAGGATTCCCGCCAGCCAGATTGTCTATGACATCATCCAGAAATCAGCCAACGGAATCGATACCGCTGAATTGATGAAAGCCACGAAATTCGATCAACGCAAAATTCACAACATCACCTTCAGGCTGAAAAAGCGGGGTCGCATCACCACCGGAGAACGCGGGATATACAAGAAGGGGTAATCACAAAACGTGCACGCATTTAAGCAGTCATGGGGTTTTCGATAACTGACGGCGTCTTGGCTATCATTCAGATTCGCAGCACCCCATGTGGCGTTTCCTTGAACTCTCGATTTAAGGCTGCGGATAGCGCTATTCCCAAAACTTTTCGGGTATGGGCGGGATCAATAATACCGTCATCCCACAGTTCCGATGTGGCGTGGTAGGCCCCACTTTTTTCCATGTAATCCTGTTTAATTCCCTCATATATCTGCTGCATCTCTTCATCGGACAATTTTTTCCCCTGACGTTCCAAGGATCGGATACGTAATTGGGAAAGGGTTTTAGCTGCCTGTTCCATGCCCATGACGGAAATTTGGGAATTCGGCCATGCAAACAGAAACCGTGCATCGAAAGCACGTCCGCACATGGCATAGTTGCCGGCACCGAAACTGCCGTTTGTCATCACGGTAAGCTTTGGCACATCCAGATTGGATTGCACCATCAACATCTTGGCGCCATTTTTCGTAATGCCCCCATGTTCATATTCCTTCCCCACCATGAATCCGGTTATATTTTGTAGAAAGATAATCGGAACCCGGTCCCGATTGCATATCTGCATGAACTGCGTGCATTTATTGGCACTGTCGGAAAACAGGACTCCGTTGTTGCCGATCATCCCCACCTTCCACCCGTAAAGATAGGCAAAGCCGCAGATGGCCGTGGCACCGTATTGGGGCTTGAATTCATGAAAACGGCTGCCATCCACGATGCGTGCGATCACTTCAACCATGTTGAACTGTTTTTTGATATCATCGGGGATAATGCCGTATAGCTCCTCCGGATCATAATAGGGCTCCTCGGACTCACGACGATCAACCGCGGCCTTGGCCGGCCGGGGGAAGGTCCCAACGATTTCACGAACCAGTGCAATGCCTTCCTGTTCGTTGTCAACGGCGTAATCGGCAGTGCCGCTGACGGTGCTGTGCACATCCGCACCGCCCAGTTCATCGGCGGACACATCTTCTCCGGTAGCGGCTTTTACTAAAGGCGGCCCGCCTAAAAACACCCCACCGGCACCACGCACCATGATGGAATAATCGCACAGGGTGGGCACATAGGCGCCACCGGCTGTGCTGTGGCCAAGCACCAGGGCGACCTGCCTGACCCCCTGTGCACTCAGCACGCACTGGTTGCGAAAGAGGCGCCCGGCCATATGCCGGTCCGCAAACAGGTCGGACTGAAAGGGCAAAAATGCGCCGGCCGCATCGACGAGGTGAACCATGGGCAGATGATTCTCGACGGCGATATCGGTCGTACGGACCATTTTCTTCACGGTGAGCGGGAACCACGCCCCGCCCTTGATCGAACTGTCGCTGGCCATCACCAGCACTTCCCGTCCGTTAACGATGCCGATTCCGGAGACGAGCCCGGCACCGGGGACATTACCGTCGTAGGCCTTGTTGGCCGCCAGGGGTGAAAGCTCCAGAAACGGGGTGCCTTTATCCAAAAGCAGATCGATGCGTTCATGCACCAGCAGTTTGTTTTGCTTTCTCAGGCGTTCCACATCCCGCTCAGGGCGTTCGTGACGGGCCCTGCGCTGACATTCGTGCAGCCTGGCCCGAAGGAGGCGATTATGCCGTTCGTAGGACCGGTATGTTGATGACAGGGGATCGATGACGGATTGAATACGGCGCATTGACGCTATTCCTCCGGCGGGCTTAAGGTTACCAGGGCAGCACCCTTTTCAAAGGGCTGACCCGGTGCGAAGTGAATCCTGCCCACTTTACCATTTCTTGGAGCCTGGATGGCTGTCAGGATTTTCATGCTCTCGATGGTCATCATGGACTGCCCCTTGAGGATCTGCTCCCCTTCGCCCACATGAATGTCAACGACCACACCGGGCATGGGGGCTCTCGCCGTGTTGCTGCCGCCTTTTAGTGACTGACCGGCCTGCTCGACCGGATTTACAATTTTCAATTCAAACGTTTGCCCGAATGCCCGGATATAGGCCATTTCCCCTTTAAATTGAATATTTACCCGGGTGCGTTGTTCACCAAGCTGGATAATATGATCGCCTGAATCCGTGACAGCCAAAACGGCGGGCTGGGGGTCGGCATCATTGATCTGAACCAGATGCCTGGAGGAACGTCCGCAAACGGTGACGTCATCGGATTCATCTATCAGTTCGATGCGGCGGTGCATGTCAATTCCTCCAATTCCCAATGCTGGCATAGGGTTCCATCACATCGAATTCAGGGTTCATAAACTCGCGACTGCCAAGGGCGGCAGCAGCCAACAGAAGGTTGCGTTGCTCCCTTGTCAATGCCGGGGGGTTCAGATCGTCTCTATATTGGGTGATGAAGCCGGTATGGATCTGACCGGCGGCAAAAGCGGGATGGGCGATGATTCTGGCAAGGAAATCAACATTGGTGGTAATGCCCAGGATCAGCGTGTCGGCGATGGCCTTGCAGGCCCGGTCGATGGCTTCATTTCGTGTTCTGTCGTGAACGATCAATTTGGCCAGCATGGGATCGAAAGCCGACGTCACCTTCATTCCCTGGATAAATCCATCATCCACCCTTACCTTGCTTCCGACCGGCAGGGAATAGGACAGCAACTGCCCGGTAGTGGGCAAGAAATCATTTTGCGGGTCTTCGGCATAAATTCGCAATTCAATGGCATGTCCGCTCGTCTGGATTTGATCCTGATTGAACGGCAACGGTTCGCCTTGGGCCATGCGGATCTGCATCTCCACCAGATCCATGCCCGTCACCATTTCGGTCACCGGGTGTTCCACCTGGATCCGGGTGTTCATTTCCAGAAAGAAGAACTTTCCGTCCGGCGCCAGAAGAAATTCAACCGTACCCGCATTGCGATAACCCGCCCGGATAGCGATTTCGACGGCCGTGGCGCAGATGCGCTCACGCAATTCGGGGTCCAGCCGTGGTGCAGGGCTTTCTTCGATAATCTTTTGAAATCGTCGTTGAATGGAACACTCCCGCGCACCCAGGTGAACCACATTGCCGAATGCGTCGGCCAGCACCTGCACCTCGATATGGCGCGGTTTTTCCTCATAACGTTCCGCATATACCGAATCATCACCGAAGGCGCGCCGGGCCGCCGTCTTTGCCATCTGGATGGCCGATCCGAGATCCCCGGGATCCCGCACAATCTGCATCCCCTTCCCCCCGCCTCCGGCAGCCGCTTTGATCAGCAGCGGAAAGCCGATTTTTCTGACCTGTTCGGCAAAATCTTCGCCAGGGCTCACCCCGGCCACCGAGGGCGCCAGCGGAAAACCGTTGTCGACACAAAAAGATCGCGCCTTGACCTTGTTTCCCATCAGTTCGAGGTTTTCCGGAGAAGGGCCGATAAATTTAATTCCTTCGTGCGCCAGCCGTCTGGCGAATTGGGCATTTTCCGCCAGAAAACCATAACCGGGATGGACGGCATCGGCACCGGTCGCTTGGCAGGCGGCGATGATCCGATCCATGTCCAGATAAGCGGCTACCGGCGTGGAGCCGTCTATTTCCACAATCTCGGCGGCCGCCGCAGCAGCGGGCGACCCCGCATCCAGCGCGTGGCAGACCATCACCGAAGCGATGCCCATGCGATCCAGGGTTCGCAGGATCCTGCAGGCGATCTCTCCGCGATTGGCAACCATGACTTTCTTGATCATATTCATGAAAATTCCATTTGCTGAAACCAGCGCCGGCAATGATTGTAATTAACCTTCAGCAACCTTGTCCATTGGGCCGGATATTTTTGCAGGCAGGTTGTCAACGCAGTACCCGTTCTCCCGGCGGGGGCGGTTCCTGCGGAATGCCGGCAAACGCCTGTGCCATCGCCAGCCATTGTCTGACATGCTCCCCCTCGCATTGAAGACGGGTATCCGCCAGGTTGCGCCTTTGGGTCACCACCAGACAGAACTCTTCCGCGCTGCCGCAAACCTTCTCCAATGCCTCCGGTTCACCCCACACCCAGCGTTCTCCCGACGGCCCGGCCAGTTCCACACGGGGCGTGATCGCGGGGGGAGACAGCTTCCTGATTTTAAAGCTCCAGGCAAACGTGGTAACGCCGAGATGGGCGACATGGCGCAGCCTGTCGGTATTTTCCCTTTTCAATCGGAGGGTGTCGCAGACATCCTGGGTATGCGCCCAGGTCTCCATGAGGCGGGCGGTAGCAAAAGACCGGGCGCTCATATCCGGTCCATACCAGATGATCCGGCCTCTGGCGTTCATCTGTCGCAGTCGGTTCAACAGATCCGCTCGCGTCTTTCGCCAGAGGGATATCAACTGCTCAGGATGCGCGGCTCCCAATAAGGGATTGGTCTTGGACGGCCATTCTCCATCGGATAACAGAATTTGCATTACCTGCCGGGCACTCTGTTTGAAACGTTCGGGAGTTTCAATGGCGAGCAGCGCCTCACGGTCGAAAAAAGCAATGTGGGCGACCTGGTCAAAGATGGTCCATTGGTAAAATGGGGTTTGAAGATACCACTTTTCCTTATTCAAATCCGCGACGGCATCATCGAGTTCCTGATACTGCGCGTTCAGGTCTGTACAGATCTTTTCCATCTGAGCCCACTACATCGCTTTGAGTTTGTTTTTGAGGATTTTTCCGGTCTTGGTCATGGGCATCTCTTCGAGGAATTGTATGGCCCGCGGATAGGCATGCGCCTCGAGTTTTCCCTTGACATGGTTGCGAATGCTTTCCTCCAGCATCTCGTCAGGGGTGAATCCCGGCTTGGGAACAATGAAGGCCTTGACGATCTGTCCTCTGACCGGGTCCGGCACGCCCAGCACACAGACCAGGGCCACGGCCTCATGTTTCATGAGACATTCCTCGATCTCTCCCGGGCCAATACGGTAGCCACCGCTTTCGATAAGATCGTCGGCTCTGCCGGTGAACCAGAAGTAACCGTTTTCATCCTTGCGACCGAGGTCTCCGGTTTTCATCCACTGGCCTGAAAATTTTTCCGCGGTGCCTTCCGGGTTGTTCCAATAATTAAGGAACATAACCGGATCCGGTCGCTTCACACAGATTTCTCCCACCTCATGGGTGGCGGCGATCTCACCCTCAGGATTGAGGATCTCCACATGATGGCCGGGAACCGCTTTCCCGATCGCTCCATGAACAATCGGCATCACCCGGCAACAGAAACCGATCACTAAATCGCACTCAGTTTGACCATATTGCTCATTGAGTTCCACGCCCAGCTGTTCCCTGCTCCACTGGTATAGCTCTTCTCCCAGGGTTTCACCACCGGCGGTGACCGATCGCAGATGGACCTTGTACCGATCTTTGACGTTCTTGACGCTGTTCATCATGATTCTCAGGACGGTGGGTACGACCATGAGATTGCGTACCGCATATTTTTCCATCATGGTGAAGGCTTTTTCAGGATCGAACTTGGGAGGTCTGAAAGCCAGCACAGGTACACCGTGGTGCAGGGTGGGAAACAAGGCATCGTAGGATCCGCCGATATAGGCCCAATCCAGCGGCGTATACATCAGGTCTCCAGGTTGGGGAAAAAGGTTGTGGTAAAATTCAAACCCCGGCATGATTCCCAGAAGCAGCCGATGGGCGTGCAGCGTCCCTTTTGGCTGTCCGGTGGTGCCCGAGGTGTATATGATCAAGGCCGGATCATCGGGCCGGGTGACCACCGGATCGAAATCGTCCTTTCCATTGGAAACGCTTTTCCAGAAATCCATTATTCCGTCGCCCGCGCCATCGCCAACGACCATGATCAGCTTCAAATCCGGCAACCGGTCTCGAATCTCCATGATTTTTGCCAGATTCTCGCTGTTGGTAATCACCGCCCTGGCGGCGCTGTCCTGAAGCCGGTATTCGATGGCCATGGGCCCAAACAGCGTCAACAGGGGCAAGGCGATACAGCCCAGCTTGTACACGGCGATGTGAGAAATCAGCGTTTCCGGACATTGGGGGAGTAAAATCCCCACGCGGTCGCCATTTTCAGTCCCATTGGCCCTCAAGGCATTCGCCAACCGGTTTGACAGGGCCTTGAGATCCTGAAAAGAAAACCGCTGCTCTGTCTCATCCGGGCCGACGTATATCAGGGCCAGTCGCTTGCCGCCGTCGGCCCATTTATCGCAAACATCCACGCCGATATTGTAGGTTTCAGGAAGATTCCACCGGAAATTTCGGCAGACCTCATCGTATGTTTGGCCGTTGAGCATCGATATCACCTCATCGGGATTTTTACTCGACTTTTCCCGCTTGCATGGTTTTCAATTTTTTTTCCACCAGGGCCTGCTGTTCATTTGAATTGATGCAGGTCAGCAGATGAGACGCCTCGAGTTCCAATATCTGCTCAAAACTGGCGTGGAGGCCCTGGTCGATGGCAATGCGCGACAATTTAACCGCCAACGGCGACCGCTGGTTGATGGTCCGGCACATCTCCATCGCCTGATCGAGGAGTGCCTCGGCAGCCACCACCCGGTTTACCAGTCCGATAGCAAGCGCTTCCCGGGCGTCCACGAATCGTCCGGTGAGAATCAACTCCTTGGCTTTTCCAAGCCCGACGATTTGGGTGATCAGTTTGGTTCCGGCCGTAGTAACCGTGAGTCCGACGCTTGTTTCGGGGAAACCAAACGTGGCATCTTCGGCGGCGATCCGTATGTCGCAACTCAACGCGAACTCCAGGCCCCCGCCGACGGCATACCCGTTAACGGCGGCGATCAAAGGTTTCCCCAGTCCGAGGATAACCCGCTGAACATCCTGCAGCGCGTCCACTTCCATCGTCCACTGCCTGAAGCTTTTTCCCGAGGATGTCTCCTTCAGATCTTCACCCGCGCAAAAGGCCCGGCCGGCGCCGGTCAGGATCACCGATTGAACCTCGGGGTCTTTCTGAGCGTTTTGCAGCTGGTGGATAAAGCCTTTCAAGAGGGCGTCATTGATCGCATTGAGGCGGTGGGGCCGGTTAAAGGTGATGATCCCCACTTTCTCCTTTTTTTCATAAGTTACGGCATTTTCTTCCAATGAACGATTCCTTTCCCTTTTCGCTTATTTCAAGAAAATATTTACCAGAACCAACGCAAATTCGGGAACATAGGTGACTGCCAGGATGACGGGCAACGCGCCGAAAATCATAAAGTACGCGGCCGGCTTCACATATTCATTCAACGGTAGATTTCCGCCGATCAAACCGGCCAGATACAGCATGGGCGCACAGGGAGGGGTGATGTTTCCCAGGGACAGGTTGGTGACGGATATGGCTGCAAAATGAATCGGATCGATTCCTACCGACTTTGCAATGGGAAGTAAAATGGCGGCGGACAGAATGTTTCCGGACACATCGTCCACCAGCATGCCCATCAAGAGGAGAATGACGTTGAGCATCAGCAGGACCAGCCACTTGTTGGTCGTAAAACTGAAAATGAATTGGGTAAGCTGCTGCGGAACCTGATAGGTCACCATGATTCTGCTCACCATGAGGATGAAAAACAGCAGAATCATCACCACGCCGGATGTCACCATGGAGTTTTTGATATTGTTCGTCATCCCGGCAAGAGTCATCTTCCTGTATATGAAAAAACCCACAAACACCGCATAAACCGCCGACATTCCGGCCGCTTCGGTAGGGGTAAAAACACCGCCGTAGATTCCCCCGAGGACAAGCACCGGCATGAAGAGGGCGAAACCGGCATGCCGGGTGGAACGCCCAATCTCCCCTACCGCTTCAGAGAAGGCGATTTTCGGGGCGACCTTCAATGATTTCATGCGCCGGCTCATAATCAGGTTGATGATGCAATAGGCCGTCATCATTAAAATACCCGGTATCAATGTGCTTAAGAAAGCGGCGAGAATGGATATCTGAGCCGTCATGGCAAAAACAATCATGGGAATGCTCGGCGGAATGAGCAGGGCCAGCATGGAGGAGGCGGCAACCAGCCCGGTAGAGTATCCCCGCGAGTACCCCTGTTCCACCATTTCCGGAATCATCACCGACCCGATAGCGGCAATAGCGGCCGATGCCGATCCCGAGATGGCGCCGAAGATGGTGCACGACACCACGCACACCATTCCCAGTCCCCCCTTGATCCGGCCCAGAAAAGACATGGTAAACGCGATGAGGCGCCTGGATATATCGGCATCCCGCATCAGCCCGCCTGCCATGATGAAAAGCGGAAGGGCCAGCAGGGTATAGGATTCCAGGTTGCGGAAGGCCGCCGGTATGGCAAACCGCGGGTCCAGCCCGGTGATCGCCAGGATGATAAATCCCCCCAGGCCGAAGGAAAACCCCACCGGAACTCCCAACAGCATGATCACGACGACCAGGGCCATTACGGCGACGACAACTGTCATGGTGTACCTCCCGGAGCGGGCTTCAGTCCGTTGATGGCTGCGCCTGAATATTTGATCACATTGGCAGTACTATAGATGGTCATAAAGAAGGCGCCGAAGAGCATGCTGCCGACACTGTATATTCTCGGCCACCACAAACCGGTCGTCCTTTCTCCGGTTCCGTATAGCCATAAGCTGTAAGTGGCGGAGTGATACAGAAAGAGAAAACAGACAAAAAGGCTAATTATCCAGGCGAGGGCCTTAATTACCGCCCTGGAACGACCCGTTCTGAATAGCCGCCCGGCCACGTCGCCCTGTACATGGGAGTCCCACTTCGTTCCGAAAATAGCACCGAGAAAGTATACCCACACGGCGATCAATCGTGAGAATTCCTCCAAGCCGAAAAGCGGGACCTTGAAGATATAACGCAGGATAACCTGCAAAACGACTGTCAGTGCAACCAATACGCCGCCTATAATGATCAGTGCAGAAGCACCCTTATCGATAAAATGGTCAGTAGCTGTAAAAAATCGATTGATCGTCTTCAATGACATGATGGGTTCCAATCTTTATCCGAAAGCGAGGGCCGGTATCCCCCGACCCCCTGGATTTAAACCCTGACAGCAGATTTCCCATTATTCTCGCGGGTATCCATTATTCGGGAATTTTGGTAGCATGCGCCTTGACTTTTTCCATCAGCACGGACCCTAAAAGTTCTTCCTGGATGACCGGCCACGCTTTGGCGCGAACCATTTTTGCACCCGCTTGCCACTCCTGATCATTCACCTCATATACCTTGACCCCCGCATCAACCAGTTTCTGCTTGAATTCATTTTCATCTTTTTCAGCGGCAAGGGCCTGGTCGCTCATGACCTTGTCCGCGGCACTGCTGAGTATCGCCTTGTCTTCATCGGAAAGGGAGTCCCATAGCTTCTTGTTCATCGTTAAGAACCAGTACTCGAAGCAGTCGCGGGTCGCCACCCAGTAGGAAAGCGCATCGCGCATGACATACGCCTCGACCGCCGGGCATGCGGAGCGCGCATCGACGATGCCGGTCTGTAGCGCGGTAAATGTCTCGGAGTAGGCGATAGGCGTTGAGATGAAGCCCAGCGTGGGAACATAGACTTCAAAAATCCGGATCGGCGGCACCCGCATTTTTATCCCGGAATAGTCTTCGGGCACCTTGGCAACCTTCTTGACGCGTTTGGTGTAGGCCATCCCGTCCCAGGCATTCAAATAGATGCCCAGCACTTTGAGGCCGATCTGGGAATAGAGATCATCAAAAATAGGGGTGAGCCACCCTTTGGAACCGATCGCGGCGCGTGCTTCGTCCCAGGTGGAGAAGAGATAAGGCATGAACATCAGGTTGGTTCGTGGATCATAGGAAGTGGAACCGGCATTGAGTCCGATCTCCAGCGTACCCATTCGATTGGCTTCGATTTGCTCCATCCAGTCGCCCAACGCTCCGGATGGAAAGTAGGACAGGTTGATCTTGCCTCCCGATTTTTCCCCTACAAGTTCGGCAAACTGCTTACACCGGGCAGAAGCGGGATGGTCCTCGGCAATGCCCTGGCTGATTTTCCATTTGTAGGATTTACACTGGGCCTCACCTGCCATAAAGGTCAATACGAAGATACACCCCACAATGGATACAAAAGCGATCGTTTTTTTATACCCCAACAGTTTTGCCATTTTTCTCTCCTTGTACGTCTTGTGGTTGGTTATGAATGTCAATCCATATTCCTCTCGCCTTCACCTCCTCTCCGGGTTTTCTCTCCTGGAACCTCACATTTTCAGGACCTGGCTAATCCCTTCAGAATAAAAACGGAAAAGATGTCGGCGACCTCCTCTTTGGAAAGGCGCCCTGACTTGTTGAACCAGGTACAGACTGCCGTGCACATCGCTAGAATGGCGTAGGAAATAACCTTTATATCCAGGTCGACGAAAATACCTTCGGCGACCCCTTCTTCAAGCACCCGTTGGATCTTCTTTTCATAATCATCGCGCATCTGGATGATTTCCTTATAATTTCTAGCTGTCAATCCTCTCAGTTCACTATCGGCGATAATCGCCTCCTTCTGCCGTTCAATGTGAAAAATGATATGGCAGTATATGGCTGCCTGCATTCTTTCCCGTGCTCCCGTCGCCGCGTCCAGACGGGTTCGCAGTGCATCCTGAAGATCATTCATGGACGTCCTGAAAATATCCAACAGGATATCTTCCTTCGTGGAGTAGTGATGATAAATGCTGGACTTTCGAATTCCCGTGGCCCTGGCGATGGTGCTCATGCTGGTGGCAAAATAGCCTTTTTTATAGAACAGTTTGATCGCCGACTTTTTAATTTTATCTTTCATAATTTTTTTATTATTATTTTTATTATATATTTAAGTTTGTTAGATTACTTTTACCTACCGGTCGGTCGGTCGTGTACATTGATAGGCAGATGTGTGATCGCGTGTCAAGAATTATTTTTAATTATTGAAGGGGTAAAATTTACCGAACCGCGTTTATTCCGCAGGATAACAGACGGATCCGGTGATAATCACAGGTTCGCCCTTGAAGCAGGCCCTGCCAAGGGAATCCTTGCTTGCAAAGAACCACAGAAGGCAGGAAGGCCGTAAGGCGGTTTGCGGCTATGGATGGAGGGAATACTCTTGGACCCGGTGTACACCGGAAAAGCGGCCGCGGCATTGCTCCATTATGCAGCCAATGGAGCGCTCGACGGGGGTAGCATCTTGTTCATCCAACTGGCGGCAATGCCGGTTTGTTCTATCAGGAAACGGGCCTCACCTGGAATTGAGTTCGTCATAGGCTTGTTGAATTTCTTTGAAGCGCGCTTCGGCCATTATCTGAAATTCCTTGCCCAGATGTTGTACCTTGTCCGGATGATACTGGGCGGCGAGGCGACGGTAGGCGGATTTGATTTCTACCTTGGATGCGCCCGGGGCGAGCCCCAAAATCGTGTATGGGTCCCGGTGATCCTGGCTGTCGGCATCAGTGGCACGATACTGCCGGTCATTGGCCGTGTCCCGGGAATGACCGGACTGGTTCCCGGGTCTTTGCCTTGGCGACAGACGCCGGTAATAGCGCCAGAGCATATAAACCACGATCAGATCATCGAGCCACCCCCACCCGACCAGAAAATCCGGCACCAGGTCGCGCGGGAAAATAACATAAAGCAACGCTCCGATCAGGAGCCAAAAGACCTTAGGTGAATTCATAATATTTTTCGCTCGTTCGGCAATCGCCCACTCCACAAGGATCGAAAGGCAAAACCGGTTTTCTGGTTGGAATGGCCACACCCCTTGGCATCGGCCTCAGAATTATCCAAATTTCGTCTCAGGTCAATCTCGATGCTGACTGACCCCAAAAAGCCCTTTCAGAAACCCCCGGCACCCTTGTTCAATTAAATATTCACGGACTCGCCGCCCCTTGTCGAACCATAGGTAAAATTGCCCATTTTTCACAAATCTGCCGGCCGCTGGTTGCCTAATGTCTCTCAATTTAGTATTCAAAAACATCTTTCACCAGCAGCGGGTTTCCAAAGCGGTTCCCATGGTTCAATTGCCTATCCAGAAATATTCCACTGACGCCCTCAAACCGGTACTGATCGCTTTTTTAACTCTCGTTGCCTGTGTCCTGACCTACTATTTCCATGCGGTTCTTGGCATCGGCACGATCATTTCCCACGTTTACTACCTTCCCATCATCCTCGCATGCATCTGGTGGCAAAGAAGAGGACTCTGGGTCGCCGTTTTTCTGGTTATCTTTCTCCTGGCCAGCCATCAGCTTCTGCGCCCCCAGGCAACCACCGTTAACGATCATATCCGGATCCTCATGCTGATGGTCATCGCCATCGTCGTGGCGGAACTGAGCCAACGGATCGCCGCAACCCAACGCCAGTTGAAAAGCGCGCATGACCAACTGGAAAGTCGCGTAGAAAAGCGAACCGCGCAGCTGGCGGATGCCAACCACGAACTGGAACTGGAAATCGAGCAGCACAAGCGGACCGAGGAGCGCCTGGCGTTGAGTGCCAGGAGGTTGGAACAGCGCAACGAGGAGGTCAAAAATTTCGCCTATATTGTTTCCCATGATCTGCGCGCCCCCCTGATCAACCTGAAAGGCTTTTCCGCCGAACTGCGCAGCGCGCTGGAGGTCATCCGGCCCGTCCTGGAAACCCATATTTCACGGTTGGACGATCCGCTGCACGCCGATGAATCCACTGCCCTCCTGGACATAACCGAAGCGCTTGATTTTATTGGTTCTTCAGCCGACCGCATGGACAGTCTGATCAACGCCCTGTTGCACCTTTCGCGGCTGGGCCGGACCGAACTCAAACCGGAATCCCTCGACATGAGAAAGAAAGTCAAGGAAACACTGAACACCCTGGCGCATCAGATTGCCGAGAAAAAGATCAAAGTCGACATCGGCCCGCTGCCCGTCATCGAAGCCGACCGGCTGGCCATGCAGCAGATCCTGGGCAATCTGCTCAACAATGCCATCTTGTACTCGGTTCCCGGCCGTGAAGGCAGAATCGAAATCACCAGCGAAAACGGACTGGATCAGGTGACTTTTCATATCAGAGACAACGGCCGAGGGATCGCCCCGGAAGACATGGACAAGGTCTTCATGCCCTTCCGACGGGCCGGCAGGACAGACCTTCCCGGCGAAGGCATGGGCCTGGCCTACACCCAGGCCCTGGTCAACCGCCATGGCGGCCACATCCAATGCCGTTCCACGGTCGATGAGGGAAGCACGTTCTCCTTTACCATCCCCGTTCCTCTTTCAACCCACGAGGCGCAACAATGAACAGTATCACAAAAAGCGTTACCATCCTGCTGGTGGAGGACGACCCGGGGCATGCCCGCCTGGTCGAAAAAAACCTGCGCCGCGCCAACATCCACAATCCCATCGTCAAGTTTGAGGATGGCGGTCGGGCGATGGACTATCTTTTTGGCGAAGGCGCCTATTCCGGAAACCCGACACCCGAGAACCTGCTGGTGCTGCTGGATCTCAACCTGCCGGTGATGGACGGGTATCAGATCCTTCGCCGCATGAAGGAGGACGAGTCCACCAGACGGATCCCGGTCATCATTCTCACCACCACCGACGATCCGCGGGAGATCGTCCGATGCTACGACCTGGGGTGCAATGTCTATATCACCAAGCCCGTTGATTACGAGGAGTTCAGCGAAGCGATCCGCAAACTTGGATTGTTTCTTTCGGTGGTGGTCATTCCCCAGGAAGGGCCGTACAGCCATGAATAAATCCGAAGCGATCCGCATTCTCTGTATGGAGGACGATCCCGGCGCCGCCCGCCTGGTTCAAAAGACCCTGAATCGTGCCGGCTATGCCGTGGACATCGCTCATGACGGCCGAAAAGGATTGGACATGTACGACGCCGGCGCATATGCGCTGCTGGTGGTGGATCAGTCCATGCCCGTCCTCGAAGGTCTCGAGGTTCTGCGGAAGCTGTCCGCACGGCAATCGACGGCACCGGTGGTCATGATCACCGGCCACGGCGACGAACGCCTTGCCGTGGAAGCCATGAAACTCGGCGCCAGGGACTATATTGTCAAGGATGTCAGCGGGGGGTTTCTGGAATTGCTGCCCACCGTCGTCCGGCGGGTGCTTCAACAGCAGCAGCTGTTGGAAGAAAAGCGGCAGGCCGAAGCGGCCCTCAAGGAGTCGGAGGAACGGCTCGACTCCATCATCAAGAGCGTTCCCGACATCATCTACCGGCTGGATGCTCAAGGCCGCATCACCTTCATCAGCGATGCCGTCATCCCTTACGGATACTGGCCCCGCGATCTCTTATTCAGGAACATCCTGGACCTGGTTCATCCGGATGACCGGGCCAGGGCCGCGCATCGCATCAACGACAGAAGACGGGGAAAGCGTGACGCCGACAATCTGGAACTTCGCTTCCTGACAGGCGGGAACGGCCCCGGCTCACCTGAACTCGAACGCATATTCCTGGTCCGCGCCCAGGGACTCTTCCGACTCTACTGCAACGAGCCGACGAACGTCCGGACCTTTATCGGTACCCAGGGCATTGCCAAGGACATCACGGAACGGAAACGCGCGGAAGCGGAACGGGAAAAACTGATCAAAGAGCTGAAAAATGCACTGGCGGATGTCAAAACCCTGAGCGGTCTGATCCCCATCTGCGCCTCCTGCAAAAAGATCCGCGACGATAAGGGGTATTGGAATCAAATCGAGACCTATATCCGCGACAATTCGGACGCCCAGTTCACCCACGGCATTTGTCCGAAATGCGCTCAAAAACTTTACGGAGATTTTATGAATCCGCGACCGCCCAACGGGACCCACTCCGGGGGGTAACGACCGCAGTTGAACGGAAGAGCCATCAATTGGGTAGTTAGGGGACATTCTCACTATTTAAAGTCCTGCCTGATCAAACGAAAGATGCCATTTGTGAACGGACCCAAACGTGAAAGGAGGTATCATGCAGACAGTGATCAAAGAATTTCAGGATCACATAGCGATCCTACGATTGAACAGCGGTCCTGCCAACCCGATCAGTTCGCAAATGGTTGATGAATTATCCGAGACGCTGGTTTCACTGAAAGGGACTGCACGCGGGATGGCGCTTTGCGGTGGGGACCAGTTCTTCAGCGTCGGTTTCGATCTGCCGGAGGTATTGAAATTCGACCGGCCGGCAATGGGCGATTTCCTGGAAAGATTCAACCAATTGTGTCTGGATCTCTTCACCGCCCCTTTTCCCACGGTGTGCGCGCTTTCCGGCCATGCGGTAGCCGGAGGCAATATCCTTGCCCTGACCTGCGATTACCGCTATGCGGCATCCGGGGAGAAAAAAATCGGTCTGAACGAATTGAAACTTGGGGTACCGGTCCCCTATCTGGCGGATATGATGCTCAGGCACACCATCGGAAACCGCTACGCGACCCAGATGATTTACAGCGGCGAGTTCATGACTTTTTCGGATGCGAAAATCATCGGTCTGGTCGATATCGTCGGCCCACCGGACGAGCTTGAAGATTTTACGATGGAACGGCTGTCCCAGATTGCCAGTTTCCAGGACCAGGCGTTCTCGGCGGTCAAAGCCAATAAAGTCGAAACAATTAAAAGCCGGTACGAGAAAAATCACCTGTCAAAAAATGAAATATTTCTCGATTGCTGGTTCAGCGATCCGGTTCAAAAGACCCTTCGGGAAGCGGCAGTGAAATTTTAGCCCTGAGAGCCTGTTTCAAAACGTCTTAGTTCGGTCAAGATCAAGGCGGGCGAACATTTCAACCGCAGGCGCAGCCGCGCTACGTTGAGGATTGAAATGTGAGCCCAACGCCGATATTGGCCGAAATGGGGCGTTTTGAAATTGGCTCCTGAATTTAGCAATTATTGTAGCCATTTTTCTGCAGCACGAGATCTTTCGGTGTATTTAGTGGGATCCAATGAACCATTTATTTGGGTTGGTTGGATCCACTGCTTATTTAAAGGAGATCAGCACCGATCCCGTATCCACGGTTTCACCGGGGGTCACCTGGACGGCGGCCACCTCGCCGTCCACCGGCGAAGCCACCGCCGTTTCCATTTTCATGGACTCGATGGTAAGCAGTTCCTGCCCCTTGAACACCCGATCGCCGGCCTGGACATTGATCGCCACCATCAGCCCGGGCATGGGGCAGCGCAGCACGTTGTCCATGGCCTTGATGGCCGGTTTGGGCATGAACCGCGCCAGTTGCCACTCCTTGGGGGTGTAGATTTCGAAAGGCTTGACCATGCCGCAAAAAGCCACTTCGATGAAATTGCCGCTGTAATGCAGACGGAAATAATGCGTGGCGTTGCCGATGGTCAGCTTCAGGCGGCGGCGATAGTACTCCATGGGGGGCGTAATCGTATCGTACACGGCATCGTTGACCCGCACGCGCCACTGGTCCTGGCTGGCCTGGGGCTCGATCTCGATGTCGAGCACCGCGCCGTTGCTCTTGGTCACGTAGGTGAACTGGCGTTTGGCGGGAATCGCGCCGCCCACCTGGGCCTGCAGGGGCAACAGGCTGCGATGAATCAGGTTCTCGCGCAGGTGATAGATCAAGGTGGCGGCGATGGCCATGAAATGAATGTCCGCTTCGGGCATTAGCGACGCGGGGTGCGCATCGGCAAGGTGCCGGGCGATGAAACCGGTGGACAGATCGCCCTTGATGAAGGACGGGTGGCAGATCACCCGATTGGCGAAATCCACATTGGTCTTGATGCCTTCGATGTGATACCCATTGAGGGCGTCCACCATTTTCAGCCGCGCCTGTTCGCGGTCGCCGCCCCAGGTGATCACCTTGGCCAGCATGGAATCGTAGAAAACGTGCACGCTGCTGCCGGCGCGCACTCCGCTGTCCACCCGGATGCGGCTGCCGGCGGGCTCGGCATAGCGGGTGATCAGGCCGATCGAGGGCACGAAATTGCGTTCCGTGTCCTCCGCACAGACGCGCGCTTCGAAGGCCCAGCCCTTCAGCCGCACATCCTCCTGCTTCAGCGGCAGGGGCTCGCCGTTGGCCACTCGCAATTGCAGTTCCACCAGGTCCAGCCCCGTGACCATTTCCGTCACCGGATGCTCCACCTGCAGACGCGTGTTCATTTCCAGAAAATAAAACTGCTTGTCCGCATCGAAGATGAACTCCACCGTGCCGGCGTTGACATAGCCGGCCTCGAGGGCCAGGCGGCAGGCCATCCGGCCCATGCGCCCCCGGGCCTCGGTATCCAGGGCCACGGACGGCGATTCCTCGATGATCTTCTGGTAGCGGCGCTGGATCGAGCATTCGCGCTCGCCCAGGGAGATCGCATGACCGTGGGCGTCGGCCATCACCTGGATCTCGATATGCCGCGGCGCCTCGATATAGCGTTCGATGAAAATGGCATCGTCGCCGAAGGCCTTGCGGGTTTCCTGCCGGCAGAGCCTGAGCGCCGATGCCAGATCCTCGGGGCGGGTCACGGTGCGCATGCCCTTGCCGCCACCGCCGGCCGCCGGTTTGAGCAGGATCGGATACCCGACCTCGGCCGCCACCGCCCCGGCCTCGGCCTCGCTCGACAGGGCCTTGACATGGCCCGGCACGGTGGGGATGCCCGCCTGGATGGCCAGCTTCTTGGAGGCGATCTTGTCGCCCAGGCGGGCGATGACCGGACCGGAGGGACCGATGAAGACGATGCCGGCCGCCGTGACCATGTCGGCGAAATCGGCGTTCTCGGACAAAAAGCCGTACCCCGGGTGGATGGCCTGGCACCCCGTATCGAGGGCCACCTGCAGGATTTTTTCCTTGTTCAGATAGGATTCGGCCGGACGCGCGCCGCCCAGTGGGACGGCTTCGTCGGCCTTGACCACATGCAGGCTGCGGAAATCGGCTTCCGAATAGACGGCCACCGTCTGAATGCCCATGCGCCGGCAGGTTTGCATGATGCGTACCGCGATTTCGCCGCGATTGGCGATCAGGATTTTCGTAAACATGGGATGCCTCACAAGGGGATGTTACCGTGTTTGCGATCAGGACGGTCGCCCTTCTTGCCCTCCAGGAACTGGAGGGTGCGGATCAGCCGGTGCCGGGTGTCGCTGGGGAAGATGACATCGTCGATATAGCCGCGCTTGGCCGCCAGAAACGGGTTCACGTAGTGCTTGCGGTAGCTCTCCATCTTCTCGCTGAGCAGGGCTTCGGGATCGGCGGCGGCGGCGATCTCCTTGCGGTAGATCACCTCCGAGGCGCCCCGCGGTCCCAGAACGGCGATTTCCGCGGTGGGCCAGGCATAGTTGATGTCGCAGTGGATGTGCTTGGAGTTCATCACCAGGTAGGCGCCGCCGTAAGCCTTGCGCACGATCACGGTGATGCGCGGCACCGTGGCCTCGGTGAAGGCGTAGAGCAGCTTGGCGCCGTGACGGATGATGCCGCCGTGCTCCTGGTCCGGCCCGGGCATGAAGCCGGGAACATCCACCAGACAGATCAGCGGGATATTGAAGGCGTCGCAAAAGCGCACGAACCGCGCCGCCTTGAAGGAGGCGTTGTTGTCCAGCACTCCGGCCAGCACGGCCGGCTGGTTGGCCACCAGACCGATGGTCTGGCCGCCCAGACGCCCGAACCCGCAGATGATGTTGCGCGCGAAATCGGGCTGCACGGCCAGAAACTCCGCGCCGTCCAGGATGCTGGTGATCAGCACGTTCATGTCGTAGCCCTGGTTGGGATTTGGCGGCACCAGGTAGTCCAGGGCCGGATCGGTCCGCTCGGGCGGGTCGTTCAGGTCGAGGAAAGGCGCTTTCTGACGGTTGTTGGACGGCAGGTAATTGATCAGCTGGCGCACGCCGCGCAGGCACAGGATGTCATTGGGGTAGACGAAATGGGCCACGCCGCTTTTCTCGGCGTGGACGCCGGCGCCGCCCAGCTCGTCGGAGCTGATGTCCTTGTGGATGACGGTCTTGACCACGTTGGGACCGGTGACGAACATGTTGGAGGTGCCGTCCACCATGAAGACGAAGTCGGTGATGGACGGGCTGTAAACCGCCCCGCCGGCGCAGGGCCCCATGATGCAGGAAATCTGCGGGATCACGCCGCTGGCGTTCACGTTGCGGTGGAAGATTTCGCCGTAGGCCGCCAGGGCGTCGACCCCCTCCTGGATGCGCGCCCCGCCCGAATCGTTGAGGCCGATAATGGGCGAGCCGACCCGGCCGGCCAGGTCCATCACCTTGCAGATCTTCTGGGAGTGGCCTTCGCCCAGGGAGCCGCCGATCACGGTGAAGTCCTGGCTGAAGACGAAGACTTCGCGACCGTTGATGCGGCCGTGGCCGGTGATGACGCCGTCTCCGGGGGTATCGGCGTTTTTGCCGGACAGGCCGCTGCGCCCCACCTTGAGCATGTCCAGTTCCTCGAAGCTGCCGTCGTCCAGCAACAGGTCGATGCGCTCCCGGGCGGTGAGCTTTCCCCGCCGGTGCTGATCGTCGTTGCGCTGCTCGCCGCCCCCCAGGGCGGCCTGCTGGCGCATTTCGGCCAGTTCCAGAATGTTGCTGTGCATGATCTCGACCATGAGCGTTCCTTTCTGCCGGATCGTTGAAACACCGTCGCTCGGATCCGCATTTTATTTCACGGGTATCGCTGTCAATCCATCCGGTAATCGGATCGGATTCGGCCGCCACACAAACACAAGGAAAAACTAAGTGCTTATCCGTAAATAAAGTATGTTTTTCTTCCAAAACATGCTATCATGTT
>JAHLLR010000061.1 GCA_020444075.1 Deltaproteobacteria bacterium
AGGATGCATCCGGGTCAAAGGGTTCCGAGGGGATGGGGATCTTGAAAAAATGGATGCCTTCGGCTTTGAGGGTCTCTTCCTCTTTGGGTGTGCTGACGCCGCGGATGCTCCGGGGTTCGCTTACGCCATAGTGCATTTTGAGCGCCTCTTCGGCAAAATCGGCGCCCACGTTGTCGAAATTTTTCTGCACATAGTCGACGATCTTTTTTCCCAGTGCCGCCATGTCCGCAGTCGCGGCGGCGTTCAGCGGCAGCGTGCCGGATGAACCCTTGATGGCAAACATGGAGGGTACCTTGAGGATAACGGTATCCTCGCAGACCGGGCAGGCAATCATGCCTTGCTTTTTCTGCCGGTCGAAGGACCTGCTGTCTTCGAACCACCCCTCAAACTGGTGGCCGTTGCTGCACTGTAGGTCATACGCGATCATAAAGTCTTCACCTGCCTGTTTATGTTACACTTTTTGGATTACCACAGGGCCTGCGGTTTGAAAAGAAATTATTGACAGATGATGGTTTTTCAACTCAAAATAGGCCCGTTTTTTCCAGTGGCTGAAACAACCCCAATAAAATGGAGTATGAATTGGTTATGAAAAACCTGAAAGTAGGGTTCTGGATGGTTCTTATTGGCCTTTTGATCCTGCCGGCCGCAAGCCTTGCGGAAACCGTTTACGTGTCCGAAGACTTTGAAATCACCATGCGGACGGGCCCCGGCTCGGACCGCAAAATCATTTCACTGGTCCAAAGCGGGAAAGCCCTGGAGATCCTGGAAAAAGGGGAAGAGTGGTCCATGGTGCGCGATCACAGCGGCAAGGAAGGCTGGGTGCTCAACCGCTATCTTACCGCCAACCAGCCCTGCGCCATGGTGCTGGGCCGGGTCAGACAGGACTACGACGTGCTGGCCGCCAAATACAAGGGCCTGAAGGAAAATTTCGATGCGCTCGATGCGCAGAAAAAAGCCACCGATGCCGATCTTTCCCAGAACCAGAAGGACCGCGACCAACTCAGCGCCGCTTACGAGACCCTGAAGAAAGAATCCTCCGAATTCTTGAAACTCAAGCAGCGCCACCAGCAGGTGGTCGCCGATCTGGAAGCGGAAAAAACCCTTTCGGCCAAACTGGATGAAGAAAACATGCAGATGAAGCGCAGCCGCATTATCCAATGGGTGCTCACCGGCGGCGGAATCATGCTGGTGGGATTTTTCATCGGACTCTTCAGCTCCAGCCGGCGAAAAGCCCGCTCTTCCCTGTATTGATACATGAATATCCAGACTGATTTTCTGATTATCGGCAGCGGGATCGCGGGGTTGATGGTTGCCCTCAAGGTGGCCGACAGCGGTACCGTGGCCATCGTCACCAAAAAGCAGGCCGTGGACAGCAACACCAACCTCGCCCAGGGGGGTATCGCCTCCGTCTTCGATCAGCAGGACTCCTTCGACCTGCACATCCAGGATACGCTGGATGCCGGCGACGGCCTGTGCAACCCGGACGTGGTTCACCAGGTCGTGGTCGGCGGGCCGAAACGAATCCGGGAATTGATGGAGATCGGCGTCAGCTTCAACACGGAAGGCGACCGTCCGGGGGAAAACGGCAGCGAGGCTTTTGATCTGGGCCGGGAGGGCGGGCACTCGCGCAACCGCATCGTCCACGCCCACGATATGACCGGCCGTGAAGTGGAGCAGGTGCTTTTGAGTCGGGCTCGTCAGAACCGGAACATCCGTTTTTACGAAAACCACATCGCCATCGATCTGATCACCTTTTCCACCCGCATCAGGCGGGGGTTGGTCACCACCACGCACGAGGATTACTGCTGCGGCGCCTACGTGCTCGATCGCCAATCGCACGAGGTCCTGACCTTCGGCGCCGGCATTACCCTGCTGGCCACCGGCGGTGCAGGCAAGGTGTATCTCTACACCAGCAACCCGGACATCGCCACGGGCGACGGCATTGCCATGGGTTACCGGGCCGGTGCCACCGTGGCCAACCTGGAGTTCGTCCAGTTCCATCCCACCTGCCTCTATCACCCGGCTGCCAAGAATTTTCTCATTTCGGAAGCGGTGCGGGGAGAAGGGGGACGTCTCATGGATGCCGCGGGAAACTCCTTCATGGAACGATACGACCCCAAGAAAGATCTGGCCTGCCGGGACGTGGTGGCCCGCGCCATCGACACGGAACTCAAACGCACCGGCCAGGACAGTGTCTTTCTGGATATCTCCCACCAACCGGCGGCGTTCGTCACCAGTCGCTTCCCAAACCTGGTTGAAAAATGCCTGGCCTTCGGCATCGACATGACCAAAGAACCGATCCCCGTCGTGCCGGCCGCCCACTATATGTGCGGCGGCGTGGTTACCGACATGTTCGGTCGCACGGACATCAACCGCCTCTACGCCGTGGGCGAAACTGCCTGCACCGGCCTTCACGGCGCCAACCGCCTGGCCAGCAACTCCCTGCTGGAGGCCCTGGTTTACGCCGATGCCGCCGCCCGCCAGGCGGTCCGGGACCTTGCCGAAAACGACAGGGGAACCTTCCCGGATATCCCGGACTGGGATGACGTGGGCACCACCGACAGCGACGAGCAGATCATGGTCGCCCACAACTGGGACGAGATCCGCCGCCTCATGTGGAACTATGTGGGCATCGTTCGCTCGGACAAGCGCCTGGCCCGTGCCCAGCGCCGCATCGACACCATCCAGAACGAAATCAGCGAATACTACTGGAATTTCAAAGTCTCACCGGACCTCATCGAGCTTCGCAACATCGCCACCGTGGCCGCGCTGATTATCAGGTGCGCCGCCCACCGCAAGGAGAGCCGAGGCCTGCACTACAATATCGGCTACCCGAAAAGAGACGATCACCGGTGGAAGAAAGACACCGTGATCCGCCGGCAAATTGTAGGGTAACCCTGCCGGGCCGGTTTTATAAAAAAAGCACCCGATGAAACGTTACCTTATCCCCTCGGGCATCATCTTTTTCGTTCTCTTATCCGGCTACATTCTGATGATGCCGATGTCCGGCGCGTTTGTCCGATATCTGGCATGGACCCTGACACCTGCCGCCACAGCCTCGACAGGGAGCGTCAGGACTGCGGATGCAAGCATCCACTATATCAGTTTAGGCAACGGCCCTGCGGTTCTGCTCCTGCACGGCGGATTAAGCAACCGGCTCGCCTGGTTCTCCCAGATTCCCTGGCTGGTAACCGCGGGCCGGCAGGTTGTGCTGCCGGACATCCGCGGACACGGCGATTCCGGCCTTGGCACCAATGAGTTGAATTATCGCCTGCTCGCCTCCGACGCTATCCAGGTTTTAGACAAACTTGACATCCGTCGGGCCGACGTGATTGGCTGGAGCGACGGCGGAAATACCGCTTTGCTGCTTGGACGTTACTCGCCTGAACGGGTAAAACGAATTGTTGCCATCAGCGCCAATTTCAGTCCAACCGGTCTTACCTCCGAAGCTCTGGAGGAAACGCACACACGGAGCAGCGGATTGGAATACTGGCTCAAACGGTGGTGGACAGGAGCCGGAAAGCACCTGGTTGAATTGGAAAACCGTATCAAGCACATGTGGCGCACCTTCCCCGTGCTGCAACCGGTTGATCTGCAAGAGATCACCACGCCTACCCTGGTGATCATCGGCGACCACGATGTTATCTCGATTGCGCACGCAAGACAGATGGCCAAACTGCTGGCAAACGGCTTTCTGGAAATCATCCCGGGCGGCCATTCTACGCCGGTCACCCACTCGAATCAGGTCAATGAGGCGATAGCGAAGTTTCTTGGGATTCCCGCCCCGAACTGATTGCGGCATCAATACAGCGCCGCCGGACCGGTCATTAAGGGTTGAAAATTTTTAATCCATAAGGAGAAAAGTATGAACATAGAAGAGAAGGTTGTCGTGATAACAGGCGCCAGCAGCGGTATTGGGGAAGCAACGGGTCGCCTGCTCGCTGAACGCGGAGCGCGTGTCCTTCTGGGTGCGCGTCGCATGGATCGTCTGGAAGCCATCCGCGGCACGATTCGAGCAACCGGCGGCGTCGCCGAAATCCATCCCCTGGATGTAACCCGGCGCAAAAGTGTCGCCGATTTTTTGAAGTTTGCCAGCCAAACGTACGGCCGCATTGACGTGATGGTCAACAATGCCGGCATCATGCCCCTCTCTCCGATGAGTCAGCTGAAAGTCGACGAATGGGAGCGGATGGTCGACGTCAACATCAAGGGTGTGCTTTACGGCATCGCGGCCGCCCTGCCCTTTTTCACCGAACAGGGGGCTGGACATTTCGTCAATGTATCCTCGATTGCCGGCATGGTCGTCTTTCCCGGGTCGGCGGTCTATTCCGGAACGAAATTCGCTGTACGAGCCATCTCCGAAGGGCTGCGGATGGAAAACCTGCCCGGTATCCGTTCGACAGTCATCTTTCCGGGGATTGTTTCTACCGAACTGGCCAATTCCATCACCGATGAACAGATGGCCAGAAACATACGGGAAAGGCGCGATGCGTTTGCCATCTCTCCGGACGCCATTGCACGAGCGGTGGCATTTGCGATCGAACAACCCGACGATGTGGATGTCAACGAAATCGTCGTTCGACCGACCAGACAGGATCGTTAGCCGTAGACGGTTTCTCATTTCGATGCGGAAGGGGAATTATGCATAGCGGAAAACGATGGCAGGAGACCACGATGTCCGGAGTTATCCTGAGCGGGTGAAAAAACCGAGGATATAGTTGTGAGAATTGAGATATTGGGAACGCCGTTCAATGGGCTTGGGTCGCCGCCGGATATAGAGAACCCGGCAGACGGCCTGAGACAGGCGGGATTGCTCCCCGTTTTGGCGTCGCGAGGACATGCGGTGAATGATCTCGGCGATTTGTCGGGTTTTCTATTCCGGGAAATCCGGGATCCTGAGACGGGAATCAAAGATTTTGGAGTGTGGATCGACCTTTCCACCAGCCTGTCAAGAGAATGCGAGGCGATATTGAGTCGGGGCGCATTTCCACTGCTGCTGGGGGGGGACTGCAGCATGTTGGTGGGGATCCTTTCCGCCTTTGCGCAGAGAGACACCGACGTGGGCCTCATCTTCCTCGATGGTCACGCCGATTTCCATAGCCCGGAGACATCGCCCAGCGGCGATCCGGCAGATATGGAACTGTCGATAGTAACCGGCCGCGGCCCCCGTGGGATCACTCACGTGGCCGGCAAATTTCCGTTGTTGAAGGAGGAAGATATCGTCGTTTATGGCATCAGGGCCTGGGATCAGATTGCCGCATCGAATATCCGGGTTTATGACCGGCACCGCATGGCGGAAAGAGGAATCAAATCGGTCGTTGAAGAAGGGTTGGCGCATTTCACGCGACGAGAGCTTCCCTTATGGCTCCACTTCGATGTCGATGTCATCGATCCGAGTCTCATGCCGGTAATGTTCCCCGAATCCGGAGGTCTTTCATTTGAAGAAACCCATGAATTCCTGCGTCTCGTTTGGGCCTCCGGGAGAATTGCCGGAATGAGCGTCGCCTGTTATCATCCGGCACTGGATGCAGACGGCAGTGCAGGGTCACGCCTGGCCACCCTGATCGCAGATGTTCTCTCAAGCCGCGCCTGATCGGGAACCCTGTCAACTGCCGACTGAAACATGGCGCCCGGTGACCTGAACCATGGGAAGCAATTATCCATAACGATGAGGAGACGACATGAATACATGCTTGATCCTGATTGACCTTCAGAACGACTACTTTCCCGGGGGAAGTATGGAACTGGCCGGCATCGAGGCGGCCGCGGCCAACGCCCGGCTGCTCCTGGATGAATTCAGGAAAAGGGAACAACCGGCCATCCATGTTCAACACATCGCCGCCCGACCGGGAGCGACGTTTTTTCTGCCGGAGACCAACGGGGCCCGAATAAATGCTGCGGTTGCCCCCAGGGAAGGCGAGACCACCATCGTGAAAAACTATCCCAACAGCTTTCGCGACACCCCGTTGTTGGACCTTCTCGGAAAGCGAGAAATCCAGAATCTGGTCATATGCGGCGCCATGAGCCACATGTGTATCGACGCCAGCGTTCGCGCCGCGTTTGATCTGGGTTTCACCTGCAGCGTTGCCGAAGATGCCTGCGCGACTAAGAACTTGACATTCAGGGATAAAACCATCCACGCATCGGACGTGCATGCATCCTTCATGGCCGCATTGTCCGGGATGTATGCAAAAGTTCTCTCAACGGAAACGCTGATCAAAAAAATAACTTGATCGGAAAACGTTCACGGATATCCATCGGAAGGGTCCCTGAACCGGGCGAACGCGTATGCGGCGATCCAGAACCACCTGCATTCTTCCCGCAGTTTTACGATTATCCCAAAGGAAGTCTGAATCCGGCCCCGTTCCCCCCGGCGTCGGAAATGGATGATTTTTTCCGTACACAGGTACATGAATTTTTTGTCACACAAATTATAACATAAAAGAAACAATAGGAATTTTTTGTAATACCCACTGAGGAATCCTCGGGTATTGCCGATTTTTATTTTTCCTGTTATTGAAATCGGTTAAATGGTCGACAGCATCTTTGTCTAAATTTTTTGTGAGTGGTTCGATTTTTGCTTTTTTTTAGCAGCAAGTCTTTTTTTCCCCGTTCAACATTGTGGAAAGGAACTCCATGCTCCGGTTCGGTGCTGCGCCCGACAATGCTGGTGAAATGGACCTGGATCATATATTTATCTGCCGGCTCAAACTGTTGATCGTCATGACGCGGGCCTACCTGGAAGGATATCCTTTCGGGGCGGTACGCAAGACCGCCCTCGTCGGCAATGCCCGCTACATCGCCGCCGAAAGCGTTGATCTGGAGCAGTTGATCCCCATTCGCACCGAACAGCCGGCCAAAGACGGGATGGATTTCGACCATGTATTCTACCAGCGGGTTAAGCTTCTGGCCTCCATGGCCAAAACCATCGGGAAGAACTATCCCATCGGAGAACATCGCAAAACAGCCCTGACGGATAACCTGGACATGATCTGCAACGCCCTGGATTTCACCAGCGGAGTCAAGAAAGTTGAATTTCTCAAAGTGGCCTGAACCGCAACAGCCAGCGCCTGTCCCGGACTTTGCTGCGGGGTTGGCGGACGAATCTAAAAATAGACAGAATTCATCAGCGGGGCAGATAGCCCCGTGCCAGATCGTTGTATCGTAAAACCTGCCGCTGGAG
The DNA here is from genome assembly GCA_020444075.1 of Deltaproteobacteria bacterium. Lineage (GTDB taxonomy): Bacteria > Desulfobacterota > Desulfobacteria > Desulfobacterales > Desulfosarcinaceae > Desulfosarcina. Next base: position 7,184 of record JAHLLR010000061.1, read on the forward strand.
CCATTCAGACCCCTGATCCAATTCTGCCGCCATGAGGCGGGCCGTCTCCCCGGCGATCGCCATACTGGCCGCGGCGTCCAGGATCAGGGCACGGGTGCGACGGGCCAGAACATCTTCCAGCGTCACGGCCATTTCATTGTGGACGGCCCAGACCACCTCCGCTTTGACATAGGGCAGATTGTCGTGCAGTTTTTCCCCCATGGCGGGGTCCGCGTCGATAATCCGCCGGATGAAAATCGCGTCGGAACCATAGGCGCACAGGGAGTCTTCCGGGTCCATGTTCTTCAGCCACCCGTGAATGCGCAGCTTGCGCGTCCGGCATTCGCTTTCGGGCAGCCCGGCGATCAACGCCGCCTGATTGACAGTGTCTTCAGCCATCTTGCGGTAAGTGGTCCATTTGCCGCCGGTAATGGTCACCAGACCCGACGGGGACACCTCCAGATGGTGGTCCCGGGAGATGGCGGCGGTTTTTTTCCCCTCCCCTTCCCCCACCAGCGGCCGGAGCCCGGCAAACACGCACAGGATATCCTCCCGGGTGGGATCCTCCACCATGTACTGGGCGGCGTGCTTGAGGATGAAGGCGATCTCTTCCTCGAGGGGGCGGGGCTCGAGACAGGCTCGGTCCACCGGTGTATCGGTCGTGCCCACCAGCACCCGGTCGTGCCAGGGAACGGCGAACAGCACCCGTCCGTCTTCCGTCTGGGGGACCATGATGGCGGTATTCCCCTTTAGGAAACGCTTGTCCAGCACCAGGTGAACCCCCTGGCTGTGGGTGATGATCGGTTTAGCTGCGGGCTGATCCATGCGCAGGATGTCGTCTGTGAAGATCCCCGTCGCATTGATCACCACCCGGGCGTGGACATGACGCTCTCCCCCATCGAGGGTGTCCTTGAGCGTTACCCCGTCGATCATTTTCCCCGAATAGGTCAGGCCGGTCACCTGCATGGCGTTGACGGGCACCCCGCCGGCCTCCGCAATCGACTGGGCCAGGTTGACGGCCAGACGCGCGTCGTCGAACTGACCGTCATAATAGATGACGCCGCCGCGCAGTTGGTCCGGCTCCAATGTCGGAATGCGGTTGAGGGTCTCCTCTTTGGATAGCCACTTGGAGGGGCCCAGTCCCAGGCGGCCGGCAAGGAGGTCGTACACCTTCAGGCCCACCCCGTAAAAGGGGCCGTCCCACCACTCGTAGTTGGGCACGATGAAGGCCTGATTCTGAACCAAATGAGGTGCGTTCTGCATGAGCAGTCCCCGCTCGTGAAGGGCTTCGAGGACCAGTGAGATATTGCCCTGCTGCAGGTAGCGCACGCCGCCGTGAACCAGCTTGGTGCTGCGGCTGGAGGTGCCCTTGGCAAAATCGTGCTGCTCCACCAGGAGGGTTTTGTATCCCCTTGACGCCGCATCCAGCGCGCACCCCAGACCGGTGGCGCCGCCGCCGATCACCAGAACGTCCCAGTAACCGTCGTAATTATCGATGGTTTCTATTGATTTTGTTCGATTCATGAGCACTCCTCGTTTTTCATGGAACAGGCCGAAAGGACCTGATCCGGGTGAGACTGGTCGCGATAGACCGTGATGCCTTTGAGGTTCATGTCGGCGGCATCCAGGAAAAGGTCGCGAATCTCGTCTACGGTGATGGATTCGGGCAGGTTCACTGTTTTAGATACGGCATTGTCCGTATATTTCTGAAAGGCGGCCTGAATCTTCAGATGCCATCGGGGAGAGACATCCCAGGCCGTCTGAAAGATGCGCTTGTCTATCTCGCGGCCTTCCCGCCGGTATCGCGCATAAAGGGGATGCACATCCGTGTAAATCTGATCCACGATCCGGCGCTGAACCTCAAAGGCAAAGACCGGTTCGACGCTGCTGCTCACTCCCGCCAGTATGCTGATGGTGCCGGTGGGCGCCACGGTGGTGAGAGTGGCATTGCGGCGCCGCTTCACCCCTCTGGCCGGAAACACGCTCTGATGAAAAGCCGGAAAATTCCCCCGCCTGGCGGCCAGTTCGGCCGACGCAGCCTCGGCATATTGCTGGAGTCGGGACATGATTTCACCGGCCAGCACCACGGCCTGTTCACTCTGGTAGGAGACGCCGAGAAGGATCAGCATGTCGGCAAACCCCATGACCCCCAGCCCGATCTTGCGATTCATCCGGCTCCACTCCCCGGTCCGGGTAATCGGATGGCGGTTCACCTCCACCACGTTGTCCAGAAAGTGGACGGCCAGGTGCACCAGGGACTCCAGTTTCCGGTAGTCTATGGATTCGCCGTCGATGATCCGGGTGAGATTGATGGAACCCAACGTACACGATTCGTATGGCAGCAAGGGCTGTTCACCGCAGGGATTGGTGGCCTCCAGCGGCCCCATCTCCGGGGTGGGGTTGGCCCGGTTGATGCGGTCGATGAACAGGATGCCGGGATCGCCTGTTTTCCAGGCGCTTTCGGCCATCAGGCTGAGCAGGTCAGCCGCCGGCACCCGGGCCACCTCGGCGCCGGTTCGCGGGTGAACCAGCGGGTAATCGCGCCGCTTTTTCACACAATCGATGAAAGGGTCGTCCACCGCCACGGAAAGGTTGAAGTTGCACAATTGGCCACGGTCCAGCTTGGCCTTGACGAAAGCCTCGATGTCCGGGTGGCTCACATGCAGCACACCCATGTTGGCGCCGGGACGGATGCGGTTGCGGTCGATGAGGTGGGTGGCCGCATCGAAGAGTTGAATGAACGACACCGGACCGCCGGTCACCCCCGATGCGGGGAAGATGGTGTCCCCGGCGGGACGCAGCCGGCTGAAGGAGAATCCGGTTCCGCCGCCGGTATGGTGGATCAGGGCCGCATCCTTGAGGCTCTGGAAAATGGACTCCAGGTTATCCTCCACCGGCAGCACGAAACAGGCGGCCAGTTGCCCCAGCGGCCTGCCGGCATTCATCAGACAGGGAGAATTGGGCAGAAAAGAGAGCGAGGTCATGGCCGCTTCGAAGCGCGCCGCCGTGTCCCGCACCGAGGCGCGGGCGTCGAACAGCTGGTCCGCCTCGGCCACCACCCGGGCCACCCGCGAAAACACGTCTGCCGGCGTCTCGATGGTCTCCCCCCGGTAGTTGCGGGCAAGATACCGTTTTTTCAATACTTCCCCGGCCAGCGGGGTGAGCGTATCCATACTCATGGGTCCGCCTTTCAACCTGGGTTGGCGCGTTCAAACGGTCATTTGTTTTTTGACATCTGCGGCGTAGCACCCGATAATACGAAGGATATGATAAATACGATTCAACGCCGTTTCATCACCGGCTGCCTGTTCCTGCTGGCGCTGCTCATCGGATGCGCCAGGTTGCCGGACTACGCCATGCCTCGCGCGGGCCTTCAGCTTGACGATCCGGCCATAATCCAAGACGCCTTTGCCTACCGGCAGCTGACCCGGGCGGATTTCCAGGCCACGACATTGCCGCCCGATCAGGCTATGCATGCGGCATCCATCAACGCCCACACCTGCACCCGGATCCGACCCGCCAGGAATTCCCGGTTCACTGTCAGCCGGACCCGGTACGGGGAATCGCTCTTTTATATCGGCGGCATCGAAAGGACCACCTTTGAAGCCATCATGATTCCCGGCTGCTCCTGGTGGAATCCGGCAATGCCGGACAAAAACAGGTCCTACGTCCTGCAGCACGAGCAGATCCATTTTGCCCTGGTTGAGCTGACCGCCCGACGGCTGACCGCCACTGCACGCGAAGCGGCCAGGACGTTCATGGCCATTCACCCCACCCCCGAGGCGGCGCGGGCGGAAATTGCCGCCACCGTCAGGCAATGGATCCGCTCGGCCATGGATGAATCCCTGGCCGAGCACACCGCCTTCGATGAAGACACCTCGCTGTTCCACAGCCCCCAGCGCCAGCGCTGGTGGATGGAAAAGGTTGACGGCGAGCTGGCCCGGTTACCCGAAAACGATTAGCGGGCTGTTGACCAACGATTGCCCTCAACCGCCTGAAGCCGCGGGGACAGCAGTCGAGAACAGGGGATACAGCAGGTAGACGACATAAAGCGCATAAGTCAGCAGGGCCAGCACCCCCTCCCACCGGTCCATGACGCGCACCCGGCCGGTGAACATGAAGATGAACAGCATGATGCTGGCGGCCATCATGACGCCCATGTCCACATTGGCCGCCGGGTTGAAGGGAATCGGCCGGATGACCGCAGTGACCCCCAGGATAAAAAACACGTTGAAGATGTTGGAGCCGACCACGTTACCCACCGCGATCTCCACGTCTCCCCGCCTGGCGGCCATGACCGAGGTGGCCAGTTCGGGCAGCGAGGTTCCCACCGCCACCACCGTCAGCCCCATCACGGCCCGGGGAATGGCCAGGTAGTCCCCCAGGCTGACGGCGCTGTCCACGATCCATCGCCCCCCGAACAGCAACCCGCAAAAGCCGACAGTCATTTTCAGGGCGATCAGTGCCGCTTTGTCGGCGGGTGCCGGACTGACCTCCGGCAGGCCGGGCACCGGTGCGGCAATGGATGCCGTGTAAGCGATGAAGATGGCGAAGAAACCCAGCAGCACCAGGCCGTCCGACCGGGTGATCGTTGAACGAACGGCGCCGTCGATATAAACGTCGCTGGCCAGAACCCACAGCAGCACCGCCGCCAGCAGGCTGAAAGGAATCTCCTTCCACACGGTCCCCGTCGAAACGGTGAGCGGCCGAACCAGCGCCGAAAGTCCCAGGACGAGAAGAATATTGGCGATGTTGCTGCCCAGGATGTTTCCCAGGGCGATATCGGTGTTGCCGCTGATCCCGGCCGAGATGTTGACGAAAAGTTCAGGGGCCGAGGTGCCGAAGGCCACCACGGTCAGGCCGACGGCCATCGGAGAGACATTCATCCCCCGCGCCAACCGCGCGGCGCCATCCACGAACAGGTCGGCGCCCTTGAGCAGAACGACAAAACCGGCCAGCATCAACAGCGAGGAAATGATCATGCGTCAGACTTTCCCGCCGCCGCCATGTCCGTGGGCGAATTCCCAGCGCTTGTCCAGAAAATAGAGGATCGGAACCGTCATCCGCGAAAAGAGCAGCGAGGCCACCTCGCCGGCCATCAACGAGATGGCCAGGCCCTGAAAGATGGGGTCGAAAAGGATCACCGAGGCCCCCACCACCACGGCGGCAGCCGTGAGCATCATGGGCCGGAAGCGCACCGCGCCGGCATCGATGACGGCCCGGTCCAGCGGCGCCCCTTCGGCCAGCCGGAGTTCGATAAAATCCACCAGGATAATTGAATTTCTCACCACGATGCCCGCGCCGGCGATGAAGCCGATCATGGATGTCGCCGTGAAAAAGGCCCCCATGGCCCAGTGGGCCGGCAGGATGCCGATCAGCGAAAAGGGAATGGCCACCATGATCACCACCGGTGTGGAAAAAGACTGGAACCAGCCCACCACCAGCACGAAAATCAGCACCAGGACCACGGCAAAAGCCATGCCCAGATCCCGGAACACCTCGTAGGTGATGTGCCACTCGCCATCCCATTTCATGGAAAAGCGCTGATCGCTCTCGGGCAGGGCCGCCGTGTGTTGAGCAATCCGGTACCCCTCGGGCAGGTCGATGGCGTCGATCTTCTTGCGCAGTTCCAGGATGGCGTATACCGGGCTCTCCTTGGCGCCGGCCACATCGGCGATCACATAGACCACGGGCATCAGGTTCTTGTGGTAGATGCTGCGGTCCACCGGAGTCTGCTCGATCGTTACCAGATCGGACAGCGAGACCAGACGGCCGTCTGCGGCACTGACGCGGATGGCCTTGAGCAGGTCCATGCCGGCCCTTAAGGCCAGGGGAGGCTGCAGCACGATGGGCACATCCTCTTTTTCCGGCGCCTGATGGAGCAATCCGGCCCGGGAGCCGGACAGGACCATCTGCAAGGTCTGGGTGATGTGGGCCACACTGATGCCGTTCAGTGCGGCCTTCTCCTGATCGACATTGAACTGGTAGCGGGTCTGCGCGTCTTCCATATACCAGTCCACATCCACCACGCCGTCGGTCTGTTCGAAAATATCGCGGATCTTCAGGGCCAGTTTCCGCTGGCGGTCGTAATCGGGGCCGTAAACCTCAGCCACCAGGGTGGAGAGTACCGGCGGGCCTGGAGGGACCTCGGCAACCTGGATGCGGGCATGATAACGGCGGGCGATGGCCTGTAGTGCAGGCCGAACCCGCTTGGCGATGGCATGGCTCTGCTGCCGGCGCTTTCCTTTAACCGCCAGGTTGACCTGGATATCAGCCAGATTGGGCGAATGGCGCAGGTAGTAGTGGCGGACCAGGCCGTTGAAGTTAAACGGACCGGACGTACCCACATGGATCTGGTAATCGACCACCTCGTTGACCGTGGCCAGGTAATCACCCATATCGAAGGCCGCGGCGGCGGTATCTTCCAGGGTGGCGTAGTCAGGCATGTCCAGGATGACCTGGAACTCGCTCTTGTTGTCAAAGGGCAGCATCTTCACCTTGACCAGCCCCACCCCCACCATGGCACAGGCTCCCAGCAGCAGAAGGGACACCCCGATGAGAAAGGACCAGCGCCACAAGGGCTTGTGCAGCAAATGATCCATGACGTTGCGGTAGAGACGGGTGGTCCAGTCTTCCGTTCCGTGCGCCTCGCCGTGTCCGCTGCCGTGGCCTTTGCGGCTCAGCAGACGGTAGGCGGCCCAGGGAGTGACGATGAAAGCCACGATGAGGGAGAAGACCATGGCCGCCGAGGCGCCCACCGGTATGGGACGCATGTAGGGACCCATGAGGCCGCCCACGAAAGCCATGGGCAGGATGGCGGCGATAACCGTCAAGGTGGCCAGAATGGTCGGGTTGCCCACCTCGTCCACGGCTTCCACGGCCACCTGGACCCGTGAGCGGTCCTTGTTTTGCGGGAGCCGGAAATGGCGCACGATGTTCTCCACCACCACGATGGCATCGTCCACCAGGATGCCGATGGAGAAAATCAGGGCGAACAGGGTGATGCGGTTCAGGGTGTACCCGTAAAGGTAAAAGACCGCCATGGTCAGGGCCAGGGTCACCGGGATGGCAAACGCCACCACACCGGACTCCCGGTGTCCAAGGGTGAACCAGATGAGAATGGTCACCGACACCACCGCGATCAGCATATGCCAGAGCAGTTCGTCGCTTTTCTCCTTGGCCGTTTCACCGTAATTGCGGGTGACCGTGACGTGGACGTTGTCGGGGATCACCGTTCCCTTGAGGCTCTCCACACGCGCCAGCACCTTTTTGGCCACATCGATGGCGTTGGTTCCCTTGCGTTTGGCCAGCGTCAGGGTAACCGCCGGATAGGGGGTCCGTCCGCTATCTCCCGTGGACAGGCTTTTTTCACCGGCCGACGGCCCGGTGCCGAAAAAGACATAGTTATCCGGCATCGGCGGACCGTCCGTGATGGTGGCCACATCCCCCAGGTAGACCGGACGCCCCTGGTAGGCTGCCACGACAACGTTGCGCACATCGTCGGGAGTTTTCAGAAAATCGCCGATATGGACGATGATCTGGCCTTCCGGCGAAGGATAGCTGCCGGCGTCGGCCGCCTGATTGGCGGCGAAGACGATCTGGGAGACGGCCACCGGGTCCAGACCGTAGCCGGCCATGCGCACCGGGTCCAGTTGGACTTCCACCCGCCGGCTGTCCCCGCCGATCAGGGTGGTGAGCGAAGAATTGGGCTCCCGCTTGACCTGGTCCTCCACCTCGGCGGCCACCCGCCGCAGCAGATAGGGCTCGACTTCATCGCTCCAGAAGGTCAGCGCCAAGATCGGCACGTCGTCGATGTAACGCGGCTTGATCAGCGGCGGTGTAATGCAGCAGGGGATCCGGTCCATGTTCGCCATCAGCTTGGACTGCAGCCGGACAATGGACTCCTCCTCATTCTGGCCGACGTAAAACCGCACGATCGCCATGGCCATACCCGGCATGCTGGTGGAGTAGATGTACTCCACGCCGGGAATCTCCCACAGCAGTTTCTCCATGGGACGCGTCACCCGCTGCTCCACCTCGGCGGCGCTGGAACCGGGCATCTGCACGAAAATGTCGATCATCGGCACAATGATCTGGGGCTCCTCCTCCCGCGGAAGGGCCACCACGGCCGCCAGGCCCAGAAGCATTGATGCAACGATGATCAGCGGGGTCAATTTGGAATTGATGAAATAGTTGGCGATTTTTCCGGCAGGACCGTATGATTGACTCATTTCTCAATCTCCACGGTAGATCCGTTATTCAGTTGGGAGGGCGGATCGACCACTATCCGGGCGCCGTCCTGGAGCCCCGAGATAACCTCCACCTGTTCGCCATAGCTTCGGCCGGTTCGGATCAGACGGAACCGGGCGATGTCTTTCTCATCCACGATGAATACACCGGTCAACTGCCCTTTGCGGACCACTGCCGATTGGAGAATGCGCATCGTTTTCTGCTCGCCGACAGTCAGGGGCACCCGGGCGAACATGCCCGACCGCAGAGATTCGGCGGTGGGGATGTTCACCTGGACGATAAAGGTCCGGCTGCTCTGATCGGCCGAGGGTACGATGACGCTCACTGTACCGGTGATGGACGCTTCCCCGATGGCCGAAATGCGGACATCCACCGACTCGCCCATACGGACCGACTGGATGAAGGTTTCAGGGACCACCAGGTCCACCCGATATCCCCCCGCCCGCTCCAGAGTCAGCAGCGGAGTGCCCGGCGCAGCCAGCGACCCGGCGTCGGCCAGCTTGGCGGTCACTTCTCCGTCGAAGGGAGCCAGGATGCGGGCGTCCTTCTGGGCCACGGTGGCGGCATCCACGGCGGCCTGCGCCTGTTCGATCCGGAAACGCGCCGCCTCCACCATGGCTTCGGCCTGCGCCAGGGCCGCCTGGGCCTGTTTATTCTGAGCATCAACGGTTTCGAAGGTCTCCTGGGTGATGGCCCCGCCCGCCAGCATGGTCTGGTTGCGCGCATACGATAGCCGGGCCTGCTGGGCACCGGCATCGGCGGCCGCTCGGGCGGACATGGCTCCGGTTTCGGCCTTCTTGGCTTCGGCCAGGGCCGCCTGGGCCTGGTTCAGCTGGGCTGCCACCTGCCGATCATCCAATACCACGAGCAGGTCACCCTGCTTTACCCGGTCGCCCTCCTTGACCTTGAAGGCCTGGATGACGCCCATCAGTTTGCTGGAGACCGTCGCCGACAACCTGGCTTTAACCGTGCCGACCGCCTCATACACGACCGGCTGGACGGCGCTGCGTGCTTCGTTCACCCGCACCGCAACGGAAGGCCCTTCAGCCGGCGGGGTGTTTCCGGGTTCGATTTTTTCTGAGCAGCTGAACAGGGATAGGCCGGCAACCAAAAGGGTGGCTGCCATCAGATTAAGGGTTCGCATTGTTCATTTCCTTTTGCTTTGAAAATCAGTACCATCGACACATGGACATTTTGAAAACGCATGGAACAGGCAATGGAATAGAACCAGAAACATCCGGATGGTTTCGTTTCGCTCGCCGATTTTATCATTTTTAAAGGATTTCCGCCAACGGCAACAAGTTCATGATCGACCCGCATGGCTTATTTTTTATGCCTCACGTCGATCGTCACCTCCACGTCCGGCCATCGTTTGTCCACCGGCTGGACTGCCGGCGGTGCGATGGTCTTGCAGAACAGCGTGGTGGTCTCCCTTATATTCTCCAGGTAAATCGGGGTGGTAGTGATACTTGAGACCTGGTCCTTTCCCCCGGTGGCGGGCAGAAATGCCTGCACCCGGTTCGGTGTGACAACCACGGCGGCAATTTCCAGCTTAGCGGGGAGACGGCCCACCAGCTGCGCGTTGATGGCGATTTCGCGCTTGACGATTTCCGCCAGGGTCAATTCCAGGCTCGACGGGGCCACGTCCAGCAGGGTCACATTCTTGGGCAACCGGACGTTCTCATCGGTGATCAGAAAGGACTGTTTCCCCGGCACGGCATTCGACAGATCGATTTTCACGCTGAGCTGAGCCGGACTCAATCCGTCGAAGCTGGCCCGCGGGCCGGCCAGGTGAAGCCGGATTTCATTGTCCTTGTCGCCGACCAGCACCAGGTCGGGTGAAGTCAGCGAGTATTCTACGGGCACGGTGAATACTTTTTCCAGCAGTTCCCCCTGCGACACCGTCAGCGACAGCCAGAACAGGGCCGCCACGATAAAACTGGGCAGCAGTTGAAGAACGGCGGCCCACCATCGCCGGCCCGTGGGGATTTCAATGGCCGGGGCGGCCGTTTCCCGCCAATGGCTCAGGATCGCCGCTTCGATCGCAGCAGGGTCGCTCGCCGGAGTGATCTGGCCGTCGCGGAAAACAGACACCTGCCCCCGCTCTTCGGAAACGACAACCGTCAGGGCATCGGTCCGTTCCGCCAGCCCCATGGCCGCATGGTGGCGGGTACCGTAGGCTTCGGCCAGCCGCTGGCTCTCGGAAACGGGCAGGCGCACCCCGAATCGGGTGAACAGGCCGTTGTGGACGACCAACGCCCCGTCGTGGCCGGGCGAGTTGGGGTCGAAAATACTCATGATCAGGGGAAGGCTGGGTTTGGCGTCCAGTTTGAATCCGCCGGAGAGCCATTCGCTGACCGACTCCCTGCCGGGAAAAACGACGATAGCCCCCCGTCTCTGCTCGGCCAGCTTGAACAGGGACTGGGCCACCAGGCTGACCAGGCCGTCTTCCTTCTGCTGAATCTCCTGCCGGGTGACCGACGCGGCCCGTTCAAAAATCTTTCTCAACTCCGGCTGAAAGATCACGATCAGGGCGATCAGGGCCACATGGCTCAGGTTGGTGTAGATCCATTCGATGCCCTTCAGGTCCAGAAAGTTGGCCGCGAAGAATACGGCCGTAGCCAAAAGCACGCCGGTGAATATGGCCCATGTGCCCAGTCGAAGCAGGGTTCGGTAGAGAAAAAACAGACCCGCCGTGATCAGCAGGATGTCCACGGCCGCCCGCCAGGTAAACAGCGCTTTGATGATTACCACTGAATTCAACCAGACTCCTTCGACGGTCTCGCCGCCCGGCCCGTTTTGCGTATCAGGCGGGCGGCCACCCTCTCTCCGATGTCCGGGCTATTTGCGCTTGTCGGTGGACCTCCACCCGCCAAGGGCCGTGGATACCGGCTTGAGCACTCTGCTCATGTCCCGGGCCTGTTCGATGACGTAGAACAGCCGCGGATCCAGCCGTTGCACCTCGGGCAAAATCCATTTCAGGTCCCGGCGCCGGCAGGCAATGTACAGCTCGTTGACCGGCCCCCGCATGCCTTCGCCGTGAAAAATGGTCACCGGCTGGCCCTTTTGTCTCAGATAAGTCGCGATTTCAGGGCCCGCGCTGCGGGTGATGATTCTGAGGATCATCGTTCCGAAAGCCAGCTTGCGCTCGACCATGATCCCCACCACGTTGCCGGTCGCATATCCGAACGCATAAAAGATAACCAGCAGCGGATGGTCCTTGATCTGGTTGATTACCGCACTGACCACGGTCACCCAGATGGAGATTTCGAATATCGCCAGGGTAAAGGCGATGGCGGTTCTCCCCTGAACCGTGACGATGGTGCGGATGGTGCCGATGGAAACGTCACAGATTCTGGCCAGAAAAATGATAACTCCCGTCAGGAGAATATGCGGCTCAAACATGATTGGCGGTAACGTCCCCTCATCCTTCATGGTCACCGTGGACCGGTGGGTAACCCCGCAAAGCGGTTGATGATGTTTCCCCGGAATCGACGACCCCACGTCTCTTCCGATCTGCAGCAGTGCAATCGTTTTTCAATTCTCTTTTAAACCATGCAATCGGGACGATGGCAAGCACAACCGCAAAAACCGCCGCCACAAAAAAACACCCGGGGCTTTCCGTTCCCGGACGGTCCCCCGCTTCAGGCTTCCACAGGGTCGCTTTTTTCGTTCATACATTCCAACCGCTGATGGTACACCTTGAGCCACTGGCTGTAACTTGCGCACAAGTTCAACGCCAGAACCGGAAATTGCAGCAGTATCTGCTGGAATGTGTCACATGCAATGGCCGCGAGCCGGGCTTTGGTTTCACACCGCACGGTGACCAGTTGGGCAGCGCTGTCCATACAGGCGAGTTCACCCACGATATCGCCGGTTGACCATTCACCGGATCGGCGGCAGCCGTCGGAACACAGGCTGCCCTGGCAGACCAGATAGATCCGGTCCCCGACGCTGCCTTCCCGCAGGAGAAAGTCCCCCTGTTCGACGGTGATCCATTGCGCCTTGCCAACCACCTCGGCCAGTTCATGGATCTTAATGCCCTGAAAAAGAGGCATGGCGCGCAGATGACGGATTCGTTGGCCCAGGCTGAGCGAATCGTCCTGAGTCCCCTCCGGCTCCCGGGAAACATCGGAAAGCGGGTCGGGGGATGAATCGAGGATGGGCATGATCGCAGGATTTTCCTGTGCCGCTTCAAGGCACAGGGCCTGCAAAACCGGATCGGGTTCGCTGAGAAGCGACACCATGGCTTCGCCGGGAGAACCGGGCGGGCGCGTCCAGGATTTTACGGTCACCCTGCCGGTGATCAGTTGTTCCTGAACGAACCGCCCGTCGAGCAGCGGCATGAGCCCCCGGCGGATATCGCCGTGCAGGGCGTTGTCGAGCGCTTCCACAGCATCTTCCCGCTCACGTTTATTGATTGAGTTGAGGGCACGCACGATCACCCGCATGCGTTCTCCGAAAACAACGGTTCCCAATGCATGCAGAATCTTGTCAACCGTGTCGGCCTGTTTTTCCACGAGGATAGCCTGGAGCAGGTCCTTCGCAGGACCACCGGGAGCAGCGGCCAGAGCCCGGGCAAGATCAAGAAACCGGTAGGCCTGCTTCAGTTCAGCGGTCACGAAGCCGGACAAGGCCACACCGGGCAGCCCGATGTGCTGAAGGAGGCGGGCGATCTCGCTCCGCTGGCGGCGCGAGGGTTCCGCCAGGGCCAGGAGCAATTCATCGGCGGCGCCGGCGCCTCTCTCCTTGATGAAGGCCCCGGCGCGCTCCCTGATCGCCTGATCCGGATCCCTGAGCATGGCCACGACCCGTTTCAGGGGCACCCGGTCGGCCAGGGCGCACAGGGTGTCCAGCGCCTTCAGCCGGACCCGGCCGGATTCGTGGCCGGTCAGGGCCAGGGCCAGGTCCGGCAGGTTCCCATGGCCCATACGGGCCAATCCCTCCAGCGCCCAGCCGACGATCTCCGGGTCTCCGGATCGGGACAGGGTGTCCACCAGCAACTTTTCAAAGTCACCGTCTCCGGCCTTCCCGGCCAGGGCGACGGCGGTGCGCACCTGCCGGGGGTCGCCCTTGAGAAGTTCTCGAACGTAATTTCGATACACCTGCCGCTGCCCGGGATCGGTGCTGCGTCCCATCGCCGCGTGGGCCTCGATACGCGCCCTGGGGTCGCCGTGGGCCGCATGGCTCGCCAGGAAGGGGCCGCTGCCGGCGGGATCCAGGCGGGCCATCGCTTCCAGCCACACCCATTGCCGGTCCGGAGGCACAGTGGACAGCCTGGCGACCATATCCGGCAGATGTCCCCTGACATCGTCGGGGTGCAGCAGGGACAACAGCTGCCGCTGGACTGGCGCGTCCTGCAACGGGATCGCATCCAGGACCTGATCGATCCACCCCGGGGGCCTGATCCTGAAGAGCAACTGGGCACAGTTCAGCACCATGCGCCCATCCCCCGATGAAAGTCCCTGCCGGACGGTGTCCAGTGAATTCCGGCTTCCGGCGAGCATTTGAAGCTGATCATTGTCCATCGGTTCCAGGTCGATCTGTTGTTCGGAAAGGGACTGCACCAGAATTGCAGGATAGGCCCGCCTCAATCGAAAACTGGTCGCCACCCAGACAATCCCCAGGGGAATGGCGATGATGGACAGCAGCCGCGGGCTGATCGTCCCGCTGACCAGGATGAGAAGACTGGACCCGGCGAAATCGGAAAGCCGGATCACCCCTCCCCGCAGCATCACCCTGACCATGGATCGAAACTGCGCGGGAAAGAAGTTGTAAAGAACCGACCGGGCCGGATTGTTCAGGACGGTTTTGAGTACTTCGGTCGTAAACTTGGCGTAAACGCCGGCCAGGATATCGAAGCGAAGGAGAATTCCGGTGAAGGCCAGCACATAATTGGCCGGGTGGAAGAGCATGCTGGTGGGGATGCCCCACGCGGAAATCAGACGGCTCGAGACCAGCAGGCAGAGGAAGATGACGGTATTGGAGACACCGCGATATATACCAAAAAAATGCAGGGTCGTCGCCTCGGAGACAAAGTGGCGATCCACCAGCACGTTGAACTGGTAGTCCATGATGGGCAGCAGCATGTTGGGGATGGCCAGCAGGATGATCATATACCTGAGCAGTGCATATTGTTTGGTGCAGGCGATGAAATCCCTGACCATTCGCCCGTAGGTCCCGCTCTCTTTAGCGGAAGCGACGGGGGAATGCGGTTGAACCGGAGTTCCGGCCACCCGGTCCATCAATGTGTTGAGCAGGGCGGCCAGCCCCATTCCGGCCGTGAACAGCAAAAGGATGTTCTCCGTTCCGATCCACCCCGCAACACTGCGGGTCAGCAGACTGCCCGCAGCGGTTCCCACCACGCCGCCGGCGGTGACGAGGGTGTAAAGCCGCTTGGATTGCTGGGTGGTGAACAGGTCGCCCAGGATGTCCCAAAAAAGGATCGGCAGGATGCTGACCGCCTGGGTTTTGAGGATGTACAGCACCGGGTAGACCCAGCGGGAATCCGCGCCGAGCAGCGTCCGGAGCAATCCTGCGGAAACCCCGTAGAAAATCAGCAGGCCGGAAAATACGCGCAGGGAACGGTAGCGCTCCATGAGCATGCTGACCAGGCCGGCGACAAAAAAGGTGATCAGGGCCTCGCCCAGAAAAACCGCCGGCAGCGCCTGGACGCCGAAGCGTTTGAGAAAGGTCGTCTGGGCGACGTTGTTGATCATGATGCTGCTGGCACTCATGACCAGTTGGATGGCGGTCACCCAGGCCAGCAGTTTCCATTCTCCGGGATGAACCCGCAGTGCCCGGGTCAGAAAGTCCAGGGGCAGGACCTGCTGGAACAGGGTGTGCCGCGACGTCGACGATTCGATGAATGGGTTTTTCATGCGTGAACTGAAATCGGCGTTTCGCGTTCAGAAGGCGGACGGCTTCGGGTCGTCTTGAACGCGGGGTTCCAAAGTGCCGTCATGGATCACCGGCCTGCCGTCAAAAGTCGCCGGTGCCTGTTCGCCGCCGGCGTGGAGCATCTGGTGGACCCCTTTAAAGTAGGGAAGCCAGGGGTGAAGGTATTTGAAGAGGATCCGGCACAGGATGTAGATCGGAATGAAGCTGAACACATAGCCCACGGTCTTGCCGAATATCATGGACAGGGGGAACGCCAGCAGGAAATTGACCCCGGCAAAATGGATCTGCATCCAGCCCAGGGCAAAGGGAACGGGCCAGAGCACGCCGGCCGAATAGGCGGCCATGGTGAAAAAATGTCGCCCCCAGGCCTCGTTGGCGGCCTTGTTGAGGGCCTGGTAGCTGGCATGATCGCCCATCTCGTGGGCCCGGATGCTGAGCGATTCCTGGCATCGGATCTCCTGCTTGAGCGATTCGATGTGCCGCCGGTTCCAGCGGATGGCCAGGGACAGCGTGACTTCACCGACCACGACGCATCCCAGGGCCAGCAGGAACGAGCCGATGAAAAAATTGACCACCGGATCGCCCGTCAGGGAAAACAGACGGACCAGGTAGGGATCGACCACCTGCAATGCCGCTGATATCCATTGTTCCATGGCTGCCCCGCTTTCCCCGCCGCGACGGGTGCACGCCCCGCGGTCTCCCGCGGGGCGTGTTCCGGTCGGCCGGCCCCGTCGAACGAAGGACCGGCCTTTTTTTACCGTCCGCTCGACGGCATCAACCGAAGAGACGATAGTTGAAGAAGCCCCTCAGGGTGTAATCCAGGCCCACATAAACCGCCAGCAGGATGAAGAACCATTTGAGCCCCTTTTCGGGTATGTATTTCCCCGTGCGGGGGCCGATCATCGACCCGATGAAAATGCCGACGAGTTCCACGCCGATCATGATCCAGTAGACCGTCACGCCCTTGATCATGAAGTTGAAGATCGACAGGATCATGCTGATCAGCACGGCCAGGGCGGATGTCCCGGCCGCCACGAACATGGGCAGGCCCACGACGCTGGTCAGAAACGGCACATAGAGGAACCCGCCGCCCACACCGATGAAAGACGAGATGGCGCTGATGAAGAAGCCGCCGATAAAAGCCCAGATCGGGTTGAAGGTGAAGGTCTGCCCGAAAAAGGAGATCTCTGCATGTCCGAGGCTGAACTGGGTGGTTTTGGCCCCGGACTGGGTGATATCCCCCTTCTGTTTGATGGTCTCCTCGAAGGCCTTGGCAGCCGCCTTGGTGGCTTTTTTCTTGGACTGCCCCGACGGCGTCATTTCATAGATCATGAACCCGCCGATGATGAAAACGATCAGCCCGAAGTATCCCTGGTACTCGGAAAACTTGACTTTTCCCATGGTGGTGTAAACCACCAAAAAGGCCGCCAGCAGAGACCCCAGCCCCAGGGAGACCCCCAGGGGGATGATCAGGCGCTTCTGCTTGGCGTAGTTGGAACTCGAAACGGCGGCCGACAGGCCCACGAGCCACTGGTTGGATACACGGATGCTGTCGGTGACGAACTTGTTCAGATCCGGGGCCGAGTCCTTGAACGTCTTGGCATAGGCGCCCAGACCAAAAACGGAAATATGGCCCACACCGGCGAGTACGCCGCCGAAAGCGCCGACGGTGGAAAATACCCAGCCGACCCAGATCGACCACACAAAGGCCACGATCAGGTTGATCTGTTTCCCGCCGGGAATTCCCAGGTAGCCGGGGGCGGCTGTGGGATCGATCTGACCTTTGCCGGTGCCCGCCGGAGCGGCCGCAACGGCCTTGCCCAGTTTTCCGGGAATCCCCAGGTCGCTGCCCACCAGCATGGGCTTCGCGTCGGCCGGTTTCTCAATCACCGTTTCCTTCTGAACGGACCCTTCGGTCTGTCCGGCGGTGCCCGGCGACCCTGAAACGGCTTCCTGAGTCTGAGCCCGGACGCTCGAAACGGTTGAAGCCGTGCCCAGCAGGCAGGCAAAGAAAACCAAAACCACCCAAATGCTATATTTTTTCATTTTCTATATTCCCCCCAAATAACACCGCAAGAAAAGGTAAAGAACGCTTTTTCCAATACGTGTACCATTTAAAAGAAACATAGTCAGATTCCCAGCTGACCGCTTTAACCCTCCTTCCCATGGTGCGGTACGAGCGCACCGTTACGATAAGCCGTGGACGCCCCTCCCCTTTCCAGGAAAAGATGCGCCCGATACATGGATTTCGAGAGGACGGCTTTCTATATCAGCCACTGGAAAAGAACAAGAAAAATCATCAGGGGCCGCGGAACCACGGCGGTTGGATACCGACGGCAGGCAGATTAGTTTTCAGTGCCGGTTTTATCAACCCCTTTTTCGTCGCTTCGTAGGACATATCCCGACACGAAATACCAGCCGGGTCCTACATCAAAATCGGAAGCGCGCTTATACCGCGCTCAGGCCGATGAGCTTACATTTCAGGCCAAGGATAAGGACAAGATCCGCAACGTCAAAAAGATCAACCCGTAGACAAAGGAGAAAAAAAATGGAAACCCGTAAAAAAACCCATCTGCGTTATCTGCTCGCGGCCCTGATGGTGGCCACCGCCCTGGGATTGACCCAGTGCCAGTCGCCTTCAGACCATATCGCGGTGGCCCCCGCCGCCAAGGATGAGCATGTCAAACCGACGGCCGCCGATACGTCGACGGTCAACTGGAAAACGGCCATCGCTCAGGTGGCTCGTGAGAACATACCCGCCGTGGTCCACATCGACGTCACCCAGCGGCGGGAAATTTCCAACCCCATGATGCCTTTTGGCAACGATCCGTTTTTCCATTTCTTTTTCAACGGACCGCAGGCACCCCAAAAGTTCAAGCAGGAGTTACGAGGTCTGGGAACCGGCATGCTGATCGACGATAAGGGAAATATCCTGACCAACAACCACGTGGTCGCCGGGGCGACCGAAATCAATGTGCTCCTGGCCGACGGCACCTCCTACCCGGGCAAGGTGGTAGGCACCGACCCGAAAACCGATCTGGCGGTGATCCATATATCTACCGATGAGAAGCTGCCGGCGGTGACCTTCGGCGACTCGGACCAGATGGAGGTCGGCGACTGGGTGGTGGCCATCGGCCATCCCCGCGGCCTCGACGAGACCGTCACCCAGGGAATCATCAGCGCCAAGCACCGGCGCGGGGTCCTCGATCCCACGTCCTACCAGGATTATCTGCAGACCGATGCGGCCATCAATCCGGGCAACAGCGGCGGACCGCTGATCAATCTGGCGGGACAGGTTGTCGGCGTGAATGCAGCCATCGCATCCCAGTCGGGGGGTTTTGAAGGCATCGGCTTTGCCATTCCCAGCAACATGGCCGTTCATGTGGCCCAGGCCCTGATCGACCACGGCAAGGTGATCCGCGGCTGGCTGGGGGTCAGTATCCGCGACCTGACCCCGGAACAGGTCAAATCCATGAAACTCAAGGACAAAAAGGGAGCCCTGATTGCCGAGGTGGTCCCGAACAGCCCGGCCGACACCGCCGGATTGAAAAAGGACGACCTGGTGGTCAGGTTCCAGGACCAGACGGTCGAGGATGCCGCCGCCCTGCAGCGCCGCGTGGGCGATACGCCGGTGGGCCAGACGGCCAACCTGACCGTGGAGCGGGACGGCAAACCGATCAATCTGACCGTGACCATCGGCAGTCTGGATGATGCCGTACGCCGGATCGCTTCCTCTCTGGAGGACCGTCTCGGAGCGGTGGTGCGTCCCCTGAAGGCCGACGAGAGCCGCAATTACGGGCTGGAACCGGGCCAGGGGGTCGCCATCAAATCGGTGGACGCCAACGGTCTGTTGGGAAAAGCCGGTTTTGAAAAAGACGATGTGATCGTGGATGTCAACAACCTGCCCGTTGAGGGGGTCGAGGGGTTTGTGGCTCTGATCAAGGCCCTGCCGCCCCACCAGCAGGCCCTGTTCAAAGCGCTGGACCACCGCACCGGTCAAGACGGTTACGTCCAGGTGACGATCGGATAACCCTTCCCGTGTCCGTCCCCACCGGTCGACGGACACGGATCAACCGGCGGCGCGCTCCGAAAATGATTTCCGGGTAAGGCGCGCCGCTCTCATTAAAGCACAATGCCGCGACGGAGGTCCGCATGAAACAGCAATACAAGTTCTCACTGGGTTATTACCTGCTGGTCTTTTTTTCGATCATCATGCTGGAGTCGATCTTCTTCAGCGGCGCCGCGGTCAAGGAAATCTCCTACAGCCATTTCCGCGATCTGCTCACGGGAAACCGGATTCAGAGCGTGATCGTGGAATCGGATCGTATCTTCGGTCTGGAAAAAACAACCGCTGCGGCCGGCGGCGGCACCGCCAAAGAATCCCCGGCATTCCAGCCGCCGCACAAGAAGGCGCCCTGGAATCTGGATTTTGGCCTGTTCAACGACAACGCCCAGAAAAAGGCCGAACGCCAGTTCGTGGTCACCCGCCTCGACGATCCGAAGCTGATTGCCGACCTGCAGGCCCACGGGGTGGACTACCGCGGCAAGATCGAATCCCACTGGCTCTCCAACTTCCTCTCCAACTGGATATTGCCGCTGGTATTTTTCATTCTTCTTGGACGCTTTCTGGCCCGCCGCATGGGCAAAGGCGTCGGTTTCCTGGACGTGGGCAAGAACAAGGCCCGGATCTATGCCGTGGATCCCTCACAGAAGGTCTCCTTCAGCGACGTGGCCGGTGTGGACGAAGCCGTCGAGGAGGTTAAAGAGGTGGTCTCGTTTCTCAAAAATCCGGAACGCTACACCCGGCTGGGCGCCAAACTGCCCAAGGGAATCCTGCTGGTCGGCCCTCCGGGTACGGGCAAAACCCTGCTGGCCCGGGCCGTGGCCGGTGAGGCCGGGGTGCCCTTCTTCAACCTCAGCGGCTCCGATTTTGTGGAGATGTTCGTGGGCGTGGGGGCCGCCAGGGTGCGTGACCTGTTCAAGGATGCCAAGGGCAAGGCCCCCTGCATCATTTTCATCGACGAACTGGATGCCGTGGGCAAGAACCGCGCCCAGGGTCTCACCATCGGCGGCAACGACGAGCGCGAAAACACCCTCAACCAGCTGCTCACGGAGATGGACGGGTTTGATCCCCAGGCCGGCATCATCATCATGGGGGCCACCAACCGCCCCGAAGTGCTCGATCCGGCACTGTTGCGGCCCGGACGGTTCGATCGTCAGATCCTGGTGGACCGGCCCGACCTCAAAGGGCGCATGGACATCTTCGCCGTGCACACGCGTGAATTCACGCTCGATGACCAGGTCGATTTCCGCAAGCTGGCGGCCGAGACCCCCGGGTTCGCCGGCGCCGAGATCGCCAATGTCTGCAACGAGGCCGCGCTGCTGGCCTCGCGCACGGAGAAAGAGACCATTTCCCAGGGCGACTTTCAGGATGCCATCGAACGGGTCATCGCCGGCCTGGAAAAGAAAAACAAGCTGATCAACCCCCACGAGCGTCAGGTGGTGGCCTGCCATGAATCGGGCCACGCCATCGTCGGACACCTCACGCCGGGGGCCGATCCGGTTCAGAAGGTATCGATCATTCCCCGCGGGATCGGCGCCCTGGGCTACACCCTGCAGACCCCCCTGGAAGATCGTTTTCTCATGTCGCGCAGCGAGCTGCTGGGTAAAATCAAGGGGCTGCTGGGCGGTCGCGCCGCCGAAGAACTGGTCTTCGGCGAAGTCTCCACCGGTGCGTCCAATGATCTGGAGAAGGTGGCCGATATCGTCCGCAACATGCTCACGGTGTACGGGATGAGCGAGCAGATGCCCAACCGGTCGCTGGTGGAAAAAGCCTCATCCAACCCATTTCTGGGCCAGGGACCCGCCATGCAGCGCCGCTCGGAAACCCTGGAGACGCTGATCGACAAGGAAACCCAGGCGATCATCGATGCGGCCTACCAGTCGGCCCGCCGGATTCTGGACGAGCACCGCGGCGAACTTGAAGCCATGTCCAAGCTGCTGCTGGAAAAAGAGAAAATCGACGGGAAGGATATTCAGCGTATCCTGGGGCCCGGCCGGCCATCGGAATCGGCCACCCGGACCGGGCAGCCCCGGCTGGCCGCGGCGCGGTAGCACAGGCCGGCATTCGGGTGATTCGGGCTGCAGTCAGCCCCCATCGCCACCCGCCGGCAAAGGAGACTGAAGAGATGGATCAACCCGGGAGGAGAATCGGTTACTGGTCGGTGGTTGCCATCGGCATCGGCGGAATGGTCGGCGGCGGCATCTTCGCGGTGCTGGGATTATCCGTGCAGATGACCCGCGGCGCGGCCCCGGTGGCGTTCATGGCCGCCGGGGTGGTGGCCATGGTGACCGCATACGCCTACGCGCGCCTGTCGGTGGCCTTTCCCAGTCAGGGCGGCACCGTCACCTTTCTCGACAAGGCCTTCGGCTCGGGGTTGCTGACCGGAACGACCAACATCCTGCTCTGGATCAGCTACATCGTGATGCTCTCCCTCTATGCGTTCGCCTTCGGCAGTTACGGCGCCGCCATGTTTCCCGAAGCAACCCGCCTGGTCTGGAAACACGTTTTGATCAGTGCCGGGATCATCGCGGTCACCGGTCTCAATTTTCTCAAGGTCGAGATCATCGGTATAGCTGAGGAATGGATCGTGGCGGTCAAGATCACCATTCTGCTCTTCTTCGTCGCCGTGGGGGCCTGGACCATCAACGCCTCCCGTCTGGCTGTCGGCAACTGGCCGGATGGGACAGCCATTCTTGCCGGGGCGATGATTATCTTTCTGGCCTACGAGGGTTTCGAGCTAATCGCCAATACGGCCGGAGATGTCCGTGAGCCGGAACGGACCCTTCCGCGGGCCTACTACTCGGCCGTCGGGTTCGTGATCCTGCTCTATGTGCTGGTGGCCGCGGTGACGGTCGGCAACCTGCCGGTGCAGCGGATCGTGGATGCCAAGGACTATGCCCTGGCCGAAGCGGCCCGGCCTTTCCTGGGATCGTTCGGTTATCTGCTGATCACCCTGGCGGCGCTGCTCTCCACCCTGTCCGCCATCAATGCGACGCTCTACGGGGCTGCGCGGCTCAGTTACACCATCGCCAAAGATGGGGAGCTTCCCGAGATGCTGGAACGCAAGCTGTGGAACCGCCCGGTCGAGGGCCTGCTGATCACCACCGGGGCGACCCTGCTGGTGGCCAACTGCTTCGACCTGTCGAGCATCTCGACCATGGGCAGTGCCGGTTTCCTGTTGATTTTCTCGGCGGTCAACGCAGCCAACGCCAGGCTGGCCCGCCAAACCGGCAGCCGGCGCTGGATCTCCGTTTTGGGCGTTTTTCTCTGCCTGGGCGCCCTGGCCAGCCTGATCCATTACACCATCCAACAGGCACCTGGCCACGTCTGGGTGCTGGTTGCCATGTTGGTGTTGGCCTTTGCCGTCGAAAGTACCTACCGCCTGTGGCGACGGAGTGATCTTTTTCTTGACCGTTTCCGTTCCTGACCATTCATACCCAATCACTCATACCTGGTATTTTATACCGATAGATTCCCTCAACATCAGTATCGGTATTGAAGCCTGCCGAGATAACCCTCTGGATTCTGTCTGTGGTCTGTAGATTATACATTCTTACATTATTCATCCCAACAATTGACAAGATACAATGGCCAAAGGCATTCTCAAT
>JAHLLR010000062.1 GCA_020444075.1 Deltaproteobacteria bacterium
GAAATGCGAGCCCAACGCCGATATTGGCCGAAATGGGGCGTTTTGAAATTGGCTCCTGCGGGACCCAAAAAACCACTACACACCAGATCCTTTTGCGACGATTATTTGCCGGGTGCGTACTCTTTTTTGAGCTTCAGGCTCTGTTTCAGGTAGGTTTCCAATTTCTGCTGTACCCGTCCGTAAACCGTTTCAGGCGGATAATTGCCGCCGGCATCGGGTTTGCCGGCAGTTTTGCCGGTAAGGATTTCGATGCCTGCCTCGATGGTGGCAACCTGCCAGATCTTGAACTGACCCTGCTTGACCGCTTCGACGACGCTTTTTTTCAGCATCAGGTTCTTCACGTTGGCTGACGGAATCATCACCCCCTGGCCGCCGGTCAGTCCCTTGCTGCGGCAGACGTCGAAGAATCCTTCGATCTTCTGATTGACGCCGCCGATGGCCTGGACCTGGCCCTTCTGGTTGACCGACCCGGTAACGGCAATACCCTGGCGGATGGGGGCCCCTGACAGGCTGGAGAGGATGGCATACAATTCCGTGGATGAGGCGCTGTCCCCGTCGATGCCGCTGTAGCTCTGCTCGAAGGTCAGACTGATGGACAGGCTCAGCGGGTAGCGCTGGGCAAAGGTCCGACCCAGATAGCCGGAGAGGATCAGCACGCCCTTGTCATGCGTCTTCCCGGAAAGCTTGGATTCGCGTTCGATGTTGATGATGCCGGATTTTCCCATGAAAGTTTCGGCGGTGATGCGGGAAGGCCGGCCGAAAGCAATTTCGCCCATCTGGTAGATGGCCAGCGCATTGACCTGGCCGACTTCTTCCCCGGCCACGTCGATCATGATGGTGTCTTCCACGTAATTGTCGTGGATCTTCTCTTCGTACAGATTATAGCGGAAGCGGTATTCCGTGAAGGCCTTGACCACGTGGGTGGCGGTCACCCGGTCGGCGTTTTCCTTTTTTGCCCAGTAGTCGGCCTCCTTGATGACGCCGGTGACCGAGCCGAACCGGAGGGAGAGTTTGTTTTTGCTGTCGATCGCTTTTTCACCGTACTCAACCACGGCCGCTACCCCGTCTGGGGTAAACGGCAGCAGGCTTTCATCCCGGCAGACCCGAGCGATGAATTGGGCGTAGAGCCTGACGGTTTCGTCGGTGCGGACCACTTCATAGTCGAAGTCTGCCCGCACCCGGAAGATCTTGTTGAATTTGGGATCGTAGTTCTGGAGAATCTGGAAGGGCTCGTAACCTCCTAGCAGAATCACTTTTACGTCCAGGTCCACCGGTGCCGGCCGCAGGGAGGCGGTACCCATGCCCATGTCGTGGGCCATGTCCTCGATGCAGAGCATCTTGTTCTGCAGGGCGCGCTTGAGAGATTCCCATACTTGGGCGTGGGCCAGGGCCGACTCCACTTCCAGGATGAGAAAACCGCCGTTGGCTTTCAGCAGAGATCCGGACTGAACCATGGTGAAGTCCGTGACCAGCGTGCCCATGAAGGCCTTTTTTTCGATGCGGCCGAATACGTTCTGATAGGTGGGGTTGGGCTCGAAGACCACCGGGGCCCCCTCCATGCCGGAGCGGTCTTCCAGTACGTTGACTTTGTAGCGGTTCAAGGAGAGTTCCATGACGTCGGCCGGTGCATCGCCATTGGTTTCCGTTTCCTGTTGCCGGGGCAGGAAGAGGCCGACATTGTCCACCATGTCTTCCTGCAGTTCATCCAGGAACTGGAGGATTCCCTGCTGATCCTGGTAATTTTCGCGGATCAGGTCAAAACGGTTTTTCAGCACGAATCGGGTCAGCTCCCCGGCCAATTGCTGGATCTCTTTCTGCTGGGTGTGGTTGAGCCGGTTGACTTCGCGCATCGCCGCCTGGACTTCCTCCTGAAAGGCCTGCACGGTTTCTTCAATTCCGGCCCGCTCCTGGTCGGAGAGGTTTTCAAAATCCTCCTCGGTATAAGGCGCTTCGCCCTTCATGGCGATGGTCTGGTAGCCTGACGGCGTTTTCTCCACCTTCAGGTGCTTTTCCAGGGCCGATCGGTCCAAGGCGTCGAAGTGGTCTTTTTTCTGCTGTCCATATTTTTTCTGGATCTCGATGACCTTTTCACGAAACGGATCCGCCTGGAATTCTCTGGGAAGGCGGATTTTGAGATCGCTGACCAGACGGTTGAGGCTTTTGGCAAAGCGGGCGGCATGGCCGGGTTGCACCGGCAGGGCCCGTGGACGGTATTCATCTTTGAAATTGTTGACCATGCACCAGTCCGGCGGGGTTGGCAAGGCTTTGGCCGCCTTATGGATGATTTCCTGAACGATGGTGGTTTTGCCGGTGCCTTCCGGACCGGTAACGAAGATGTGGTATCCGGCGCTTTTCATCTCGAGGCCGAAGGTGATGGCCCTTACTGCCCGTTCCTGGCCGATCACCTGGTCCAGCGGTTCGATGTCGGCGGTCGTTTCAAAATTGAACATGGACGGGTCGCACAGACAGCGCAGGTCGGAAAGGTTTACCTCGTTTTGAACGGTCATGAAGGCTCCTGAATAAAAATGGATGTCAGGCGTCGCTTTTTTCCTGGGTCTCCGTCACGGTGAGCTTAATTCGGAGAGACAGTTCGTCCAACTGCGCCTTGGCCGCCTCCGACGGGGCATTGGTGAGCAGGCAGGCGGCGCGCTGGGTCTTGGGAAAGGCGATCACGTCGCGGATGGAAGGCTCGCCGCACAGCAGCATGACCAGACGGTCAAATCCAAAAGCGATTCCACCGTGGGGCGGGGCGCCGGACTCCAGGGCGTCCAGCAGAAAGCCGAACTTCTCCTGGTAGACGGCCGGCTGCATGCCCAGGGCTGAAAAGACCCGCTGCTGCAATTCCATGTCGTGGATACGAATGCTTCCCCCGCCCACTTCGAAACCGTTAAGCACTAAATCATAGGCCCGGGAGCGAACGGCCAGGGGATCGGTTTCCAGCCGGTCGTAGTCTTCCTCCAGGGGAGCGGTAAAGGGATGGTGCAAGGCCTGGTAGCGCTTTTCCGCATCGTCGTACTCGAACATGGGAAAGTGGGTGACCCACACAAATTCAAACCGGCTGTCGTCGATGAGTCCCAACCGTTTGCCCAGGTGGTTGCGCAGGTGCCCCAACGCTTCGTTGGTCACTTTGGGCTGGTCCGCTACGAAAAAGACGAGATCGCCGGGGGCCATGCCGATGCGTTCGGCCAGCCGGGCCTTCTCCTCATCGGTGAAGAACTTGGCGATGGGGGACTGCCAGGCATCCTCGCGCACCTTGATCCAGGCCAGGCCCTTGGCTCGGTAAACCGCCACGAAAGCGGTCAGATCGTCGATCTCTTTTCTTGAGAAATCGATGCATCCCTTGGCGTTGAGCGCCTTGACGATGCCGCCGTTTTTGACCACACTGGAAAAGACCTTGAACCCGGAACCCTCAACGATGTCGGAAATGTCCTTGAGTTCCAGTCCGAAGCGGGTGTCGGGCTTGTCCAGGCCAAAACGGTCCATGGCCTCGGTATAGGTCAACCGGGGAAAAGGGCGGATCAGTGATCGGCCCATGACTTCGTCGAACAGGCTGGCCATCATGCCTTCGCTGACGGCCATCAGGTCTTCCTCGCCCACGAAGGACATTTCCATATCGATCTGGGTGAACTCCGGCTGCCGGTCGGCCCTCAGATCCTCATCCCGGAAGCAGCGCACGATCTGGTAGTAGCGGTCGAACCCGGAAATCATGAGCAGCTGCTTGAACAATTGGGGGGACTGGGGCAGGGCGTAGAACTGACCGGCGTTGACCCGGCTGGGCACCAGGTAGTCCCGGGCGCCTTCCGGGGTGCTTCGGGTGAGCACCGGGGTCTCGATGTCCAGGAACCCGTTGTCGTTGAGAAAGCGCCGCACCGATGCACCGGCCTTGTGCCGAGTGATGAGGTTGCGCTGGAGGGGCGGGCGCCGCAGGTCCAGGTGCCGGTTTTTCAGGCGGATGGGTTCGGAGACATCCACATTGTCCTCGATCATGAACGGCGGGGTTTTGGCCGTATTGAGAATTTTCAACTCGTCCACCAGCACCTCGATTTCACCTGTCGGCAGCTTGGCGTTGACCATGCCGTCGGGTCGGGGCTCGACCCGACCGCGGACCCCCAGGACGAATTCGTTGCGAAGGGTGTGCGCCTTGGCATGGATTTCCGGATTGATTTCGGGATTGAAGACCACCTGGGTAATTCCCTCCCGGTCACGAAGGTCGATGAAAATCACGCCGCCGTGATCCCGCCGTCGCAGGACCCACCCCATCAGAATGACTTCCTTGCCCATATCCCGGGCGCTCAGGGCGTTGCAGTGATGGGTTCTTCTCATGTCGCCGAGTATGTCAGCCAATGGATTGCTCCTTTTTGGAAAAAGTTTCGATCAGGGTGTCCACGATTGCGTTAACGGAGATTTCAATTTGGGTTTTGTCAGCCATGTTTCGAAGCACCACCGCTTTCGATTCCAGTTCGCTCTCTCCCACGATGAGCACCTGACCGACGCCCATGCGATTGGCCTGCTTCATCTGGGCCTTCAGGCTCTTGTCCCCATATTCCATGGCGGCACCGATACCCTTGAGCCCCAGTGCGGTAGACCATTCGAAGGCGACTTTTTTGGCCGGTTCTCCCAGCGCGGCGATGTACAGGTCCGGTGGCCGAACGGCGCTCGGGGTGGTTGACGCGACGATTTCCGCCAGACGGTCGAAGCCGATGGCAAACCCGATGGCCGGAATTTCAGGCCCGCCCAGGGATCCGACCAGGCCGTCGTAGCGGCCGCCGCCGGCTACGGCACTCTGGGCGCCCAACGCGCCGGTCTGGATCTCGAAGGCCGTGCGGGTGTAGTAGTCCAGCCCGCGCACCAGCTGTTTGTCCACTTTGAAGGGGACGCCCAGTCGGGTCAGGGACCCGGTGACCGTCGAAAAGTGGCTGCTGCAGTCATCGCACAGGTAGTCGAGGATGGCCGGGGCGCCGGCCATGGCTTCCCTGCAGCCGGGAACCTTGCAGTCCATCACCCGCAGGGGATTGCGGTCTTTCCGGCGCAGGCAGTCGCTGCACAGGGATGGGGCCGCATCGGCAAGCAGCGTGGACAGGGCTTCTTTGAACCGCGGTCGGCAGACCGGACAGCCCAGGGAGTTGACGTGGGCCGTGGTGTCGGTAACGTTCAGGCGGTCGAAGAGGGTGCGCAGCAGAAAAATCAGTTCCACATCCGCATACGGCGCCGCCACGCCGAAAATTTCCGCATCGATCTGGTAGAACTGGCGGTAGCGGCCTTTCTGGGGCCGTTCCCGGCGGAACATGGGGCCGATGGTGTAGAATTTCCGGACAGGGTCCTGGGCATACATCTTATGCTGGATGTAGGACCGGCAGATGGATGCGGTGGCCTCGGGGCGCAGGGTCAGTTGATCCCCTTTGCGGTCGGCAAAGGTGTACATCTCCTTTTCCACGATGTCGGTGTCTTCACCGATGCTTCGCGCGAACAGCTCGGTCTTTTCCATGATGGGAATGCGGATTTCCCGGTAGCCGAAATCCTCGAACAGGGCGATGGCGGTGCGTTCGATCTTCTGCCACAGCTCGGTTTCACCCGGCAGGATGTCCTTGAATCCTCTGATCAGTTGTATGTTGGGTTGGCTCATCGGTTGACTATTACCTTTCGGGCAGCGCCGCATCCCTGAATAGGGGGTACTGCAGCCTGCCGGCGAACGTTTACGCGTAAACCCGAATACTTATCCCAGGCTTTCCCGGATAGTCAACATTATTATGCCGCGGGTGGGGTGGGGGTCATCGTTGACCGGCAAAATCGGCAAGAATGCAGGCCAGCAGCAGGGTCCGTTGGGGCAGGCTGGATTTGAGCATGTATTCGTCGGGGCTGTGATCCCTGCTGCCGATGGGTCCCATGCCGTCGATCACCGGGGTGCCGACCTGGGCGATCTCGTTGGCGTCGGACACGCCCGGACGACTTTCGGGGCTGACGGCAATGCCTAACCGTCCGGCGATTTTTTCAACGCGGGCGTAAAGGCGTCGGCTGGAATCGCCGGCGGGCATGGGGGGCCGTCCGGAAACGATCTCCAGGGATGCAGCGGTGCCGGCCACCCGGGTGTCGGCGGTGATCCGGGCAAGGCGGTTTTTCAGGGCGTCGCCATCTTCAGGGTGGTTGAACCGGAAGTCCAGCCGGGCCTCGGCGTGTTCGGGCACGGTATTGGGACCGATGCCGCCGGCTACCGTTCCTACATTGGCGGAGATTCCCCGTGCCGGGTCGTTGAGCGCCTCGATGGCCAGGGTCTTATGGGCCATTTCCAGGATGGCGCTGGCTTTGTCGGCCCCGGCAAAGGCGGCGTGGCCCGATCGACCGTTGACGGTGAGCCGGGATGACAGGTTGCCCTTTCTCGCGGTAACGACCTCACCGTTGAGTCCTCCGGCTTCCAATACAAAGGCGCAGGCGCTTTTGCTTGCCTCCCGGCCGATCAGGGCCTTGGACCGCCCAGAGCCGATCTCTTCGTCGCTGTTGAACACAAAGGCCAGCGGAATGCGGTTTAACAGGCCGATGGCGGAAAGGGCCTTGACGGCATAGATCCCCGCCACCAGGCCCCCTTTCATATCAATGACTCCGGGACCGTATGCCCGGGCGTCGTCGTCCCGATAATCGGTAAATTCCGTGTCTGCGGGGAAGACCGTGTCCATATGCCCAACCAGAAGCACCTGACCGGCATCGGACGAAGGGCATGGGGTGCGCACAACCAACTGGTTGCCGATGAGTTCTTCTTCGATCACCTCGACGGTCAGGTCACATCCCTTCAGGGCGTCAACGACCGCGCGGCCGACCGCATCCACGCCGGTTTTGTTGTGGGTGCCGCTGTTGATGCAGACCATTTTTTTCAGCAGGGCGAACATCTGCGGTTGATGGGTTCTCAGATAAGTTCGAAGATGATCGTCCATGGCGGTCACCGTTCCGGCAGGCGGTGGTCTGGGTTGAGAGATTATTTCGGATTAGCAGCCCTTTCGGCAAATGGCAATCGTTAAGTCAATTAACGGCCATTAAGGCTTGCGGCCGGTGAGCCTTGTTGACATGGGTGCTGATTTTGGATACCGTGATTTTTTCTTCCCCAGCGGCCACAAAACAACCACAATCAGGATGACACCATGATCATCGGGCTGGATGTCGGCGGTACCCATACGGATGTGGTCCTTTTAGGACAGGAGGGGCTGGTGAGACAGATCAAGGTGCCCACCAACCCGTCGGACCTGTTTGCCACCGTGCTCACGGGCCTGGAAAAGATCACCGAAGGTATCGATCCCGCCCGCATCAGTCGGGCGGTGCTATCCACCACCCTGGCCACCAACCGCATCGTTCAGGGCCGTATCCCCGAGGTCGGGATGATCGTTTCCGCCGGCCCCGGAATGGATCCCGAACTGTTTCGAACCGGCCCGCATTACCACACCGTGGCCGGGGCCATCGATCATCGGGGGCGGGAGATTACCCCCATCGATGAGGACCAGGTCATAAAGGTGGCCGAGGATCTGAAAAAAAACGGTATTCGCTATGTGGGGGTAGTCTCCAAATTTTCCGTCAGGAATCCGGCTCACGAAGTCGCCATCGGTGATCTCATCGTCGATCGCTTCGAAAAGGTGTTCCTGGGCCACCGCATTGCGGGAGGGCTCAATTTCCCGCGCCGCATCGCCACCACTTACCTCAATGCCTCGGTCTACCCCATTCACAAGGATTTTTTCGAGGCCGTGGTCAATTCCTTGGCCAAAAAGGGGCTCAACGTGCCCATCCGCATTCTTAAGCCCGACGGCGGGAACATGCGTTTCGATGCGTCCATCGACCATCCGGCCCAGACCATCCTTTCCGGCCCGGCGGCCAGTGTCATGGGCTCCGTGGCCTTTGCGCCCAGGGATGAAGAGTGCCTGGTGCTGGACATCGGCGGCACCACGACAGACATGGCCGTGCTGGTCAACGGCGTGCCGCTGCTGGATCCGATGGGGATCAGCATCGGGGAACACCAAACGCTGATCCGCTCCCTGGACACCGTTTCCATCGGTGTCGGTGGCGACAGCGCCGTGCGGGTGGTAAACGGAAAAATTCATATCGGTCCAGACCGACTGGGCATGGCCATGGCCTACGGCGGGCCGGTGCCCACCCCTACGGATGCTATTTTCCTTCTGGGCATCGGGGAAGGGGGCGATCCGGAAAAAGCCCGGGAGGGCATCCAGACGGTGGCCGATGCCCTGGGAACCGATCTTCAGGATGCGGCCAACCGGGTTTTTGAGCAGGCCTGCCGGACGATTCTGGATGAAGCCGAATCGATGATCGGGCGGATTAACGCCAAGCCGGTGTATACGGTCCACGAATTGTGGGAGGGCCATCGCCTGCAACCCCGCCAGATTCTGGTGCTGGGCGGCCCGGCTCCCTGGTTTGCCAAGGGGTTGGAACGCCTGAGTGAGAGCCGCATAACGGTGGTTCCCCGCTGGGAAGTGGCCAATGCCATCGGCGCCGGTCTGGCCCGCACCACCTGCGAGGTGACCTTCTTTGCCGATACGGAGCGGCAGATCGCCACCGCCCCGGAGGAGCGTTTCTCCACGGTGATTCCGTCGACCTACACCAAGGAAGACGCCATTAAGGCAACCCTGGACCTGCTTCGCCGCAAAGCCATCGCCCGGGGCGCGAATCCCGAACACCTGGAACTGGAGGTCATCGAGGCCATGTCGTTCAACATGGTTCGCGGCTTTACTACCACCGGCAGAAACATCCGGGTCACTGCCCAGGTTAAACCCGGGCTGATCCACGGCTACGATCCCATTGCGGAAAAGATCATGGACAACAGTTTTACCTGAAAATGGAGCACGCCATGCTGCGCGCCAAACACAAAACCGGCCTGGTCTTTTTCCCCGCTTTCGACTGGGCCATCAGCCCCACCCATCCGGAACGAGAAGAGCGGCTGCTCTACACCCAGGATCAGGTGTTCGAAGAGGGAATCCTCGACGTCGAGGGCATCATCGAATACAAACCCGACCTGGTCACCAAAAAGGATGTTCAGCGGGTCCACTTCTGCGTGCCGGACCTGTGGGCCGTGATGACGGAGTCCCATTTCATCAGCGCCGGCGGCGCCAAGACCATCGCCATGGCGGTGATGGACAAGCAGGTGGAGCGAGGGTTTGCCCTGGTGAGGCCGCCGGGACACCATGCCAACCGGGTGGTCCATGGCGCCAGAGGGTTCTGCAATGTGAACATCGAAGCCATCATGGTCGAATTTATCCGCCAGGCCTATGGGGTGAACCGGGTGGCCATCGTGGACACGGATTGCCACCACGGCGACGGCACCCAGGACATTTACTGGCACGATCCGGACACGCTGTTCATCTCCATCCACCAGGACGGCCGCACCCTCTATCCCGGCTCGGGTTTTTTGAGTGAACTGGGCGGGCCCAATGCCGTGGGCAGCACCATCAACATCCCGTTGCCGCCCAATACCTCCGGGGAGGGGATCCTGCATGCCATCCGGGAAGTGGTGCTTCCCCTCCTGAAAGAATTCCAGCCTGAGATCGTCATCAACTCTGCGGGGCAGGACAACCACTATTCGGACCCCATCACCAACATGAATTTCTCGGCGCAGGGGTATGCGGAGCTCACCACCCTGCTCAAACCCGACATCGCCGTCCTGGAAGGGGGCTATGCCATCGAAGGGGCCCTGCCCTATGTCAATGCCGGCATTATCCTGGCCATGGCCGGCATGGATTACAGCCATCTCAGAGAGCCCGACTTCGACCCCGTGAAGATCCGGCAATCCCCGGAGGTATCCCGCTGGGTGCACAAAACCTGTGACAAGGTGCTGGAGAACTGGCACCAGCGGCGGCACCTGGCAGAGATGTACCGGGGGGATTATCAGTTCATGAACCGGGACCGCAACATATACTACGACACGGACAATATCCATGAGCACCAGCAGGAGACCATCCGGGTCTGCGACAGCTGTGGGGGAGCCCTGAAAATCGATTCCGCCGCTCGGGGGATGAAACATATTCTGGCTGTGCACATCCCGCGAAAAGCGTGCGAGACCTGTCGCAAACAGGGCTACCAGTGGTATGATTCGGCCGACACGACCCAGTACGACAAGATTTATCTCCAGGATCGCACCGGTGATGTGATTAAAGAGAAGGCCGAACCGTCTTAACCACCTTCATGTCGACGAGAATCATGCGCTTTCCCCGACAAGCCGCCATTCGACCCAACCTGGAACGACGAGCCCGGGTAATCGATGCCGTCCGTTCTTTTTTCAACGCTTCGGGCTTTGTGGAAATTGAGACGCCGGTGCGCATCCCGGCGCCGGCACCGGAGATGCATATCGATGCCCAGGAATCGGGAGACTGGTTTCTGCAGACCTCACCGGAGCTTTGCATGAAAAGGCTCCTGGCTGCCGGCTATGAGAAGATCTTTCAGATTTGCCGGTGCTTCCGCAAAGGAGAGCGCGGCAATCGCCATGTACCGGAAATGAGCCTGCTGGAATGGTACGCGGCCGGCTTCGATTATAAGGATCTGATGATTCAGTGTGAGGAGCTGGTCGGTTTTGTGGCCGGGCGAATGGGCATTGGCCGGTGGCTCGTCTACCGGGGACACGCGGTGGACCTGACACCGCCCTGGGATCGGATGACCGTGGCCGCGGCTTTCGAGCGGTTCGGCGGGATGACGGTTCAGCAGGCGCTGGATAAGGACTGCTTCGACGAGATCATGGGCATCGCCATCGAGCCGCAACTCGGATTCGACCGGCCGCTGTTTCTCTATGACTATCCGGCCCGATGCGGCGCCCTGGCCCGGCTCAAACCGGATGACCCCTCAGTGGCCGAGCGTTTCGAACTTTATGTCGCCGGCATGGAGCTTTGCAACGCCTTCAGCGAACTCACCGATCCCCTGGAGCAGCGCTCCCGGTTCGACACAGAGAACCGCGCACGGGGAACCAAAGGCAAAACCGTCTACCCTATTGCCGAACCCTTTCTTCAGGCCCTGGAAGCCATGCCGCCGGCAGCCGGAAATGCTCTGGGACTCGACCGGCTGGTCATGCTTTTTACCGGGGCGGCATCCATTGACGAGGTGGTTGCGTTTACACCGGAAGAACTTTAACCCAAGGAGAATAAAATGAATGATCTCAAACGCACGGTGTTATATGACTGCCACGTCAAGTCAGGCGCCCAGATGGTGCCGTTCGGCGGCTGGGACATGCCGGTGATGTACGGTGGAGGGATTCTGGCCGAACACCTGGCCACCCGCAAGGGCGCAGGGATGTTCGATGTCTCCCACATGGGCCGGTTTGTGGTTCGGGGCCCAAGAGCGCTTGAGTTCTTGCAGTATTCGCTGACCAACAACGCTGCGGCGCTGGATACCCCCGACAGGGGCGCCCAGTACACGCTGATCCCCACCGCAGCCGGCACGGCGGTGGACGATGCCTATCTCTACCGGTTCGTGGACGATGAATATCTGCTGGTAGTCAATGCCGGCAATCGTGACAAGGACTGGCACCACTTTCGGGAACTGCTGAAAAAATTCGATCGCGTAGAACTTACCGACCGTAGTGAAGATCTGGCCATGGTGTCGGTGCAGGGGCCGACCTCCCGTTCGATGGTGTCGGCAATCCTCTCAACCGGGCGCCTGCCGGAACCGGCGAGAAACGCCCTGAGCACGGTGACGATCGCTGGAGCCACGGTGCTGCTGGCCCGCACCGGGTACACCGGTGAACCCCTGGGGTTCGAGCTGTTCATTCCCCGGGATGCGGCGGTTGATATCTGGAATCTGCTGGTTGAAAAAGGGGCCACACCCGTGGGCCTGGGCGCCAGGGACACCCTGCGGCTCGAAGCGGCGCTGCCCCTTTACGGTCATGAACTGGGAACGGATGCCGACGGAAAGGAGATTCCCATCTTTGCCTGCCCGCTGGCCAGGTTCGGGGTCAGCTTTTCTCCCTTGAAAGGCGATTTTATGGGACGCCGGTCCCTGGCGCGCCAGTACGACGCCTTCCGGAAAATCATGTTCAGGGATTTCTCGGCCATGGCGGATCTGCCCCGGATGATCCGGCCGCTGGTATTGGCCGGGCGGGGCATCGCCCGCCAGGGAGCCCGGGTATTTGACGGGGATCGGCAGGTGGGAACTGTCACCAGCGGCACCATGGTGCCCTATTGGGAAGTAGACGGTCAAAGCGTTTATGCCAGTCTGAGTGATATCTCCCAGCGGCGTTCCATCTGCCTGGCCTATCTCAACAGCGATATCCCCGACGAGGCGCCTTTATCGGTGGACATTCGCGGGAAACAGGTGGCGGCCATGGCGGTTCCCTATCACATGCGCAGCGAGTCTCCCCCTTATACCCGCCCCATTTTGTATGACCATGGCCGGGAGCGAAAAGCCCTTGAATCGGATACCACCCGGACCGATGCCCTGCGCCTGTTGAATATGGCCACGGCCAACCACCGCTGGCGGCAGCAGGCGTGCATCAATCTGATCCCTTCAGAAATGACGGCATCGCCCCTGGTGCGCATGCTTTCCATCACGGATCCCTCCTTTCGATATGCCGAGCACCGCAAACTCAAGGCTTATTACGATGCCGAGGTGTTTTACTACCAGGGCTGCGATTTCATCGATGAGGTCGAAGCCCTGCTGGTCAAGGAGATGAAACGCTACTTCGGCTGCGCAGAGGTGGAAACCCGGGTGATCAGCGGGCAGATGGCCAACACTGCCGTTTACAGCGCCATGCTCGACTATATCAACCGGGCCGACCGCAAGTGCGAGCCCCGGCGGATGCGCCAGGTGATGAACAACCACATCGGCAAGGGCGGTCACCTGAGCGCCCAACCCATGGGCGCCCTCAGGGATTTCGTGGCCCGGAATCCTGCCACGGAGCGGCCGGCGGTGGTCAACTTCCCGGTGCTGGCGGACAATCCCTTTACTATCGACGTGCCGGCCATGCTGAAGCTGATCGACCAGCACCGGCCCGAGTTGATCATCTTCGGCAAGAGCATGGTGATCAGCAGGGAACCGGTCGCGCAGGTGAGGGCCTTTCTGGACCAGCAGGGCATCGACGCGGTGGTGATGTACGACATGGCCCACGTGCTGGGACTGGTGGGCCCGCATTTTCAGGACCCGTTCAAGGAGGGGGCCGACCTGGTTACCGGTTCCACGCACAAGACCTTTTTCGGAACCCAGCGGGGCGTGGTGGCCAGCCGCTATGTGGAAGCCGATGAACGGTATGCCCTCTGGGAAGCCGTCGAGCGGCGGACGTTTCCCGGTTCGGTATCCAACCACCATCTGGGGACCCTGGTGGGTTTGCTGCTGGCCGTCTATGAGATGAACCATTTCAAGGATGCCTACCAGTCTGCTGTCATCTCAAATGCCAAAGCATTTGCCCGGGCGTTGACCGATTGCGGCCTGCGCGTGGCCGGCGACCCGGCCGTGGGCTACACGGAAACCCATCAGGTGCTGGTGTATGTCGGTTATGCCCAGGGCCCGCGGATTGCCCGGCGACTGGAAGCCAATAACATCATCTGCAACTATCAGGCGGGGCCTGAGGACGAGAGTTTTTCGGCTTCGGGCATGCTGCGCATGGGGGTATCGGAAATGACCCGGTTTGGCATGGGACCGCAGGGTTTTGAACAACTGGCCCAGTTGATGCGCGATGTCGTGGTTGAGGATAAGCCGGTGAAGGATGCCGTGTCCCGGTTGAGACGGCAATATATGGAAATCGAATATTGTTTCAAGGGCGATGCGTTCGACGCTCAACTGAAAAAGATGATGGAAATGCTGGAATAAAGATTTTTCAATCGAAACGATTCGAACACGGTTTTGCGTCACCACACCTTTTTTTTATGGGTATAAGCAAACTGTTTGTATTCCCCTGCAGGATTGCTGAAGCAGTGTTTGAAAGTGCCGTACCGCCAACACTGCCGACCCCCTTCTCAAAAGAAAAAGCAGGCCGGATGCGGCCTGCTTTTCTCTCTCTTACGGTGGCGAAAAGAATTGGAATTATTTCCCGGCAGCCTTCAAGGATATTCCTGATTTTGTCTTGCGAACGGTGAATGTATTGCCTTCGACAAAACCCATTTCATCAATCATCGATTTTGGAATGACGACGCTGCCGCGTTTGCTTACCAGAACTTCCTTTGCCGATTTGGCTTTCGCTTTACCGCGTCCGGACTTGATTTCCGGCGCTTTGCCGGCTTTCATCAATGCATCGAGAAGATGGGCTTTGAATTGTGCGGCGGTATTGAATTTGAACTCTTTCATAATTTCCTGCTGATGCTTTCCGCTCTCGACCATTTTGATCAACTTGGCACCGTCGACCTTCTTTTTTGCTGGCATTTGAATCTCCTTTTTTAATGAATGCCGATGAATAATGAAATAACGCTTTTGATTATTGCCACGATGTAAAATAAATCAAGTTGAATATAACAAATAATAAATATATTTGACATGAATGCGATAACGCAATCAACCCTTTTTTTAAAAAAGATGGCCGTTTGAGTTCCTATTCCATCAGGTAAATTGATCGTTCATGAATATTTTAAGTAATTTTTAAATCGATTTTCAAATCATAAAATAACACCATTCGATCGCTTGCTTTATTGACATGCCATAAGCGATATGGCAGGTTCTCACGCTTTAAAATCTGAATAACAACTGGTATGAGGTGTTACGCATGACACAACTGAATTCTGATTTCGAGACTGCATCGTTTCGGGCCATTGTTGATGCCATTCCGGATATGATCATCCGCATCGGCAGGGATCATGTCTTTCGCAGTTTTGAAGGAAAAGTGAATGAGCTTTACCGGCCTGAAGTGGATTACCTGGGAAAGCGCATTGAAGATGTGCTGCCGGAGAATACTGCCACTCGTTTTGTCAACACGCTTGAATCCGTCTTCGCGACCGGTGAGGTGCAATCCATAGAATATTCACTCACCTTCGAACAGACGATCTGTTATTATGAAGCCCGCCTGGTGAAGAGCACCGTCGATGAAGCCATCGCCTTAGTCAGGAACGTTACGCATCAAAAAGAAACGGAAGAACAACTCCACGAATATCAGTTCCATCTCGAACACCAGATGGCCATGCGAAGTGCCGATCTGTCGGCAGCTGAAAACCGCTATCGAAACATTTTTCATCACTCCGGTGCGCCATCGATTATTGTCGAGCATGACTTTACCATTTCAATGGCCAATCCCAAGTTCGAAGAACTCACCGGGTTTTCATGCAAGGAAATCGAAAACCGGATGAAATGGACAGACTTTATCGATCCGGAAGACCGTCAGATGGTCATACGGTATCACTTCTCCCGACGGTCCGGTGAGGGCGCAGCGCCATCTGAATATGAATGCCGCATCATCGATCGCAACCAATCGGTAAAGATCATTTTTATCAAAGTGGGGCTGCTCGGCGAAACCGGCCGAAGCATCGCCTCGATTATCGATATTACGTCTTTGAAGAACACGGAGCACGACCTTCGCGATCGTGAAACACTGTACAGCGCCATACTGGAAGGATACGAGGGGTTCGTCTATTTTATCGACAGGAAATACCGTATTCGCTTCATGAACGAAAACCTGATCCGCAACACCGGCATCGATGCGACGGGGACGCTTTGTCATGAGTCGCTTCATGGCAGATCGTCGCCCTGTTTGTGGTGTGTCGCCGAGCAGGTTTTCGAGGGCAACCGGGTTCGTTTTGAAATGAAGAATCCCAAGGACAAAAAATGGTACTACAGCATCAACGTCCCCGTTCGGCTGTCGGATCAGTCGGTTTTCTGTCAGGCAATGATCACCGACATCGACGAACGCAAACGGTTGGAAGAGGCTCTCCGGGACAGCGAAGCCCACCTTCGCGACGAAAATATCCGTCTGCGCACCACCATCGAAGAGCGTCAGCGGTTCGGTGACATTGTGGGAAAAAGCCGGGCCATGCAGGAGGTTTATGAATTGATGCTGATGGCCGCCGCATCGGATACCAATGTTATCCTATACGGGGAGTCGGGAACGGGAAAGGAACTGGTTGCCCGGGCAATCCACGGCATGAGCGCCCGGCAGAACCGTAATTTCGTACCGGTGAACAGTGGCGCCATACCCGAGAACCTGCTGGAGAGCGAGTTTTTCGGGCATAAAAAGGGAGCCTTCACCGGCGCCGATGCCGACAAGAAGGGGCTGCTGGACGAGGCTGATGAAGGCAGCCTGTTCCTGGATGAAATCGGTGAAATCAAACCGGATCTCCAGGTTAAACTCCTGCGGGCCATCGAGGGCGGGGGCTTTACACCCGTCGGCGGCAGTCAGGTAAAAAAACCCGATTTCCGGATCATTGCCGCTACGAGCCAGAATCTGAGCGAACTGGTCAAGGCGGGTCGGATGCGCAGCGATTTTTTCTACCGGGTGCACGTGATTCCGATTCACCTGCCGCCGCTCAGAAAGCGGAAAGAGGATATCCCGCTTCTGGCCGAGCACTTCTTCAAGGCGTATGACAGCAACATTCGACCTGTCCTGACCTCAAAAATCATGGACACCCTGATGAACCACAGTTGGCCCGGCAATGTTCGTGAACTCCAGAATGTACTCTACCGGTTTGTTACGCTGAAACGCCTGGACCTTGCCGGGGAAGCACCCATGCCCGCTGTAGAGCTTTTGGCTGAAACTTCCGACCCGGCAACTTCATTGCCGGATACCGTGGCGTCCTTTGAAAAGCGCCAGATCGCCGCCGCATTGGCCGAACACCGCTGGAATCGCACCCGAACGGCCAAAACCCTCGGGATCGGCCTCAGGACCCTCCAACGAAAGATGAAATTCCACCAGATCCAATAGCTCTGGCTGTCGTGTCACTACAGGCATGAATAGCGACAATGTTGGCGTATATAATAAATACTAATGATCACAGAAACTTGCGATTCTTTTTAAATTAATCATGCCACATGTGGCATGGTGTTAACTATTTCCAAGGGGTGGTTGGTGGGTGATCACATGAGATTGGAAAAGTAAAATAAGATAAAAATACAATAGGTTGGATACGGTTGAGGGTGAGCTGGTGCGGATGTGGCACAGTCATTGTACTACCTGCGATAGTCTGGTGAAAACTAAACCTAATTGTTGCAGGAGGAAAAATGATGATTTCGCGAGTTGCCACCGCTTACGACCAGAATCCGGCAAGAATGGCCCTGGTTTTGAAAAGGCGTCGAAAAAAAGAAAGAAAAAACCGTCGGGCCATGGTCAGCATCCTGATCTCCATCGGTATGGTTGTCCTTTATGCGGCCAATCATTTTCCCGGGTAATACCGGCGGCCGGAGTTCATGCAAGGATCTCCCGGCAAAGGCTGAAGGCCTTCGCCGCGGGGGAAAGATTGCCTGGCAACTGTCCAACGGATAAACCGAAGAAAGAAAAGAGGCCGGGGGGTTCAAATTCCCGAAACGCCCGGCCTCTTCAAGCCCCATCTTTTTTAAAATCAAACCGTCCACGTCAGCGATAGCCCTTGGACGGCTTTTCTGTTTGCAACCCTGGCTACTTAAACTGATCTTCTTCAGTGCTGCCGGACATGGCGCCCACGGATGAATCGCCGCTGCTGATCGTGTCTATCAACCGATCAAAATAGCCGGCCCCCACGAATTTCTGATGGGTGGTGGCCATGTAACCGTCTTCCTTGCCGAAGCGAAATTCCTCTTCCTGGAAGCGGGAGTAGGCCAGCATACCGTTTTTGCGGTAATTCAGGGCCAGATCGAACATGCCCAGGTTCAGGGCATGGAACCCGGCCAGGGTGACGAACTGGAACTTATAGCCCATGGCCCCCAGTTCCCTCTGGAAAGTGGCGATGGTGGCATCGTCCAGGTTGGCTTTCCAGTTGAACGACGGAGAGCAGTTGTAGGCCAGCAGCTTGCCGGGAAACTTCTCATGAATGCCTTCGGCAAAGCGCCTGGCCTGAGCCATGTCCGGTTTGGATGTCTCGCACCAGACCATGTCCGCATACGGGGCGTAGGCCAGGCCGCGGGCAATGGCTGCTTCCACGCCGTTTTTTACATAGTAGAAGCCTTCACTGGACCGGGATTGATCGAGAATAAATGGCCGGTCCCGCTCGTCGATGTCACTGGTGACCAGCTTGGCGGCATCCGCATCGGTTCGCGCCACGAGGATGGTGGGCACGCCGCAGACGTCGGCGGACAATCGGGCCGCCACGAGTTTGGCCACCGCTTCCTGGGTGGGAACCAGCACTTTGCCGCCCATGTGTCCGCATTTCTTGGCCGAGGACAGCTGGTCTTCGAAATGTACTCCGGCAGCGCCGGCTTCGATCATCTGCTTCATCAGTTCGAAGGCGTTGAGCGGGCCGCCGAAACCGGCCTCGGCATCGGCGACGATGGGAGCAAACCAGTACGGGCCGTTCTTTCTTCCGTCCAGTACCTGAATCTGGTCGGCCCGCCGCAGCGCGTTGTTGATGCGCTGGACAACCGCCGGTACGCTGTTGGACGGATAAAGGCTCTGATCCGGGTACATCTCACCGGCGAGGTTGGCATCGGCAGCCACCTGCCAGCCGCTCAGGTAGATGGCCTTGAGACCGGCCTCGACCTGCTGAACCGCCTGGTTGCCCGTCAGCGCTCCCAGGGCCGGCACGTAGTCTTCATGGTTGATCAGGTACCACAGGCGCTTGGCGCCGATGGTGGCATAGGTATAGGCGATGGTCAGATTGCCGCGCAGCTTGAGCACATCTTCGGCCGAGTAGGGGCGGACGATGCCCTTCCAGCGGGGATCTTCGGCCCAGTGGGCTTCCAGTTCCTCGCGTTCATCGGGCACCACTTCGTGACAGGTCAATCGTTGGCAGATCTCTTGGGCTTTTTCTTCTATGGTTTTCATCTCTTTTCCTCCAGGTAATCGTAGGCCTTCAATGTCAAGAATTCCGCCAGGGTGTCGGCGGCGATGATTTCGTCGAACAGGGTTGCGGCCTGCTCGTAATTGATCTGCCGAAACTGCGCAGCGCCCACTTCGGCTTTGATCTTTTCCATTTCCTCTTTCATCATCGAACGAAACAGCTCCAGCGTAACCTTTTTCCCGTCGTCGAGGGCCGCCTCCGGATGCTTGATCCACTGCCACAGCTGAGCCCGCGAGATTTCAGCGGTGGCCGCATCTTCCATGAGATTGTACAGGGGCACACACCCCAGACCCGAGAGCCAGTTGGCCATGTACTGGATACCCACGCTGATGTTGGTGCGCATCCCCTGCTCGGTGATGGTTCCGGAAGGCACCTTCAGTAAATCCGTTGCCGTGACGTGAACGTCTTTTCGCAACCGGCCGATCTGGTTGGCGGTGGGCATGGCTTTGTCGAACTCTTCCATGGCGATGGGGACCAGGCCGGGATGCGCCACCCAGGTGCCGTCGTGGCCGTCGGTGGCTTCGCGGGTTTTGTCTGCCCGGACCTTGTCGAGGGCCTCGCTGTTTTTCTGCGGATCGCTCTTGATGGGAATCTGGGCGGCCATCCCGCCGATGGCATAGGCCCCGCGGCGATGGCAGGTCTTGATCGCCAGCAGGGAGTAGGAACGCATGCAGTGGCGGGTCATCGTGATCTGGGCCCGGTCGGGAAACAGATAGCCGGGAACGTTCCTGAATCGTTTGATGAAACTGAAAATGTAATCCCAGCGCCCGCAGTTCAGCCCGGCGCTGTGGTCTTTGAGTTCGTAGAGGATCTCATCCATCTCGAAGGCGGCCATGATGGTCTCGATGAGCACCGTGGCCTTGATGGTGCCCGCCGGGATGCCCAGCGCCTCCTGGGCGGCGATGAAGACATCGTTCCACAACCGCGCCTCCAGGTGGCTCTCCATCTTGGGCAGATAAAAGTAGGGGCCGCTGCCCCGGGCCAGAAGGGTCTTGGCGTTGTGGAAGAAGAAGAGGCCGAAATCGAACAGGCTGCCGGAAACGGGCTGCCCGTCAACGAGAACATGCTTTTCCACCAGATGCCATCCGCGGGGCCGGACGATAAGGGTGGCGGTCTGGTCATTCAACCGGTAGGTTTTGCCTTCGGGGGTGGTCCATTCAATGGTCCGGTTGACCGCGTCGCGAAGGTTGATCTGGCCGTCAATGGTATTGGCCCAGGTCGGGCTGTGACTGTCCTCGAAATCGGCCATGTAGGTCTTGGCACCGGAATTGAGCGCGTTGATCACCATTTTGCGATCCACCGGTCCGGTAATCTCCACCCGGCGGTCGGAAAGGTCGTCGGGCACCGGGGCCACGGTCCAGCTCTCATCGCGGATAGGCTTGGTTTCCGGCAGAAAATCCGGCAGGTTTCCGGCGTCGATACCGGCCTGGACCTTCTCCCTGCGGAGGATCAGTTCCCGCCGGCGGGTGTCGAACCGACGGGCAAGGGTGCGGATAAAGGTCAGTGCTTCCGCTGTGAGAATACGGCTGAACGCGTCGCTGACCGGCGCGGTGATGGTGATGCCGTCTGGAATGGTGGTGTTGCTCATCTGAATCCTCCTTTTGTGCGTCACGGAGGGGGTGGCATTCAAACTCGAATGGCGGCCCTCCCGACGGACTGGAAATGGGAACGGTCTGGGCTGAGTTAAAGAAATAAAGGAGCGGTAACGCCGGTTGGAACATCGGCCGTAGAACTTTTGCGAAAACGTCTGCTTGACAGCCGGATAATGGGAAACCTGGACAAATATAATGCGGCCCGGGGCAATGTAAACCCGGTCAATGCCATTGCCGCCCTTACAGCCGGTATCGGGGGTGGTAGGGACGGATGTGCCGGATGTGCCCGGTACGGATTTCATCCTGAGCCGTTACCCAGAAGTCCG
The DNA here is from genome assembly GCA_020444075.1 of Deltaproteobacteria bacterium. Taxonomy (GTDB): domain Bacteria; phylum Desulfobacterota; class Desulfobacteria; order Desulfobacterales; family Desulfosarcinaceae; genus Desulfosarcina. The sequence goes on from JAHLLR010000062.1 coordinate 20,770, forward strand.
GTGCCAGCAGATCGGCGTGCTGGCTTAAAAAAAGTTCCCGATGCTCTGGAGAGAGTCCCAGAAAACGGGAAAACTCCTCGGGAAAGACGTCGTCCTCTCCCACGGTGTACCAGGGTTCGTCGGCCATTTCGTCCATGTATGAGCGAGCCTGGGGGATTTTCCTGAACCGGCAGGAGGTCAGCGGCACAATTTCGTCGTAGTCATAGAACACCACCCGCCCGTGGCGGGTGACCCCGAAGTTTTTAAGCAGCATGTCGCCGGGAAAGATGTTGGCGAACGCCAGGTCCTTGATGGCATTGCCGAAGTCCACCACTGCGGCGTCGGCCTTTTTATCGGTGTTCTCTTTCAGATAGATGTCCAGCGGCGTCACCCGGCGTTCCAGGTAAGCATGGTCGATGATCACCCGGTCGCCTGCCAGGTGAACCGTCTGCCCGGCTTCGGCGATGAGATGATCGATCAGATCGTCGGAAAACCAGCAGCGGTCGAATGAGAGGTGCTCAAAGGCGTGGGCCTCGATGAGCCGTCCCACCCGGTAGTGGTTGAAGACGAAGTCGTATTGTTCGATGACCTTGTTTCGGGTGGTCTTTTTGGGATTGTCGAAGCGGTCCCGGATCAGCTTGACCACCATTTCGTGACCGGCCATGTCAAACACCACCATGACCATTCCCCGCTTACCCGGCGATAGGCGGAACCGGTCGTCCGTGCACTCTGCCGTATGCCGGCATACATCCCGGTAGAGCACCGTCTTGCCGTGCTTGAAAAACCCGATGGCCGAATAGATCTCGGCTTCGGGTTTGGCCGGCATGATGGATTTGAGAAAACCGACCAGTTCGCGGAGTTTTTTCACCTGCACGTGAAAGGCCGAGCGGGTATAGGAAAAGACGATGCTCACCCCGTCTGCGTCCATCAGCAGCGCGTCCACCGCCACGCCTTCCGGCGGATGAAGCAGCGCCATGACCAGCGGGATGATCCGTTTTCCCGCCAGGATGCGTCCGATGAGATAGGCGCCCTGACCGCGGTAGAAGATATGCCGAATCATCTCGATACGGACCGGACGGGCGCGGTCGTTCGTCTCGCCCAGGCGTTTTTCCACGTTTTCAACGATCCGGGGCATTACCCTTTCCAAGGCCGCGTGGTCGATCCTGAGAGCGCGGCAGTCGGAATAGATCTGCCGGATAACCGGTGCAATGGCTCCGGTCAACGGATAGGTTTTGAAGACCGACTCGGTCGGGCATGGCAATGCCGGCTGGTGGTCATCGTGAATGAACTCGATCTGCCGGTTCACGCCGACGGTACCGAAAATGCGGCGGGTGACCGAATTGAAAAAGGTTTCGGCCAGTTCCCGGTCATCCCCGGCAGCGATGCGGGCGGCATAGTCGGCCTTGGCGGCGGCCCATAGCCTGTCTTCGGCGATCCGGTCGTCGAGCAGGCTGCGAATGTCGATTTCTGTCTGATCGACGACCGTTGCGTAGAGGTTCAGCCGCTCGGTCGTGTCGGCCTGAACGAGTTTCCACTGGCGGTTCATAAACCGTTCGGCTGCGCGCAGCGTAATCCTGTGAAAACGATCTCCGTAATCCTGGAACCGTTCATGGATACAGCCGGAACAGTCTTGCGCCAACGGTTCGATAATCATCCTGGCACCTTTTGGAACACCATCCTGCCATCAAGCTGCCATCAAGCGATGAGCGGCGCGGGCAGTCGACACCGGGAGCGGAAAGACCCTTTTTACGCATGGTTCAACCCGACACCGGAGGAGGCATTTCAAATCATACCGGAAAAATAACCGATCAGGCGCGAGAATGCAAATCAGACTTTAAACCGTCCAACCAGTTCGCGGAGTTTGTCCGCCAGAGCGGATAATCCCTCGGAGTTGTGGTTGACCTGGCCGCTCGAGTTGGCAATCTCCTGAACCGACGCGTTCACCTCGGCGATGTCGCCGGAAATGGTGCCGGATACGGTAGAGCTCTGCCGGACGTTTTTATTGACATCGAGGATGCCCTGGGATGCCTGGGCCACATTGTTGGCGATCTCCTGGCTGGTTGCGGCCTGTTCTTCCACCGCCGTGGCGATGGTGGACACAATCTCGTTGACTTCGTTGATTACGCCGGAGATCTCTTCGATCTGAACCACGGTGTCGGCCGTTGAGCCCTGGATGCCCTCGATGCGATTTTTGATTTCCAGGGTGGCCGTGGCGGTCTGTCTGGCCAGTTCCTTGATCTCGTTGGCCACGACGGCAAATCCCTTGCCCGCTTCACCGGCCCGGGCGGCTTCGATGGTGGCGTTGAGGGCCAGCAGGTTGGTCTGTTCGGAGATTTCGGTGATCACTTCGGTGACCTTGCTGATCTCATTGGCGGCACGTCCCAGTTCATCCACTTTGGCTGAGGCGCCGCCGGCTTTGCGGACTGCGGATTCGGTGATGGTGCGGGCTTTTTCCGAGTTCCGGGCGATCTCGTTGACCGTGGCCGTCATCTCTTCGGTGGCCGACGCCACCATATTGACGTTGGTGGCGGCCTGTTCACTGGCGGCGGCCACATCCTTCATGTTGGCGCTCATCTCTTCGGTGGCCGTGGCCACCTGTTCCGAGCGGTGGGACATGTTCTCGACGCCTGCGGTCATCTGACCGGCAATGGCGGACAGGCTGGATGACGCGTCGTTCAAGGTCGTGGCGTCCTCGGCGATCTGACGGATGATCCCCTGCAGTTTTTCCATGAAGGTGTTGAACCAGGCGCCCATCTCGCCTATTTCGTCATTCGTCTCCACCGTCAGGCGTTTGGTGAGATCACCCTCGCCCTCGGCGATGTCCTTGAGCATCGTCACGGTGCCTTTGATGGGTCTGACGATGATGCCGGTGACCGCAAGGGCCAGTCCGACGACGGCCGCGAACACCGCGAGGATGACGAGGAGGATGGTATTACGCAGGGAATAGACGGTACTGAACACCTCGTCCTCGGCTGCGGTCGTGACCAGGCCCCAGTTCAGTCCACTGATCGTTACTGGATCGTAGCGCACGAATTCCTTGGCTCCGGTGCTGCCGGTTTTAATGGCGGAACCTGATTGCCCGTTTAACGCCAGTTCACTGTAGGCATCGGTTTTGGCGTCGCCGATTTTGCCCGGTTTCACCACCCGGTCACTGCGCAGGCCGGAGTTGCCATTCAGCCTGCCCACCAGATAACTCTCTCCGGTTTCACCCATGCCGCTGCGTTGCTGGACGATGGCATTGAGTTGATCGGCGGACAGTCGGATGGCCACATTGCCGACGACATCGCCCCTTTCATTTTTCATCCGGGAGATCATGAACGCGGCCTGGGCGCCGTTGGAAGGTGCATAGGCCGCGAAGTCACCAATGACCACGTCCCCGTCACCGGCCTGTTTCATCGCCTGAAATGCAGTGCCCAGGCTGGAGTCGGCCAACTCGCTGCCTGGAATGTTCATGCCCAGATCGGAGGCTTTGGCCACCGAATAGACGATGTTGCCATCGGGTGAAATCAGGAACAGGTCGTAAAATCCGTTATCCGCAACAATCGCTTTAATACGGGGCTCCTTGAATTCGACGATGATTTTCCAATCTTCGTTGTCCACCGAATTGTCGTTCTCTTCATAGGCGGTGTTGAAAGAGGTGAGACACTGGTGCAAAAACGGATCGTCCTTGATTATTTTTACGGCGGTGCGCACGCGTGCGAAGTAGTCTTCAATATGGTTCCGCTTGATTTCCTGAACTGCGGTGAACTTGGACACCGCCTCGTCGTGCAATGCCTGGCTGGCCTTGTTGAGGGCAATGAATGTGACCAGCCCCAGCGGAATAAGGCTGACGACGATAAACGCCCCCAGCAGTTTGACTTTGATTTTCAGTTTGTTGAGCATGACTCCATATCCTTTGCGATGGTCCGTAAACGAGTTAACTTTCATGCATCGACACGCTTCACCCTGCCTGCGGATTGAAACGGGGCCCCGCTTTGTGTTTGAACCCCAACCCAATTTTTTAAGATAACCAATAGTTGATCGTCCATTGGCCGCAAAACTTTAGATGGGGTGTGATTTGAGGACGAAGGTTCAGGCCGTTGTTCAGCGGACAGGCTGCCTGAATCCTGTCGGGACAGCATGCGGGCAGCCGGCAGGCTTGGCCACGGACTTAGGGATGGGAAATCGGGAAAAAACCAAACGCCCATCGTTCTCATGAACGGGCGTTTGGTTTATGGGTATTGAATGGGCAGCCTACCTGATGGGGGCCGGGCTGCAAAGATGGGCCTCTTCCATTGCCACACGGCCGCATCCATTGCAGACATATTTCATTTCGGCCAGTTTGTCCTTGCAGATGTGCCTGGGGTCAACTTCAGCTGCTCCGCAGAAACTGCATTTTTCTTTCTCCCCGCAAGGGTTGCACAGATGTCCCGGTGATTCGGCAATGGCGCCGCAATTTTTACATGTGTAAGCCATATCGATGCTCCTTTTTTCAGTTGGTGAAAGATAACCTAAAAATGAGGCCTGAATTGACAATGTCAAACCGGTCCGGCCCCGGGGAAGACCGGTCCGTGCAGTTGAATGGATTCATGCGATTGTTCCCGCAAACCCTGCCGGCAACCCAGTTAAGATGTGAAAAATGTGATTTGGACGGGCAAAACCGTTATCATCCCCGCCCCTTTGATAATAAACCGGCGGCACGATCATGTTTTTTCTTGAGTCGCCGCCCTTGCCGGCCGAACAATTGAGCAGGTGCCGACGATCACCGGCAGTCGGAGAAACAGGGTAATTGTATTGACATATCAGGAGCTTTCCGTATGATGCACGCTGCTGTGCGGCAAGGTGTCGTCATCCGCCGCCATCCTGCGTGGGGTGTCTGCGAAAACAATTGACCGGCCGGGCTATGTATTGCCCGACGGGAAAGGGAACCTGCATGATCTATATCGTTCTGGGAGTGATCGGGGCCGTCATGGGCAGTTTTTATCTCTATGGCCGGGGCGACTTTCTGCTGGGCGGAGTCATTGGCCTGCTGGCAGCGGCGGTTATTAACCAGCGCAACGGACTTCTCGCGCTGAAAAAACGCCTGGAGGCCATGGAGAAACAGATCGCCGGATTGCTTTCCGGGGAGAAAGTGGCGGACCCGGCGCAATTTCACGGTGCGAAAGAACCGGATCATGCAACCGCTGCCGCACCCAATAGTCAAGGGGGGGCCTCCATGTCGGAAGAAGAACCCGCCGGGGACCATGCATCCGAGACGCCCCCGGCCCCCACGCCTTTCCTTGAGCCGCCCGTCGGGATTCCCTCCCTGGAACTGGAACTGTCCGACGCCGCCATGGCGGATCTCGCTCCGCCGCCGGGGCCGCCGCTGACGGACCGACCGTCGCCGCCGTCGGGTGGTATGGGAGAGGCGGTCCGGGAATTTTTCTTCGGTGGAAACCTCATGGTGCGGGTAGGGGTGGTGGTGCTGCTGTTCGGATTTGCCTTCCTGGTGAAATACGCCGCCGCCCGGGACCTCGTACCGCTGGAGATCCGCCTGACGGCCGCTTTTGCCGCCGGCATCGGGTTGCTGCTTCTGGGCTGGCGGCTGCGCATCGATCGTTTCGGCTATGCCGTGGCCCTTCAGGGCGGCGGCATCGGGGTGATGTACCTGACCCTGTTTGCCTCCGCCCGGCTCTTTCACATGGTGCCCTTGACGCTCACCTTCGGGGTGATGGTGGGCCTGGTGGTTTTTTCCGGCATCCTGGCGGTGCTGCAGAATGCCGCCGCCATGGCCGTGCTGGGAGCTGCCGGCGGCTTCATGGCGCCGGTGCTGCTATCCACGGGGTCAGGCAGCCACGTGATGCTCTTCTCCTATTACGCCCTGCTGAATGCCGGCATCTTCGGCATCGCCTGGTTCAAGGCCTGGCGCTGGCTCAACCTGCTCGGCTTCGTTTTTACCTTCGGCATCGGCTCCGCCTGGGGATTGCAGTACTACCGGCCGCATCATTTTGCCACCACCGAACCGTTTCTGATTCTCTTCTTCGCCTTCTACCTGGCCATTTCCGTATTTTTCGCCCTGCGGCAGCCGCCCCGGCTGAAAGGTTATGTGGACGGCACGCTGGTATTCGGCATGCCCCTGGTGGTATTCAGTCTGCAGGTGGGGCTGGTCAGGAATATCACCTATGGCCTGGCATTCAGTGCCGTGGCCATGGGCCTGATTTATACCGGCCTGGCCACGGCCTTGTGGCGGCGGCGGGATCAGGGGCTGAAAGCGCTGGTGGAGGCGTTCCTCGCCCTGGGGGTGATCTTCGGCAGTCTGGCCATTCCGCTGGCGCTTTCCGGCAGCTGGACGGCCGTGGCCTGGAGCCTGGAAGGAGCCGGCCTGGTCTGGGTGGGAGTCCGTCAGAACCGCTGGACGGCCCGGACTTTCGGGCTGCTGCTTCAGGTCGGATCGGGTGCCATGTTCATGCTTGGCAGCCACGGCGCCTGGAGCGAAACGGCTGTGTTCAACAGCCGGTTTCTGGGCGGCATGATGGTGGGCACTGCCGGCCTGTTTTCCGCCTTTTTCCTGGAGCGGTACGGGGCCCGGCTGCATCGCCTGGAACGGCCCTTTGCCGCCGCCATCATGGCATGGGGGATGCTCTGGTGGTTCGGCACGGGACTGGAGGAGATTGACCGTCGGTTGGACCGCCGCCATGAGCTGGTCTGCGCGATGACATTCATTTCACTCAGCGCAACGGCCATGGGAATTCTTTTCCGGCGGGTGGACTGGAAAGGGCTGCGCTGGCCGACCCTGGGATTTTTGCCCGTCATGGTGCTGACCGGCGCCGCGCTTTTCGATCAATACACCTTCAGGCACCCTTTTCAAGATTGGTGGGTGCTGGCGTGGCCGGCAGCCTTTGCGGTTCACTACTTCCTGCTGCGAACCATGGAAGCCAGCTGGAACGAGAAGATATCGGCGGGCTGGCACGTGGCGGGGGCGCTGTGGGCCACCGCGCTGCTGGGCCGGGAGGCCGGCTGGCTGCTGGATCAGCTGGCCGGCGGTGGCCGCGTCTGGGCATTTATCGGCTGGGGCGGCGTTCCGGCCGTCGTCGTCGTGGCACTGATCCGGTTGAGGCGTCGGCCCACCTGGCCGTTCGATGCCTGGCACAACGCCTACCGGGGATGGCTGCCGTCCCTGCTCGTATCCGGTTTGATGGCCTGGACGCTTCTGGGCCTCGCCCTGAACGGTGATCCCGGTCCATTACCCTACATTCCGCTGCTCAACCCGTTGGACCTGATGCAGATTTTCGTATTCCTGGTGATCCTCAGCTGGGTGCTGTGGATGAACCATGAGCCGCTTGCCCCGGCAGAAGGGCTGCCGCCGGCGGTGTTGTGGGGGGCACCGGCAGCAGGAATTTTTCTCTGGCTGACCGCCGTCGTGGCCCGCACGGTCCACCACCTGGGCAACGTGCGTTATGACGGGGATGCCCTGTTTCGATCCGACCTGTTCCACGCGGCGATAGCCGTGCTATGGGGGCTTCTGGCGCTGGGTTGCATGATCGCCGCCAATCGCCTGAAACGTCGGGCGGTGTGGTTTACCGGTACCGGTCTGCTGACAGTGGTGGTCATCAAGCTGTTCATGGTAGACCTGTCGGGGTCGGGCACCGTCTCCCGGATTGTTTCATTTCTGGCGGTAGGCGGCCTGATGCTGGTGATTGGGTTCTTTACCCCCTTGCCTCCGGCGGAATCGAAAGGAGAAATCAGATGAGAAAATGGCTGTGGCTCCTGCTGCTGGCACTCTGCAACCCGTCCGTATCGCCGGCGGATATGACCGTTGACGACTTTGCCTATGGCATCAAGATTGATGTTCCCGCCGGCACGGCCGTTGCCGCCATGAGCCTGCCTGAGCAGGTCTACGCCAGCGTCTGTCGAAGGGATCTGGGCGATATCCGCGTATTCAATACCGGGGGGGAACCGGTGCCGCACATGATCCGCTATGCGCAAACCCAGTCGGCTGAAGCGCCCTGGCGATCGCTGGCCTTTTTCCCGCTGCCGGAAGAGGCGGCACCGGAGGCCGGCGGGTATCGGGTCTTTGTCCGCACCGGACCGGACGGGGCGGTGGTTCGGGTCGATCCCCGGCCGGCGACCGCGCCGGATGAATACGCGCGATCGTTTCTGATTGATCTGAGTCGCGTCGATCGCAGCCTGACCCAACTGCGGCTGGAATGGCAACCGGGAGAGAAGACCCTCATGGCCGCTTTTGCCGTGGATGCCAGTGACGACCTGGTGGCCTGGACAACGATCCGGCAGCGGGCGGCGATTTCGGACATTCGGCACGGCGGCCGCCGGCTGATCAGCAATACCATCACGCTGGATCGGAGTACGCAACGTTACCTGCGGCTGCGCCAGTTGAATTCAGGGCCGGCGGTTCCCCTGATCCGCATCGACGGCCGGGTGCAGCCGGAAGGCCGGATTCCCATTCGCGTGTTTTTGAAGATCGACGGCCAGCCGGTCCCCGAATCGCCGGGCGTGTTCGAGTACCGGAGCACCGGCGCTTTTCCGGTGGACCGGGTCAATCTGATTTTCGACCAGGCCAACAGCATGGCCGAAGCGCTGCTTGAATCCCGCAACGATGATCCCAAGGCGACCTGGACCCGGCGATTCAAGGGCCTGTTCTATCGCATCGATGTGGACAACCCTCCTTTGACCAGCTCCCCCCAGGCCGTGCCCATTTCCATGGACCGCCGCTGGCGCCTGACGGTTGATGCCAGCGACAGCACCATCGGCAGTGCCGTTCCCCGGCTGGAGATCGGCTACCGCCCCCATGACCTGTTCTTTATCGCACGGGGAAGCGGCCCCTTCACCCTGGCTTTCGGCAGTGCGGTGGCTGAGCCGCTGAAGGTAAACGTGGCCGCCCTGTTCGACGGCATCGGCCGGGATCGTGACAATGGCCTCGAGCGCTGGGTAATGCCCCAGGACACGCGGATCGTTCTGGGCGGCCCCCAACGCCTGGCTCCGCCGCCGAAACCGCTGCCGATGCGCCGCATCCTGCTGTGGTCGGTTCTGCTGGCCGGTGTGCTGGTGGTGGCCGCCATGGCCTGGCGCCTGGCACGACGGCTGAAAGGGTGAGGAGATGGTGAATGGGGAAACCGTGAAGCGTGATTAGTGATTAGTGAATAGTGATTAGTGAA
>JAHLLR010000063.1 GCA_020444075.1 Deltaproteobacteria bacterium
ACGATGCATCTGTCCGCTTCACGGAACACGGCCAGGGGATGAGGAAGCGCATGGAGAAGATTGAGATAATTTTCTGCAAGGTGTTTGTCCTGATTTGAGGCATGAATATCAGAATCCGCGGTTACCTTTTTCATTGTCAGCCCTCCGTTGCCACCATTTTTTGACTTTCTATCATCAATGATCTCATCATTTCAATCAATTATGTTTGAGCCGTTCCATGAAAACCTTCAATACGGCAGGCGGAATTGCTGCGAGGTGTGGCGAGGCTGTTGGCGTTTTCTGTTTTTTTGAAGGATCATCGGGCGTGGTAAAAAATTAAGGGTGGGTTCGGATGGCATCTGTAGATTCCTAATCCATTTATTGAATCACGAGTCATTCGGAAAACCATTGACATTAGCTCTGCTTTTGAGTTTATTTACCAACTCAATAAGCTACATTTTCATCCAGGTGCCCGATGGGCATAACAGGGAAAGCGGTGCAAATCCGCTGCGGACCCGCCACTGTAAGTGGGGACGAAAGCCGCAACAACTCACTGCCTGATTGGAACAGGTGGGAAGAGGCGGTCAGTAGACAGATCCACGAGCCAGGAGACCTGCCCGGATGATGAAATCAAGAGTGCCTTCGCGGTCAAGGCTGATGGTATAATCCGGCATTTGATGCCCCGCCTTGAGCCGTTCAGGGTGGGGCTTTTTTATTCTGGGAACAATCAATGGGGACGCAATCGATACACGCACATCCGAAAATAATTGCTGCCCCTGTTTGTTCAGCGGTGGAGATTGGTATAAAAATGATGCGCGTCAAACGCTTTCGCGCTATTTTGTTTGGCTGTCTGCTGATCCTCGTTAACACGCCCGTGTCCGCGAAAACCTTGATTGATCAGTTGGGCCGGCAGGTGATGGTGCCTGATCGTCCACAACGCATCGTCGCCTTGGCACCCAGCATTACCGAAATTATTTTTTCCCTGGGGCTGGCCGACCGTCTGGTAGGTGCCACCCAGTTCAGCGATTTCCCTCCGGCCGCAGAAAAATTGCCCAAGGTGGGATCATACGTTTATCTGGATGTTGAGAAGATCGTCGCGCTGGAACCTGATTTATGCATTGCCGTCAAGGACGGCAATCCGATTTCTGTCGTGCATAAGCTTGAATCGGTGAATATCCCGGTGTATGCCGTGGATCCACGCAATTTGGGCGCGGTTATGGACACCTTGGTGGAGCTGGGGCAATTGCTGGATGTCGGCGTTCGGGCCGATGCCGTCGTTGCCGATATGGCCGATCGAATCCGGAGGGTACGGCAGCGTGTGGCTTGTGGCGACCACCCCCCGGATGTGTTTTTCCAAATCGGTATCTCCCCGATCGTTTCCGTGGGAACACCCACGTTTATTCACGAGCTGATTGTCATGGGCGGGGGGACGAACCTGGCCCAGGGGCTGACGCCCTACCCGCGCTTTTCCAAGGAGCAGGTGATCGGTTTGCGGCCGGAAGTGATCATTATTACCTCTATGGCTCGCGAGGCCGTGTTCGATCAGGTGAAAGCCGAATGGCAGCAATGGAAGGAGTTGCCGGCGGTTAAAAACGACCGGATCTATCTGGTGGACTCCAATGTGCTCGACCGTGCCTCCCCACGTCTGGTGGAGGGATTGGAACTTTTGGCCCGGCTGATCCATCCGGAATGCTATCGCACTGACCCACCGGAGGCGCAGCCATGACCCCACGGGCGTCATCCCTATTTGTTAAAATGACTGTGGTCTCCCTGGTTCTTTTACTTTTGCTTGTGGCGGTAATGGCCGCCGGCCTGGCCATGGGTTCATCCGGGACCCGCCTCGATTCCATCTGGACTTCGCTTTTTGCAAACGGAACGGGCCACGCCATGGAAGATGCCATCATCTGGCGCATTCGCTTTCCCCGGGTGCTGCTGGCCGCGCTTGTGGGAGCGGCTTTGTCCCTGGGCGGCCTGGTCTTCCAGGCACTGCTTAAAAACCCCCTGGCCGAGCCCTATATTCTTGGCATTTCCGGTGGTGCAGCCATCGGCGCCATTATTGGCATTATTTTGGGCCTGTCCCGTATTCCCGGGGTAAGCTTAACAGCCTTTGCGGGCAGTCTGGTTACACTGGTTTTGATCATTTTCATTTCTTCCGGCAGGGCAGTGGTGGTCAAGGATGCGTTGCTGCTTTCCGGCGTAATGGTCAACGCCTTCTGCACCGCAGTGATCATGTTTCTGCTCTCTATCACCCAGGATAACCGGCTGCACAACATTATCTTCTGGCTGATGGGTGATCTTTCCGCTTCGCAGATTCAGCATGTGGGTATGCTCGCCGTTATCCTGCTGCCTTGCTTCATTGCCATATTCATTTACTCCAACCGGATGAATCTGCTTTTGCTGGGCAGTGATATGGCCACCTCCATGGGGGTTCCTGTGCGGCGAGTGACCCTTGTGCTGCTGGTAATCACTTCGCTGATGATCAGTGTCACGGTAAGTCAATGCGGACTGATCGGATTTGTCGGACTGGTCATCCCTCACCTGCTGCGCCTGCTTTGCGGCCCCGATCACCGGATCTTGGTGCCGGGATGTGTCCTTGGCGGTGGGGCTTATATGGTGGTTTGCGATCTTCTGGCTCGCGTGTTGCCACCCCAGGGAGAGATGCCCGGAGGCGTCATCACCGCTATGATCGGTGCGCCGTTGTTCATCTTTTTATTGAGGCGGTCAAAGGGATGAGCCCAGCCATTCGCATACACCGACTACACTGCGCCTATCCCCAAACACCTGTATTGCGGGATCTGACCTTTCAGGTGGACCGGGGGGAATTGTTTATCATCATCGGTCCCAATGGATCGGGAAAAACCACCTTGATCAAAGCCCTGGCCGGCTTGTTATCCATTTCCAGTGGAGAGATATTTTTCAAGGAACGGTCGTTGAAACACTATAAGCAAAAGGATTTGGCACGAAACATAGCCTATGTGGCCCAAGCCGACATTGCCGACAGTCCGTTTACCGTCCAGGAGATGGTCCTGATGGGGCGGACTCCCTACCTGGGCATATTGGGGCTGGACAGCAGGGCCGACCTGGAGATCGCCCGGCAGGCTATTGCCTTCACCGGTTTAAGCCACCTGGCCGGCCGTCGTCTCAGCAGTCTCAGTGGTGGCGAGCGTCAGCGGGCCTATATTGCCAGGGCCATCTGCCAACATCCGGAACTGATCCTGCTGGACGAACCGACTGCCGCACTGGATCTGTCTCACCAAATACGCATCATGGACCTTATGGAAAGAATGAAGACAGCCCAAGGCACCTCGGTGGTGATGGTATCCCACGATATCAATCTGGCCGCCATGTATGCCGATCGATTGCTGCTGCTGGTCGACGGCCGCATGGCCGCCTGCGGCCCGCCATCGCAGGTAATCGATGAACGCATTCTTTCCCAAGCCTACGATTGCGGCCTTCTGGTGGACTCCAGCCCTGCAGGTCCCTGGCTGCGGGTGAACTTGATGCGGAACGATCCAGAACAGAATGCCGAAACCTGAGATTGAGGATAAACTATGATTGCAATTTTTAACAGCGGTGGACCGGTGATGGTTCCGCTGCTCGTTTGCTCCCTGCTTTCGCTGACGGTGATTTTTGAACGGGCAATCTTCTGGACCATGGTAAGCATGCGTGCCAATCAGCGATTGGTCAACGGGGTGATGGAACTATGCCAGGCGGGTGACTGGGAAGGCGTGCGCAAGACAGCCGCGGGTTCAAAAAGTTATGTGATCCGTATTCTCATATCGGGGATTCTGCACCGCGAGTACTCTCTGGTCAAGGCCATGGAAGCAGCGGCAGCGGATGAAATTTCCCATATGCGGCGTTATATGGGGGTGCTGGACACCATCATTACCGTGGCCCCTCTGTTGGGCATCTTCGGCACCGTTTTAGGCATCATCAGTTCTTTCGATATGCTCGGCAGCGGCATCGACCATCCCGAAGCGGTTACCAAAGGCATTGCCCAGGCCCTGATTACCACGGCTTCCGGTCTGGGTATCGCCATTTTCACGGTGTTTCCCTTCAACTATTTCAACGCCTGCATCGAGCGTGCTGCCCGGTTCATCGAAAAGTACGCGACCAGTCTGGAGATTGTATACGAAAAACTTGCCGACAAAAATGGGTCGGGCCGGGAGAGCAGGCATGAAAGTTGATTTGGGCAGTCAACGCAAAGCACGCATCGACATGCTCCCGCTGATCGATATTGTCTTTCTGCTGCTGGTATTTTTCATCTACGCCATGCTGTCCATGGCCGTCCACCACGCACTGCCCGTGGCCCTCCCTTTATCCACCACCGCATCGCTGGATAAGCAGGTCAACCTTTCCGTAACCGTCGATCGAAGCGGTACCGTATTCGTCGAGAAAACTCCCGTCGCGCTGGAACAACTGGCCGACACCCTGCGAACCCAAACCGCATCCGCCAAGGAGCCGGGCGTACTGCTGTTTGCCGACAACCAGATTACCTACCAAACCCTTTACCACGTGATCGACCAGATCAAAATGGCGGGGATTGACCGCCTTTCTCTGGAATGTGAGAGGCAGCCGTAGTGGTCATGTTCATAAATACCTTGACGCATCGAGGTGGCCGAGGCGCCTGGGCCGCAAGGCGTGAGGAGCGAGAATACCCGTCGTATTTAAGCGACGAGCAACACAGACGGACCGGGATGCGTCGGTCAGCGAATGCCATCGCATTAAGGAACAAGGCCACTTAGATGCATCGCATGGTGCCGGCTTTTATTTTGGCGGTTTTCATTCACACCCTGCTGTTGACGGCGGACGCGAGCCGGCTCATTCGTCAGGAACCCGTTGTTTCCCATGCCCGATCGCTCACCATGCGGTTGGTTGATCGGGCACCGTATTCCCCACCGCTCATTCGCCCCCTGCCTGCGCCGCCACCGCAGATTCCGGCGGCACCCCCGAAACCGGTCTTGGAAAGGCCAGCCATCAAACCGATGCCGGTCGTGAAACCATCCAAACCCATTGCCAAAAAACCACCGGAAAAAAGTTACCCGCCATCACCCCCGACCCCCATACCTGCCGTCCCTGAACCCGAACCGGAATCGGAACCCCCGCCGCCTGTCGCCGACCCTGTCCGCACAGCAGTTGACCTGCCTACGTCACTCCCGTATTCGGCTGACGCAGTCACCTTCGTGGATCCGGATGCGACACCCGGAGAAAGTTCGTCCGCTGCTTCGGCGGTGGTCATGGCAACGCCGCGATACAGCGACAACCCCCCGCCCGTATACCCTTCGATTGCCCGCAGGCGTGGATACGAGGGTGTCGTGGTGCTGGACGTGTTCGTGGGTGAAGATGGAAGCGTGCTGGAGTTGCGTATCGTGGAATCCAGCAGTTACCGGCTATTGGACCGATCGGCGATCAAGGCGGTCGAAGGCTGGCAGTTCGAACCTGGCCGCCAGGGAAGCAAGACTGTGGCCATGTGGGTTCGTGTCCCCCTCGACTTCCGCCTGCAATAGATACCTGCCGGGTTCGGATGATGTATCTCCACTTTTCATAGCCAGGTGATCAACGCAGGCATATCCTGGAGAAGCCGGACACCCGTCGTGATGCAACGCAACCACGCGCTGCAATTTTAAATCCCCACAGGCGATAGTCGCCCAAAAAGACCATTGAGCAGCGCGTCAAATGCCATCGTTAATACCGGCGGCAACGATTGCTTATAGGCAAAAATCTGTTTTTCCCTGACCGGATTTCCGGCGATCCTGGCTGCCATCTGATCACACCATGACTCGAAACCACTGATATCGACAATCAATCCGCGTTCAAAATTGTCGCTGATGGTCAATGCTGCTTCGACGAAGCCGGCATATGTGGGATTCAGCAGCAGGTTTTCCAGTTCGCTGGTCAGTTGAATGCCCTGAATGCCGCAGGGGCAATCGCCGACCAGGCCAAAAAGATTAATTCTACGCTCTTTCAGGCGTTGGAACACATTGCGCTGGGGGACGATGCCGTTCTGCTTGAATATTGCCTCTTTGACTCCCGCGTAAACCGCTTTGGCGATCAACTCGCCCATCTTGGCGTGGCCGCCCGCATTGTCGATGGACCGGCCGTCGCCCTGGACCACGATGATGTTGTCGGTGCCCGTTCCCGTGGCCGGATTGATCACGGGCGTGTAGCTGGAACGGATGTCCATATCCTGGAGAGCCGCGGTTTTGGCCTCGGTGGCGGAGATAATGGCCCGGTTCATGGCACGCGGGGACATCTGCATATTGGCCAGGATGATCATGTTGATGGTGCCCGGTTCGTAATAGGCGCCGACATCCTCGGCCATGCGCACCGCATTGGATCGCACCCCAGCCGTGACCAGGGCGTAGACCGACATCTCCTTGTACTGCTTTCGCTGGACCGACAGGTTGTCCATGTCCGCACCGGTGAAAAGCAGGCTCGTGTCGGCGCGATCCCTGCCGATGGATCGCATCAGCTGTTCGCGCGAACGCTCCAGGCCGACACGGTGCAAAAGTCCCCACACCTGGGGCGGCGAATAGCTGTTGCCCACGTGGCGAACCCGTTCACGAAATCCTTCCAGCGTGGAAGAGACGGCCATCGGCGTGTTCAGATGGATCAGCAGGGTTTTGTGAATGTAGTCGCTGACAGTGCTCTCCACGATTTCTGCGCCATCCACATAATCCAGTGCCAGCGGCAGCGGTCGGGACCGGCTGCGGCCATCCGGCCTAACCGGCGGCGATGCGGCGAATTCATCTGCGTATATCTTCGATGCCAGGCAACTGACGAAATACCCGCTGCGGGTCGACAACCGGCAGGTCAGATCGCATGGGAAATAGACGATACGCTTATTTCTTACGGCGTCGACATCCCGCCAGCCAGGCCGATTGAGCAGGGATTGTTCAATGTCCCGGTCGCCGCCGCATGCATAAATTACCTCAGGGTTGAACGCCTGCCATTCCTCCAGGGAGACCGGCACCAGGTTTCCCTCTTTGCCGAACAGCGGCGGTATGCCACCGGCCTTTCGGATCATCTCGTTTTGGAAACTTCCGTCCCCGGGCGTCATGAGTTGATCGCGTCCCATCAGGCGCATGACCCGCTTGCGTTGGGAAGGGGAAATGGTGGCGATTTTATCGGCCGTGTGCCCCAGATCCGTCCGGATGTCCCGCAAAAGCGCTGCAGCACCTGCCTCCCGCCTGAATAGTTGACCCAGAAGTCCAATGGTCCGATACAGTTGTTCGAACGTGGACAGCGGCAATGAAACCAATTGGGGCCCCTCATCGCCAGGGTACGCATCGACCACCGGGCGGTGCAGGTCGGCAAGAAAAATAAAGTCGGGATTAAGCGCATGGATCCTCTCTATAGAGGGATTGAAGAAGCCACCAACCACCGGTTTGGTAGCTGCCTGCGGCGGATAGGTATCGTGATAGGTGACGCCGCACACTACATCACCGGCCCCGATACGAAAAAGGATTTCAGTTATGGAAGGAACAAGGGAAACCACCCGCTGCGGCGGCTGATCAATGACTCGGGATCGCCCGGCGGTGTCCTGGAATTCAACCGGATAATTGGCCTCTATCGTCGCAGGGGAAATGAAAAACCAACTTAACAGGCCAATCATGATGATTCGATAGGGTCGCATTTTCATTTTACCGGCCAAAAAGAGGTAAAAGAATGGTTGCGGGTACCGATAAGGCACCCGCAATCAAAAAACCAGTCAGCGCTTGATCGTCTTATGCTCAAATGTCATAACGCAGGCCCAAATAATAACTGCGGCCTGGCATGGGATAACCCTTGACATAAGCATAGTCCTCGTTAAACAGGTTAGTGATGTCTCCCTTCAATGAAAGCTTGCCCCACCGGTCGGAGGACAGCAACGTTTTGGTGATAGTCAGACTGGCGATGGTGGAAGAACCTAATGTGACCACTTCCGGATCATTGGGCCAGATCTGATTTTCCCAGTCTTCCACCAGTTGTTCTCCGATATAGGCGACATTGAACGTAGCCGCCAGTCCCGTTCCATCTGAAAAACCGATACCATAGGAAGCGTTCCAGTCGGGCGTGTACTTGAGATCTTCCCCGGTGGCATCATCCTCGTATTGCGTCAGGTAAGTGAACCGGACGTAGGGTCGCAGCTGAAAATCCCAGTTATTCAGGGCTCCCAGATCGATACTGAATTCACCCTCGATACCGGCGATGGTGGCTTCGCCCAGGTTATCCCAGGAACTGACACTTCCCGGCAGGGCGACCATTTCTATCTTGTCTTCGAAGTCGGTGTAAAAGTAGGTCAGGCCGGCAAACAGCCCTCTGCCGGCAAAATCGATACCGCCTTCCCAAGTGGTGCTATTTTCAGGAGAGAGATTCGGGTTGCCCAGTGTTTGCGCACCGGAGTAGGGATCGATGAAGTCGCCCGCCAGCTGAACGGCGCCGGGCATGACAAAAGCCTGGCCGAAATTAGCCCTCACTTTCAACTGCTCGGTGATCAGATAAACCAGCCCCATGTTGGGTGAGAAATGCTCATCACTTTCTTTATGTCCCTGGCCTTCCTTGACCTCCACCGCATAGCTGTCATAGCGGCCGCCGGCCGATATGATCAAGCGTTCATCAAGCAGCCGGGCCTTGGCCAGCAGGAATCCGGCCGGATTATCGTAGGTGGATCTTTCCGGTGCATTGGTCGATTCGATTGCGTAGTTCACCCAGTCTGCGCCACCGGTGATGGTGGCAATGCCAAATTCAGCGGTCATCTGGGCCTGTGCGCCTTTACGATCCGTAATGTCCTCGCTGAAATAGGAATACAATGGGTTGGTATATTTATCTTTATCCTTGCCCGTGAAGTATCGCAGCTTCCAGGAAAGCCCGTCATCGACGGTGCCGCCGGTGTAGATGGCGTCCAGTGAATAATTGGATTTATCCAGATAGCTGTCCAGGTCGTTTTGGCTGAGATAGTAAGGGGAACCGGCTTCATCAACCGAGAAATTGGTGTAAATCAATCCAAGTCGATGGTTCGTATTAAAGCTGTATCCCACATTGAGGCTTAGATTCTCTTTTTCATCATAACCGCTGTTTCTATATGTCTCACCATTGGCCGTCTGGTAGTCTTCCATGCTTGAACGGGTGCCTGCGGCAGAGAAATCCAGCCCATTGGTTTCTCCCTGTCCACCGAGTGAGCCTTCCTCATACCGCCAGCTGCCAAAGGTCCCCTCGACAAAGGCTGTCGGGTTACCGCTGCCCTGCCGGGTAATCACGTTGACGATCCCGCCTACCGCTGCCGAGCCATATTGCACCGAGGCCGGGCCGCGGATGATTTCCACACGCTGGACATTTTTGGTCATGATCTTGGCCACATTGCCGGTGCCGGCCCGTCGGCCGTCAAGAAGAATCAACACCTTGCTGGTCAGATCATTGCCGGTGGTATCTGTTCGAAATCCGCGGATGCCGACAGAAGCCAGCGACCCGGGATACTGTCTGACGGCAAAACCGTGCTCGGCAAGCAGTTCACCTAAATCCTGCGCGGCGGACCGGGCGATGGCCTCGTTGTCGATAACGGTAACGTTATTGGTCAGTGTTTTCTGCTTTTCGGCCACCCGCCCGGCGGTGACTACGACTGTTTCCATGGTGGGAATGGCATCTTCACCCTTTCTTCCTTCATCAGCCAATGCGAGAGGTGCGGCCAAAGCCAAACAAACCCATCCAACGCCAATGTAACGGGACATCATCATTTCTCCTCCTTGAGCAAAAGGATTATTGTTGTCCGGAGAAATAAAAATCCCCGGACCGATGGTGATTTCGATCCGGGGATGTCCCTTTTTTATCCGCGGCAATCAGTTACGAGCCGGACACGGTCCACGCGTTCGCGACTCATTCGTCTCAGGCAGGTCTTCTGACTCACGGATCATCCTACCGGCCGTACCTTCCCGACGGTCAATGACTGTCAGTGGCGTTTTTACGGCTTTCGTCCCCGATTACAGCGGCGGGCCCGTCCCCGATTTGCACGGGGTTCCCTTAAAAGCTCATTTTGAGCACCTGAGCGAATCGGCTTATTCATATCTGACTTGTATTTTTTGTCAAGGCATTAAGGAGAAAAATCGCTAAACCAGGCATCCGCGGCATACCATTGCCCCCTCCACCATCTCCAGCTTGGATGCCATGGTGGGTTCACCGCAGCGGCTACAGGGTGTGGACGGCTCGATGCGGGCCTTGTCCGGCATGCCGGCGGTCACCGGCGTCATGCTGAACAGGTCTTCGGCGCGGGTGCCCAGCACCTCGACGGTCCGCTGCATACCCAATGCTTTCAGTTCGGCCTTTTCCACATCCGTAATGCTGCCCTCGCGTGTTTTCCTGAACAGGTCGATCTGCCGTTCGTTGACCCGGAAAGTGTCAGGCTTCATAGCCAGGCGCACCCCCTGGCCGGTGCGTCGGTTGAAAAAGGTAAAGCCCATCTTGCCGTAGTCCCGATAAATGAGGTTGCCTTTGCCGAAAGTGCAGCCGGTGAGAACCTGGACGGCATCCACGCAGCAGGCGTCGGTTTCCACGATGGCCACCAGTTCCTCGTCCAGGGCACGCTTTTCCCGCAGCCATGCCAGCCCGGCCGTGGCCGCGACGTAACCGATGGCCAGACCGCCGCACACGTGGCCGTGAAAGGCCTCGCAGCGTTTGAAGTTATCGCTTTCCATGATCTGTTGCGCATTCATTTGAATCCTCCTTGATTGGCGTGTGCAACCGGTTTCGTTCGAGGCGAAGAGGCCATCGAGGAACCTTTTTTGTTCACTTCCGAAAGGGTTTGAATGGTATCAGTCGGATTCCATCTCCCGGTGAATCTGCTCCATCCAGGCAGGCATGCTGAGATTTTCCACCTGAAGGTAGCTTTTGGAATAGGGCTTCACATCGATGATGGGGCTGCCGTCCACCGCTTCGAAGCCTCTGACCTGGAGTACATTATTGATTCTGGCCACCAGCGGCACCGCGGATACCAGCACCGGATTGGGCCGGGCCGGGCTGCAGGTGGCAAAAATTCCCTGCCTGGGAAGGTCTTTGCGTCCCATGGGATGGACTTTTCTCAACTTGCGCCGCTCCGGATCGATCAGGTGGGGCCAGTAGAGAACCAGGATATGCGAAAAGCCCTCTATCCCGTCAAGAAGTTCTTCCCATTGGGAATCGATGACCAGCTCGCACACAGATGCTTTCACCCGACGGTGGTATGCCTTGATTCTATCCATGCGATCGGCCAGTGACAGGTCCGATTCGTCGGCGGTCAGCATGGGGGTTTTAATGTCGCTGCGAACCACGCCAACGGGCATGAGCTGCAGGGGTGAAGTTGTTGTCATTTCGCTTTCCTTTTCATTAAATTTCAAGTGAGACGGTCAACAGGGTCGTAAAGGGCGCGCCAACATAATAGCTCGTGTTTCCCGCCCGGCTGTCATCCATGGCATTGATCAGGGAAACATACGCTTCATCAAATAGATTGTGGAATTCCAGCGAAATTTTCAAGGTATCGATGAAGGAGAGATCTTTCTTCGTATAGCCGATTTTCAGATCAGCCACCACATATTCATCGATCTTCTCCGTATTTTCCGCATCACCGTAACGTTTATCCAGGTAGCGCAGCATGGGTACGACTTCAACATCTCCGAATGTGAGAATCAGACCGGTTTTCAGCATCCACTCGGGCGTATCCACCACCTGATTGTCCTCAGTGTCCAGCGTGGCGCCCGCAAAAGTCAGATCCTCGTCATAGGTGAGCGAGGTGTAAGTGGGGTTGACAAACCAGGTGACATGGTCGCCCAGAAAAAAATTCGTCTCCAACTCTGCTCCATAGCCGGTGGCCTTGCCGACATTCTGATAATAATTCACGCCATTGGCACCGATTCTTGGGTCATGCACCGTCGTCAGCAGGTTTTTGTGTCTGGCGTAGAAGACAGTGGGCATGACCTCCATCCACCGACCGCGGAAGCGGGCCCCCAATTCGACGCTGTCGGAGATCTCCATGTCATATCCACTGAACATATCGTCCAGGGTCACCCCTGCCGCCTGGAAATCGGCACGGTTGCTGTTATAGGTGGTGACCAGGGGCACATAGGCATAGGGCCTGATCTGATTGCGTCCGTAACTGGCATGAACCTCGATGCCTTCGGACAGGTGGTAATCCACACCGAGCGTGGGCAGCAGTTCGTCGTAGGTTTTTTCCTGCCGGTACAGATCCTGTGCCTTGACCAGTTCATAATCGGGGGGCGAGGCGGTATACCCCTGGCTGGCGGGGTCCTTGTAGTAAAAGTATTTCAGGCCGGCCTGCCAGTCGAGTTTGCCGGCACTGCCGGCCAGTTTGAAATAAGGGCTGTGGACGATGCCATCGCCATCGTTTTCCATGACCATTCCGTAGCCCCTGAAATCGAGTGTCGCCGCGTTGTAGAACTGTTGGCGGATCAGCATGTCCGATGATTCAACCCAGTAGCCGAGAGTGGCGGTGGCCCACGAAAACCGCGAATCGACCTGGGAAATCAGGCCGTAGCGCTCGATATCCCGGGTGCGTTTCTGAACGCTGCCCCCCATGGACAGGGTCCCGCCCAGAATTTCGGTATCCTCCTTCGAGTAATAGGGTTTGAATTTCAGTTGAAACCTCTCGGACAGGGTCAACGGAATTACCGACAGAAAATCCCGGTTCAAATAATCTCCGCGGTTATAGTCGAAATAGTTGATGTCTTGAGCTGCAATTCCGGTCAGCGAACTATTGTAGTCCTTTTCGGTGTTGGTGCCCAGATCCTGGACTTCAGCATAGCTCAACGATTTGTATAAATTTTGCTCGAGATCGTTCAGGTTGAACCAGAACTGAATGTCGTCCCGCTCAGAAATGGGCTGGCTGAGCATGATGCTGACATTCTTGCGCGGCCCGAGATCGCCGGGGCCTTTCCATTTTTCCGCGTCGGTATAGGAACCGGAAAGGGACAAACGGGTGTTCACTGTGGGCAGCGTGCCGGCATCGAGCCTCAGGAAGGTCCGGGTGTAACCGTTTTCTCCGAGACCCTGGCTGATATCGACCCCTAATTTCTCTTCGGGCCATCGCGGTCTGAGCTCCACGGCCCCGCCTCTGGAACCCACGCCGGTACCCAGGTCGGCGGGTACCGCACCTTTATAAACGGCGATGCTTTCGACATTCTCCATGTCATAGAGATATTCCCGGGGACCCATGGGGTTGCCCCCATAGTTGGGAACGCCGGCCACGGTCATGGCGCCGAGAAAACCGCGTACGCCGCGGATGCGGATATTTTTCTGTTCGGCTGCCAGGCCGTAGGGATCGATGCTTTCCACGCTGACGCCAGGTAGCACATTGACGGCTTCGTATACACTGACGCTGGCCTTGGCGCCCTGGGCTTCTATCCCCTTTTTGGTGATTTCGCTGCCGGTATATACGGTTTCGTTGGTCTGCTTGGTGGGTTTGACAAGTTTTTTCTCCGTCACGACGATTTCATCAAGGGTTACGACTTCTTCCGCCAGGGCCATCAATCCGTTAGACAGGAACAGCAGGGCCATCATCCCCCAGATCGCTCTTTTCATTCAACACCTCCGTTTCCGTTTCGACCAGCGTTCAGGATATTCAGTTGGTTTTCAAATTCCACGATGTCGATGATCATCCGTTCCCGTCCTTCATGGAGGTGTTTTTACTATCTGATGGGTGATGATCGCTAAATAGGTTTCCATCCGTAAATGGTTGATTAATGATCGAAGCCGATGAAGGGCGCCTGCTGCCCCGGTTCTCCGTATTCGACCCGCATCTGTTCATAAACCGGCCGCCCCACCATAAAGACATAGATGGCGTCGGCCTGCCGGGCCAGTTCCACATCCGCGAACCGCGATGGATACAGAATTTTACCAATGGTGTAGGCGTCGACCATTGCAGTGGCGATGTTGGTGGTGTAAAAATTGAAGGGCAGCAAGGTGTAGACCCGCCGAGACTTGAATGCCTTTAACGCCTGGTAGAAATCCGGCTTTCTGCGGAAATCTTCCGCCACCAGGGCCAGGCCGCCGCCGTCAATAAAAATCACATCCGGATCGAGTCCCAGGAGAACTTCCTTGTCTATGAAAACGTGGCTGCCAATGCCCGCTTCCACCCGATGGGCCAGATTGACCGCATGGTTCCAGTCCAGAGGAATGTATTGCCGTTGGGTGCTTTCGATGCCGTGGGTTCCCCGATGCCCGATGCCGCCTACAAAAACACCGGGTTTCGCCTCATCGGAAACACCGGCTGTCCGTCGATCGAGATCGCTTCGAACGCCTTCGATATATTCTATGACCGCCGCGGCCCGCTCCCGGCGGCCCAGAATCTCGCCCGCCAGTTCTAAAGAGTCGTATACGGTCCGGTCGAAGACAGCCAGTTCCCCGTAACTGAGAACCACAACGGGGATCCCCAGGGTTTCTGACACGTCGTCGGCCAGGGGTGCGTCCATGTAAGTGACAAAAATCAGATCGGGCGCGATCCGGAGGACTGCCTCCATATCCGGTTTTTTGTTGATGGCCGCCGACCCTCCCGGACCGATATCGGGAAGGGTGTGCAATCCGGGCTGGGCGATCCAGTAGGGACGACCGGCGGAAAATCGCTTTTCCATGGATTCAACCCCCGCCACTTTATCCTGGGCATCGAGATAGACGATCAGCCGCAGCGCTCCGGGGCCGATGCAGATGATGCGCTTCGGTTCGGCCGGCACATGCACCGTTCGACCGGCCATGTCTGTGACGGTAAGCGGTCCCGCAGAGGCGGCTGAGGCGGTCCACATGATCACCAGCAACGGCAGCCAGTATTTCCATTGCATGGGTTACTCCTTATGCTGACATCGTTGATCGGAAAAACCTCTATAAAGGGACAATAACCCTGTGGCCGGCAATCTCTTCCACGCGTACCGCTAAACCGTATACCGCTTCGATCAAGTCGGCGTCCAGATCATGCCTGGAGCACAGTCCATGGACCTGGTGGTTCTTGATAAACAAAAAATGATCGGCGAACCGGACGGCCAGATTCAGGTCGTGGATGGCGACCACCGCCATGAGTCGCTGGCTGCTGACCACGGTGCGAATCAGCCCCATGACCGCTATCTTGTTTTTCAGGTCGAGATTGCTGGTGGGCTCGTCCAACAGCAATACTTGCGGGGATTGAGCCAGGGCCCGTGCAATCATTACCTTTTGCGCCTCTCCGCCACTCAGGTCGCTGACCGGGCGAAGGGCCAGCGCCGCCAGCCCCATCGATTCCAGCAACTGTTCCACCACTGCGTAATCGGTTTTCCCCACGGTCAGCCCCATGTGTGGCCGGCGGCCAAGCAGAACAGCTTCGAAAACGCTGATCGCCGACTGCGCGTGATGCTGGGGGACATATCCCATGCGCCGGGCAATGGCTTTCCGGGGCAAAAGAGAAAGATCTTTTTCACCTAAAAGCACCGATCCGGCCTGAGGTTTTAAAATCCGGTTGAGGCATTTGAGCAGGGTCGACTTGCCAGCGCCGTTAACGCCCAGAATGGCCAGCACGCGTCCCTTTTCCAAGGAAAAGGAGACGGCGTCCAACACGGGATGGCTGTTGTAGGAGAATCGGATATCGTTGACCGACAGGATCATCGGTACCCTCGGACCAGCAGGTAGAGGAACATCGGCGCACCCATGAAGGAGGTGATGATACCCACCGGCAAAGCACCAGATCCCATCAGGGTTCGGCCAAGGGTATCTGCGCTGAGCATCAGCAGCGCACCGATGATGGCGGATAAAGGGATCAGCAGACCATGGTCCGAGCCCACCAGGCGCCTGGCGATATGCGGCGCGATGAGTCCGACAAAGGCGATGACACCATGAAAGGCAGTGGCCAGAGCTGCCACCAGGGCCGCGGCCAGCATACCGGCCAGCCGCATGCGGCCCACGTTCACGCCCAACCCCCTTGCGGTGTCTTCTCCGGTAGCCAAAGCGTTGAGATCCCATCTCCGGCAGACCAGAAAGATGGATGCAACAGCCACCGCGCCTGTCAGCAGGCCGATTTCAGGCCAACTGGCCCGGGTCACATCGCCAAACGTCCAGAACACGGCCATGGCCAGTTGGGTGTCCGAGGCCAGGTATTGGATCAGCACCGTTGCAGAAGCAAACAAGGAAGAAAGGGCAACGCCGGAAAGGATGATCGCCTCGGGGGAGAGCCGCCGAAGGCTGGCCAGCACCATGATCACGGCAGTTGCGCCCATGGCGCCGGCAAAGGCAAAGACGGTCACGGAAACCATCTGCTTTCCGAGCAGCACAATTGCAGAGGCCGCCCCGAAAGCCGCCCCCTGGCTGATACCCAGCGTGGATGGCGATCCGAGCGGGTTCTTCAACAGGGACTGGATGCTCAAACCCGATATCGAAAGCCCCCAGCCGACTACAATAGCCGAGATGATCCGGGGCAGTCGGATCTTCCAGATCACGATATCCGCCGGTCCGACGGCCGCTCCCGAAAGTACTCGCAGAAGATGGCCCGGGGTGATGTCATAGGCTCCCTGGGTCACGGCTACCAAAGCCATGAAGGCAGTCAGGCCCACCAAGGAAAGCATCAGGGTTCGTTTTCTCCTGACATAGCTTAAAAATGACTGAGTGACGACCCCCAGCTTTGCCGTATCCGACGGCAACGCCAGACAACAGCTGCCAGTTTTACTACCCGCATTGCCCTCATTCCACGACGGTTTCAGGATAGGTCCCTCCACAAACAAAAAAGCCACGAAAGCGCACATCCATTTCTGGAATGCGTCGCCTTCATGGCTTGGTTATCTTATCTGTTGCGACCCGAAGGGGCAGCGTTTTTCCTGGCAATAACGGCGGGTGGCTTCTGTCACCCTGCTTTTTTTATGGCATATACCCAAAGGCCGTTTCCCCTGTCAACCTTTTTCTGTCCAGGGCTCTTATTGATCCATTTTTATGGATGACCCTCCCTTCACGCTGAATCCCTGCTAAATTGTGGAAATGGAGGTTCCGCCTCTTTGGGGGATTTGAAACAGGAAGTCCGTTTGTCATGTGGCGAACCGGAAAGAACAGAAATTATAGGCTATATTGACAAAATTCAAGATAATGAACGGATCAGGGTAATGAAAATCGAAGAATGGATTTATTCGGCACCGTATTACGGCAAACACTATTATTACAGCCTGGGATTTTGATCCTTAAAAATGGTCCCGCGTATGTCCTTTACGGCGCCTGACTTTCCGAAGAATCCTTCCGGGGAGGTGTTTTTCCATTTCCGATAAAAAACTAAAGAAGGATTTGAGTATGCCGATACGGATATTGCAGGACAACTATTTTAAAAAAAAGCCAATGAAACGATTCAACAGACCTGACCGGCAGGGCGGACCTAATGGTTATCGCTATTTCAGGCGACTGAAAACGAACTGTATTTCGGTTTTCGAAAGGAATTATAATCGTGACACCTGAAGACTTGAAAACAGGAAAATACGGTAAAATTATCAGTCTTCTGATCGATGTCGGACTGCTTAGCGATGCTCAGGTCGAGTATGCACTGCGCGTCAGATCCAAGATCAAAACCGAAAAACCCCTGCTTGAGATTATCAAGGAACTCAACTACCTGAGCGAAACACAGATCCGGGAGACATTGCGGGAAAATTCCCTTTGCATGAGAATCGGTGACTTTCTGATGGAACTGGGCCTGATCGGCAAGAAGGATCTTGAACTGGCCCTCAAGCTGCAAGCGGAGGAGGTACCCAAGCGAAAGCTGGGAGAAGTGCTGGTAGCCCACAATCTTATCGAGGAACGCAAGCTGATCAGCGTGCTTTCGATCCAGTTGGGCTTTCCATTCATCGAACCTGATTTCCTGAAAACCAACCCCGAGCTGTTCAACCGGGGATCCGTCGTCCAGTACCTGGAACACAATTTCATTCCTGTGCGCCTGGAAGGTGACAAAGTACTGGTAGCTTTCGCCGACCCCATGGACCCGCGGGATGTGGATGCGGCCACGAAGGCCATGCACCAGCCGGTCATTCCCGCCCTATCCACCAAACCGTCCATCAAAGCCGCCATCAACCATCTGCGATCCGACAAAAAATTCGGGGAATATATCTCTTCCGAAACAGGCGAATCCGTGGTGGATATTGTCAATGCCATCATCGTCGACGCCATCGATGCTGCCGATGTGAGCGATATCCATATCGATCCGCTGGCTGACCGGCTGCGCGTCCGGTACCGGCTGGACGGTGTTCTGGTTCAGCACCAGGAATACCCCATGAGTATCGCCCAGGCGTTGAGCACGCGTATCAAGGTGCTGTGCAAGGCGGACATCGCTGAAAAAAGACGCCACCAGGGTGGCCGCATCATGTTCGATCACGATGGATACCAGATGGATATCCGTGTCTCCTTCTACGCCACCGTAAAAGGAGAAAAGATCGTCCTGCGGCTGTTGAACCGGCAGACGGAACTGCTCGACATTGACCAGATCGGCATGGCCAGACGGGTAATGCACCGTTTTCGCGAAGACGCCCTGGACCGTCCCAGCGGGGTCATATTGATCACGGGTCCCACCGGTTCCGGAAAGACCACGACCGTCTATAGCTGCATCAACCAACTCAACACGATGGAGGCCAGCATCATCACCGCCGAGGATCCGGTCGAATATGTCATCGACGGTATCGGCCAATGCTCAATCGATCCCAAAATCAATCTTACTTTCGAGGATTCCCTGAAGCACATCGTGCGCCAGGACCCCGACGTCATCGTAATCGGTGAAATACGGGATACCTTCTCGGCAGAAATCGCGGTTCAGGCAGCGTTGACCGGTCACAAGGTTCTTACCACCTTCCATACCGAAGACAGCATCGGCGGGTTGCTGAGGCTGCTGAATATGGACATCGACGCGTTTCTCATCTCCTCTACCGTGGTATGCGTGGTGGCCCAACGGCTGCTGCGCCGCATATGCAGCCGCTGCGCCCAGCCATACGAACTCACCCCGCTGGACCTGCTGCGCATCGGATGCGAGCCTCACCATCTGGAAGGAGCGACTTTCAGCAAAGGGCGTGGATGCAGCCACTGCCGCTACACCGGCTACCACAAACGCGTGGCCGCCTTCGAATTGCTGGTGCTCAACGATGAGGTCAGGGACGGCCTGATCCAGCGAAAAACCAGCCACCAGATCCGACACATCTGTACGCAGACCACCGGCCTGGTAACCCTTTTTGAAGATGGCCTATACAAGGCGGCCCGGGGAATTACCACCATTGAAGAGATTATGCGCTGCCTGCCGCGCTTCCAGAAACCACGACCCATCGGAGAACTGGAGCGACTGCTTGGAAAGTAATGCAATTATGGATCAACACCAGTCATTTCTGGGAATCATCAAGGCTTATCTGACCAGCAGGCAGGCCGTTCTGCCGGTATTTAACTCCACCGGCTTGAAAATTCAGCACGAGGCCTCCAAACCGGAACCTGATACGGCTGTTATCGAGAAGATGATTACCTGCGATCCGTCGCTGACCAGCCAGGTGCTTCGAATTGCCAATTCTGCATTCTATAAGGGATTGCAAAAAGTCTCCACGGTCCATACCGCCATTGTCCGCCTGGGCAGCCGGGAAATCGCCAACATCGCCATATTGGTATCGCAGAAGCGGCAGTTTCATTCCAACGATCCGTTCATCAGCGGTCTGATGCAGAAACTGTGGCAACATTCCGTTGCCTCCGCCATCAGTGCACAATGGATTGCGAACCGATGCGGGTTGAGGAAAAATGCTCAGGAAGCCTTCACTGCCGGCCTGATCCACGACATGGGGAAACTGCTTATCCTCACGGTCACTGATGCGGTAAGGCGTGCCGGCACCCTTA
Source organism: Deltaproteobacteria bacterium (assembly GCA_020444075.1). Classification (GTDB taxonomy): domain Bacteria; phylum Desulfobacterota; class Desulfobacteria; order Desulfobacterales; family Desulfosarcinaceae; genus Desulfosarcina. The sequence goes on from JAHLLR010000063.1 coordinate 19,786, forward strand.
ACCGGATGCCTTCGGACATTCTGCTCAATGAGGTGATGGACAATTTCCACAGCGTATACGGCCATGCCCTCCTGCGCCACTGGAACCTGCCCGACCACTATTGCCGCATCGCCCGTGATCACCATAAGACCGACCCGGACAAGGAAAACGATTTGATGATGATGGTCCGGCTTGCGGATAAAACCACCAACGGCCTGGGCATCGGTATGCGAGGCGTCGAACCCTGTGTCCTGGCCGCCACTCCCGAAGCTGATTTTTTCGGGCTCTCGGAAATCGCCATGGCTGAACTTGAGATTAAGTTGGAGGATGCCAAGGTGTTTTCGTGAGGTATGGCGTATAAACCTTGAATAAAAAATGGACGAAAGAACCGTATCCTGTTCCGATAATCCCGGAGGATCTGTTGTGGCGAATGCAGAATTAGTGTTGGACAGACTGATGGAGGAGATGCGCAACAAGGGCAGCCTGCCGGCCCTGAGCGAGACGGTCCTTGAAATATCCCGGCTAGCCAAGAAGCACGATTCCAGCGCCCTCGACCTGGCGGCTGTCATCATGCGGGACTGCGGGCTGGCCAGCAACCTGATGGCCACCGTCAATTCCGCCTATTACGCCCCCCGGTTTCCCGTTAAAACCATTTCCGCCGCGGTGACCTACCTGGGGTTTGACAAGGTCTATCTGCTCTCCCTGGGGCTGGGCCTGTTCCGGCACACCATGGAAACCCTGCAAAAGCGAAAGCTGTTGAAACTGTATGCCATTTCCTATTTTTCCGGCATACTCGCCATGTCCCTGGCCAAAGCCTGCCGCCACGCCAACCCCGAGGAAATATTCATCGCCGGACTGCTCTACCGGCTGCCGGGCATGAGTCTGGCAAACACCTTTCCAGACCAGTTCCACGAAATGGAAATACGGGTCAACGAAAAGGGCATGACCGTCAACCAGGCCTGCCTCGATGTGTTTCAGGTGCGGTATGACGACATCTGTGATGCCGTGCTGGCGTTTTACCATCTGCCCGAGGATGTGGAACGCATCATCCGGAAACCAACGGCTACGGATGACCCGCTGAGCTTATTGGTGGAAGAATCCGCCGCCATGGCGGCCATGATGTTTGGGGATCAACCTGGCGGGAAAAACGCCCTTCGGAAATCCGAAAAAAGGATCGGCAAGATTCTGGACGCCCCCAAATTCTCTATTCCCGATCTGATCCGGCAAACCTTTGAAACCGATGAAAATGTGAAATACTTTTTCAATCTGAGCGCCGAGGACGTGGAGGTGATGGTCAACATCCTGGAATGGGGTAAAGCCAATCCGATGGAGATCGTTACCCATATGGGCTTCGGTGCCGCTCTCGACTGTTCAGAGCCGGTTGATACGCCGGAGGTGCTGATCGGTCACTTCCTTACCGAGCTGGCGCTGTGCCGAAGACGCGGTGGCGAGTTAAACCAACTGTTGATGCTGGCCCAGGAGGCACTTTTCCGATGCCTGCCGGACAGCGAGATCTTCATCGCTTTTTTAAGTGCGGATAAAAGGCTGTTGCAGGGCCGCTTTTATGTGGGCAGCACGATTCATATCCATGCACAGGATTTTTCCGTTCCCTTGAACAAGTCCGATTCCGCTATTGTTGAATGCCTCCAGTCCCTGTCTTCCTTTCATTGGCAGGCCGGTAAACTGGGATTGGGGTTGCCCTATACTCCCTTTGGGCAAATGCCCTTTCGTTACGCCTATATGTCTCCCCTGATGGTTCGAAATCAGGCTATCGGACTCTGTTTTGCCGGTCGACTGAAAGGGGAGGGGTTCAATGAGAGGGAGTGTGTCTGGATCGACCAGATCGTTGATCATGTTTCAGAGGCGTTCGCTTCCATCCGGGAATGATTTTGACAACCGGGTTTATCCAAGCCATTCCAACCTTTACCGCGTCGCCGGACGGATGGTGTCGTTTGAAGCAATGCAGCGGCTGAGGACGCCTTACCCAATCAGACAATCGGCCACCAACTCCCACAGATATTTCACGGTCAGATCTTCCATGCCATAGATTGCTTTGATGCTGTTGATCTGGCCGTGGCAGCTGTGGCACGGCAATACCAGCATCCGGGCCCCCGTTTTCCGGATCTGTTCCATTTTGCGGCGGCCATAGAAGATCCGTTCATCGTTGTATCCCGTGGTCAGCGCGCCACCGCCGCCGCCGCAACAGGTCTGGTGCAGACGGTTGGGATGCAGATCCACCCAATCCTCAAGGCACTGGTCCATGATCCATCGGGGTTCCTGAAAAAAGCCGTGGCCGAACCGTTTTTGGGCCCGTCTCCCATAATTGCAGGGGTCGTGATAGGTGGCCCTTACCTCAAAACGCCGGCGGTCCAGGCGAATGCGCCCGCTTTTGATGTACTCAATCAGCAGGTCAAACACCGTAACCGTTTTAAACTCCTCCAGGGCTTCGGGATACCATTTTTGCAGACCATACCTGGTCGCCAGATAGGCGTGCCCTCATTCGGGCCACAGCAGCGTATCGACCTCCAATCGGCGCATGTTCTCCACAATGCGGCCGGCCATGATTTTTATGGCTTCGTCATTCCCGGTAAAATAGCCCCAGCTGGTTCCTTCCCAGTTGTCCGACGCCACGGTCCAGTCTTCCCCGGCAGCATGAAAGATTTTCCACCACGGCTTGAGGTCCTCGGTGTGGGTGTTCACCAGTTTGTTGTGAACCGTGGTGAGCAATCGCGCACCCTTTTTGTCGATGGGCACGCTGAATCCTTCAAAGCCCGGTTCTCCGGCAACTTCTTCGGCTACATCTTCCAGGATGAAGATGAAGTCTTCTTTGGGCAGGGAGAGATTGTTGCCGGTTTCAAGGGCGGCGGCGAGGCCTTTGTACAAAATTCCCGGAATCTGCCGGCCTTGGCGCAGGGACCGGATGCGCCGGGTGATATCGGCGATGTCGATACCCATGGGGCAAACCTGTTCGCACTTGCCGCACATGGTGCAGATCCAGGGCCAGCGGGATTGGACCACCTGGTCCACCATGCCCAGAGAGACCATGCGCACCATTTTGCGGGGATCATAATCATCCACCCCGGCCACCGGACAGGCGCTGGCGCACATGGCGCATGTCAGGCAGACATCCTGATCATAGGACCAGTCTTTGCAGCAGGCTGAATTCAATGCTTCCAGGCGGTCCGGTCGATCGTTGGCCATGGCGGTCTTCCTTTGATGATAGTTCAGTCGTCGATTAAAAAGGGCGCCCGGCGCCCCTGTACGTTCCGAATCGGGCGCCGGGCAGCCATTACGAACGGTTGAGCGCGTTGATCCGATCCACAAATGCGTGGATCATGAAGGTGAACTCGTTGCCCATGTTGGCCGCCACCGAGGTGATGTTCAGCCGGTCGCTTTCCACGCCGGCGCCTTTCAGCAGGTTCCGCGCCGAATCGGCTCTCCTGCGGGCCACCTGGTTGCCGATTTCCGATTGGCAATTGTCGGTGTGGCAGGTACACAGCATCACGCCGTCTGCACCGGCGTCAAAGGCCTCCAGCAGGAGGCCGGTGGAAATGGTGCCACCGCAGGGCACCTCGATAAATTGAACCCCCCGGGGCAGGGTATGGCCCGACAAACGGCTCAATGTGCGGGCCTTGCCGGCCGAACGGGCGCAGCCGAACACCATTACCTTCGGCATGCGTTCCGCAACCTCTTTATTTGCATCGGGTTTCCGTAACCGCCGATATACCTCCGCGCCGATTGGAAGCCCTTCCATTTCAATCGCCCGGGCCGGGCAGCCGGCCACGCAGATGCCGCAACCCTGGCAGGCGTCGGTCACCACTGAAACGCGGGTGCCGATGGCGATGGCCATATGGGGGCACAGCCGATAGCAGGTTAAACATCGGGCACACCGGCCGCGAACGATCTCTACCCGTGGCAGGGGGGCGGCATCCAGATCCTGCAGGAACGCCAGTACTTTCAAGGTGACCTGGTCCGCATCGGCCAGCTGTTCGGCTTCGGATAGAATGCCCCGGGAACCGCCGGCCACGAAAATGCCTCGACGATTGGTGGCGTTGCTCATGCGATGTACATTGTCACTCTGGGCAAATCCAAGGCTATCCTGTCGGGTCGCAAGCCCGTGCGCCAGGGCATCCAGGTGCCGGCCCGGTCCGATGGTTTCATCCACGACCACCCAGTCGGCCGTCAGTTGAAAGGGGGTGCGGGTCAGTTCATCCAGATAGTCGATTTCGAAACGGCCGTCCGCCAGTGTCCGGATGGTTGGAAAATCGCGGGTGAATTTCAAAAAGAGGGCTCCGGATCGCTTGGCCGCCTGAACCTGCGCTTCAGCACCGTTGGCAGCCACTTTCAGGTTGCCGGTCATAAAATAAGCAGCAACCCGGGATCGGCTCTGCAAGTGGAGGCAGCCGGCCAGCATCCGCTGGGCGATCACCGGATGGCTGTCATTGTGCCAGCCGCACAGAAACACGATGCGTGCACCCTTTTCAAATAGATCGTCGGCAGATGCCTGATGCATTTTCTCTTCCAACGAAGAGATGGACAACACCCGTGGATTGGGCGCCAGGCCATAGGGTGCGTAGTTGGGGGACCGGTCATCATCTTCCGCAAGCACGATGGCCGGCACGTTTTGATGAAGAAACGAACCCTTTTGCGTCAGCTTCAGTTCAAAATTCCTGGCAAAGCCGTGGCAGGCGGTCAGTCCGATATTGGTCAACCAATGCATCTTTTCAGCCTGGCCGGCTGCAGGGGGCGAGTCCTCCCTTGCCGCCAGCCAGGCATTGATGCCCTGGTCGTATAGATTGGCGGCAATTTTCCGTGCGCAGGCGCCGCTGCCGAAGATCATCACTTCAGGCGGCGGTGGCGTTTGCTTCCGGCGGTCGGCATTCGTTCTTTCGTCCATAACGGTTATCTCTCACCTGAATTGAACGCTGGAATCCGGAAGCCATGAGGCAACAGCCAGGATGAAGCCGATGCCGTCGAGCTCATGACGTTTTTCAACTCCGTGACAGGTACCGGATCATCTCAAAGACCGCCTTCTCCGCACTGCTCACACTCTCGGCAATGGTCATGGGGCCTGTGACCGCACCGGCGGTATAGATGCCTGCCGGTGCCGGGTGGCGGTCGCTTCCGTGAGGATGCAGGAATCCGCTTTCATCCGGGGTCCAGTCCAGAATTCGGGCCATGGGGCCGTTGTCTCCCGACGGAAGCAGTCCTACCGACAGTACCACGATGTCAAATACTGATTCTTTGGACGCGTGGGTTTCGGGGTCAAAGTAAATGACTTCCAGTTCGTCCGTCTCGGTTCTCAATATATCGCCGGGGATGGCTCTGATCATGGCGATGTTTTCGCGAGCATTGAGATAAAAGGGCTGAAAATCTTTTCCAAAGGTCTGCACATCGATATAAAAAAAGGTGATCTGCGCATCCTTCTGGCGGGATTGAATCAGTCGCGCCATCCTCATCGATGACCCGCAGCATATTTTCGAACACCAGGGATGGCCCAATTGGGCATCCCGGCTCCCTACGCATTGAATAAAGGCAATGCGCCCGGCCGGTCGACCGTCCGACGGACGTTTCATCACGGCATGCTCCCGCAGCAGACGCTCCGCATCCAGGCTGGTGATGACATTCCGGAACCGGCCGTAACCATAAGGTTTGCCGCTGGGATTGAAGGTCGTAAAACCGGTTGCCACGAATATGGCATCCGCCCGTATCACACCCGCCTGGGCCTCGGAAGAGAGGCCAATGGCCACTTGCGGGCAGGCATCCCTGCACAGGGTGCAGGCGGCATTGTCGAAATAGCGGCACAGTTCCCGTCGGATGGCCACGTAAGGTCCGACACGCGGGGCGTGGCCCTGGAGAATGGCTCCGGGGACCGGGCATTTCTGGAAACAGATGCCGCACCCGTTGCAGCGGTCGGCATTCACCAGCGGCGAATGGGTACGATAAGCGATCTGATAGGGGCGCTGACCGGTAACGGTCTCGATCTGTGCACCGGTATGAATCTCAACAGTAGGGTGTCGGGTGGCACGATGCAGTTTGTCTTCGACCACACAGGCGCCGCATTTGACGCAGGCATCGGTGGCTTTGCAGTTGAGCTGAATGGCGTGACCGCCGAGAAAGGGCGTTTTTTCAAACAGCGAAACGTGCACCCCCCAGCCGGCCAGAGCGTCGGCGGCCGTCAACCCCGTCACTCCGGCACCGATGACGGCGACGTGTTTGTGATCAATGTTCAACGATTTTTTCCACCTGCCCCTGGATGAAGTGAATGATGGTCTGGGCTTTTTCCATGGACAGGGTCGGTATGCCCGTTGCCCGTTTTTCCAGGTAGGCTTCTTCCATCCCGGTAATTTTATTGACGAGGAAGGTGTCGACCGCGTCACCTTCCAATAGCATGCCGCAAGCCGATACGACGCCCACAAACACCTCTTTGGCGAAGATCGGCACCACCAGTTTAAGCATGCCGGCATCGCACGCGTCGATCACCGGTTTCCTGGACGATCTGGCCAGATTGGCCATGTTCATATGGGCGGTGGAACAGATAAAACTTTGGCCTTTAGGATTGGCCTTGATCTCCGGGCATAACCGGTTGGGCCACGCTGCCGGCGGGATGAGGCGAATACCTTTGGCGTCGAATGCGGCAGCGATTATGCCCGTGTGTTCGCGAATGTGATTTTCCAGGGATTCCCACGTTTTCAGCGGGGTAACGTCCAGCAGGTCCATGGCAGATCTCCTGTCTTTTCAGATTGGCCATACCGACGGCAATGAGGGGATGGTACGGGAGTATAAACATATCCTGAAAAAAGTGCAAGTTTGGAAATATGCATAACTATTCTGGTGTGTTAAAATAAGGTTTTCTGCCACACGCGGCATGCTGGAATCCGATTTTTGAAGCGGTTTCCGGTAAATTGACATTGCACATATTCTCAGGTCTGGTAAGGATGTTATCTTCCTATGTGGCAGAACGGATTGAATAAACCCCGAAAAGGACGGATAATGTCCTCGACGCATCGCCCGTCCAAAGGAAGGTTGATTTGCCGAAAATCTACGTCGACGCCGATGCCTGCCCGGTCAAGCAGGAAGTCTGCAGAGTGGCCCGGCGGTATGGGTTGGCGGTAACCTTTGTCTCGAATGCCCGGATGGGTATACCCGATCCGGGAATATCGACGTTGGTGGTCGTCGACGGGGGCTTCGATGCGGCGGACGACTGGATCGTCGGGCGGGTTTTAGCGGACGACATCGTCGTCACGGCCGACATTCCTCTGGCCCACCGATGCATCGGCAAACACGCGCGGGTGATTGGCCCCGCCGGGCGTCCTTTCACCAAGGAGAACATCGGCCAGGCCGTGGCTATGCGAGAACTCATGTCCGATCTGCGTGAGGCTGGAAATATAACCGGCGGACCGCCGCCATTTCAGAAAAAGGACCGCTCCCGTTTTCTTCACCAACTCGACCAGATGATTCAGGCGATCAACCGTGGAAAGGATATGAAATGAAGCGAGGCGTGAAGCGCATTCTGGCAGTCATGGGCGTGCTGTCAATTGGTCTGGCCGCTGCCGCCGTGTGGTTTCTGGCCAAGGCGATGCCGATCGGCACCGGATATGTCGCCAAGTACCTGTGCACCAGCACCTTCCTGTCAAAACGAGACCCGGAGGTTGTTTTTGTCGAAGATGTCAAGCCGGTCAACCCGCTGGCCAAACTGGTCACCTGGGATATCGACCCGGCCGGTCAATCCGTAACGGCCACGGCGTTCAAGGTCTTCCAGTCCAAGGCTATTTACCGCGAAGGCTGCGGCTGCACCCTGACGGCCGGAACGACGGAGGCGGTGCTTCGCGACCAGCATTTTTTTCAACCCGATGCGGGTAACCCCCCGCCGTCGCCATCAGCGGCGTTGCCCTGGCCGGAAGGCGGCGGGGATGCGGTCGATCCGTCAAGGCTGGGTGTCGATCCTGAAAAACTGGAACAAGCCCTGGATGAGGCCTTTAGGGAGCCGGGGACAGACACCCTTCGCCAAACCCGGGCCGTGGCCGTTGTCTATGAGGGCCAACTGATCGCTGAACGCTACGCCCCCGGCTTCGGTCGCGATATGCCGCTGCTGGGTTGGTCCATGAGCAAAAGCGTCACCAATGCACTGGTGGGCATCCTTGTCCGCGAGGGCCGACTGGCGCTTCGGGTCCCGGCACCCGTTCCCGAGTGGCGCTCCCCGGACGACCCCAGGAGCCAAATCACCCTGGACCAACTGATGCGCATGAGCAGCGGCCTCTCCTTCGAAGAGATTTACCGTCCGCTGGCCGATGCGACGGACATGCTTTACGGAAGCGATGACTTTGCCGCCTTTGCCGCCGGCAAACCCCTGGCGGCGATACCGGAGGAACGGTGGAATTACTCCAGTGGCACCGCCAACATCATTGCCCGCATCGTCCGGCATGAGGCTGAAAAAGGGGTCGTCAACTACTACCGTTTTATCCGCGAGGCGCTTTTTGACCGGATCGGCATGACCAGCGCCATCATGGAACCGGATCCTTCCGGGACTTTCGTGGGATCCTCATACACGGTTGCCACCGTCCGGGACTGGGCCCGCTTCGGCCTGCTCTATCTCCAGGACGGCATGTGGAACGGCGAGCGGGTCCTGCCCGAAGGGTGGGCCGAATACACCACCACCCCCACGCCCAAGGCCCCCAAAGGAGAATACGGCGCCCTGTTCTGGCTTAACGCCGGTGCGCCCGGCAACCCCGGCAACCGCCTGTGGCCCCATGCCCCGACGGATGCCTATGCCGCCCAGGGATTTCAGGAGCAGAAGGTCATCGTGATTCCCTCCAAAAAACTGGTGCTGGTGCGCTTCGGTGCCACGGCCCCGCGGTCGGCCTGGGATACTGATGCCTTCATCGCCGATGTGATCCGGGCGCTTCCCGGATGAA
>JAHLLR010000064.1 GCA_020444075.1 Deltaproteobacteria bacterium
TCGGTGCCGGCCGGCATGATGCCCATCTCGACCTGCCGCTTCAGCCGCTCCTCCCGCACTGCGTCCCACCCCTTGTCGTATTCGCCGTCATGGCGCTTGCGCCAGTCCCTCGGCAGGTGGTACGGGTCGTGCGGCGCCTGGTGCGCCACGTAGGCGAAGAAGGGCTTGCCGTCGCCGCGGTTGGCGTCGATGTAGCCGATCAGCTTGTCGGTGTAGGTCTTGGTCGCGTAGTAGTCCTTGGGCAGCTTCGTCAGGTAGCGGCCATCCTCGGTGAAGAGCGACTTCGGCACGGCGGCGGTGAGGTTCGTCATGTCCCAGTAGCTGCCGGCGCCGTCGAGCAGCGAGAAGTCGCGCTCGAAGCCGCGCGCCGCCGGAATCTGATCCGGCTTCTTGCCCATGTGCCACTTGCCGACCATGTAGGTGTGATAGCCGGCATCCTTGAGGAGCTGGGGCAGCGTGACGACACGGTTGTTGAGGTTGCCCTCGTAGCCGTCCACGCCGCGCTGGTTGGGCGCGATCATCTCGTTCATGTTGCCCAGGCCGTTGAGGTGCGTGTCAACGCCGCTGAGCAGCATGGAGCGGGTCGGCGAACAGCTGGCATGGGTGTAGAAGTTGGTGAAGCGCACGCCGTCTCTGGCCAGCGAATCGAGGTTCGGCGTTTTGATCTCGCTGCCGTACGAACCCAGGTCGGCAAACCCCAGGTCATCTGCCAGGATGATGACGATGTTCGGCCGGCGCGACGTTTCCGCCGCCGGGGCAGCGGCAGGCAAAACGCAGGTTGCAAAGATGCCGGCGACGGCCAGGAACGCCGGAAAAAGGGACTTGAACTTTTTGCTGTGCCACCTCATGCGCTGTCCGTCCGTGTCTCCGTCGCCCCTGCGATTCGGCTGGCAAGACTTTGCCCGTGGGCTATGCCTTTCGAATTGAATCCATCTTTGTCCCATCGCATTACTCCTTTAAAATTGTCTTGAAGTGATCTACCCATTCAGGTCGCCGGCGTGGCTGGCATAAACGTGGCCCGCTGGCCCAACCTATTTGGGGAATAGAAATGTTAACTCTACCCTTAACCCCCAACCATCGGGGCCGTCATCCGGCGACTCTGCCAAGTATTTTCCGGCCACGGCGAGTTGGAGTATCTGTGGGCCGATCTTGAACAGTTGCGCAACCTTAGCAATCACCGGCACCGACCACTGTTCGTTTTCCCAGTCGTAGGTGGCTTCCGTGGTCAAGCCAATCGTTGTTTTCGTTTTGGTGATATAGCTCACAAAGGGCTGCAGGAAGGTGGCATTGACATCAGCCCGGTCGTCGTCACCAGCTACGGACCAGATATGGTTGGCCAGAAGGCCGACCGTCCATGGTCCCGACTGCTTCAGCGCCACCGCCGTCGGCCCGAACCCCCACCGTTCGCCTCCGAGCACTTCGTCGGTAGCCGTTGGCAGCAGTTCGACCGGCCCCACTCCCCATATCCAGCCGCCGGCTGTCGGCGACTTCGGCGAGAAGAACTGGCTGGCCGTGATATCACCAAGGCCGGACTCGTTCATTACATCAAGCGGAAAATCCTGCTGGTCAACGAGTGGCACGATGGTTCGGGTGATCACGTTCCAGTTATCGTTCAGTGAGAACGGTATGATCGGTTGAATGTTCAGACGGCTGACCGCGCCGCCGTCGTTCGCCCCGCCGTACTCGTCGTAATTGTACTGCACCGGAACGCTGATCAGCGATGCAACCGGGTTGGCCAGCTTCTTGGCCAGTTCCGCCGCCTGATCGTCCTGCGCCCGGGCCGGCGTCACCAGCACCCAGGCCGCCATCGCCATAAAAAGCGTCCATCCGTAACGTTTCATGGAGATTTGCATCGCTTCCAATCCTTTCCGGCCTGTTCGGCCCGCAAATTGGTTTACTTTAGCCCGACTTGCTTCATGGCTTCCTTGCAGCGGGAGCTGACCTTCGCGTCGTTTTTCTCCAGGCAATCCATGAGTCGTCCCTCCCCAGCGGCGACACCCGTGCAGAACTTATCCAGGTCGTCGGCGCACTCGTTGACCACGTAGGTCAGCGCGGCCACGGCCCGCTCCAACTGCGCGGCGGCATCATAGAGCGCGTATTCACATTTGCCGGACAGTTTGTCGCTGTGCGCGTACAGACAGGCCAGCACGCGACCTTGACCCGGGGTGACATCCTTGCAGAAGGTGTCGATTTCGGTCTTGCAGCCGTTGGCCACCGTCTCCACCAGGCTCTGACCCGCCCCGGCCGGGATCGCAAACAGCAGCGCCGCACCGATGGCAATCCATAACAATTTGTTATATTTCACGTTAAGTCCTCCTATGGGTGAGTTGACTCCGTCTTTGACGCCATTGCCAGCCAACCGCTCAAGCCTGCTCCGACCTGCGACGACCCGGATAAGGCCAAACGAGCGCGATGGGTGCTTTCAGATACCCACACCGACCAGAAGGGCCTCGACCGTCAGCAACGGCAGGTGCAGCTCATAGAGTTCGTTGAGCACACCGGACAGGGAGGCCTGATCGCTCAGATAACCGACCAGAATGGTGATTGGTTGGCTGTCCGCCGTGAACGCACGGGTAATCACCATTCCGCCGAAATGATCTGTCAGGCTGTCGTCGATGTGACCGTTGACCCGAATCCGATAGGTGGCTGGTTTTTCAAATTTTAAAAATTTTCCCGAGGGTTCATTTGACAATGTGCCTTCCTTTTTATCTGGCTATCAACGCGAAGGTTTCCCGATCGATCCAATTGCCGTCGCGCAACCGGGAGGCACGCAGAACCCCCTGACCGGTTTTGGATTCGGAACCGCGATTGCAGCGCAGCTTGTATTCGAATTTATAGAACACTTCCGCCTGATGACCGGGGACCACATCACTGATGCCGACGATCTGCATTTTCATGTTTTCGACCAGACATGAACCGGTATCACCCGGCTCCTTTTTTTCCAGATAGGCCTTGATCACCGCTTCGTCCGGACCGGCTGGCCCCACGCTGGGGGTTTCCGCCGCCGACAACGGCGGGCAGAACACCATGGCCACCATCGCGACGATGGACAACACGGTTAACATTTTCATGGATAATCCCTTCTGATTGATAGTTTAACCGCGAAGCGACCGTTGCCTACTGCGCCTGGGGCAAACACCGACCCCGAGAACAGGTTACTTGCTCGGCTCAAAGCTGAACTTCTGCCCGCCCACGGCGGCTTCGTACATCAACCCGCCCTTGGCGTGAATGAACACGGCCATGCCCTTGTGGTAATTGGTTGGCGCCTGCTTGGCGGTAGCCGGACCGGCGCTGACGCCGGCGCTGGCGCCGCCGGTACCGGCGATGGCCTGCGCGCCGGCGGTAATGGCCACCACAGTCGCATCGGCGCCCAACTCGAAGCTGCCGCTGGTGAACTCGTCATAAGCGCGCTTGTCCTGGAAAAAGATCATCTGGCTGAATGCCTGCCCGCCGGCCTGGAGGCCGATGGTAGCCTTGACCAGCTTGGCCGTGCCGGTGACCTTGCCCCGGGCCACAACCTGTCCGCTGCCGTAGGAGCCGCCGACGACGAACCCGCCCTTGCCCACCATCGGAAAGACCGCATACCCGTAAGCATTCTTCAAAAAAGGCTTGACCGCGTCTGATTTGGCGAAGATATCCACCGTATCCGAATACTCATCGGCAAGTGCCGTGTTGAAGCCGGCGGCTGCCAGGACCAGAACCAGTGCTAAGATAATCCAACGAAATGTTTTCATGATAACTCCCTCAAAGCTGCACATCATAAGTGAAATGGCCGGTTTTAAACCCTCCCCCGGTTGGCTGGGGGAGGGGAAGGGTTTACCGTAAGGGGAAATGCCGTTTTCCCGTTCAGCCGCGCACGGAGATCTACTGAACGCCGCCCACGGCGATCTCAACCCGCCGGTTGCGCTGCCGCCCCTCTTCGGTCGCATTGTCCGCGACCGGGTTGATCTCGCCAAACCACAGGGTTACGATCCGGTCGGCCCCGATGCTGAACTTTTTCACCATGTAGTCCTTGACAGCGACGGCCCGCCGCTCGGAAAGAGCCAAGTTGTATTCCTCATCGCCGGTGCTGTCTGCAAATCCGGCTGCAACGACATAGGCATCCGGATTCCCGAGCAGGTAGTCACCCAGTTTGTCGATCCCGGCGGTGTATTCGCTGCGGATTTCTGCGCCGTTGAAATCGAAAAGGACGTCTTCGGTCTGTACGCCGACCACCTTGGTAACCGGGGTCAGGCGCTCATAGGAGCTGGTCTTGACCGTGAACAGGGCGCCGGCCAGGTAGAGCGGGTTGTCAATGAAAGTCGCCAGGGGAATGACCCGTGAGCAGGCGTTGACTTTGGCCACCGATGCAAGGAGTCTTTTATTGTCCGCATCGTTGGCGCTGCTGATCAGGTAAAAACAGATATCGTTGTCTTTGGCGATCTCCTGGGCAATCTGAATAGGCTGCTTGAAGTTTCTCATGACGGTGCCGCTGCCGTCCGTATATATGAACACCACTGTTTTTCCGCGAAGGCCGGAAACCACTTTGCGCAGAGCATGAAAACCCGACTGGACCATGGTCGGCCCCTGGCCCTTTTCCGGAAGCTGATCGATCGCCGCACCGAACCGGTCACGGTCGTAGGCCTGCATGGGATAAATTGCCTTGAAAGTGCCGCTGAGGGTTTCATTGCTGGTGTAAATATAAAGGCCGGCTTGGTACCCCAAGTCCGGGAACCATTCATTGCGCTCCTTCAAGAGTGCCTTGGTGGCGGCGATCTTGGTGACATTCTTTCCGGGCACCATTTCATTGGTTGAACCGGAGGTGTCGAACAGCACGATAAAATTGTCTGCGGTCTTGATTAAGTCGGTTTTCGTTACCATCTCCCTTTTAACAATGTCCTGGGTGATGACCTGGAACGCCTGGGTTGTGGCCGTGCACAGGAAAAGCAGGCCGACGAGAGTGAAAATGGTGGACGCTGATTTTTTCATGACGATTCTCCTCTCTTGATTGATTGCTCCACTGACTGCACTGGGTGCCTATAGACCTGCCGCCGGTAAACCTGTGGCTCACCAAGAAAAATTATTGCCTGGGCAATGTATAGATCTTGCAGGTCACAGGAGTCATCCCCCGAAAGTTGTAAAAAAAGTTGTATTTTTATCAGGGTCGGGTCTGATCGCGGTGGGTTTCAGAAAGGGGGCGACGGGGATGGTGATTCACAAAATGCCGAGGGATCTGGCGCCGGAAACTGCCTGGTGGCGGTTTTTCACGTCCAGTTTGCGGTAGATGGTGGAAAGATGCCGTTTGACGGTCTCCGGCGAAATGAACAGGGCGTCGGCGACCTCTTTGTTGCTCACGCCTTTGTCGAGCATTTTCAACACTTCGATTTCACGGTTTGACATCGGTTGGATAAGGGGATCACCTTGCGAAGATGACCGTGATCGGCTGTGATCCTCCGATCGATTGCTGGACGACGCGGTTGTTTCGCTGCCGAAGGCTTCAAGAATTTGCCTGGCATAGGATTGCGTGGGATTTTGCTGCAACATACAGCCCAAAAGATTTTTCACCTCCGCCCCCTGATCCAGGAAGGGGCGGACGAATCTGCCCGGTTCGGCCAGGACGAGCGCATCCGCCAGCTTTTCGATGGCGTGCGATCCTCTGCCTTGCGCCGCATCGATCAGGGCCTGCAAAACCAAGATATCGATCAGTACGCGGGTACTGTGGATCGATGCATAATAGGCGTGAATTTCCGAAAGCAGCGATTCGGCCTTGTTCAAGCTTTCTGCCGTTCGCCTGGCCAGGAGCAATTTGGGCAGGGTCAACTGGGGAATATAAATACGATAGACCGGCGTAAGCGGTGGGGGAGGTTTCGTCCGGGCCCAGGAATCCGCCTCGGCAACACGACCCTGCCGCAACGCCAGATCGGCTCCAAACGCCTGGCAGAGCTCCATCAGATTTTCATTTCCGATTTCCAGCATGTAATCGGCGGTCGATTCGATCAGCCGGCGGGCCTCTTCGGCGCGGCCCATGGCCTGGTATGTCAATGACAGGGCAAACGAACTTTGATAGCAAGCCACGATAGCCGGGATCGCCTGATCGCCGGTGACGAAGCCTTCGGCAGCCGGCGCCAGCATGCGCTCGGCCAAATCCATTTCGTTGCGCTGATAATGCAGGACGCCATTGAAAAAAAGGCCGTTGGCGATGGTTTCCATCAGTTCGTTTTCCCGTCCGTATTTCAACAACCGGGCTGCTGAATGCTTCAGGCTGTGTAAATCGCCCTCGATCCAGCTAATAAAACACGGAGCGATTAGCAGCGCTGTTTTAAAAGTGTTGATCGACTCGTCATCCTTCCGCATGGCTTCCAGCACCACCTGATGGGATTGCTTGAGATCTCCCTGCATTTGAATCGCCGCTGACAGCAACAATAAGGCGAATCCGCGGACGCAGTGATAATCGGCCGGAAGACAGTTCAAGGCCTGCCGGGCTGCGGTTTCGGACAGCTTGCCCTGGGCGGCGAGGTAATACGAAAAGCTTTTCAAGACCTGCATCTCCCCCTGGAAAGTGGTGTCGCCGGGGGAATCGGGACCATAAGAAGATGCCGTCTGTTCGAGGCTTTCCAGCACGGCGAAGAACCCGGAATACCGTCCCTGCCGCTCATACAGCCAGGCCTTGGCCAACAACAAATCGGGATGTTCCTGAATGAAATCGGCTGGAAATTGCTTCAACCAGAGGTCCAGCCGGTGCCATTGCTCTTGGTTCATTATGCCGTGCCGATGTTGTTTGACCAGCCATGCGGCGGCCTCTTTGTCTTGGCTTTCGTGGGCATGGGCAATGGCCTCTTCGAAATACCCGTTTTCGGCAAACCACGTGCTGGCCCGTCTGTGGAGGTCGAGGACGACTTCGGCTTTCAGCCTTTTCTGAAGTTGGCGTTTCAGCAGCGACTGAAACAGATGGTGATAACGGAACCACTGGCGCTCATCGTCCAAGGGGATGACAAATAGGTTGGCATTTTCCAGCAACTTCAAAAAGTTGCGGCTATTGGGGCTGCCATGCCCCGCGTCCGTATCGGAGCGGCATACCGCATCGCAGAGAGACGCGTTGAGGCGAGGCAGTACAGAGGTTTTCAACATGTTCATCTGCACGGCCGGCGGTTGTCGGCAGAGGATCTCGGTGACGACGTAATCCATGACATACCGGTTTTCCAGCGGCAGATCTGCCAGCTTGCGCTTCAGGTCCGACTCCTCCCGCATGAATAGGACAGCCAGGCGCAGGCCGGTCACCCAACCCTCGGTTTTTTCATTGAGCATGACGGCGACGTCGCTGTCCACTGCCCCACCGGTTATCTGGGCCAGTAACGCTTTGGTTTCCTCCAGGGAAAAACGAAGATCCCAAGTCCGGACTTCGACCACTTGATCCTTGGCGCGCAGAGACGTCAGGGGCAGGGGCGGATCGCGCCTCCCGATCAGGACAAGGTGCATGTAGGCGGAAGGATGGCGCAGGAGTGCGGCGACCAGTTCGTGGACGCTTTTTTGCCGGATATGATGATAGTCGTCCAGCACCAGGATAAACGATTTTTCGATCCGATCCAGTTCCCTGGTCAGGCTTGCGGCCAGTACAGGTATCGGGGGCAACTGGGCCGCCTCGAGCATGGAAAGGGTTTTATGGCCGACGGCAGGGAAGATGCTTTGGATCGCTGTTAAAAAATAAGAGAGGAACATCCCGAGGTCGCTGTCGTGCTCATCCAGGGATATCCAGGCGCTGGGAACATCGCAGACATCCAACCAGCAGCTCACCAGGGTGCTCTTGCCGTAGCCGGCCGGCGCAGAAACCAGGACCATCGGCCGGTTCCAGCCCTTCTCGAGCTTGTCCAGCAAATGCCCGCGGTGCAGATGGGATTTGTCAACCTGCGGCCGATGCAGTTTTGTCCGCAAAATGGGTATGGACATGGGGCAACCCTTCGGTCAGCCTTGAAATGTGTTCGATACCACTTGGATTTCGATCTTTTAAAAACAGGTTTTGATCACCCTTGTCCAAAATCGGTTTTCAAGGGAAGTCGTTCAATGAGGACTTGAAAATACTCTTTTTGCGAGTCATGGTTTAATCATGACAAAAAGCGTTAGCCAGCACCAGAAAGATAAGCAGATGATACTACATGCGAGTCTGTCCAGTCAACGGGCCGCGTTGTTTTATCGTATTTTTAGCTAATAGATTGCGTTGCTTATGGAGGGCCACCCTGGATGCAGTCCATTGTTCGGCGGTTCGCCATGGGAAGTTGGTAACCCGCGGTGCAAGGCCATAGAACCCTTGACCCCTCGAATCCTCGCCCCCCCTATCTCACACCATCCGCTCGATTTCACCGATGCGCTGCTTCAGCCGCTTGGCCGACACCGGCCCGTCGGTGCCCACCTCCTGGGCGAACACCGAGACCTTGTACTCCTCGAGGGTCCAGAAGAAATCTTCGACGGCCGCCCGCTTTTCAGCGGAAGTCGCGGCATCCATGGATGCGAGCATGCGTCCCAGCTGCTCGATGAACGGCGCCACCAGGGCTTGCCGGGCACGATCCTTTTCCAGGTCGGTGATGCCGCGCTGCACGCGGATGGAGATGGTTTTCAGGTAGCGAACCAGGTGGGACAGGCGCTCCCGGTCGTATAGCATCACAAAATTGTCGGGCACCAGGCGGGCCAGCTCATCCTTGAGGGTCTGCAGGAACTGCCCCACCACCGGCGCGGCGATGCGTTTCTGCTCGATTTCCAGGATCCGGCATTGCGCCTCGTGGTGGGCCTCGATGACAGCCACGACCGCATCGCACAGGTCCCGGCCGCACTGGTGCACCCGCATACCGATCAATTTTTCGACGTGGGCGTCGTATTGGGCCGCGGTCAGCAGGTTCGCCGCGAACAACTCACGGGTGACGCACTGGAAAAGCTGCGCCTCGACAGCCGCCATCCCGCCGAAATAGTGGACCTGGCGCTTGAGCAGGGCCGGCAGTTTGAGGTTCTTTTTGAGGTGTTTGACATCGTCGGCAAACTGGCGGGTCAGCAGGGCCGCCACCCCGGCGATGTGGGCCGCATCCGCCGCCTTCGAATCGGTGAACAGTTTGATACCGACCTCCTCACCGGCAACCGCCAGCCGGGGGTAAAGGCGCCACGGCGTTCCCCGGCTGTCGTCGGCGGTCAGCACGTCGGGCAGGTCCCCGAAATCCCAGCCGGTAATGCCATCGCGCTCCCATTTGCGCTTCAGGCCGCCCAAGCCCGACGGAAGGGCCGGCTTTTTCGGGGCCCGGTCCAGCAGGCTGTCGTCCCGCCCGCTGGCCACCACCTTCCCCCTGGCATCGGTAATAGCCAGGCGCATTTTCAAGTGGTCCGGCAGGTCGTCCACGGGCCAGGCCGCCGCCGGGACGTCCACCTTCAGCCGTTTGAAAAGAAAGCGGCTCAGGGCGGTCGGCAGGCTTTCCCGGCCCCGCGGCATCTCGCGGAGGAGGGTCTGCACCGTGTCGGCCACCGGCACCAACTTGACCCGGTAGGTTTTGGGCAGTCCTTTGATCAGCGCGGTAATCTTCTCGGCCAGCAGGCCCGGCACCAGCCAGTCCAGCTGCTCGCGGGGGACATCTCCGGTGGATTCGGCGGGGATAGTGACGGTGATGCCGTCGGTTTCCGCACCCGGATCGAAGGCATAGTCGCAGTCCAGCACCCGGTGGCCCAGGTCCAGCCGGCGGGGAAACTGTTCCAGCACACCCTCGTCCGGCAGGTAGCGGATCAGCATCTCCCGGTCCAGGCGCAGAAATCCGTCCCCGCCCTGCTTGCGGATGAAGTGCTTGAGGGTCCGCATGTCGGACACGCCGGGAAGCCGCTCCTGGTAAAAGGCCACCAGCACCTCGTCGTCCACCAGGATATCCCGCCGGCGGATGCGGTCCTCCATATGGCGAACCTCTTCCACCAGGTCGGCATTGTGGCGCATGAACCCCAGCGGCTGTTTCACGTCCCCTTCCACCAATGCACTGCGGACGAAGATGTCCGACGCCTGCCGGGGATCGATGCGGCCGAAGGCCACGCGCCGGTCCGCGACGATGGGCAGGCCGAACAGGGTCACCTGCTCCCGGGCCACCACCTCTTCGCGGCTGCGTTCCCAGTGCGGGTCGGACCAGGTGGCCCGGCACAGGTCGCCGCCCAACGGCTCCAGCCAGGCCACGTCAATCGCCGCCGCTTTGCGGGCGAACAGGCGCGAGGTCTCCACCATTTCCGCCGCCACGATCCAGTTGCCCGGATTCTTGAAAAGGCCCGAACCGGGGAAAAGCATCACTTCGCGATCCTTGGATGCCCGGAAGAACACCTTTTCTTTTTTCATGGCGATGTTGGACAGAAATCCGCTCAGGATGGAACGGTGAATGGCCGCATACAGGGGATGGAACGACCCGTCGTCAGCCTGGCCGCCCGCCGGAGGATCCTCAAGGGCCTGCCCGCTGCTTTCCAGGGGACCAAACCGCTGCTCCTTCAGCACGGACCTGATCTGGCCGTGAATATCCCGCCATTCGCGGATGCGCCGGAAAGAGAGGAAATGCTGCCGGCAGAACTTCTTCAATTCGTTCATGCTGCCGGGCCGGCTGCCGGCGTCATGGATCGCATGCCAGATGTTGAGTATGGTGACAAAGTCGGAGAGCGGGTCCACGAACTGCCGGTGGGCCTGGTCGGCCAGGGCCTCTTTGTCCAGCGGCCGCTCGCGCACATCCTGGATACTGAGGGCCGCGGCAATGATGACCACAGGGTTGAGGCAGCCTTCCCTGCGGGCTTCGATGAGCATTCGCGAGAGGCGCGGATCGATGGGCAGGCGGGCCATGGTGCAGCCATTTTCCGTCAGCCGGTATACCCCGGCGCCGCTGCGATTTCCTTCCGGGCGAACGATGGCGCCCAGTTCGAGCAGCAGGTCGAATCCGTCCTGGATGCTTCTTTCAGCCGGCCGGTCGATGAATGGGAAATCAGCGACGTTTCCGAGTTTCAGCGCAATCATGCGCAGGATGACCTCGGCCAGGTTGGAGCGCAGGATTTCCGGCTGGGTGAACAGAGGCCGGTTGTCGTAGTCCTCCTCGGTATAGAGACGGATGCACACCCCGTTTTCCACGCGCCCGCATCGTCCTTTGCGCTGATCGGCGCTGCTCCTGGAAATGGGCACCACCGGCAACGAGGTGGTCCGGGACCGGGGCACATACTGGGAAATGCGCGCCAGCCCCGTGTCGATCACGTACTTGATTCCCGGAATGGTGATGGATGTCTCGGCCACGTTGGTAGCCACGATGATCTTACGGGCCGCGCTGCCGGCGAACACCTTGCGCTGCTCCCCGGCACTGAGCCGGGCAAACAGGGGCAGGATCAGGGTCCGCGAAAAATGACGTCCGCCCAGCGTCTCGCAGGTTTCCCGGATATCCTGCTCGGTGGGCATGAAGATCAGGATGTCCCCCCGGGTGCGGCGGGCCGCCAGCTCATCCACGGCCAGTGCCGCCAACTCGACGGGCGTGCGGTCCTCCCTGTCCTCCGGGTCGTCATCGGGGTAGAAATAGCGTGTCTCCACCGGGAACAGCCGTCCCGACACCTCGATCACCGGTGCTTCGTCGAATGCCTTGGAGAATTTCTCGGTGTCGATGGTTGCCGAGGTGATGATCAGCTTCAGGTTCTTTCGTTTGTGGACCAGCTGTTTCAGGATGCCCAGGACAAAGTCGATGTTCAGGCTGCGCTCGTGGGCTTCGTCCACGATGATCGTGTCGTATTCGTTGAGCCAGGGATCACCCTGGGTTTCGGCCAGCAGAATCCCGTCGGTGACTACCTTGATGTAGGCGTCGGGGCCGGTCTTGTCCTGAAATCGGATCTTGCAGCCCACCGATTGGCCGAGTTCCTCTCCCAGCTCCTCGGCGATACGGGCGGCCACCGTGGTGGCCGCTATGCGCCGGGGCTGGGTGCAGGCGATCCTGCCGTCGATGCCGCGCCCGGCAGCCAGGCAGAATTTGGGGATCTGGGTGGTTTTGCCCGATCCGGTCTCACCGGAAATGATGGTCACCGGATGATGGTGGATGCTGTCGATAATCGCTGTCTTTGCCTCGGTGATGGGAAGATGGGTCAGATCCTGAAATCGGGGGACCCCTTCACGGCGGCGCTTTCTTCTGGCAACGGCGTCACCGATGCGCGGCGCCAGACCGTTCAGGCGTCGGGCCACCTCATGGTCCTCCAGCTTTTTCCTGGACCGCACCAGCCTTTCCAGTTCACGGCGCAGGACGATAGCGTCGCTGTGCATGGTCTTTTTCAGCAGGTTCCGGAATTGGTCAATCTGTTTTTGCTTGTCGATCACGAAGGGTCCTGTTCGTTTGCGTTCACCGGGCTTGTGGCGCCCTTTTCTACCATGACCAATAAGGAAAACAACCCTTTTTGCCGGCGCCTGTCAGCAAACCGGACAACCCCTGCGGTTCTGTGGTTCTGGATGTGGTTCTGAATTGTGCCGGGTCATGCAATCTGGTAAACTGTTCATAAAGTATATCATGCAGGTGATGCGCCCGGCATCGAGGCAGGATTGAACCCTCCCCGCGGCGAGTCACGGGGAATGCGCTCGCTTTGGCGGTTGGGCAATACACGGAGGTTGATCTAAAAAGAGATGACGATGAACTATTGGAACTGGCGGGGATTGATCGCCGTTTTTTGTTGTGCCGGGCTCCTGATTGGCGCCATCGATCAGATGACCAAGGATGCGCTCAAGGTCAGGCATATCCTCAGGACCATCGCCGAGCACCCCCCGCGATCCGACACGCAGGAACTCAACGCCCAGGTAACCGAAAAAGAGGTCAACGCATATATTGCCTACCGGCTGGCAAGTGAGAAGGCGCCGGTTTGCGACAGCCTGACGCTGAACCTGCTGGATCACAATCATGTCAGCGGTAAAATCCGGTTTGATGCGCAGCGGCTCAATCTGGACACGCTGCTGGGCGAACGTCTGGATTTCGATTTCAAGGGCGTTTTTCTGACCCGGAACGGGGCGGCCCGTATCGATCTGATCTCCCTGCAGCTCAACGGCCAACCTGTTAATCCGCAGGTCCTGGACTTCGTTATCCACACGGCGGCGTTGGTTTACCGAACGGAATCGTCAGGTATCGGCGACTGGTATGAATTGCCCAAAGGAATAAAACGGATAGAGGTAAACAAGGCCAACGCCGTCTTGTATTATTGACGGTTCCGTCAGCGATTGCTTTCATGGACGATCTCGGGGAAATGCCCCTCCTTGCAGATCAACCCGTCAATCGGTTGATCGAACACCACGGAAAATCCCTTCGGGCTGCTGCGAACCACCCTTCCCGTGACCCGAAGTTGATTCTCAAATTCGAAAACCGGAAATTTGAGTTCAATGGACTGGTCCTCGGCGATTCGCCGCCACGTATGGATAAAAACCCCTGTGGCACCGATATTCTTGATAATTTCCCGGAACGTCCCTTCCTTGACGGTGTATTCCGCGATGATAAACGCCGCCCGACGGGGAAATTGGCGGTGGTTCTGATTCGATGGACCATTCATGGGTTATGCGCCGCAATCCTGTAGAAGATGAACATGCTTACCATTTCATTGCTTCAATTCCAAGTGCCAACCCGAAACCGAGGAGGGTCGGCTGGCAACGGACTTAAGCTGCCCTTTTGATTTAACCTCTGCCGGGAACGATGCCGGATTCATCATCCGAAAAGGCGCCGGCGATCAGAACCCCTCTCCTTTCACAATCAAGCGCATGGCGTCGAGTCTCACCCGGGCCGTCGAGACCGCCGCCAGCACGGCTTCCCGTTCCAGCTTTACCGCATTGATTTCCTGATCACGGATAGCGGCATTCACCCGGGAAAGCGCCTCGATACGGTTGACGGCGTCGTCACTCGCCTGTTCGGCCGCCCGATACGCCGCCTCGATGACCGGCAGGGACTTGGCCTGGGCCATCACCCGGCCGGTCTCGATCATATCCGGGATCCGGTGGGAAACAGCAGGAAAAATTTTGGCAAAAAGGGAGGCTGAACCATCAACGAGAAGGTCCGACAGCTCCTCGGGCAACTCTTTTTCCCCATTTTTCAGGTGGTGATCCACGACCACCCGCAGCGAAGCGGGGGGCATGTATCGCTCAACGTTAAGGTCCGGCCGGGCGGTCGCTTCCACCACGAATACCATCTCCATCAGGAATGCCGGTTCTCCAGCTGCAGCCCAGTGGGCAAAGCCGGCATTTCCTTTCCCACTGCCCAGGTAGTGCTCCATGGCGCCGGTTACCAGCGGATGCTCCCAGGTGAGGAATCCGAGATCTTCACGGGCCAGGGCAATGGCACGATCCGTGGTCACCGTCAGACCCGAGGGTCGGAACCCCGGCAGCGGATCCGCATAGCGGTGATCAGGGCGCAATCGATAGATGTGAGCGGTGATCGGCTCCATCACAATTCCCCAGACGTCCAGCAGCCGCTCGACCCATTCCGTAAAATCGGGATCACCATCGACCTCCCGGATGGCACCCATCAGACGATCCACCTTGTCCGGTGGTAATGCATCCAGTTCCAGGAGCCGATCCCTCCCCGAATCGATCCGGCGCTGCTGACGCATGACGGAGATCCGGCCGCAGCGGATCAGCCTGTCCAGGCGGGAAACCGCCTCTTTCTTGTCCATGTCGCCGCCAAGCGCCGTCAATTCGCCAAAGAATCGGTGGGTCACCCAGCCGGCGGCCGGCACGTTTTTTTCAAATGCGTCAAGGGCTTCATGGTACCATCTCGTCAGGATCTCCCCGCCGGTTCCACGGACAAACGGCACCAGCACCTGGACCACCCCGGTCTGGCCGATGCGGTCCAGGCGGCCGATGCGCTGCTCCAGCAGGTCCGGATCCGGCGGCAGGTCGAAAAGGACCAGGCAGCGGGCAAACTGAAAATTGCGTCCTTCGCTGCCGATCTCCGAACAAAGCAGCAAAACTGCACCGCCCGGCTCGGCAAACCAGGCGGCATTGCGATCCCGCTGCACCAGGGTCATCCCCTCGTGGTAGCGGGCGACATTGATGTTGAGGCGTTTTTCCAGTTCTTCATATAGGGCGTTGACCTTCCCGGCCGTTCGGCAGATGAGAAGCGTCTTCTCTTCACGATGGCTGCGCAGATAGTCTTCCAGCCAGGCCACCCGGGGGTCGTCTTTGAAAGAGGCGGCCCCGTTTACCGTCTCCAATCCGCAATCCTGCATAAATTCCAGGTTGAGCCGGCGGCGCATCCAGTCCCCGAAGCCATCCATGTCAAGGGGAACCAGATGCGCGCGCCTGCCGGGAAACCCGCTAACGGACCGCCGGGTATTTTTGAACATCACCCGGCCGGTGCCGTGCCGATCGATAAGCGCCTGCATCAGTTCCCGCCGGCCCTCGGTTCGGGTCAGCCTTTCTTTGATCTGGCGGGCGGGGATGCCAAGCAGGTTCGCAAGGCGCCTCAAGGTATCCGGATCGGCACGTCCGCCGTCAGATACCGCCTGGGCCATCTGCGCCACCTGACCGAATGCCTGGCTTTCCGTTTTGAATTGCCGGTAATCGGTATAGCGATCCGGATCCAGCAGGCGCAGCCGGGCAAAGTGGCTCCGTGCCGCCAGATGTCCCGGGGTGGCCGTAATCAGAACAATGCGCTCAACGGCTGCCGCCAGCTTTTTAACCTGCTGGAACAACATCCCCCCCGGCTGCATGTGATGGGCTTCGTCCACGACCACCATATCCCAGCCGGCATCGGTCAATTTAGACTGCAGCGCAGGTGATGCCGTTGTCAGGAAGGAGAAGCCGCAGAGCCCCAATGGTTCGTCGAAAAAGGGATTGTCGCCGGCCGCGGAAGGCGGCCGCGCCGCCATAAACGCATCATCGAAAATGCGGCACCGCAGATTGAACCGGCGGGCCAGTTCCACAAACCACTGCACCACCAGGGCATCGGGAACGATGGTCAGAATCCGATGAATTCGTCCGATGGTGGTCAATCGATGCAGAATAAGGCCCGCTTCGATGGTTTTGCCCAGACCGGTTTCGTCAGCCAGCAGCACCCGGGGAAGGTGGCGGTCGCTGACCTCGGCGGCAATGGCGAATTGATGGGGAATCAGATCCACCCGCCCACCCACGAATCCATACACCGGCGACCGGGCCATGCGGTGCCGGTAGCGCAGGACGCGGCATCTCAGGTCAAAAAGGGTCGACGGGTCCCGCTGACCGGCCATGAGCCGTTCTCTCGGGGTGTCGAGCACCAGGGTGTCGGCCAGACGGTCTTCACGCAGGCATATGCCATGACTCCGATACACATTCAGCCCCCCTTCCGTGGCAACCGACTCGACGGTCATGGTTTCGCCACGCTCGGTCTGAATACGATCGCCGGGATGAAAGACTATTCGCCGGATCGGAGCGCTTTCGATTGCATATACCCGGGTAATGCCGCTTTTCGGGAATCTCAGGTGAATCCGCCGGCCGTCGGTCGCGTCGACGATCCCGACGCCCAGTTCGGGTTCCATTTCACTGGCCCAGCGTTGACCCACCGAGATTTCGGTCGTTGGCAAAACTTTTTCTCCGATTCGTGTCCTTCCAATTAGGGAAGATTGGGGTCGGATCAAGGCCGCAGGGTTTTGGACACCGCGGGCGCAGCAGCGCCGCGTCGAGGATTTCCAGAACACGGAAACGCCGAGCCGGGCCGCAGGATGCCGTTTTCGGACGGACACGTAAAAAAACATCGGTTCCGGCATACTGCCGGAACCGATGGTGGAGGGTTGCATGGACGGCCCGACGCCCGGGCCTCCGGAATCGCCGACTATCCCTTCAGGGGAAACTTGGGTTGAATAATGTCATAGTAAGCCTTTTCGGAAATGGTGCCCCAGGTGCCGACCACCTTCTGGAAATCTTTGAAGGACTTGTTGACCTTGGTGGCCATGGGGGTCTTGGCAGCTTCCTCGGCCACCACCTCGTCGGACAGCTTGCGCAGGTCGTCCAGCACTTTGTCGGGAAACTGGAGCAGCTGCACCTTCTTTTCGTTGATCAGGGTCTGCAGGGCCTGGCCGTTCAGGGCCTCGAACTGGGCCAGGACCCAATGCTCGGTTTCGGTGCAGGCCGCGTCGATAATATTCTGCAGGTCCTTGGGCAGGCCATCATAGATCTTCTTGTTGAAAAAGTATTCCAGGTAGGTGCCCGGCTCGTGCCACCCGGGATAATAGTAATATTTTGCGGCCTCGTAGAAGCCCATGCGCAGGTCGTGCAGGGGGCCCACCCACTCGGTGGCGTCGATCACACCGCGCTCCAGGGAGGTGAAAATTTCACCGCCGGGCAGCAGCACGACCGTGCCGCCGGCCTTGGCCAGCACTTTGCCGCCGAGCCCGGGGATTCTCATCTTCAGGCCTTTGAAGTCATCGATGGATTCGATCTTCTTGTTGAACCACCCGCCCATCTGCACGCCCGTTGAGCCGCCGGGACGGGGAACCAGGTTGAAGGGGGCGTAGGTTTCCTCCCACAGCTTCAATCCGTCGCCGCCGTAAAACCAGGCGCTCATGCCCTGGGCGTTCATACCGAAGGGCACGGCAGCAAACCACTGGGTGGCCGGTTCCTTGCCTGCCCAGTAGTAAGAGGCGCCGCTGCCCACCTCCACGGTTCCGTCGGAGACCGCCTGGAAGCTTTCCAGGGCCGGGACCAGTTCGCCGGCGGCAAACACCTGAATTTTGATGCGGCCGTCGGACAGTTCCCCGATACGCTTGGCCAGACGCTCGCATCCGTCCTGAAGCACCGGCAGTTTGGGAGGCCAGGTGGTAACCATTTTCCAGTTGTAGGTTTTCGCCGCCCGTACCACTGGTGCATTGACTGCCGTTGCCGCAACCGCCGCCGCGCCGACACCGGCCTTCTTCAGAAAGTCTCTTCTCTTCATCGCTGGATCCTCCTTGGTTAATGATGGGGTGATGGAAACAATGCCGCATTGACGATTCAAGTTAAGGTCCGAACACCACTTTCGGCAGCCAGGTGGCCAGTTGGGGAAAGAGGACCACGAGGGCAAGACCGATGATCTGAACGAGGACAAAGGGAATGATGCCCCGGTATATATGCCCGGTGGAAATTTCCGGCGGCGTCACCGCCTTCAGGTAAAAGAGGGAGAACCCGAAAGGCGGCGTCATGAACGAGGTCTGCAGGTTGACCGCGATGAGGATGCAGAACCACACCGGATCGAAGCCGAATTCGATCATGATGGGCGCCAGCACCGGCACATGGATGAAAGTGATTTCGATAAAATCCAGGAAAAAACCAATCACGAAAATCAGCGCCATGACGATGGCCAGGACCACGTTATGGCTGTATTTGTGGGCCAGGGATCCCAGGAACTCCCTCACCAGCCCGTCGCCGCCCAACCCGCGGAAGACCAGTCCGAAGAGCGCCGCCCCGCAAAGGATGATGAATACCATACAGGTCAGGCGGACCGTAGTCTGCATTACCTCCTGGAGGATCTGCATGGAAAATTTGCGGTTGGCCACGGTCAGAAGGGTGGCCCCCACGGCCCCAACGGCGGCCGCCTCCGTGGGGGAGGCAATGCCTGCAAAAATGGAGCCCAGCACGGCCACCATGAGAAACAGGGGCGGAAACATGGCTTTGGTCATCCGGGCCAACAGCTGACTTGGAGAAATGGCATCCAGTTCGGCCTTGGGAATGGCCGGCGCCCATTTGGGGCGCAGCCAGGAGATGATCGCAATGTAAACAACAAAAAGGCCCACCAAAAGCATCCCGGGGAGTACCGCCCCCATAAAGAGTTCACCGACGGAAACCCCCACGATGTCGCCAATCAGGACCAGGACGATGCTGGGAGGGATAATCTGCCCCAGGGTCCCGGAAGCGGCAACCGTGCCCGTGGCCAGTTCCTTGTTGTAGCCGCGCCGGAGCATGGTGGGCACGGCCAGCAGTCCCATGGTCACGACCGTTGCCCCCACGATGCCGGTGGAAGCCCCCAGCAGGGCGCCCACCACCACCACGGAGATGGCCAGTCCGCCGCGCATGCGGCCGAACAGGAGACCCATGGTGTCCAGCAGCTCTTCGGCAAGCCCGGAGCGCTCCAGCATGACCCCCATGAAGACGAACAGGGGCACGGCAATCAGCGTCACATTGGTCATCACGCCCCAGATGCGCAGGGGAAGCAGGTTGAAAAAGGACCAGCCGAAGCCGATGAGGCCGAAGCACATGGCCGTCCCCATCAAGGTGAAGGTGACCGGAAATCCGATCATCAGCAGGATTGTCAGGGCCAGAAACATCCACGCGGGCAAGTACGCCATCAGGCCTTCTCCTCTTCAACCGTTTCAGCACCCAGAATCTGCAGCAGCGCATGAACGCCCATGGAGAGTCCCTGCAGCAGCAGCAGGACATACCCCACGGTCATGGTTCCTTTGACGATAAAACGGTAGGGGATGCCCCCCGGGTCCGGGGAGCCTTCCAGCATGGAAAAGGAGTTGCTGACAAAATGCCATGACGTGCTGATCACCAGGTAGCAACCGGGGATGAGGAAAAAAATCACGCCGAGGAAGTTTATCCATGCCCTTCCTTTGACGCCCAGTCGCTGGTAGATGATATCCACCCGCACATGACCGTCGTGAAGCAGGGTGTAGCCGGCACCGATAAGGAAGATGAAGGCGAAGAGATGCCATTCCAGTTCCTGGGTAAAAACAAAACTGACCTTGAACAGGTACCGCATGACCACATCCACAAAAACCACCAGGACCAGCAGCAGGCTGATCCAGGAAACCATACGGCCCACCGCTTCGTTGGACCTGTCGATGGCGCCGCTGAAAACCTTCAACCAATTGAGCATGAACACCGCCTGAAAAAATCACAAAAAATTGCGTTTCCGCCAAACCGCCTTTTTCCCCGCCGACTTGATCGGCGTTGCATACAGATAGCTAAAAGCTTCAACTCGTTACAATATATGGGTCACAATGTCAACAAGCAGAGAAAGTGAATCGGATTCAGTTCCCGACAAAACCAGTCCGGAGGCAGTTGCCGGATCAGGGCCGCGGAAGGACTTTTCCTTGATAAAGGCGCTGCGACCCGTTATGAATATACGCTCAAACCGCGATCCGGTTCAGACAGCCATACAACCGGTATGATCGTCCGTCGGGCATAGCGCAGCAAGCAGGGTTACCCCACGGGCAAAGGAGCGTCGATGGCGGGGAATTTATACTGGGCGGACAGCTACGTGCAGAAACGGTGCACGGCCGAAGATGCCATCGGGCACATTCGGCCCGGTCAGCGGGTGTTTATCGGATCATCCTGTGGGGAACCCCAGCATCTGGTGAGAACCCTGGCCGAGGCGACCGACTGGTTCACCGATCTGGAAATTGTCAGGCTCATGTCCCTGGAGACCGCTCCCCTGTCACTGATCGCCCATCGTTCCCGGGGCCAGCGCCTGAACATCCGTTCCTTCTATATGGGGTCGGCCAAATCCAGGCACCTGGCCGAACAGGCTCGTTTTCTGACTCCGCTGAACCTGTCCGCCGTGCCCCGGTTGTTCAAGAGCCGGCGCCTGCCGGTCCATGTAGCCCTGATTCAGGCGACACCACCCGACGATTTCGGTTGGATGAGTCTGGGCGTTTCCGTAGACATTACCCTGGCGGCGGCCACTTCCGCGGATCTGGTGATCGTCCAGGTGAACCCGGAAATGCCCCGGGTGCTGGGCCGCAGCTTCATTCACGTCAACGACGTCCACCTGGTCGTTGAAAAGCAGGAGCCCCTCCTGACCCTGCCGACCGTACCCGAATCCGAGGCAGCCAACACCATATCCCGGCTGATTGCCCGGCTCATCGAGGATGGTTCCACGCTTCAGATCAGCCCGGGCACGGCCCCCCAGGCCACCTTGATGACCCTGTCGGAAAAAAACGACCTGGGCATTCACACCCAGTACATGACCAACGAAATCATGCATCTGTTCGCCCGGGGGGTGATCACTAATCGCCGCAAGGGATTGAACAACGGGAAAATGGTGGCCAGCAGCGCCATCGGGTCGCCCAGCCTGTACGAATTCATCGACAACAACCCGGCCATTGAATTTCACCCGTCGGATATCGTCAACGCACCGGCTGTCATCGCCGCCCACCACAAAATGGTCTCTCTGTCCGTTGCCATGGCCATGGATCTGACCGGCCAGGTGGCAGCCGATGCCCTGGAGTTCAATAACTTTTCCGGTGTCACCGGCATGCTCGATTTCATTCGCGGATCCTTTCAGTCCGAGGGGGGGCGCAGCATCATCATGCTTCCCGCCACCGCCGCAGGCGGGGAAAAAAGCCGCATCGTTCCGATCCTGAACGATACTGCCGTCGTAGTTCCCCGGGCCGATGTCCATTATGTGGCCACCGAATTCGGCGTCGTGAACCTGTTCGGGAAAAGTCTCCAGGAAAGGGCCATGGCCATGATCAGCATCGCCCATCCGGATTTTCGGGATGAACTGTTGCATCAGGCCAAACAGATGAACCTGATCGGCGCCGAGCGAACGATGAAAGGCTCCATGCACGGCGTATATCCCCTCCGCCTGGAAGAAACGCTTGAGATCGAGGGAAAAACAGTGACCATCCGCCCGGCCAAACCGGTTGATGAGAGACGGATCCAGGAGCATTTTTATGCCCTTGACAAAAAGGATGTCGTTTCCCGTTTTTTCCATGAAAAAACCAGTTTTGTCACCGACGAGGTGGGAGAGGTTTCCCAGGTTGATTACATCAAAAATCTGACCATCCTGGCGGTGGTCGGCGAATTCGGTTTCGGCAAGGTGGTGGGCATTGGCGAGTACCTGCTGGACCCGTCCTGCAACCTGGCCGAGGTGGCCTTTTCCGTCAGCGGCGTCTGGCAGGGGAAAGAGCTTGGCAAGCGGCTGATGAAAAAACTCTTCGAAGGCGCCCGGGAAAACGGCATCGCCGGTTTTACCGCCTATACGGCACCGGACAACAAGGGGATGATCAGCCTGTTCAACAGCCTGCCGGTAAACGTGTTCACCACCATGGAAGACGGCATGGCCGTCTTGAGCTGCCGGTTCGACGATCTTAAACAAATAAATTGAGGAATTATCCATGACCACCCATACCATCAAATTTCTACCCCATAACCGTGAAATCAAGGTGAACGACGGCGAAAGCCTGATCCGGGCGGCCATGGAGGCCGGTGTCCACATCAACGCCTCCTGCGGCGGCGAGGGCGTCTGCGGCAAATGCCGGGTCATCGTGGAAACCGGCGAGGTGGAGGGGGGCCTCAGCGAACAACTGAGCCCGGCCGACCGTGAAAAGGGCTACCGCCTGGCCTGCCGGTCGAAAATCACCGACGATGTGGTCATCCGTGTGCCGGTGGAATCGACCATCGACGCGAGCGTCCTGAGCCAGCACTATGTCCCGCGGCGCACGGCCCGCATCCGCCAGATGGACCTCAACGACCTGAAGGAACAGGGGCTGTTTCTGCCGCCGGTGGAAAAAATCTACATCGAACTGCCCGAACCCGACAACCAGGATCACCTGCCCGACGTCACCCGGTTGGTCAGCCACCTGAAGCTCCACCACGACGAACACCGCCTGACCGTCAGCCTGCCGGTGATCCGCAAGATTCCCGACGCGCTGCGCAAGGACGGATTCCGGGTCACCGCCACCCTGGCCCGCCCGGTAATGGACAGCGGCAAGACAGAAATTATAAACGTCCAGCCCGGCAACACCGCCCACCGCAACTATGCCATCGCCATGGACATCGGCACAACTACGGTCTACGGCCAGCTCATCGACTTGAAAAGTGGCGAGGTCCTTTCCGAACACGGCGAGTTCAACGGCCAGATCAGCTATGGTGAAGACGTGATCAGCCGGATTGTGCTTGCGGAAAAAGAAGGCGGGCTGGACCGCCTGCAACAGGTGGTTGCCGAAACCATCAATACCATCATCGTCAGAATCGTGCGTCGCGCCAAGGTTGATCCGGACGATATCGCCGCCATCACCCTGGCCGGCAACACCACCATGACCCAGCTGCTGCTTAAGGTCAATCCCCGCTATATCCGCCGCTCACCATATGTACCGGCATCCACCCTGTACCCGCCCATTCGGGCGGTGGATATCGGTCTGGATCTGCGGGACCACGTCACCGCCCTTGTCTATCCGGCCGTTTCCAGTTACGTGGGGGGGGATATCGTGGCCGGCGTCATGGGGTCGGGGCTGTATCTGGACGACCGGCTGACCCTGTTCATGGACATCGGCACCAATGCAGAAATCGTCATCGGTAACAGGGAATGGCTGGCCTGCGCCGCCTGCAGCGCCGGCCCGGCCTTCGAGGGTGGCGGCATCAAATTCGGCATGCGGGCGGCCAGAGGCGCCATCGAGGATTTCTCCCTTAATCCTGCCACCTGGGAGCCCATGCTCATGACCATCGGCAATATTCGCCCCAAGGGCATCTGCGGATCCGGCCTGATCATCATGACCGCCGTCATGTTCGAACTGGGCCTGATCAACAATATGGGCAAGTTCAACAGGGATCTGCCCACCAACCGCATCCGGGCGGACAACGGGGTGTGGGAATACGTATTGGCCTGGGCCGACGAGACCCAGATCGACCGGGACATCACCCTTACCGAAATTGACATCGAAAACCTGATCCGGGCCAAAGGGGCCATTTTCAGCGGCTGTATGACCCTGTTGACCGAGGTGGGAATGAGCATGCAGGATATCGACCGCATCATCCTGGCCGGTGGTTTCGGCAGTTACGTGGACCTGGAAAAGGCCATTACCATCGGTCTGCTCCCGGAGATCGACGCGGATAAGGTAACCTTTATCGGAAACAGCTCCCTTTTGGGGGCTAAGATGAGCAGCCTGACCAATCGGATCCGCAAGGATGTGGTGGAGGTGACCCGTAGCATGACCAATTTCGAACTGTCCGAAACCCCCTCCTACATGGATAATTATGTGGCGGCCCTGTTTTTGCCCCACACGGACATCAACCAGTTCCCGCGGCTCAAGGAGCGTATGGCCCGGCGGCGGCAACCGTCCTGACCGAGGCCGGATAGACGCGCATATGGTCATAACTATAAAGGATAATAGCGGTTCTTCAGGTAGGTGTTTTAACGACTGTCGATGCCGGTTTCGTAATGAAGGCAATCTAGTAAGAATTGGGATTTAATCCCACTCCTCTATTGACAAATAAACCATTCAACCTATAAGAATAATCCTTGGTTTTCCGCCTTTGGGAAGCGGGAAGCCATCCCGGCCCCGGTGGCCCTTTTCGCAACAAATCACAAGCTGTTCTTCCGACTGACAAATGAGTCATTATTTGCGTACCAGAGGACTGTTTCGACGATGCTGTGCCGCATGAACACAAATACGATCCATCACATTGACCGCAACCCTATCCCTTGCCCACCTATCCTCTTCCACGGCTTTTTATCTACCGCTGTAGATATTACATATAAAAAATACCTTAACGAAAGGGGGCCTAAGTTTTTCATTTAGTGGCCGGGACTCTGCGCCCTGCCGCACGAAAAATGAACCACCGCATTGCTGTAGTACACCTCAATCATTAACCGGTAGCTGATAAGGAGGTAACTTTGAGTTTCGAATTCTATAAGGAATCCTATGCAGGTGCGATTAAGGCGATCTCTATCGGTAAAGGCGCTAAAGCCATTACCGTCGGAGGCGAAACCTGCTACCCACTCTATCAGTTTGAGGGCGAAATGCCCCACAAACCGAAAGTGGCCATGGAGATCTGGGACATGGCACCCGAAGAGTGGCCGGCAGCGGCAATGGAACCTTTCAAGGACGTGGTCTCGGACCCGGCCGCATGGGCAAAAAAATGCGTTGAGGAATACGGCGCTGAAATTATCGTGCTTCAACTTAAGAGCATCGACCCCAACGGCACCGATGCCAGCCCGGCGAGTGCATCGGCCACAGTGAAAAAAGTGCTGGGCGCCATCGATGTTCCCCTGGTGGTCTGGGGCATCGCCAACCACGAAAAGGACGAAGCGGTCTTCAAGCAGATCGCCCAGGACTGCCAGGATGTGCAGCTGACCCTGGGTCCGGTGGAAGACAAGAACCACAAGGGCATCGGCGCCGCCGCCATGGGCTACGGCCACGCCATCATCAGTTCGTCTCCCATCGACGTCAACCTGGCCAAGCAGGTCAATATCCTGCTGGAAAACCTGGGCATGCCCATGGATCGGGTGATCATCGACCCCACCACCGGCGGTCTGGGCTACGGCCTGGAGTACAGCTACTCGGTCATGGAACGCCTCAGAATGGCCGCCATGGCCCAGGGCGACGACAAACTCCAGATGCCCATCATCAACAACCTGGCCAACGAAATCTGGAAGTGCAAGGAAGCCAAGCAGGGTGTGGACGAAGCCCCGACCCTGGGTGACCCGGAAAAACGCGGCATCCTCATGGAAGCCGTAGGCGCCGTCACCTACCTCATGGCCGGTTCCGACATCCTGATCATGCGTCACCCCGAAGCCATTCGGCTGGTCAAGGCATTCATCGACATCGCCATGGACGGCGGCAGCGCCGCTGACATCGCCCCCATCGCCAAACGGCTGGAAGGCGTCTCCGTGGATCTGGCCGCCCTGGCACCGGCACCGGACCTGACCATCGAAGAAGAGAAAAAAGCCGCACCGGCCAAAGCCGCCGCTGCACCCAAGGCTGCCGCCAAACCGGCCGCCAAGCCCGCCGCTGCACCCGCAGCCAAACCCGCCGCTGCAAAGAAAGCCGAACCGACTCCGGCAGCTGCCCCGGCAGCACCGGCGGTAGACGCACAGGCGGAAGCCAAAGCCAAGGCCGATGCCGACGCTGCTGCCAAAGCCAAAGCGGAAGCAGATGCCAAGGCCAAGCTCGAGGCGGAAGCCAAAGCCAAAACGGATGCCGCTGCCAAAGCCCAGGCCGATGCCGACGCCAAGGCCAAGGCGGAAAAGGCAGCAGCAGCCAAGGCAGCCGCCGAACGAGACGCCGCCGAAGAGGCCCTGCGCCAGAAGCGCGCCGCCGAACGCGAAAAAATGGCTGCCGAACGCAAAACCGGCGCCGCCGAGAAAGTGGTTCCCATGACCCCTGCCGCCGAGCAGAAGAGCGAGCCTGAGAAGATTCTCGCACGCCTCGACTGGGTGCACCGACGCGTTTCGCTGTACTAATGCCTTGAACCGCTAACCAATGCCGAAATCAATACGAGGAGGAACCTCTGATGGCAGAACTAACCAAAGATAAGGGCGCCAAACTGGCCGATCCGGTCGGCGCTTCCATTGACCCAGCAACCCAGGAACTGATCGCCCGGGCACAGCGGCTGAACATCGACACGGTATTCGACCGAGCCGTCCAGATGAAACCGTGCGCAATCGGCCTCCAGGGTATCTGCTGTAAAAACTGTGCCATGGGCCCCTGCCGCCTACCCCTGCCCAAGGGCGGCATCGACGGTGAAGACACCCGCAAGGGCCTTTGCGGCGCCACGGCCAATACCATCGCGGCCCGCAACTTTGCCCGTATGGTGGCCGCCGGCGCAGCCGCCCATTCCGACCATGGCCGCTGTGTGGCCGAAGTGTTCATGTCCGCTGCACGAAAAGAGACCGACGCCTACAAGATCAAAGATGTCAACAAGCTGCTGGCTATCGCACCGCATTTCGGGGTGGCCACGACCGTGGAAGTGGATGGTGCGGTCCAAGACCGCAACCTGGATGAAATTGCGCTGGAAGTAGCTGAAAAGGCCCTTAACGAATGGGGCAAGGCCGAAGGAGAGCTGGACTACCTGAAACGCGCACCGGCGCCCCTGTATGAAAAATGGTCCAAAACCGGCGTGAAACCGCGCAACATAGACCGCGAGATCGTCGAGATTATGCATCGCACCCACATGGGTGTGGACCAGGACTACAAAAATATCGTCAAGCAGTGCACCCGCGCATCCCTGGCCGACGGCTGGGGCGGTTCCATGATCGCCACGGATCTGCAGGACGTGCTTTTCGGCACCCCCTACCCCCTGCAGTCCGAAGCCAACCTGGGCGTCCTGAAAGAAGACCACGTCAACATTATCGTCCACGGCCATGAACCGGTCCTCTCCGAGATGATCGTGGCCATGAGCCAGAAACCGGAAATCATCGAATACGCCAAATCCAAGGGCGCCAAGGGCATCCAATTGGGCGGCATCTGCTGTACGGCCAACGAGATTTTCCAGCGCCACGGCGTGCCCCAGGCCGGAACCTACCTTCAACAGGAGCTGGCCATCATCACCGGTGCCTGCGATGCCATGGTGGTTGACATCCAGTGCGTGTTCCAGAACCTGGCCAACGTAGCCAAGTGCTTCCATACCAAGCTGATCACCACCCACCCCATCGCCAAGATGGAGCAGGAAAACGTCATCCACATCGAGTTCGACGAACACCACGCCCTGGAAGATGCGGAAAAGATCGTCCGCCTGGCCATCGACAACTTCCAGAACCGCGGCAGCGAAGTCATGATTCCCCAGTACAAGGCCTCGGCCATCGGCGGTTTCAGCGTGGAATCCGTCCAGTATCACCTGGGCGGCACCTTCCGCGGCACCTACTATACCCTGAATGACAACATCATCAACGGCCGCATCCGCGGTGTAGCCGGCGTCGTGGGCTGCAACAACGCCCGCACCCGCCACAACGAGGCCCACATCAAGGTTGTCAAGGAATTGATCAAGAACGATGTCATCGTCCTGACCACCGGCTGCAACGGCATCGCCTGCGCCATGGAAGGGCTGCTGACGCCGGAATCAGCCGCTGTGCACTGCGGACCGGGCCTGGCAGAGGTATGCGAAACCGTGGGTATCCCGCCGGTCCTGCACATGGGTTCCTGCGTGGACAACAGCCGCCTTTTGCTGGCAGCCACCGAAGTGGTCAAAGCCGGCGGCCTGGGCAAGGACATCTGTGACCTGCCGCTGGCCGGCAGCGCCCCGGAATGGATGAGCGAAAAAGCCATCTCCATCGGCCACTACTTCGTCTCCTCCGGCGTCTACACCGTCTTCGGCCTGCACCTGCCCACCTCCGGTGCCCCAGTGTTCCATGACTACCTGTCCAAGGAGATGGAAAAGATGTACGGCGGCAAGTGGGACCTGGAAGCCGATCCGATCAAGCATGCCCACATGATGATCGCCCACATCGACCGGAAGCGCAAGGAACTGGGCATCGACAAGGCCAGGGAGCGTGTCCTCATGGATATGGCCGACCGTCAGGCGCTGGAAGGGTAATTGATTTTCAACCAGATCCTCAACGAAGGAGGAACATCGCATGTCTAAATTAGTCGCATTTGCCGCCATTCAGGGTGGGTACAAAGTGGTTTCCACCGCTGAAGGCCGCTTTAAGAAGGCACTTGATACCTACAACGCCGACACCAAGATCGGCTTTCCCAACACCGCCTACTACCTGCCGGTGATCTACTCGCTCACCGGCATGAAGGTGGAGACCCTGGAAGACCTCAAAAAGCCCCTGGAATTTGCCCGGGGCCTGCTGCCCCCGCATGTCAAGGGCAAGAACCACCTGCCCTACCTGGGGCCCCTGCTGGACGCCGGCATGGCCGCCATCTTCTCCTATGAGATCATCGAAGCCCTGCGGATCCTTGACCAGCCGGACTTCTACCACCCCGAAGAGGACCCGGACATCGAAGCCGGCAAGATCTGGGTGGGCCCGGCCGACGACACCATCCTGAGAAA
>JAHLLR010000065.1 GCA_020444075.1 Deltaproteobacteria bacterium
GTTTGAAGTATCGGACAAATGGTGTAAAACTTTAAAGGAAGGCAATAAGATTCGCAAAAATGGATGCGGGGGCCGGCGTGGATTCTATTGCCGGCTGTGAACCAGCAGGGTGACCGGTCCATCATTGACGATGTTGACCCGCATCATCGCCCCGAATCGACCGGTTTGGACGTCGACGCCGAGCTTCTTCACCCTCTCCACGAAACGATGGTAGAGTCCTTGAGCCAGGTCGGGAGCGGCGGATTTGATGAATGAGGGCCGTCTGCCCTTGCGGCAATCGCCCAGCAGGGTGAACTGAGAGACCACGAGCATCTGTCCCTCAATATCGATCAACGAACGGTTCATTTTGCCCCGGTCGTCCTCGAAAATGCGCAGGTTGGCCACCTTGGCGGCCAGGTAATCGGCATCGGTGTCTCCATCACCAGCGGCCACTCCCAGCAGCACATTGATGCCGGGACCGATGGCGCCGACGACCGATTGGTCAATAGTGACGCTGCTGCTGATGACGCGCTGGACCACGGCGATCATGAAGAGCCTTTTCTACCGGCCGGACGGTTTTCGAAATGCGTCCGCAAAGGGGTTGTTGAAGGGGGCGGACGATGCCGGTTTGGGCGCGGTTTTGGGTTTGGGTCGGTTGCCGGCCGGCCGTGTTTTCCGGGGAGGATCGGTCTGGGGCTTCGGCTCGGGCCTCTTTCCCGGCTGGCTCTTCATGGACAGCGAGATCCGGTTGCGGGGCAGGTCCACATCCATCACGGTGACGGTGACCTTTTGCTGAACGTTGACCACATCGGACGGTGTTTTTACGAACTGGTCGCACAGTTCGCTGATATGGACCAACCCGTCCTGGTGAACGCCGATGTCCACGAAAGCGCCGAAATTGGTGACGTTGGTGACGATGCCGGGAAGCTTCATGCCCGGCACAAGATCCTGGATGGTAGAGACGTTCGCGTCGAAAGAAAAATGCTCGAAGGGCTCCCGGGGATCCCGCCCGGGTTTGGCCAACTCATTCAGAATGTCGGTAAGGGTCGGCAAACCGATGGTATCGGTGACGTAGCGGTTCAGATCGATTTTTTTGCGCAGGCCGGCATCCTTCATGAGATCGGCCACACTGCATCCCAGATCCTCGGCCATGGACCCGACCACCGCGTAGCTTTCCGGGTGTACTGCACTGGCATCCAGGGGGTTCTCACCGCCTTTTACGCGTAAAAATCCGGCGCACTGCTCAAAGGCTTTGGGGCCCAGCCGTTTAACTTTTTTAAGCCCTTCGCGGCCGGTGAAGGCGCCATGTTCGTCCCGGTAGCTGACTATGTTTTTGGCCAGTTGCGGTCCCAATCCGGATACATAGGTGAGCAGTTGGACGCTGGCCTGGTTCACTTCCACCCCCACGCCATTGACACAGCTGACCACCACGTCATCCAAGGATTTTTTCAGGGCGAACGGGTCTACATCGTGCTGGTACTGACCCACGCCGATGGACTTGGGATCGATTTTGACCAATTCGGACAGTGGGTCGATCAGCCGTCGCCCGATGGAGACGGCGCCGCGTACGGTGAGGTCGTGGTCGGGGAATTCCTGGCGGGCGATGTCCGACGCCGAATATACCGATGCGCCGCTTTCGTTGACCATGATCACCGAGAGGGATTGCGCATCGATGGTTCCTTCCACGAAGGACTGGGTCTCCCTGCCGGCGGTGCCGTTGCCCACGGCGATCGCCTCGATGCCAAATTGGTGGCACAGTGCCTGGACGGTCTGAGCGGCGGCCGCTGCCTGGCGTTCCGAACCATGGGGATAAATCGTGTCGTTGTGCAGCAGCTTTCCCTGCCGGTCGAGGCACACGATCTTGCAACCGGTGCGAAAACCCGGATCGATACCCATTACCCGTTTGGCCCCCAGGGGGGAGGCCAGCAGCAGTTGGCGCAGGTTGTCGGCAAAAACGCGGATGGCTTCCGCGTCGGCCCGTTCTTTGAGGGCCACCCGAACCTCGGTTTCCATGGAGCGGGACAGCAGGCGCTTGTAAGCATCGTGGGCGGCGGCCCGCACCTGCTCGGCAGCCTTGTCTTCGCCCCTGACAAAAAGGTCTTCCAGGATGGCAATGGCCAATTCCGGCGGCGGGGCGATGGACAGGCTCAGGACATCCTCTTTCTCTCCGCGGCGCATGGCCAGGATCCGGTGGGAGGGTGCCGCTGCCACGGCTTCCTCCCATTGGAAATAGTCTTTATACTTGGCCCCTTCATCTTCCTTGCCGGCCACAACCTGGCTGCGGATGGACGATTTCTCAAAAAACAGTTCGCGAACCCGCGATCGGGCCTGCGGGTCTTCGTTAATCATTTCGGCAATGATGTCCCGGGCACCGCACAGGGCATCCTCAACGGATTCCACTCCTTTTTCAGGGTCTACGTAGTCGCTGGCCAGGGTCTCCGGATCCGCGGCCTCCTGGGCAAAGATCCCCAGGGCCAAGGGCTCCAATCCCTTTTCCCGGGCAATGGTGGCTTTCGTGCGCCGCTTGGGCCGATAGGGCAGGTAGATATCCTCTAAACGGGTCATCGTTTCGGCGGCCAGCACCTGGGCCTTGAGGTCATCGGTGAGATGGCCGTGCTGTTCCAACGAGTTCAGGATGGTTTCCCGTCGGCCATCCAGTTCCTGCAACTGGATCACCCGGTCACGGATGGCAGAAACCGCAACTTCGTCAAGGCTGCCGGTGGCCTCTTTGCGGTAGCGGGCGATAAATGGCACCGTGGCCCCGTCTTCCAGGAGTTGCACCACGGATTTAATCTGCGCCGCCTCCAGATTCATTTCTGCGCTGATGACGCCAATATGGGTGAGGTTCGTTGGGTTCATTGAGTTCATTGGGTTTATTGGGTTAAAAGTAGCTCATGGCTCGAAGCCGATCGTTAGGGGATGGAGGATTCATCCAGCCTCCGTCTTCCGAACTCAGTTTTCCGTCTGCTCAACAGGCGCCTGGCTGTGCCGGCAGTCACGGTTGGGGCAGACCTGCAAAGTGCCGTCCCGCTTGGTTGTTTTCTCCACCATATAGGCGTTGCCGCAAGCCGAGCAGCTGATGGCCACCGGACGATCCCAGCTGGCAAAACTGCATTTTGGATACTGGTTGCACCCGTAAAAAATTTTGCCCCGCTTCGAGGATTTTTCCACAATCTGGCCATCACATCCCTTTTCCGGGCAGGCGACACCGGTGGACTTGGCGTTGGGTCCACCATTAAGGGATTGGGTATGTTTGCATTCCGGGTAGCCGGTGCAGGCGAGAAAATCTCCATATCGGCCCCGTTTGACCACCAGGGGTTTGCCGCACCGTTCACAGACTTTATCGGTGGCTTCGCTTTGTTGAACCGGCGCCACCGGCGCAATGATCCCTTTTTCATCCCGTTCGTAATCGCTGGAGTAAGTGCATTCCGGATATCCGGAGCAGGCCAGGAAATGACCGTTTTTTCCCATCTTGATGCGCAGGGCGTTTTTTTGGCACAAGGGGCAGGTCAGGTCCGTGGGCATGCCGACGCCCTTGACACTGAGCATGTTTTCTCCGGCTTCCGCCAGTTTCCGGCTGAAGGGTCCGTAAAACTGGTTGAGGATGGTCAGCGCCTCCACCTCCGACTGTTCGACCCGGTCCAGATCGGTCTCCAGCCGGGCGGTGAACTCCACATCCAAAATCTCCGGGAAGTTGGCAATGAGCAGGTCGTTGACGATAAATCCCAGCTCCGTGGGTTTGAAATACCTTTTGATCAGTTCCACATAGCCCTTGCCCCGAATGGTGGAGAGAATGGCCGCATAGGTGCTTGGCCGGCCGATACCGTTTTCCTCCAGCTCTTTGACCAGAGATGCTTCTGAAAATCGCGGGGGGGGTTGGGTGAAATGCTGCCTGGGAACAATTCCCAGCAGTTCCAGTGGCGATTTTTCCGCCAGTTCCGGCAGTGGCTGGCTTTTCTTGCTGCTCTCCGCCTCGTCGTCGGCGCTTTGATAGACGGCGAGAAAGCCGGGAAATTTTACCGAGGAGCCGCTGGCAGTGAACGTATAGTCACCGGCGGCGATGGAAAGGGACTTCTGATCGATGAGTGCCTGCGCCATCTGGGAGGCTACGAAACGCTGCCAGATCAAAGTGTACAGGGCCAGCTGATCTTTGGACAGATAGCGTTTTACCTGATCCGGCGTATGATAGACCGAGGTCGGGCGAATGGCCTCATGGGCATCCTGGGCCTTGTTTTTGTTTTTGAAAAAGCGTGGTTTGGCGATGCCGTATTCCTTACCGTATCGCTCATTGATCAATGCCAGGGCTTCCTGCGCCGCTTCGTCTGCGATTCGGGTGGAGTCGGTCCGCATGTAAGTGATCAAGCCCACCGGCTCACCGGGTCCCAGGTCGATGCCCTCATAGAGCTGCTGAGCTACCATCATGGTCTTTTTGGCGGAAAAGCGGAGTTTTTGAATCGACTCCTGCTGGAGTTTGCTGGTGATGAAGGGTGGCAGCGGATTGCGCCTCGTGGTTCGCTTGACGACTTTGTCGACGATAAACTGAGCTGGCTCCAGGTCCTTTAATATTGCACTGGCTTCGGCTTCATCCGGGATTTCGATTTTTTCCCCGTTTTTGCGAACCAGCCTGGCTTCAAATGCCGGAGGTACCGAGCCCTTCAGGTTGGCGGTGATGGACCAGTACTCCACCGGTGTGAATGCCTGAATGGCTCTTTCCCGGTCACAGATAATGCGCACGGCGACGGACTGCACCCGCCCGGCACTGAGGCCGCCTTTTACCTTGCGCCACAGCAGGGGCGAGATCTGGTATCCCACCAATCGGTCCAGGATGCGCCGGGTCTGTTGCGCCTCATATTTGTAGCGGTCCATATCCTGGGCCTTTGTCATAGCCTCGAGGATAGCCTTTTTGGTCAGTTCGTGAAACAGCACCCGGTGAAAAATCCGCCCCTTTTTTTTAAGCACTTCGGAGGTGTGCCAGGCAATGGCTTCTCCCTCGCGGTCCGGGTCCGGAGCGAGATAGATGTCTGTCGCATCGCCGGCGGCTGACTTCAACTGGCTCAGCACCTTTGTTTTTCCGGGAATCGTCTTGTATTGCGGCGCGAAGTTGTTTTCGATGTCGATGCCCAGGTCTTTGCTGGGCAGGTCTTTGATGTGTCCCACGGTTGCGGCCACATTGTAGTCGCTTCCGAGATATTTTTTAATGGTTCTGACCTTTGTGGGTGATTCGACGACCACCAGGGGTTTACTCACTGGATACCTCTTTGTTTATGTTGCATGGGTTCAATTGTTGTCGATCGATGCCGGGAGTCAGGGCAAACCGTTTGCCCGGAGACTGGGATACCAGCCCTTTAAGTTCCAGTTGCAGGAGCACCCCGGACAGCCGGCCGGACGGAAACGTCAGCTTTCTGGCCAGGTCATCGATGTGAACGGAGTCGGCTTCAAGACAATCGATAACCATGGCTTCGTCATCCGTCAATGGCGGCACTGACGGCTTCGATGGCCTAGATGCTTCCTGTTCACGGGTTTGGATATGCTCAAATTCATCAAGAACATCCCCGGCATGAACCACCAGTTTGGCGCCCTCCTTGATCAAGGTGTGGGTACCGACACTTTTAAACGAATGGATGTTTCCGGGGACGGCAAACACCTCCCGATTCTGTTCAGCGGCCAGGCGGGCGGTGATCAACGAGCCGCTCCGCCCTGTTGCCTCCACCACCACCGTGCCGTGGCACATGCCACTGATAATACGATTGCGGGCAGGGAAATGGTGCGCGTCGGGGCCGGTGTCCAAGGAAAATTCGGTGACCACCGCGCCATTTTCGGCGATCTTGTGGAACAACCCCTTATTTTCGCTTGGATAGATTCGATTCAGGCCGGTTCCTAAAACGGAGACCGTACATCCGCCGGCGGCGATGGCTCCTGAATGGGCCGCGGTATCCACCCCCCTGGCCATGCCGCTGACGATATTGACCTGCTGTCTGACCAGATCCATGCAAAGCTGTCGCGTGGTGGAGATGCCATAATTGGTGGCATTGCGGGATCCCACTACCGCGATGTTAAGCCCAGTGGCCGGCAGCGACCCGTAAACGTATAAAAATGGCGGTGGATCCGGGATCTGGCGCAGGAGCGGGGGATAGGTCGGGTCCGTCTGGGTGACGATGGTGTATCCTTTTTGCCGGACCGCTTCCAGTTCCCGGTCAACCCAATCGGGAACCCGGTATTGTCGTATGGATACGGCTAAACGGGAAGTGACTCCTTGAACCGCCTGCAATCCGGTTACGTCTGCGGTAAGCACGGCTTCCGGGGATCCGAACTGCTCCACCAGGCGTCGAAACAACAGATTACCGACCCCTGGCACGCTTTTCAGGGCGAACCAGGGCCGTAATGAAGACATCTATTTTCTCCGGGTCTGCCATGCCAGCAGGATGGGGCTTGCCACAAAGATTGATGAATAGGTACCGACCAGGATTCCGACCAGAAGGGCGAAGGAAAAATCGTGGATGATCCCGCCGCCGAGGATGAACAGGGCGACGACCACGAGAAGCGTCGTTCCTGAAGTTAGGATGGTGCGGCTCAATGTTTCATTGATGCTCTTGTTCAGAATGGTGGCCAGGGGCTCTTTGTGATACTTGCGCAGGTTTTCCCGGATCCGGTCAAATACGATGATCGTGTCATTGAGGGAATAGCCGATGATGGTCAGCAGCGCTGCCACGATGGGCAGGGTGAATTCTTTGTCGAAAATGGAGAACATGCCGACGGTAATGGTCACGTCATGGATCAAGGCTACAATGGCGCCCATGGCGTATTTGAATTCGAAAAACCAGAAGATGACCAGAGAGACGATCAGGGCGGCCAGCATGAGAAAAGGAACAGAGACATGGAA
Organism: Deltaproteobacteria bacterium; assembly: GCA_020444075.1. GTDB lineage: Bacteria > Desulfobacterota > Desulfobacteria > Desulfobacterales > Desulfosarcinaceae > Desulfosarcina. Next base: position 6,860 of record JAHLLR010000065.1, read on the forward strand.
CAGGGAGAGCAGGTAGACCGCTCCCATGATGGCGGCCGCGACAATGCCGCTGATTGCCCATTTCAGTTCGAAACGGCCGGAGATGTAAACGGTGATCAGGAGCAGGGCGTAAAACATGGCGAACAGGGCCTTTTCCCGCAGATCCTGTCCCACCTGGGGGCCCACCATTTCAACACGGCGGATCTCCACCGGAACATTGGTGGCCTCCTTCAGGCTCTTTTCGATCTTTTCTGACAGTCCTTCCATGGCCGGGTCGGCTGCATCCGTGCGGATGAGATATTCATGGTCGTGTGCCTGGCCAAATTGCTGCACCGCCGATGCGGCCAGTTCCATGGTTGCCAGTCCGGATTTGATTTGGTCGATGGTGACCGGTGATTCGAATTTGACCTGGACCAGTGTGCCGCCGGCGAAGTCGATCCCGTAGCGGGGCCCCTTGTTTATCAGCAGTGAACCGATGCTGATCAGAATCATCCCCAGTGAAAGAGCGAAGGCGATGTTGCGTTTTCCAATGAAATCTATATTGATACCCGATTTGATAAACTGCATGAATCAAGTCCTTGATTGTGGTTTTCCGTTGCCGGCCAAGGTGCAATTGCCTGCTCGGACCGGGGCATCCGGCTTAGATGCTGATGGTCCGAACTTTACGATTGACCAGATAGTAATCGAATATGGCGCGCGTCAGCACCAATGCGGTGAACAGGCTGGCCACCACCCCGAGACTCAAGGTGACGGCAAAACCTTTGACCGGACCCGTGCCGAACTGAAACAGCACCAGGGCGGCGATCAGGGTGGTGACATTGGCATCCAGAATGGTCAGGGTTGCCCGTTCGTAGCCGGCATCCACGGCCGCTCTGGGGGTTTTTCCCAGGGTCATCTCTTCCCGGATCCGTTCGAAGATCAGCACGTTGGCGTCGACCGCCATGCCGATGGTCAGAATGATGCCGGCGATACCGGGCAAGGTGAGGGTGGCTCCGAATCCGGCCAGCCCGCCGGCGATGAGCAGGATGTTGAGCATCAGGGCGAAATCGGCCACGATTCCCGACCCTTTATAATAGATCACCATGAACAGGATCACCAGAAAGCCCCCCACACACATGGAAAGCAGGCCCATCTGGATGGAGTCGGTCCCCAGAGAGGGGCCGACGGTCCGTTCTTCAAGAATCTGGACCGGTGCGGGAAGCGCACCGGCTCGCAGCACGATGGCCAGGTCCCGGGCTTCCTCGGTGGTGAAATTTCCCGTGATCCGGGCCTCTCCGCCGGCAATTTTGTCCTGGATGACCGGCGCCGAATAGACGTTGTTGTCCAGTACGATGGCCAGGCGTTTTTTCACGTTTTGCGCGGTAATGCGTTCGAAGAGCCGGGCGCCTTTTTTATCGAAAGTGATGGAGACGTACGGTTCATTGTACTGACTGTCGATCTGTACCCGGGCATCCGTCAGATAAGCCCCGGTAAGCGAGGTGCGCTTTTTGATCAGATAGGGAATCTTCTGGACGCGGTGCGTGGCCCGGTCTTCTTTGGTCTCGTAAAGAATCTCGCTGCTGGCGGGAACGTTGCCGTTCAGGGCGGCGTTCACATCATGTTCCTCGTCAAGCAGTTTAAACTCCAGCAGGGCGGTCTTGCCGATCAGTTCTTTGGCCCGCTGGGTGTCTTTGATACCCGGCAGCTGGATCAGGATACGACGCTCTCCCTGAATGCGGATGTCCGGTTCGCTTACTCCGAACTGGTCTATGCGGTTGCGGATGGTCTCCAGGGCCTGATCCACCGCCAGCTTGCGGATATGGTCGGCCTCCTTGTCGGGAATGTCCAGGACGATCTTCATCACCCCGTCCTTGACGGTCCGGCTGGCTACCCGCAGATCACGGAATTCTTTGTCCAGCAGTTCGTCGAAACGCTTGACGTCGTCCCCCTCCGCCACTTTAACGGCCAATTTGACGGTTTCCACCCGTTCGATACCCAGGGTCCGAACCCGCTCTTTTCTCAAGAGATCCCGCATCTCATGGCCCACCCGCTCGATGGTGTTTTCAACGGCCTTGTCCGCATCCACCTCCAGCACCAGGTGCATGCCGCCTTGAAGATCGAGGCCCAGATTGATTTTTTTATGGGGCCATACGCCGGGTTGAAATGTCGGAATCACATAAATCACAGCGGCTATGATGACCGCTGCAATCACGATGAGCCTCCACGAAAGATTCTTCAACGCTCCGTTCCTTTCATGATATACACGCCAAAGCCCCAGCCGCCGTGTCATCCCCGGACCGATCGCAGCCGAAACTGCGGTCGAAGCGGGTCAATGGTCCGGTGGCAATGGGGCTTTTAGGAGAAACCGATTCGAATTTAGGCTTTGCCGTTGTCGGTTTTGTCTTTCTTGTCTTTTTTGGGCGCAGCCGGAGGCGGGGTGGTCTGCATCAGTGCCGTCACGCTGCCCCGGTTCACTTTCACCCGAACTTTTTCAGCGATTTCCACGGTCAGCGCGCTTTCCGAAACGCCGGTGATTCGGCCGTGAAGGCCGCCACTGGTGATAATACGATCGCCGGTTTTCAGGTTGTCGATCATCTGCCGGTGCTCTTTGGTTTTTTTCTGCTGGGGACGGATCAGCAGAAAATAAAAGATGACGAACATGAGAATCAGCGGAATAAACGACGCGAATCCTCCTGAACCTCCTGCGGCTCCAGCCCCCCCCTGTCCCATTGCGTAAGCGATATTCATCGGTGTAAAAACCTCCTGTCAGTTATTTGAAGACTCCCCACGGCAACCCGTGTGGAGTCTTCACCGTAAGGAAAAAAAAGGATTCCCCGTTTGTGCACTAAACCCGCCGTGAGCGCCTTGGGTGGGCTTGCTTCAGCGGTCATAGCGAGTGTCGCTGTCTTCTCGACATCACATTCACCGGCACCATGGTGGTTTGGCAACCCTTAAAAGTGGCGCTGGTATACTGCAAATCCCCCGCCCCGTCAAATGGTTCTTGTCGACGACAATCCAGATGGGGACTGAATCGGCGGGGAAGGCCTATGCAGGCGGGGTCTCCGCCGCTTTGGTTTTTTTGTCGTAGACGACCTCCATCTGGCCGGGGATCATGTCGTCCCGGGCAATGATGGTAATTCCTATCGCCCGTTTGCCCTCCAACTCGCTCAGCTCCTTGCGTTTGCGGTTGAGCAGGTAGGTCGCCACCGGAGCGGGCAATTGGGCCGTTACCTGCAGGATATCCGCTTTCAGGGTATCCAGTTTCAACTTTCTTAAAAAACTCAGTCCCAGGGATTCCGCCGACGATACCTGGCCTTTGCCGCAGCAACGCGAACAAGTCTCCATGCTGCCAAAATCGATGGATGGCCGCAGGCGCTGACGGGAGAGTTCCAACAGGCCGAATTTAGAAATTTTGCCGATTTTTACCCGGGCCCGGTCCTGTTTCATGCTGGCACGCAGGGTCTTTTCCACCTGGTTGCGATGCTTTTGCTCGCGCATATCGATGAAATCGACTACGATGAGGCCCCCCAGATCTCGGATCCTGAGCTGGCGGGCAATTTCGGCCGCCGCTTCAAGGTTGGTCATCAACGCCGTCTCTTCGACATTTTTCTTTTGGGTGCCTTTTCCGGAGTTGACGTCAATGGCCACCAACGCTTCGGTGCGCTCAAGGACCACCGATCCGCCTGACTTGAGCGTCACCCGGTTGTTAAAAATGGTCGCGATCTGGTCTTCCAGCTGGAATCGGGAGAAAAGGGGCTTGTCCGATTTATGGAACTTGACGATGCTGGTCTGTTTCGGCGAGATAATGTGGACGAAGTTTTTCACTTCCTGGTGGACCGCTTCATCATCGATCAGGATTTCTTTGATGTCCGGCGTGAAATGATCGCGGATGGAGCGGACAGCCAGGTTCCGATCCTTGTACAGGGCCGATGGCGCCTGCGCTTTCACGGCCCGAGCGGTAATGTTTTTCCACAGGCGCAGCAGGTACTGAACATCTTTGGCCAGCATGGTCTTTGTGCATCCCTGGCCGGCGGTGCGGATAATTATGCCGAAGCCTTCGGGCAGATCCAACTTCTCAACGATTTCCTTGAGTCGTTTGCGTTCGGTTTCGTCTTCAATCTTGCGTGAGATGCCCCGGCTGTCGCTTCCCGGCATCAGCACGGCGTATCGGCCGGGCAAAGAAATGAAGGTGGTGAGCATGGCCCCTTTTTTCATGATGGGGTCTTTGGTCACCTGCACCATCAACTCCTGGCCACGCTTTACCAGGTTCTGGATAGTATTGCCGTTGGCCGGTGGGCCCTGAAAATAGTCACTGTGGATCTCCTGCTTCTGCAAAAATCCGTGACGTTCGACGCCGAAATCAACGAACACGGCTTGAAGGCTGGGCTCGATGCGGGTGATCACACCTTTGTAAATGCTGCTGTGCAGAATTTCCCGGGCCGAACTTTCGATGTGAAATTCTTCCAGGCGGCTGTCCTTAACGATGGCGAGGCGAACCTCTTCGGGATCCACAGCATTGATGAGAATTTTACTGGTCATTAGCTGGCGATTCTGTTCCTTCCGCTTTTCGTGTTAATATTAAATTTGTATAGATAATGAATTGTTACAGTCAAGTCAACGGATTTTTAGAGTGATCTCCATAAAAAGGGCGGGCAGGCAAAAAAAGACAAGCGGGTGATCGATAGTCGGCCGCATCGCCTAAAAAACCAGCCAAACCCCGACACAAAGGGCCTTTTTGTTCCGGCGGCCGGCCAGAACGGCTCTTGATCTTTACCGGTCTTTATGGCATGAGGATGCTCGCAAGACCAACAAAATTAACAATATTCGCAAGAAGATAGGAAGATTCATGGATTCACGATATGATCCGCAGACCATCGAAACCAAGTGGCAGAAACGCTGGCAGGACGACAAGCTGTTCACCGTCGTCGAGGTCCCCGACCAGAAAAAATACTACCTGCTGGAAATGTTTCCCTATCCGTCCGGCAAAATCCATATGGGGCATGTGAGAAATTACACCATTGGTGACGTCGTGGCCCGCTACAAGCGGATGCGCGGATTCAATGTGCTTCACCCCATGGGCTGGGACGCCTTCGGTATGCCGGCTGAAAACGCGGCTATCGCCAACGAGACCCATCCGGCCAGGTGGACCTACGAAAACATCGACGCCATGCGGGCCCAGCTCAAACGACTGGGGTTCTCCTATGACTGGGGCCGGGAACTGGCCACCTGTCGTCCCGAATATTACCGTTGGGAGCAATGGCTGTTCCTCAAAATGGCCCAGCAGGGTATGGCCTACCGCAAAGAATCCTATGTAAATTGGTGCGAACCCTGCCAGACGGTGCTGGCCAACGAGCAGGTGGAGGCCGGCCTGTGTTGGCGCTGCGGCAAACCGGTACGTCAAAAGAAGTTGTGGCAGTGGTTTTTTAAGATTACCGACTTTGCCGAGGATCTGCTGGTCCACTGCGACAGGCTTCCCGGTTGGCCGGACAAGGTGACCACCATGCAGCGCAACTGGATCGGCAAAAGTGTCGGTGCCGAAATCCGGTTCCCCGTGGCGGGCAGCGACGCGGTCATCAGCGTCTTCACCACCCGCCAGGACACGGTCTTCGGGGCTACCTTCATGTGTCTGGCACCCGAACATCCCCTGGTCCCCGAACTGGCGGCAGGCACGGAGCAGGAACCTGCTGTGGCGGCTTTTGTCGAACGGATATCCCTTCAGGACCGCTCCAGCAAGGCCATCGAAACCTACGAAAAAGAAGGCGTGTTTACCGGCGCTTATTGCATCAACCCCATGAACGGCCGGAAAATGCCCATCTATACGGCCAACTTCGCCCTCATGGAATACGGCACCGGAGCCGTCATGTCCGTTCCGGCCCATGACCAGCGGGATTTCGATTTTGCCAGAAAATACGATCTGCCCATTGTCGTGGTGGTCAGCTCACCGGACGGGGACCTGGACGGAAATACGATGGAGAGCGCCTACACCGGCGAAGGCACCATGGTCAACTCCGGGGATTTCAACGGAATGGACAACCGCAAGGCCATGGAGGCCATTGCCGCCTTTATGGATAAAAATGACATCGGAAAAAAAACGGTCAGTTTCCGCCTGCGGGATTGGGGTATCTCCAGACAGCGATACTGGGGGGCGCCCATTCCCATGATTCACTGCGGCAGTTGCGGCATCGTTCCCGTGCCCGAGGCGGATCTGCCCATCGTGCTGCCTGAAAATGCCGATTTGCTGGAAGGCGGACGTTCCCCCTTGCCTTCGCTGGCCGAATTCGCCAAAACCCGCTGTCCCCGGTGCGGGCGCGAGGATGCCCGGCGGGAAACCGACACCATGGACACCTTTGTGGAGTCATCATGGTATTTCGAGCGATACTGCAGCCCCCGATGCGACACGGCCATGTTCGACACCCGGGCGGTCGACTACTGGATGCCGGTGGATCAGTACATCGGCGGGGTGGAGCACGCCATTTTGCATCTGCTGTATTCTCGCTATTTTACCCGGGTGCTCAAATCCCTGGGGTTGGTGAAATTCAAGGAACCGTTTACCCGGCTGCTCACCCAGGGAATGGTGTGCAAGGAGACCACTGCCTGCGAGGAACATGGTTTTCTTTTTCCTGAACAGGTAGCGGAAGACGGCGATACACGGCGGACCTGTCTGCAATGCGGCCAACCGGTGGTCGTCGGACGGGTGGAAAAGATGTCCAAATCGAAAAAAAATGTCATCGACCCCAACCTGCTGCTCGACGAATACGGTGCCGACACCACCCGGCTCTTCTGCCTGTTTGCCGCACCGCCCGAACGGGACCTGGAGTGGAGCGAACAGGGAGTAGAGGGCAGTTACCGGTTCCTACAGCGGGTCTGGCGGCTGGCCGAGCGGTGGCTGCCGTTGTTGACGGATGGGGAATACGGCCTGACCGGCAGTCAGGAGTTAAACGATTCCTTCCGGGAACTCTATCGAAAAACCCATGAGACCATCAAACGGGTCACCTTGGATATCGAGGAGCGGTTCCATTTCAACACCGTTATCAGTGCGGTAATGGAACTGGTCAACGCCATGCAGGCCATCGACGACTCAGACTCGGATGGTGCGGGGAATCAGGCCATGCGTTTCGCCCTGGAAACGACCGTCCTGCTCCTGTCTCCCATCGTTCCCCATTTCTGCGAAGAATTGTGGGAGGCCCTAGGCCACGAAGAGAGTGTTATGCTGAGTCGATGGCCACGCTTTGACGATCAAGCCGCGATGAAAGACGAAGTGGAAGTGGTGATCCAGGTGAACGGCAAGGTGCGCAGCCGGTTCTCCGCTGCTCTGGATGCAAACGAAAATCTGTTGAAGCAAAGGGCCATGGCCGACGAACGAATCATACGGTTTGTCGATGGAAGGCCTGTAAAAAAGGTGATTACTGTTAAAAACAAACTGGTGAATATCGTTATTTAATATGAACGACACACCCATTTTCTATGCTGAACACGTAAAACGAAATGCTGCTGGAGCGTTAATGAAAAACAGGTGGGCATTCAAAGCGGTTCTGTCGGTTCTGCTGCTTACCGCATGCGGCTACCACTTCGCCGGAAGCGGGAGCTTTCCCGCCGGCGTATCCCGGGTATTCATCACCATTTTGGAAAACCGGTCGGCAGAAACCGGCGCCGAGAGCCTGTTCACCAATGACCTGATCTATGAATTCACCAGGAACCGCAAAGAGAGCCTGGTTCAGGAGCGGTCTTCGGCCGATGCTATCCTGACCGGAGCCATTGTTTCGTTGTCCGTGGAAAATATTTCCCGTTCCACCGTTTCAACAGCGGTGGAGCGTCGGGTGACCGGTACCCTGAACCTGCGTTTGGAATCTTCGGACGGTCGGATTCTCTGGTCCTCGGGGAATATCGTTGAACGCCAGGCTTATGCGGTTGTGAAGGGAAATAAAACGGCAACGGATCAGAACAAGTCTGATGCCATTGCCGTGCTTTCCAGTAAACTGGCAGAATCCGCCTTTAACCGGCTGACGGATAATTTCTGATGATAAGGAACCCGCGGTGCCGCCGTCGGAACAATTCCGGCAGTGATAATCCGCGGTCTCTTCTTCCTGACTGCGGGCGCCGGGAGGGGTCAGGCTTGCTGGGCATTGACCTGTCGGTTGAGACGGGAAATTTTGCGGGAAGCCGTCTTTTTGTGAAGCACCCCTTTTTTCGCCGCTTTATCGATGGCGGACTTGGCTGCGTTGAGCTGCTCAACGGCATTTTCCGCATTTTGAGCCACGGCAAGGCGCACATCCTTGACAACGTTTTTTACCCGGGTCTGAACGGCTTTGTTCCGCAGGCGCCGACGTTCATTCTGGCCGGCGCGCTTCAATGCTGATTTATGGTTTGCCACCTTCTGTTACTCCTTTCGGAAATTAATTGGAAAAACACAAAACTTCCTGATATCCAAAAATAATGGGCAAGTCAAGGGTTATTGTGCCTTGCAATCAAGATCGGGGCCATATGTTTTCCGACGCCAGCCGTCCGGTAAAAAGTGAGAACCGCAATGTTACCCTTGCCATCGGTGTGGTGGGGGCGGCGACCCTTCTCAGCCGTATCTTCGGCTACATCCGGGATATGGTCCTGGCCTCTTTTTTTGGTGCCGGGATGACGGCGGATGCCTTTATTGCCGCCTTCCGGATTCCCAACCTGTTGCGCCGGTTGTTCGGGGAGGGGTCGCTGAGCCTCGCTTTCGTGCCCGTGTTTACGGATGCCATAGCCAAGGGGGACCGCCGGGATGCCCTGCGCCTGGCCGTGAGTTCCCTGAAGCTGTTGCTGATTTGCCTGTCGGTAATTGCCATTGCCGGTGTGCTTGCGGCGCCGGTCATTATCCACGCGGTGGCACCGGGGTTTGCCGACCCACCGGAGAAAATGGCCCTGACGGTGCTGCTGACCCGCATCATGTTTCCTTACGTGATTCTCATCGGGCTGCTGGCCCTGTGCATGGGGATCCTCAATGTGCTGGGGCATTTTGCGGCGCCCGCCCTTGCGCCGGTGTTACTGAATTTTGCCATGATCGGCGCTGTGTTCTGCGTATCCCGATTTTCAGATTCGGAAACGGTACGCGTCGTTGGGCTGGCCGTTGGGGTACTGCTCGGCGGGGTGCTTCAATTGGCGCTGCAGGTGCCTTATCTGGTGAAGCACGGCGTCCGTTTCTGGCAGCGCTCCGGACTGTGGCATCCGCGGATGAAAACCGTCGGCCTGCTTATGCTACCCGCTATTTTCGGTGCGGCGGTCTATCAGATCAATATCCTGGTGGGGACCTTGCTGGCCTCATTGCTTCCCGAGGGCAGCGTTTCCTATCTTTACTACGCCGACCGGCTGGTTCAATTCCCTTTGGGCATCTTTGGCCAGGCGGCGGCCACAGCCGTTCTGCCCAGTCTGTCGCGGCAGGCGGCCAGAGGCGACCTTGCCGGCATAGGCGAGACTTTCGGGCATTCCATGAGCCTGGTACTGTTTCTGACCATCCCGGCCATGATCGGGCTGATCATTCTGCGGGAACCCATCGTGGCTCTGCTTTTCCAGCGGGGTGCCTTTGACAACCAGGCCACCCGATTGACCTCGGATGCGCTTTTGTACTATGCTTATGGACTGTGGGCCTTTGCTGCTGTGCGTATCGTGGTTTCAACCTTTTACGCCATGCAGGATACCCGTACGCCGGTGATAAGTGCCGCTTTCTCCATTGCGGTCAACATCCTTTTGGGCATGGCCCTCATGGGCTCGATGCTGCATTGTGGACTGGCCCTGGCCACCGCGCTCTCCTCCATTGTTAACCTGGCGCTCCTGGTGTATGTATTGAGAAAGAAGCTGGGGGCGATCCGGTGGCGGCTGATCTTTTCCAGTTGCTTGAAGACGCTGGCTGCATCGGGACTGATGGCTCTGGGTGTGGAAATAACCAGCAGGTTTCTCATCCCTCCTGAAATCGAAACAGGAAGTCTTCGACTGGTGGTGGGAATCAGCGCAGGCATCATCGGCGGAATCGCTGTTTTTTCGGTTGCAGCCTGGAAAATGAAGATTCCGGAGTGGCAAAAAGTGATGGTGTTGATGAGAAGGAGTTTGAGCCGGTCATGAACCTTCGCCGGAAAATTATCGTTGCCAGTGCCGTCGTCGCATTGTTCAATCTGATGCTGCTGATCGTCTTTGGTGATAACGGGTTGGTGGAAATGCACCGGCTGCGCGACAAGGAGCAGGCGATGATGCAGCAAAATGAAACACTGGCCAGGGAGAACGTCAGCCTGTATCGTACCATCGGGCGGTTGAAAAGCGATCCGGCCTTTATCGAGAGTGTGGCCCGCAATGAACTGGGCATGATCGGCAAGGATGATGTAGTCGTTATTTTTCCCGGTTCCAAGGGGCAGAGGAAATGATATGGACATTTCAGGGGACAAGACATTTTACACGGTGACCATGGCGCGCGTTTACGCCGATCAAGGAAGATTTGAAGAGGCCGTCAGAATTTATCGCTATCTGCTGGATCAAACCCCCGACCGATCGGATCTCAGACAGGCACTGGAGGCGGCGACAGCCATGTTGCCGGATATCCCCGGTCAATGGCATGATATTTCCGATCTGATCGAGCGGTGGGTGCGGTTGCTGCTCCGGCAAAATACATATTGGCGCCTTAAAAAAACCCGTGTTCCATCGGTCGATGACGGCGTGTGACCGGTTCTCGGATTACAACAGCCTGTTCAAGGAGGTGAAATGGGTGAATGGCAGGGAGTGAAGCATAACCAAGCATGGCTGGTCGCCATCACAGTTTGCATGATCGTGCTGTTCATGTCCGGATGCACTTCCATGAAGGCCGGCGACTCCGGTTCCGATGCCGGCGTCAGCTCCGATAAAAATGCCCCCCTCTACTACGATTTTGGTGACGTACTGGTGCCTCGGGCGATGAAGGTGGACAAAAATTCCTCGTTCGTCTTTCGCACGCCGGGCCTGTCCGCCGGTGTGCTGTCCATGAGAGGCCGTGTAGACGGCTACTCCCTGATCACTTTTTTCGAAAACAATATGGCCAATGACAACTGGAGCTTGGTCAGCGCCTTTAAATCCTTCCGTAACATCATGCTGTTTAAAAAAGAAAACCGCTGGTGTGTCATCAACATTACGGAAAAAAGGTTCTACACCTACCTGGAAATATGGGTCTCGCCGACGGTCGGGGGGGGCTCCCCGGATCTACTAAACCGTCGTGATTAAAAAGATATGAAAAAAACCGTTCTTCATAATAAAAATATCGTTTTGGGTGTATGCGGTGGGATTGCCGCTTATAAAAGTGTAGAGGTTCTCAGGCGGCTGGTGAAGCTGGGGGCCCGGGTAAGGGTAATCATGACCCGCAGTGCCACCCGATTCGTGAGCCCCATGACCTTTGAGGTGCTGTCGGAAAACCAGGTGTGCGTAGACCTTTTCGAATCGACGGATGACGCGGCCATCCGTCATATTGCCTGGGCGGAAGCGGCCCATGGCGTGATCATTGCGCCGGCCACGGCCAACATGGTGGCCAAGCTCGCCCACGGCATCGCCGATGATTCCCTGAGCACCTTCATGCTGGCGGTAACCTGCCCGGTGATGATCTGTCCCTCCATGAATTCAAACATGTTTGAACATCCAGCCAATCGGCGAAACATCCAACAGCTTGAAACGGACGGCTGCACCATTCTGGCACCCGGCGAAGGATCGCTGGCCTGCGGTACCACCGGACCGGGCCGACTGCCGGAACCCGCGGAGATCGTAGACCGGCTGGCCAGTTACCTCACTCCGGACGACCTTGCCGGCTGCAACATCCTGGTCACCGCCGGGCCCACCCGTGAAGCCATCGATCCGGTTCGGTTTATCAGCAATCCTTCTTCCGGAAAAATGGGCTACGCCATTGCCAGGGCCGCTGAATACCGCGGTGCCCGCGTGACCCTGGTGACCGGTCCGGTGAGTTTAGAACCACCCCTGAACGTCGAGGTGGTTCCCGTCGTCACGGTGGACGACATGGCCGACGCCGTATTTGCCCATCTGGAACGATCCCATGTGGTCGTGAAGGTGGCGGCGGTTTCCGACTACCGGCCCGTCAAAACCGAGACCCACAAGATCAAAAAGGGTGAGGGCGGCATGCAGCTGGCGTTGGAGCGGACCACGGACATCCTGAAGACCGTCGGGCAGCTGAAAAAGCATCAGATCGTCGTCGGGTTTGCCGCTGAGACCCGGGACATGGAAATCCATGCCCGGAAGAAACTTGAAGAGAAACATCTGGACATCATTGCGGCCAATCTCATCGGCCCGTCCGACTCCGGATTCGCATCCGACACCAACCGCATGACCCTGTTCTTTGCAGACGGCCGGAAAGAGGTGCTCGATTTGATGGACAAGGATATGGTGGCCCACCTGATCCTCGACCGGGTGGCCGAACTGGTCAAAAAAAAAGCCGCCTCCGATGATTGAGTCCATGACCCTTTTGAATAAATGTGTATCCCGAAAACCAAGATGACCGCTGACGCCCCGCATTTCCAGATCATCCGGGACATTCGAAACACGCTGGGTTATCTCAAACAAAGCGGGTGCACCGGTTTTGACTGTAGCAGAGCGAGCCTGGAGACCCTGAATCAGCTGGGACTGCCGGCAGGTCCTGGTGTTGCGCCTGATCGGGAAACCCTGGCCGATATCCGCACCGATTTGGGCGACTGCAGGCGATGCGGGCTGTGTGAATCGAGGACCCATATCGTGTTTGGTGAGGGCAGCCCGAACGCCCAAGTGATGTTCGTGGGCGAAGGACCGGGATTCGATGAAGACAAATGCGGGCAGCCCTTTGTAGGAGCGGCTGGACAGCTTCTAACCAAAATCATCGCTGCCATGGGTCTCGACCGGGAGACGGTCTATATCGGCAATATTGTCAAATGCAGACCCCCGAACAACCGGAATCCGGAACCTGAAGAAATCCGCCACTGCCTGCCGTTTCTCAAACGGCAGGTGGCCGCCATCCATCCGCGCGTCATCTGTGCCCTGGGAAGTGTGGCCGCCCGGGCTCTGCTGGCAACCGAGGCGCCCATTTCTCGACTCAGGGGACGGTTTTATGAGGTCATGGGGATTCCGGTGATGCCGACCTTTCACCCGGCATTTTTGCTGCGCAACCCGGAAAAGAAAAGGGAAGTGTGGGAAGATGTCCAACAAATCATGAAAATGCTGGGATAACTGTCCCGCATGCCCCTTTCCCGCCTTCAAGGGGGTTGTTATGAGCAATCGATTCATCACCGTCAGCTTATTCATCGCACTGTTATCGCTTTTGTCCGTCCGTCCGGTGGATGCCGGATCGGCGCCGGTCTATATCGTCCGGATCACTGGCGCCATTTCTCCCGGAAATGCCGATTTTCTGGAATCGGCCATCCATAGAGCCAACACCGAAGGTGCCGGCTGCCTCATCGTGATGCTGGATACTCCGGGCGGCCTGGCCGAATCCATGCGCAAAATGGTCATGGCTATCTATGAGAGCAGGATCCCGGTGGTGGTATACGTGGCGCCGTCGGGCGCCCGGGCGGCATCTGCCGGAGTGATGATCACCATGGCCGCTGATGTGGCCGTCATGGCGCCGGGTACCCATATCGGAGCCGCCCACCCGGTCAACGCCGGCGGCAAGGATCTGGATAAAACCATGGCCGAGAAGGTGATTAACGATATGGCGGCCTTCGTGAAAAGTATCGCCGAAAAGCGTGGCCGCAACATCAAGTGGGCCGAAGAAGCGGTGCGGGAAAGCGTGTCGGTGACGGAAACCGAAGCCCTTGAAAAAAAGATCATCGACCGGGTGGCCCGGGATATGGATGACCTGGTCGACCAGATCGACGGTCTCGAGATCAAGGGAAAGGGACCTGTCGACATTGACCCGGCCAGGCGGGTCTGGATTGATGAACCCGTAAGAACACGGGTACTGAAGGCCCTCAGCGATCCCAATATCGCCTACATTCTGATGATGATCGGCCTGGCCGGCCTCTATTTCGAACTGTCCCATCCGGGTGTCGTCCTTCCCGGGGTTATCGGCAGCATCGCCCTTATCCTGGCCTTTTACTCGTTTCAAACCCTGCCGGTGAAACCCGCCGGTGTCCTGCTGATCCTGCTGGCCCTGATCTTTTTTATCATGGAAATGAAAATCGCCAGCTACGGCCTGCTCAGCGTGGCGGGGATCATCTGCCTGCTGCTGGGATCGGTGATGCTTTTTGACCGGGCGGGCGGGCAAATGGGGCTTGCGTGGACGGTCATGGTGCCTACCCTCAGCCTCGTGGGAGGCTTCTTCGTGGTGGTGGCCGGACTGGTATTTCGCTCGCGAACCCGTCAACCCATGACCGGGGAGTCGGGGTTGATCGGTGAAACCGGGGTGGTTAAGACGCCCTTGACACCCACCGGCCGGATTCAGGTCCACGGTGAACTGTGGTTCGCCCGATGCCGGACGCCGCTGGCCACCGGGCAGCGGGTCCGTGTGACCGCGGTGGACGGTCTGACCCTGGAGGTCGAACCGGAGGTGTCTGCCACCGGATCTCAGGGAAACACGCCATAGCCGACGGCACCGGACGGATCGCCTCCGATCGGTGCTCACCGTTTACTCATCATTCGCCCAATCGGGCTTAAGGAGGAATCCATGCTGCCAATTATCGGTGCCGTTGTCCTGGTCGTTTTTTTTCTTTCCGCTGCCCTGCGAATCCTGAATGAGTATGAGCGGGGCGTCATTTTTCGTCTCGGCCGGGTAATCCAAGCCAAGGGGCCGGGATTGATCATCCTTATTCCCATTGTGGACAAGATGGTCAAGGTGAGCATGCGGCTGGTGGCCATGGATGTGGACCCACAGGACGTGATTACCCTGGACAATGTGTCGGTGAAGGTCAATGCGGTAATCTATTTTCGGGTGATCGGCCCCATCAAGGCCATTGTGGAGGTGGAAAACTACACCTATGCCATTTCTCAGCTGGCCCAGACCACCCTGCGCAGCGTCTGCGGCCAGGCCGAACTGGACGAACTCCTGTCGGCCCGGGAAAAGATCAACGCCAAGCTTCAGGAGATTCTGGACACCCACACGGACCCCTGGGGCATCAAAGTGGCCAACGTGGAGCTCAAGCATATCGACCTGCCCCAGGAGATGCAGCGGGCCATGGCCAAGCAGGCCGAGGCCGAACGGGAGCGGCGGGCCAAGGTGATCAATGCGGAAGGCGAATTCCAGGCTGCCGACCGTCTGGCCGCGGCGGCTAAAATCCTCGACCAGCATCCCACGGCCATCCAGCTGCGCTATCTCCAGACCATGCGGGAGATGTCCGCCGAGCACACCACCACCACCATTTTCCCGCTGCCTTTGGATCTGTTCCGGCCCTTTATGAAGTTGGCAGAAGGGAAAGATAAAGAGTGAAAAACAAAGGGGTATGCCTCGGTCCGGGTGACGCTCGGTAGTCGGGTGTCGCCATCTCGGGAAACGCTGGCGAAAGCAGGAGAATCCGGGAGGGTGAGGATTCAGAGATCCGTTGGAAATGCTCACACCCGACAAATGGCTGAGAACCGTTCATCCCCTTTTTTTATAATCCAATATCTGTATTGACACGTCCGGTCCAATGGGATTACAAAAATACCTTTTTGCCGATGACGGTTGTGTGTGTTGGCGTGATGCCCATGGTGACCATGACCGGTGGATATAACCCTGCTTCATGAAAGGAGACTGGATCAAATGACCAAAGGTACGGAAGGCGCAGAAAAACCGTTGGAAAAAATGACCGTCAAAGAACTTCGTGAAATCGCCCATGCCATACCGGACCTCAAAGGCATTCACGGCATGAATAAGCAGGACCTGCTCGATGCCGTCAAGGCCCATCGGGGCATCAAGGAAGAAAAAACCAAAAAAGCCAGCCGGTCGCTTCGGCAGGTTAAACAGCATATCCGGGAACTCAAGCTTCGAAAACAGGAGATCGCCGCTGAAAAAGACCGCAAGAAATCCGGTGCTCTTCGTCGGCAGATCTCCCGGTTGAAAAAAAAGACACGAAAAATGGCCTGAAGAGCCGAAGGTTGTGAAACTAGGAAAGACCAATGATTGATCCGGCTGCACTTGCTTTTGACATCGACGGGGTGATCGCCGACACCATGCACCTCTTTCTGGAGATCCTCAAGGACCATTACGATGTCCATACGGTTACGTACGCGGACATCACCTGCTACCGGCTGGATGATTGCCTGGATCTCGACGAGGATGTCCTGGAGGGGGCGGTGGCCCGCATTCTCGATGGGAATTACCGAGCCTCCCTGGAACCTTTTCCCGACGCCGGGCCTGTGTTAAAGCGTATCGGTGAGACCACAGGCCGCATCCTGATGGTGACGGCCCGTCCCGAGCCGGGTCCCATCGAGGGGTGGTTGAACCGACTCCTCGACGGCCAGCACCATCGGGCAAGAATCGTCGCCACCGGTTCGTTCGAGGCCAAGACCGATGTGCTGCTGGAAAACGGAATCAAGTGGTTTGTGGAGGACCGCCTGGAGACCTGTCACCTGCTCAAGGCCGCCGGAATCGAACCCGTCGTCTTCAACCAGCCGTGGAATCAGGAACCCCATGATTTCCTTCATGTGGGATCATGGCTGGAACTCGAGCAGCAGATTGCCTTCCGATGACACGGCCCCTGCTGGAAGAACAGATCGACCTTTTTCTGCAATCGTTGGATTCGGAGAAGGGGTACTCCGTCCATACCATCCGGGCCTACGGCCATGACCTGGCTGAGTTTGCCGGCTATGCCGCCCGCGGGGCAGGCCTGTCCGGCGAAAAAGAAAAACGGTCGCTGGCCATAGCAGATATCGACAGCCTGACCGTCCGGGGATACCTGGGTCTTCTGCACCGCAGGAACGAGAAGGTTACCATTGCCAGGAAACTGTCGGTTCTGCGATCCTTTTTCCGCCACCTGGTGAGGCACCGGTTAACCGACGAGGATCCCACGGCAGCCATCCTGACGCCTAAGCACAGCCGGCGGCTGCCGTCATATCTTTCGGTTGACGACATGTTTCGCCTGCTGGACCAGATGGCCGATGACACGGTGCTGGAACTGCGCAACCGGGCCCTGTTCGAAACCCTTTACGGGTCGGGAATCCGGGTGTCCGAACTGACCGGTCTGAATGTGTTCGATGTCGATTTTTCCACAGGATGTCTCAGGGTGTCGGGGAAAGGGGGCCGTGAACGCATTGTTCCGGTGGGTGAAAAAGCCCTGGATCGCATTCAATCCTACCGGGATCGGCTCTTTTCCGGGACGGGCATCGGGATGGTCGTTGATGGCCCGCTTTTTCTGAATAAAAACAAGGGCCGGCTGACTTCGCGGTCCGTGGCCCGGATTCTGGACGAACTGATTCGCAAGTGCAGCCTGGCGGTGCCGATTTCGCCCCATGGTATCCGGCACAGTTTTGCCACCCACATGCTGGATGCGGGTGCGGATCTGCGTACGGTTCAGGAACTTCTTGGCCACAAGAGCCTGTCCACCACCCAAAAATACACCCATGTGAGCATTGACCGGCTCATGGCGGCCTACGACAGCGCCCACCCCAGGCGATAGAAAGGTTCCGGGTTTTAGCCATGCCCCATCAACAAACGGAAAATTCACTGCGGTTCCACGGCACCACCATTCTGGCGGTCCGGGGCAAAGACCGGGTGGTCATGGCCGGCGACGGCCAGGTGACCCTGAACAACACGGTCATCAAACACAATGCCCGCAAGGTTCGTCGCATATACAACGATACCATCCTGGTGGGGTTTGCCGGCGCCACTGCCGACGCCCTGACCCTGACTGAGAAACTGGAACAAAAGCTGGAGCGCTACAACGGAAACCTGACCCGATCGGCCGTGGAACTGGCCCGGGATTGGCGGGCCGACAAATACCTGCGCCGCCTGGAGGCCTTGATGATTGCCGTGGACGGCACTTCCATGCTGCTCATATCGGGAAACGGGGATGTCATTGAACCGGATGAGGGGATTGTGGCTATTGGTTCCGGTGCGGTGGCTGCCCAGGCGTCGGCTACGGCCCTTTTCCATCAGACTGAACTGGACGTGCGCCGGATTGTCGAGGTCTCCATGCAGATCGCCGCGTCCCTGTGCGTATTCACCAACGATCGCATAACCATTGAAGAGCTCTAACGCATGAATGACCTGAAACCCATTGATATCGTATCTGAACTGGACAAATACATTATCGGTCAGAATGAGGCCAAACGGTCGGTCGCCATTGCATTGAGAAACCGGTGGCGTCGCCAGCAGGTGCCTGATTCCCTGAAAGATGAGATCGCCCCCAAAAACATTATTCTTATTGGCCCCACCGGGGTCGGCAAGACGGAAATTGCCCGACGTCTCTCGCGGCTCAGCGACTCGCCGTTTTTCAAGGTGGAGGCGTCCAAGTTTACCGAAGTGGGATATGTGGGGCGGGATGTGGAATCCATGATCCGTGACCTTTTGGAGCTGACGGTCAACGCCGTTCGCACGGCCGAGCAAGAGGCTGTCAAGGACAAGGCCTGGCGCATCGCCGAAGAGCGGATGCTGGATCTGCTGCTGCCCAAAGCCGATCATAGTCGGGCCGACGCTGCCGGAGAAGGCGGGCTGGAAGTGGTCAACCCATCCGCCGAGGTGGCTTCGTCCACCAGGGAAAAGTTGCGCAAGATGCTGCAGGCTGGAAAGATGGACAGTCGCTATGTCGATCTGGATGTGGCCGAGCGCACCATGCCCATGGTCGAGATCTTCTCCAACGTGGGCATGGAGGAGATGGGGTTCAATTTCAAGGATATGTTGGGCTCGCTGCTGCCCAAGAATACCCGCCGGCGGAAAATCAAAGTGCCCGAAGCCATGAAGACCATGGCCGCGGAGGAGGCCCAGAACCTGGTGGAAATGGACAAGGTGATCCAGGAGGCCATTGCCAAGGTGGAACAGTCCGGTATCATTTTTTTGGATGAAATCGACAAGATTGCCGGCAACGGCAAAGGGCACGGTCCGGATGTTTCCAGGGAGGGGGTTCAGCGGGATCTTTTACCCATTGTGGAGGGGTCCACGGTAAATACCAAGTACGGGCCGGTGAAGACCGACCACATTCTGTTTATTGCCTCCGGCGCCTTTCATACGATCAAGCCGTCTGACCTGATCCCGGAGCTCCAGGGGCGGTTTCCCATACGGGTGACCCTGGATGCGTTGAACCGCAAGGATTTCTTCCGCATCCTGACTGAGCCGAAGAACGCCCTGCTGCTCCAATATATCGCCCTGCTTAAAACCGAAGGGGTGGAACTGACCTTCTCCGACGGCGCGGTCGAAAAAATTGCCGAGATCGCCGAAGAGGTCAATGTCCGTACGGAGAACATCGGTGCCCGGCGCCTTCATACCCTCATGGAACGTCTGCTCGAAGATATCCTTTTCGACGCCCCCGATGTGAAGGATTCCCGCCTGACGGTTGATGATGCATACGTTACGGACAAGCTCAAGGCGATCAAGGACGATGAAGACCTGAGTCGGTATATTTTATGATTATCAAGGAACCGCCATGACAGCAGACAGCATCCCCCCCCATTCGACCGTAGCGGACATCCTCATCGAGGCGCTGCCCTATATCCGCAAGTTCTCGGGAATGACGGTGGTCGTGAAGTACGGGGGCCACGCCATGGTTGACGAGCAGCTGAAAATCGATTTTGCCAGGGACATCACCCTGCTCAAGTTTATCGGCCTTAATCCGGTGGTGGTCCACGGCGGCGGTCCCCAGATCAACCGGGTCCTGGACCAGATGGGTATCCGTCCCCAGTTTGTGCGCGGTATGCGGCTTACCGACGGCCCCACCATGGATGTGGTTGAGATGGTGCTGGGCGGGAAGGTGAACAAGGGCATCGTGGCGCAGATCAACCAGCAGGGGGGCAAGGCCGTGGGGCTCAGCGGGAAGGACGGCGGGCTCATCGAAGCGATGAAGATGCGCATCGTTCATCAGGCCGACGCGGGCAGTCCCCCGGAAATCATCGATCCGGGAATGGTGGGCGAGGTTACCCGGATCAACCCCCAGATCATCCATACGCTCTCCGAACAGGGGTTCATTCCCATCATTGCCCCGGTGGGCGCGGGAAGGGAAGGGGAAACTTACAACATCAATGCGGATCTGGTGGCCAGCCACATCGCCACGGCCTTGTCCGCCGGCCGGCTGATTCTGCTCACCGACGTGGACGGGGTGATGGATCCCGACGGGCGGCTGATCTCTTCCATCGATGCGGCCACCATCAGTCGCATGATTGCCGACGGCAGCATCAGCGGGGGAATGATCCCGAAGATCGAATATGCCCTTCACGCCATTAAAAACGGCGTGGAAAAGGTGCCCATCATCAACGGCAAACGCCGCCACGCGATTTTGCTGGAGCTGTTCACCGACAGGGGCATAGGGACGGAAGTGACGGTATAGGGTTTATTCGTGAAGAGATATTGGCTTGATTCGATGCGACCGGCATTGCAGCGACGCTGAATCAGAACCTGGAACTCTTTTTTGGAGCGGGAAGATGACCGATACGATCATGCATACGGCGGACCAGGTGATGGCCGCGACCTACAAACGCTTTCCCATCGTGCTGGAACGGGGCCAGGGCTGTACGGTCTGGGATACCCAGGGCCGGCGGTACACCGACTTTGTCGCCGGTATCGCCGTGTGCAACCTGGGCCATGCCCATCCGCGCATCGCCGATGCGGTGGCCCGCCAGGCCAAAAAACTGGTGCACGTATCCAACCTCTATTACACGATCCCGCAGACCGACCTGGCCCGGATGCTGGTGGAACAGAGTTTTGCGGACCGTGTCTTTTTCGGCAACTCCGGTGCCGAGGCCAACGAGGCGGCCATCAAGCTGGCCCGCAAATATTTTAAGGACGATGGGCAGCCGGAACGGTTTCGCATCGTTTCCATGGAAAAGTCCTTCCACGGGCGTACCATGGCCACCTTGTCCGCCACGGGTCAGGATAAGATTAAACACGGTTTCGACCCGGTGCTGGAGGGGTTCTCTTTCGTTCCCTTCAACGATATCGACGCACTGGAATCGGCCGTCGACGATCATACCTGCGCCGTGATGCTGGAGCCCATCCAGGGGGAGGGGGGGATCCGATGCCCGGACCCCGATTTTCTCCGACAGGTTCGACAGCTCTGCGACCGACACGGCGTGCTGATGATCCTGGACGAGATCCAAACAGGCATGGGCCGTACCGGCAAACGCTTCGCCCACGAGCACTATGGCGTGACGCCGGATATCATGACCCTGGCCAAGGCGCTGGCCAACGGACTTCCCATCGGGGCCATGCTGGCCACTGAACGGGTGGCGGCTGCTTTCGGGTTCGGCAGCCATGCATCCACTTTCGGCGGTACCCCCTTGGTGGCGGCCGCCGCAGTCGAGACCCTGAAAATCATGGATGAGGAAAAGATAGTTGATCGTGCCCGGGAAACCGGGGCCTATTTCAAGGATGAACTCCAACGACTCAAGCTTCGTCACCGCTGCATTGCGGCGGTGCGGGGCAAGGGACTGCTTCTGGGCATTCAATTGAACGGACCGGTTGATGAACTGATACCGGTATTCATGGAAAAGGGCTTTCTGGTCAACTGCGTCCAGGGGGATATCCTGCGGTTCGTTCCCCCGCTGATCATCCAGAAAAGTGACATCGACGCGTTGATCCGGTGTCTCGACAACGTGCTGACCCGGTGAATGGTGAATGGTGAACGGTGAATGGTGAATGGTGAACGGTGAATAGTGAATGGTGAATAGTGAATGGTGAATAGTGAATAGTAAGCGGTGAGCGGTGAGCGGTCACGAATATAA
>JAHLLR010000066.1 GCA_020444075.1 Deltaproteobacteria bacterium
TGCACTACGAAGGCCCCATCTATCGTCCGCCCAGCGAGGCCACCTCGCTGCTGGTTCAGGCCACCATCGGCTGCCCGCACAACCGCTGCACCTTCTGCATGGTCTACAAGAACGGCCCCCCATACCGGGAGCGGCCGGTGGCGGATATTATCGCCGATATGGATCAGGCCCGGACGCTTCACGGCAGCGGCATTCGCACGCTCTTTTTTCCGGCGGGCAACACCATCGCCATGCAGACCGACGGCCTTTGCCGCATCTGTGCGCATGCCCATCACATCTTTCCGCATCTGAAGCGCATTACCGTATACGGCTCCAGCCAGTACATCCATAAAAAAGGCCCTGACGATCTGAAACGCCTGGCCGATGCGGGGTTAAGCCGCATCCATGTGGGGCTGGAATCCGGGGATGACGTGATTTTGAGGCTGATCAAAAAAGGCACCACCGCCAGGCAGCAGGTGGAAGCCGGGCAGTGGACCCTGGCCGCCGGCATCCAGCTGAGCCTTTATGTTGTCCTGGGCATCGGCGGTGCGCATCGAACCCTGCCGCACGCTTCCCGGACCGCCGATGTGCTCAACCGCATCGCCCCGGATTTTATCCGACTGCGGACCTTCGTGCCCAAGATCAATACGCCGCTGCTCAAGATGGTGGAGAGCGGTGCCTTTGAGATGCTGGGGCCCCATGGGGTGCTGAAAGAGGCAGCCACGATGATCCGGCTGCTGGACGCCCCGTCGCAGCTGACCAGCGATCACTACACCAATTACATCAACCTTGAAGGCCGTCTGCCCGGATGCCGCAACCGCCTGCTGGCTCAGATCGATGAAGCCCGCAAAAGGCCGGAAACGGATTTCAGGCCCTTTTTCATCGGCGACCAATAGACGGGGTGGGATACCCGCAAGACCCCGACTGCCGTAACTTGCCTTATTGTTCTTTTATCCCGGTTAGATATGATATATAGTGTCGCATGATTGCCAATTGTCGGAAAACGCTGGTGTTGGCCCGTATGGGAAACTATTGAAAACAAGGAGACGTGGCTGATGTTGACCTTTGATGCGCTGTCGGCGAGACAGGAGAGGATTGCGGTGGTGGGACTGGGCTATGTCGGACTGCCCCTGGCCGTTCACCTTTCCCGGCATTTCGATGTGGTGGGCTACGATTTCAAATCCAGAAGAATCGCCGAACTGAACGCCGGCAAGGACCGCACCCTGGAAGTCACCGATGAAGAAATGGCCGCCGCCACGGTCGTCTACACGGATGACCCCAAGGTCCTTGGCGACTGCCGGCTGATCATAGTCGCCGTTCCTACCCCCATCGACCAGTACCGCATCCCGGATCTGACACCCCTGCGGAGCGCATCCGAATCCACGGGACGCCATCTGGCCAAAGGCAGCTGCGTGGTATTCGAATCCACCGTTTACCCCGGGGCCACCGAAGAAGTTTGCGTGCCCATCCTCGAAAAAGAATCGGGACTGGTTTTCGGCAGGGATTTCACCGTGGGGTATTCACCCGAGCGGATCAACCCGGGGGACAAGGTGCACACCGTGGACAAGATCATGAAGATCGTATCCGGATCTGACGCCGCCACCGCCTACCTACTGAAAAAGGTGTACGGCAGCGTTGTCAGGGCTGGAATTCACGTGGCCCCCACCCTCAAGGTGGCCGAGGCGGCCAAGGTCATCGAGAACACCCAGCGGGATCTGAACATCGCCCTGATGAACGAACTGTCCATGATTTTCGACATCATGGGAATCGACACCATGGCGGTGCTGGAGGCGGCGGGGACCAAATGGAACTTTCTGCCTTTCAGACCCGGCTTGGTGGGCGGACACTGCATCGGTGTCGACCCTTACTATTTGACCTTCAAGGCCGAATCCATCGGCTACCATCCGGAGATGATTCTGGCCGGCCGGCGTATCAACGACGGCATGGGCAAATATGTGGCCGAGCGGGTCGTCAAGCTGATGATCCAGGAGGGGAAACAGATCAACCGCACCCGGGTCGGCGTACTCGGCATCACCTTCAAAGAGGACGTCCCTGACCTTCGCAACACCCGGGTCGTTGACATTATCGCCGAACTGGCCGATTACGGCATCGATGTCCAGGTCCACGATCCGCTGGCGGATCCCGACGAAGCCAAGGCCTATTACGGTGTCGATCTGAAGACCCTGGACCAACTCAAGGGCGTGGATGCGCTGGTGGTGGCCGTCTCCCACAAACCATATAAGGATATGGGGTTGGCGAGTCTTGCCGGATTATGCGGCGGAAGCCGCGCCGTGGTCGTGGATGTGAAAAGCGCCTTCGGTCCCGGTGATGCCGGAAAAGTGGACATCAACTACTGGCGATTGTAATTTCCCGTTTTCCGGCCGAGCGTCGACTACGCGTAATACCCAATGAATTCTCCGCACTTGCTGTTGAAAAAATCCATGGCCTCCTCGACGCTATCGAAAATGATCCAGTCCCGTCTCAGGGTCCGACCGGCCCGCTGTCTGATCCGCTCGATCTCGGTGTTGCCGAAATACTCGAAATAGTCGTGATAATCAGTGGTCAGTTCATGCTTTCTCATGGAATCCTCCTCGTTAAGGATTGATCAGTCTGTTGAACAGAGATTATCACCCGGTTGTGACAGATCCGGTCACAGCTGGTCTCTTTTTTTTCGTCGGTGTCGCAAAAAAACAGATTATTGCCTTCTAACTGAATTTCGAATAAAAAGAGAATGTCGTCGTACCACCGGGTTGCACGGAGATATACGTTCGACAAACGGTACCTGATTTTTTCTAACCGATCTGAAAGGAGAAAATGAAAATGGCTAAGCGGTTCGTGGTCCTGATTTTTCTGGGGCTTGTATTCGGTTGCGGCAGCAGCGCAGTTTACGCCGGTTCAGAACTGAATATGCAGGACGGTACGTGGGAGATCACCTCTCAGGTGAAAATGCAGGGGATGACCATCCCCCCGATGACCTTTTCCCAGTGTATCACCAAAGAAAATGCAGTTCCCCAGAACAACTCGCCCGGCCAGAACGACTGCAAGGTTTCCGACATGAAGACGGTTGGCAGCACGGTATCCTGGACGGTGACTTGCAACGAGCAGGCCGGCAATATGAAGGGCAAGGGGAAGATAACCTATCACGGCGACCGGTTCGAGGGCGAGATGACCACGGAACATATGGGGATGGTCATGGTGACCGAGATGAGCGGGAAACGCACCGGCCCCTGCCAGTAAATGACCTCGATCCAACTGGCGGGCATGGGTGTTGATGCGCAACCCGTTTCCCAGGAGGGCCAGTCAGGTTGCGCGGGTTGAAAAAGGCCATGCCGGCGTTATTTTAAGAAAAGTTAAGACAAGTCCGGTCAACTTTTTGATGAAAACAATCATTGCATGGGGAAAAATCAATGAAAGACCAGTGGGAACGTGATCTGGCATGTGCGGTCGCCTGTAACCGGTGCAATACAAAACTTGGTGCCAGAGACCAGCGGATTCTGTCCGTCTTCGACCACCAGCCCATTTGCCTGGCATGCAAACAAACGGAAGAAAAACAGCCTGATTATGCTCAAGCGTCAAAACACATGATCGGAACCTGTATGATCGAAACCGAGGTGATGTACGGTGATCCGGGCGGGTATTGTTTTTTTCACTTCTATCCCTTTACCTGTGATGGCTGATTGGTTGCCGTTGGGTGACGCCCGTGAACTATTTTCTGGATAAATTCCCACCCACCGTGGAAAAAGCCGTGGATAAGCTCGCTGTGGATATGACCTTTGCAGACAGAACCCGTCTGGCCAACATGAACGAGGCGGCGCTGATCCGGTTTCACCACTCCTACGGCATTTTCCTGCGCAGCGAATTCCGTCTTCCGGGCAACGATCCGCTGATGAAATCATGCATGTCCACCGCAACCCTGAAAACGATCACTCCTGAACAGGCATCCTTTGTGATTTTGAAGCAGCTCCAAAAACGACTGCTGGCCGGACATACCTTGAAGATCATCAAGTAGAATTCGGTTCCTTCAGGACATATGACGGTTTGTCAGGTTAGGCATCCAAAAATGCAACCGCATTTCCCGTCCAGGTGTTTCCCTCTTTTCAAGCCGCCAGATGCTTTCCTACGATTTTGCCTGTCCAGTCGCCGTTGACCTCGATGGGTAAGTTTTTTCCATGTGCTGGATGGATCCTGACTCAGCCTGCATGAGATCGTATATCCAGGCAAGGCATGGGTCACGACCTGGCCGGAGAAACCAGGATGGAGGATAATTGACAAACGGTTGGGTTCCATATAGGCTTAATGTAAATATTCGCCTTGTTGAACCATTTCCGGGCCGGCTCATCGGTTGTGAAAACCCCCCTCCCGCGTAACAGGGCCGCATCTTCCGGGCTGCCGTGAAGATGGCAACGGACAACTCGTTTGCGATACGAGACGTTTATACTCTCTGACCGCTATACATGGCTGTTAAGGCTTCCATGCATGGGGCCGGTGTGGACAAGCGGATTTCAATGCGTCAACGGTGTTGAAAATAACAACCCCCCGGATTCTCCGGGGATGGACCATTCCTGCCGATTTGGGGCAGACTGGCCAGTGGAATAGCGTTTGCCGTGCTTCGCAGTGGAGCGATGCCATGGCACTTCGTCGACCCTGGTCGGTGAAAGATAAATCTGGAGAAAAACAATGAGACAGAAATTCCGTATTTGTAAGTCAAAAAAGAAGAAAACCCTTAATATCAAAGAATTTGCCGTACTTGATAAAGATACCAAGAAGGTGGCTTCATCCATGCTTCGTGAGGACCACTTTGACCTCATATGCGACCAGGATTACGATGGAGAGACGATCGCCAGAGCCGCTGAAGCGGGCTGTAATGAACTGGTGGAAACATTGAGAACCCCAAACCTTTTCCCCATCGAGCCTTATGCCACTAAAATTGCCGAATCGGTGATTGATCTGTCCAATGGGAATGAAGACCGCTGTGTTGAGCTTTTTTTTGACGACTGCGAATTGTTTGTTGCCGAGGTCCCCATGGACCAATGATTCGGCGGCTTAGAGGTCAATGGTGCCTCACGTAATATTACCACAAGGAGAACTGCATGACAGAAGAGATAAAATTTGAAGTCGGCGAAAAATATGAAAATATGAAAGGGACTTTTGAGGTCGTCGCCATACGGAGGGATTCCATGGATATCCGCTGGGAAGACGGCGAGGAAATATCGACCTCCATCGATCTGCAGAAGCGGATTATCGAACGGATGCGATTCGAAAAAGAACTGGAAGTCACCGAGGTTGCCCAGAAGGCCAAAAAAGCAAAAGCCTCGACAGCCAAAGGGGGAAAACATTTTAACGGCCTTGAAGATGCCGACTTCAGCAGCAGTGTGTCCAAAACCACGTGGCGCGGTCGCGGTCAACTCGGCGGTGCGGTTGCCCTGCGGTTAAAAAACAAACAGTACAAGTTCAACTCCTGGGCCGTGCTGCGCAAGCCTGAAGTCGCCTGGCTGGATGTCGTTCGGCAGAAGCAGGACGATCTGAAGCTTCAGGCAAAATTCTATGCCCGGGTGGAAGATGAGGGCTTCTTTTTTGGTGTTAACATCCCCGCACCCGATCCATCCGGAACCGAAAAAAGTGACTGGCATGCATTGATGGCGTGGCTGGACAGGCCGGAAAACGATTCATGGCTCAATAAGCAGTGCACCTCCCACGGCCTTTATTTGTGTGACCTGGGCAAGCAGGGGTTCAGCGAAAAGTTGGAAGCAAAAAAAGAAAAATGGGTGATTAATGGTCCGGGCAAAAAGGCTGCGCCCGTTGAATCTTTGTGTGCTTTTTTGACAGCGGCCGGCAAATCGGGCGCCGTGGACCTGCGCATCGAAAAGCAGATGGGAAAAGATGCTGCCATTGAAAAAAAGCAAACCATCGCCAGTGACATGGCGACCCTTTTTGAAACCCTCATGCCGGTGTATGCAGGTGCTGCTGACCGTAACGGTTGACAGCGAATTTTAAACCGGAATGGTAAAACTGCCGATCGGCTTCAGCGACCTTTCCGGCAATCGATTCCGCATGGTGGAGGGACGCCCGGCAACCTAAAAAAACGCCGGGTGACCTTTGTAAGGACCTCTTCATGTTCTCTGCCGATCTATACAGCGATAGGCGACGACACCTCAAGACGAATGTCAATTCCGGGCTGATCCTGTTTTTGGGAAATGGGGAAAGTCCAATCAATGCCACGGAAAACTGCTATTCCTTCCGCCAGGACAGCTCCTTTTTATATTTCTGGGGCATTGACCTGCCGAATCTGGCCGCAGTCATCGATGTGGATGCGGACACGGAAACCGTGTTCGGCGATGACCTGTCGCTGGACGATGTGATTTGGACCGGATCGCAACCTTCTTTATCGGAGCGGTGCAGGATAGGCGGTGTCAACCGGTCAGCCCCCTTGACAGGATTGCACGAGACGATTGGCTCGGCAGTTAAAAAAAACAGGCCGGTTCATTTTTTGCCACCGTACCGGATGGAGCAGACGATGCTGATCGCCGATCTTTGTGGACTCGATCGACGCGGCGTCGTCAAAAATGCCTCCGAGACGCTGATTCGATCAGTGATTCGCCTGCGCTCGGTGAAAAGCGATGAAGAGATCGCTCAGATCGAAGCGGCGATAGCGATCAATGGCGACATGCAGAGAGTCGCCATGCAAATGGCCACCCCGGGGCGATATGAACGTGAGGTGGTGGGGGCAATCGAAGGTCTTGCCTACGGACAGTCTGGCAGAAAAACGCCCTTCGCAACCATTTTTTCCATTCACGGCCAGACGCTGCACAACCACTGCCACGGCAATCGGATGAAAAGGGGGGATCTGGCGATCTGTGACTGTGGAGCAGAATCACCGATGGGCTATGCCAGTGATACGACCCGCACCATTCCGGTGGGCGGCCGGTTCACCAGCCGGCAAAAGGAAATATACGAAATCGTGGAGGGTATGCAGGCGGACGCGCTGGCCGCCATGAAGCCCGGCGTCCCGTTTAAGGATGTCCATCTGGTGGCTGCCCGGCGGCTTTCGGCAGACCTCACGTCCCTCGGGTTGATGCGCGGAAACGTGGACCAGGCCCTCGAAACCGGAGCCTATGCCCTTTTCTTCCCCCATGGCCTGGGGCATATGCTCGGTCTGGATGTGCACGATATGGAATGCCTCGGAGAAGATTATGTGGGGTATACGGACAGGATCCAACGGGACAGGCGGTTTGGCATCAACCGCCTTCGGCTGGCCAAACCTCTGGAACCGGGTTTTGTGGTAACTGTGGAACCGGGCATCTACTTCATTCCCCTGCTGGTTCAACGATGGCGCGCCGAAAACCGTTTTGCCGATCAGATCGATTACGGTAAGCTGGAATCCTATCTGGATTTTGGCGGCGTGCGCATTGAAGATGATGTACGGGTCACTTCCACCGGAGCGACGGTTCTGGGGCAACCTATTCCAAAGACCGTGGCGGCCGTTGAATCCTGTTGCCGCACCTGAGATGGTGCTGCCGGGAAACGGATGGATCAATCCTTGGAATGGCGGTGCCTGGATATGTCTTTGGCCGGGGGATTTGCCGCGGTTTGATCGTCCTCATCCAGCAGGATAATATATGAGAATGGAGATGCGGGTGGGGTGTTGTCTTTCCCGCAGCGGTCCTTTGCGTCCTGGGATTTTTTCTGCTGCCGAATCTCGTCGATTGAAATAGGTTTAGGCATGATTCAGACTGATGGAAGGCCTTGATGCACCGCTGGCATCGGTCAGCGTGCCGCCGGCTTGGATTATGGCCCTTGTCGGTTCGGGATGAACACAGAAAAGAGCACCTTAGACCGTTTAATGTAGTGGAACGTTTGCAGGACGAGGTAAAGTGTTCAGACTGCGATTCGCAGTGATTAAAGCCAGTGAGAGCAGATCAATTTACTTTGCAATAGCATAATTATTCCTAAACAAATTAAGTATACCGAATAGTGCCCCCATTTACAAGCAGCAATTGAAGACGGTTTCGAAAGAACTTGACCCACCTGCAGACCGCGGTGTAGCATGTTTTCAGGTGATGACATCGATATTCAGTTTCCGAATTCATTCGATTCCCGTGTCTCCTTGTATTTGACCGATTTCTGCCTCCGCCGATCTCTTCACAGCCTATGCAAACAAACGTGTCGCCCGTCGTCCGTTCTAAAAAAATGGCAACTGATGGGCAGGGTGACGGATGGCGGTTCGACGAAAAACGAACCCAAAGGCTTGACCCTGAACTGGCGATTAGACTCTATCCCCGCGTTTGTCCATGATCATCCCGTTGTCTCCAAACGGCTCGTTGGATGGCCGGGTAGGGTAGCGGTGACTGCACAAGTCGGGAAAGAAAAAATGACCCGCCTGCATGAAAAAAGACGTTGTGTGCGGTACGATGGTCAAGGGCCGATCACCCTGATGTCGGCCCATAGTCAATCCAGGCAGTTCGAGGCCGGCCTGCTCAATTTCAGTGCGGAGGGTATCAGTTTTTTCAGCTGCCGGCCATTGAAACCTGGTACCACCATCATTGTTCGTGCTTCTGCGGAAAACTATCAGCACGTGTTCGCTGATGTCGATTGCCAACTTCGATCAGTGGGGGTGGCTACCATAAAATGGTGTCAGGAAGGCAATCGAGAGGGCCGACCCATTCATGAGATGGGGGCCGTTTACATGACGCCCTACTGATGTGATCCATTTATCGAAACACACCCGCGGGCTTCCATAAGCATCCGATAAGATGGTGTCGGATGCACGGAAAAACACTGTCTTCCTTTATGGGCTTCACCGAATTTCCGGAACCACCTCACCTGCCTTCACCCCCCCCCGTCGTATCCAAAAACAGATGAGCGGCGATTTTCCGGTGGATGATTCATATCCCGTTCAGTTCGCCGAGAAGATGATGCGGTAAACGATAGAAAATTCATTAGCAAAAAACGTTGACAAAAATTTCAAATTATTGTGGATTAATAGGGCCAAATGTCTCTTGATGGGTTTGTCGGTGAAATTCGAATTTTATATTCAAACAACTAGAAAGGAAGGTGTTCGATGAAAAAAGTAAGTTTATGGGTCAGCATGGCATTGGTATTGACGATGATTGCTGCCGGCAGTGCCCTGGCTGCCGACCGGATCTTTTTCGGCATCGCCACCGGTGGTACCGGTGGAACATACTATCCGTTGGGCGGCATGTTGGCCCAGCTGATTTCCAACGCCGTTGAAATCGACGGGAAAAAATTGTCGGCCACTGCAGAAACCGGCAACGCATCCGTGGCCAATGCGACGCTGTTGGGCAGAGAAGGCATCGAATCGGCCTTCGTGGCCGCCGATATCCTCGATGCGGCCTACAAAGGGGAGAAACAATTCGATGGCAAGGCGATCAAGAACATTCGCGCGCTGGGCGCCCTCTATCCGGAAACGGTGCAGCTGGTGGTGCGGGGCAATGCCGGTATTAACACCTTCATGGACATCAAGGGCAAATCAGTTTCCTCCGGTTCCCCGGGCTCCGGCCAGTGGCAGCTGCTGGGCGACCTGATGATTGCCCACGGCATGGACCGCAAGGATATTTCCGAGGATTACTCATCATTCTCCCAGTCCGTGGAAAAAATTAAGGATGGCAACCTGGACGCCTCTCTGATCACCGCCGGCACCCCTACGGCTTCCGTGATGGAACTGGCCAATCACCACAGCATCAAAATCGTTCCGCTGACCGGTGCGCCCATCGCCAAGTTGCGGGAAGTGCAGCCCTATTACGCCGAAACTATTCTGCCGGCCAATACCTATGAAGGCCAGACCGAAGATGTAAAAACCATTGCCGTTCGCGCCATCTGGGCAACCCACGACAAGCTGGATGACAAGGTAGCTTACGAAATCGTCAAAGCCCTTTACGAAAACACGGAAACCCTGGCCAAGGTTCACGTCAAAGGCAAGGAAATCTCATTGGAAAAAGCCCTGGAATCCGTATCGATTCCCCTGCATCCCGGTGCGGAGCGCTACTATCGGGAAAAAGGCCTGATCAAATAATATGAAACCGGTTATTGCAGGCGTGCTGGCTCTGTTGCTGGCCGCCTGCACCGCTTCCGGTGTGCGGCCCGACAAGGCACACCCGTGCCTGACCATCAGTCGGTTTCCTTCCTGCCTGATACTGGGACAATATCCGCTGCCGGGAGATGGTGCGTTTTCTCTTTCATTCATCCATTCGGTTTCCCAAACACCGGTCCGGGATGATTACCAGACCCACGATTTCCGGATCCTCCAGACCGCCGAGACCTTTCAGGCCCATGGTGCGGGATTGCCTTCCGGGACCGATGAAACCGGTGTAACCGGATGGGAGCACCACGACGGCCATTTTATCATTCGCATGCAACGGCCTATCCACCGGCTCATTGTACGAACCGATCGGAACTATCGTAATCGGCTGCACATTGACGGTAAGGAAATCGATCTCAACGCATGGGAAGACCAGGCCCTTGAACTGGCCATTGTGCCATGCACGGCCCCCTGAACCGCTATTGCAATTTTCGAGTATAAAAGGACGATGTTATGGTTAATGATCCAGCCGATCCCAGGACCCAAGACGGACCGATGGCCCCTGCTGCAGACACCGGTGAGAAGGAGCTAAGCAAAGCGGATGTGGATGCCATCGTAAAAAAATACGATGCCGAGTCCAATTTCAGAAACCTGAAAGGCATCACGGCAAAAGTCACTGTCGTCCTGTGCGTGATGCTCAGCCTGTTCCACGTTTACACCGCCGGATTCGGGCTGCTCAACGAGGTGATGCATCGGACCGTGCATCTTTCCTTTGTTCTGGGACTGGTGTTCCTGGTGTTTCCCCGGCGACAGCCGACGCGTATGGGGTTCGCCTGGGGGTTCGGGATCTGTTTCGCCCTGTTCTACCTGTTCCTGGCCTGGCAGCTCGTTGAGCGTTTTCAGGAAAACATGCCGGTCTGGGGCCCGCCGGCCCTGTTCCTCATGGTTCTGTTTCTTGCCGTTACCGCCCTGCCCGTGGACTTTCTCAAAGGCAAAGGGGACCGGCTCTCCTTTTCGGACTGGCCCCTGGCCATCGCGGCTTCAGGCATATCCCTGTACCTGATCGTTTTCTTCAAGCAGATTTTCATCGAGAACATCGGATTTCCACAGATTGAAGAGTACGTCATGGGCCTGCTGGCCATCATCATGGTCACCGAGGCCTGCCGCCGGGTCATGGGAGAGACGCTGCCCGTCATCGGTGCCCTGGCCCTGATGTATGGATTGTTGGGGCCCTGGCTGCCCGGAGTGCTGGGCCACCGGGGGTATGACATCGTCCGGATCGTAGAACATCTCTACCTGGGAACGGAGGGCATTTACGGCATCGCCGTGGGTGTTGTGGCGACCTATGTGTTCCACTTTGTGCTTTTCGGTGTTCTGGCCCAGGCGTCGGGCCTGGGCCAGCTCTTCATCGATCTGGCCATGATCCTGGCCGGCCGTTATTCCGGCGGACCGGCCAAGGTGTCGGTGGTTTCCTCCGGGTTTTTCGGTATGATCTCCGGGTCGCCCATCGCCAATACGGCCACTACCGGGTCGTTCACCATTCCCATGATGAAAAAAAATGGCTTTTCCGCCCAATTCGCCTCGGCGGTGGAGGCGTCGGCTTCCTGCGGCGGGCAGGTCACGCCGCCCATCATGGGTGCATCGGCCTTTGTCATGGCCGAAATGCTGGGCATTCCCTACAACAAGATCATTCTGATCGCCATCGTACCGGCCCTGTTCCACTATCTGGCCTGCTTGAGCATGGTTCACCTGGAGGCCAAACGACTGGGGTTGAAAGGTCTGTCCCGTGAGCAGATTCCCCAGTTGATGCATATCATGAAAACATCCTGGCACCTGATGATTCCGCTGACCGTCATGGTGACCCTGCTGCTCATGCAGTACACCCCCTATCTGGCGGCATTCTGGGGGATTATTCTCTCCATTGCGTGTTCATATATTCCATTGATTACCGGACGGATGGGGATCGGCCAGTTGGATGACTCGATGACCCTGACGCCCCGCCGGCTCATCGACGGTTTGGATCAGGGCGCCCGTTATGCCCTGGCCATCGGCGCGGCCTGTGCCTGTGTGGGGTTCATACTAGGGATGATTACCCTGACAGGGCTGGGTTTCAAATTTTCCGGCGCCGTGCTGCAGATCGCCTCCGCTCTCGGCAACCTGCTGGCCGCTATGGATCCCTTTCAATTTTTGACCGTTCAAGGCGGAACCCTCTTTTTTGGCCTCGTGCTCGTTGCCATTGCCTGTATCGTCATGGGAGCGGGAATTCCGACGACCCCCTGCTACATCATCCTGGCCTCCATCGCCGGTCCGGCCCTTAACGATATGGGGATCCCGCTGGTGGCGACCCACTTCTTCGTTTTCTACTATGGCGTGCTGGCCGATGTGACGCCGCCGGTGGCGCTCGCCGCCTATGCCGGCGCCGGCATCGGTGGCGCGGACCCCATGGCCACGGGTATGACCGCCTTCCGGCTTTCCATGGGCAAGGCCCTGGTGCCCTTCATGTTCGTTTATGCGCCGAGCATGCTGTTCATCGATTTTTCATGGGCCGAGTTCTCCATTGCCATGACCAGCGGTGTGCTGGGTATTATTTCCCTATCCGCGGCTTATATCGGATTTTTTAAATACAAGGTGGGGCTTATGGGAAAAATCGCACTGACCATCGGCGGCCTGCTCCTGGTCTCCAGCAACGTTTCGGTTATTCTTGTTGGTGCGGTATTGGTGCTTCTGATTCTGGTTCCCAACGTCCTGAAGACCGGTCGATCGATTCCTGCCTCGGCATGACAGGACGCAGAATGCAACGTGTTCAGGAGATAACCCGTGGATCATCAACAAAAAGCGAATACGGACTATATGGTGCCGGCCCTGAAGAAAGGGCTCCAGATCCTTGAATTGTTTTCAGTCCGGCAGCGCGTGCTGACCATCGGTGAACTGGCCGAACGGCTGGAGGTCAGCACATCCGCCATCTATCGTACCGTGGTGACGCTGACTGAGATGCACTACCTTAAAAAGGCCGGCCGGAATACATATGAGCTTGGCCCCATGGTGCTCTCCCGCGGGTTTTGTTATCTGGCCTCGAGGGATATCCTGAACACGGCGGCCGCTCACCTGGACGAACTGCGCGACGAAACCAGTGCCTCATGCCATCTGGCCATTCGGGAAGGGGTTGAAGCCATCTATATCTACCGGGCGGCATCACCACAGATCATAATGGTCAACGTCCCCGTGGGAACCCGGTTTCCCTGCCACACCGTGGCGATCGGGCGGGCGCTGCTCTGCGGCCTCAGCGACGAAACCCTGCGTAAGCGCTATTCCGGCGTTCCCCTGGACGGATACGCCAGCGGAGGCATTAACTCACTGCCTCAGCTGTTGGTAGCCGTGGCTGAAGCACGGCGGACGGGAATCAGCGTCAGTGGATCCGACTATTCAACGGCCATTGCCACCCCGGTGAGGGATTACACCGGGAATGTCGTGGCGGCCATCAATGTCTCCGCTCCCGATTTTTTAATTGAAACACCCGGCGTTCGTGAACATCTGACCGGGTGCCTGATAAGAACCGCCAGAACCATTTCAACCGGAATGGGCTGGCCTGAGGATCCCTAAATTGGGTCCAGTGCCAGCTCGTCGCGTCATGTTCCTTGATTCTTTTCCAATTCCATAAACCCAAAGCGAGCGTATCATGAGAAAAATCGTTGAGTGTGTCCCCAATTTCTCCGAAGGCAATAACCGGGAAACCATCGAAGCCATCGCCCAGGCCATCAAAGAGACGCCGGGTTGCACCCTTTTGGATGTGGACCCGGGGAAGTCCACCAATCGGACCGTCTACACCTTTGTCGGAGACCCTGATGCGGTGATTCAGGGAGCGCTGAACAGCGCCAGGGTAGCCAGAGAAAAAATCGACATGCGCGTGCACAAGGGTGAGCATCCCCGCATGGGCGCCATGGATGTCTGTCCGTTCATTCCCGTGGCCAACGTCACAATGGACGAGTGCGTGGCGATCTCAAAAACCTTTGGCCGACTGGCTGCAGAAGCACTGGGGGTGCCCTTCTTCCTTTACGAGGCGGCGGCGGTTGAAGATTACCGTCGTAAATTGCCCCACGTTCGTAAAGGGGAATATGAAGGATTGGCCGGGCGCCTGAAAGATCCTGCATGGAAGCCTGATTTCGGTCCGGCCGAATTCATTCCCCAATGGGGCGCCACCGCCACCGGTGCCCGTTCCTTCCTGATTGCATACAATGTGAATATCCTGGGCACCAGCAACCAGGCCCACCGCATTGCCCTGAATCTGCGCGAAGCCGGTCGGGGACCGGATAAACCCGGCCGACTGAAAGAAGTCAAGGGCATGGGCTGGTTCGTGGACGAGTATAACCTGGCCCAGGTAACGGTAAATCTCAACGATTATAAAGTGACGCCCATCCATGTTTTA
The DNA here is from genome assembly GCA_020444075.1 of Deltaproteobacteria bacterium. GTDB lineage: Bacteria > Desulfobacterota > Desulfobacteria > Desulfobacterales > Desulfosarcinaceae > Desulfosarcina. The sequence goes on from JAHLLR010000066.1 coordinate 14,439, forward strand.
TTCGAGGAAGTGAAAAGGGAGGCCGCTTCCCTGAACGTTGGGGTTGCCGGCTCGGAAATTGTCGGACTGGTCCCCCTGGCGTCGATTCTCATGGCCGCCGATTTCTACATGGAGAAAGAAAACCTGTTTATCCTCGACGAAGACCAGAAGGTCAGGCTGGCGGTGGAACGGCTCGGCCTTAACAGTGTAGCCCCATTTGACCCACGAGAAAAGATCATTGAATACCGCGTGGCCGGAGAAAGAAATGAACCGCTGGCCGACATGAGTCTGAGAGCCTTTATCGAAGAAGTGGCCTCCCGTTCGTCCGCCCCGGGAGGAGGATCGGTTTCGGCCGCCATCGCCGCCATGGGCGCCGGACTGGGAGCCATGGTGGGTAAACTCACCTATGGGGTTCGAAAGTTTGAATCGGTAGATGCCCAGATGAGAAAAAACATCCCGCCGCTGCACGACGCATCGGCCAGGCTCGTTCCCATGATCGATGCCGACACGACGGCCTTTAACGACTTCATGGAAGCGCTGCGCATGCCAAAGGGTACCGATGCCGAGCGGACGGTGCGGGCCGAGCGAATGCAGGCAGGCCTGAAGAAGGCCATCGACATTCCCCTGACGACCATGAAACTGGGCGACGGGGCCTGGGATGCCTTTTGTGAGGTGGCCCGTTACGGTAATCCGGCATCCCGGTCTGATGTCGAGGTGGGGGCCAGGGCCCTGGAGACGGGAATCTGGGGTGCCTATAAGAACGTGATGATCAACATGGCGGACATCACGGACAACGCCTTCAAAACCCGTATCACTCAGGAGGCTGAGGCGATGGTGAGCCGTGCGGCCCGGAAGTGTGCCGAAGTGCTTGAAATCCTGGAAGCACGGTAGATTATCGAATCCCGGAGGTGGGGCCGTCACAGGAAATTAAGGGAGGTGATGTATGGCAGATGCATTGGGCCTTCTGGTCCTGTTGATCGGATTGGAACTGGTGCTGGGGGTGGACAATGTACTGGTTATTGCCATCTTTGTGGGACGATTGCCCGAAACCCAACGCCAGAAGGCACGCATGGTGGGGCTGAGCCTGGCAATGGTGGCCCGCATCATCATGCTGGCCGTGGTGGTGGCCCTGACCGGCCTGACCCGGCCCGTTGCTGCCAATCTTTCGGTCAGGGACCTGATCCTGATAGCGGGGGGATTGTTTCTGCTCTACAAAGCCGTCCGTGAGATTCACCACACCGTCGAATTCAGGGATGAGGACCAGGGACCGGGCCGGAAGGCGCCCGGTGCCTTTGCCTCGATCATTGCCCAGATCGTCCTGCTGGACATCGTATTTTCCATCGATTCGGTGATCACCGCGGTGGGCCTTACCCAACACTTGTGGATCATCGTTTCGGCGGTGGTGCTTTCCTTCATCGGCATTCTCTTCTTTTCCCGTCCCATCGGCGACTTCATCCTGCGCCATCCGGCCCTGAAGATACTGGCGCTCTCTTTCCTGATTACCATCGGAGTCACCATCTTCATGGAGGGCCTGCATAAACATGTGCCCAAGGCCTATATATACCTGCCCATGGGGTTTGCCCTGATGGTGGAAATGCTCCAGATGCGATATGAGCACAACCGTCGCGGGAAAAGGGCCTGATACCCGATGGCTGAGGATGTTTCTCTCAATTTGTCTCCTCGGCAGGCCGCCAGTCCGGAGGAGATCCAGCGGGCCTTGGCCCTGAAGATCGGCCGTGAAATTTCCGTCGGTCGGTATGTGATCGTTCGCCGCTCCGTCGATGCCCGCAAGCACCGGGTCCGGATGAACCTGGGCGTCCGTGTCTATGCCGAGGATGAAGCTCTGACGCCGGAGCGGCCTGAATTTCGATACCGGGACGTCCGGTCTGCAGCGCCGGTGATCATCGTGGGCGCCGGACCGGCGGGCCTGTTTGCCGCGTTGCGGTTGGTGGAGCTGGGGCTTAAGCCCGTGGTAATCGAGCGCGGAAAGTCCGTCAACGCCCGCCGCCGGGATGTGGCGGCCCTGAACCGGCGGGGGATACTCGACCATGAATCCAACTACGCCTTCGGCGAAGGAGGCGCGGGAACATTTTCCGACGGCAAGCTCTACACCCGATCCAGGAAACGAGGCGATCACCGCCGGGTGCTCCACCGATTTCATCAGCACGGCGCCGATGAACGCATTCTTTACGATGCCCATCCCCATATCGGCTCCAATCGGCTTCCGGAGGTTGTTGCGGCCATGCGGGCCACCATCGAAGCCCACGGCGGTGAAATTCAGTTTCAGCAAAAAGTCGTTGGTCTGTCGCTTTCCGGCGGACAGATGTCCGGCATAATCCTGGAGGATGGGAATCGCATCGAGAGTCGTGCGGTGGTCCTGGCCACAGGGCACAGTGCCCGGGATGTTTACGAGATGCTCATGGACCAGGGGATTGCCCTGGCGGCCAAACCCTTTGCCATGGGCGTACGCGTGGAGCATCCCCAAAGGCTCATCGATCGGATCCAGTACCACGGTCAGGCGCGCGGCGATTTTTTGCCGGCGGCCGTATACAGGCTTGTCCAGCAGGTGGATGGCCGGGGCGTTTACAGCTTCTGCATGTGTCCGGGCGGGTTCATCGTACCGGCGTCCACGCAGGATGGCGCCCTGGTGGTCAATGGCATGTCCTTTTCCAAGCGAAATTCTCCCTATGCCAATGCCGGCATCGTGGTGGAGATCACGCTTGCGGATATTCCCGGGCTGGAATCGTTGGGGCCATTGGCCGGTTTGGACTATCAACGGGCCTTCGAGCAGGCGGCCTTTGGCAACGGCGGCGGGGGGATGGTCGCTCCGGCTCAGCGTCTGGCCGACTTTGTCAACAATCGACCGTCTGAACGGTTGCCGGCCTGCTCCTATCCCCCGGGTGTGGTGGCGTCACCCCTGCACCAGTGGCTGCCGGATCCCATCCGCCGGCGGCTGCAGACTGCATTCAAGGCCTTCGATCGGAAGATGAAAGGCTTTCTCACCAACGATGCGGTCGTGGTGGGAGTGGAGTCCCGGACTTCCTCACCGGTAAGGATTCCCAGAGATCCGCAGACGCTTCAGCATATATCGGTCCGGGGGCTTTTCCCCTGCGGTGAGGGGGCCGGTTATGCCGGCGGCATCGTTTCCTGCGCCGTGGATGGCGAGCGTGCCGCCGATGCGGTCTTCCACTACCTCACCCGTCTGTGAAACCGTCATTTTCGCTCAGGGTGGGGCAACACCCCGTTTTCTCGCCAGGTAAAACTTACAGCGGATCCGTATGTCCCTCTTTGGCGTAATCCAGAATCAGATCCATGTAGATCTGGGCGGCGACCTTCACCTGGGACAGGGAGATGGATTCTTCTGCGGTGTGGGCCTTTTCAAGCCGCCCCGGTCCCAGCAGGATGGGCTTGATCCCGGCCGCCCACAGGGTGTTGGCGTCGCTGTGGCTGGGAAAGCTGGTGGGAGAAAAGGATAGATGGTGGCGGTCGTACACCGTTTTTAGAAGATCCACCAGCGGTCCTTTTTGGGGCAGTTCGTAGCCGGCGTGGATGGTATTGAAGTGGATGGCGGCATCACACTGGGCATTGGCTTTCAGGTAGTTGGTATGCAGTTCCTCGAGTTGAAAGGTGAGCTGGCCCATGTGGGTCAATGCCGGTAGATGCAGGTCGATCCATGCTTCGCAATTGTCGGGGGCCGCAAAACCGGACCTGGCGCTCGTCAGGTCGCGCAGGTTGTAAACCCCGTCAACAAGTTCCTGGTCGAAATACTGAATATACGCCAGGAGCAATCGGAGCATGGCGGTGGCGGCATTATTGGCCTGGGGAGCCAGGCTGGCGTGGACCCGCTGTCCCTGGGTCGTCAGCTGAATTTCCAGATAGCCATAATGGCTCAGGCAGGGAAGCAGATCGGTGGGTTCTCCCACGATAGCCGCTGAAAAGTCGTATTCTCTGACCAGGCGCTGGGCTCCGTCGCCATAATCCTCTTCTCCCACCACCAGGGCCAGAGCAACGGGCCGGTTGGTATGGCCGTTTTCCCACAGGGTGAGGAAGGCCTCAATCATGGCTGCGCAGCCGCCTTTCATGTCTGCCGTGCCCAGTCCGGCGGCCGTATCCCCCTCCAGGATGAATTCATAGGACTCCAGGTCGTAGGCTTCAACCGTGTCCAGGTGCCCCACCAGCACCAGTTCCGCTTCCACGTCGTCGGGCTCCACGATCAGGTTGTGCCGGTCTTCGTCCACTGCCTGGCGTACCACGGGTAGCCCATGGCGTTTGAGGTAGCTGTAGATAAAGTCTACCAGATCCTTTTCCTTGCCGGGGGGGCTGTAGATGTTGACCATTTTGCGCAGCAGCTGCTGGAGGCGACGCGGGTTGATTTTTAGTTTATGCTCAGCCATGGTCACCTCGATCTCCTTCATGGTCGTCGACCGTATAACGGATGATCCGCTCCTTTCGCCGGCCCTCCAGGCGGCGGCGGTCTTCGTCCACGTTCATGGTCAGGTAAACATGCTGGCGGGAATTGTTGAATCCCATTTTACGGAAAAACCTGAGGGATGCACCATTCTCGGCATCGGTGTCCACCATGATGATGCGCGCACCCGCATCGATCATCGCAGGTTTGAGCTGGCGGAACAGGCGCTGGGCAATACCGGTTTTCTGGTAATCGGGGCGAACCCCCAGCCAGATCAGATAGCCGTAGTTCCATGAGTGGTGTTTCTCGATGACTGTGCCCAGTGCGAAGCCGACTACCGTTTCGTTCTCATCCTCGGCCACGAAGCAGAACTCGCAGTCGGTCTGGAAAAACCCCACCACCTCATATTCGTCCCAGGTCCGGTGGGCATTTGGGGCATTTCGTGCGGTGAACAGCCTCTCTCCCAAATGGTAGATGGCGGGGATGTCGTCAATGGTCATCAGACGGACCACTACACTTTGCCCTCCGCTTGAATCAGTGGGTTGCGTCGTCGGCGGTTGGTCGGCTTCCATGATGGCGTGCTCCTGTGGGCATTTTCATGCCGGTGTATACGGTTACCCATTTTGTTAAAATGGTATCTATCACAACCCGGTCTTCATGCCAAACGGCTTTTATGCTGATTTTTTTCCATTTTCTTTTGTGCCGGGATGCTTTAGAATTGGACCTGAAATGAACGGCATCCCAACCTTCGCAACCCCGTCGAACTCGCCAATTGGGTGACGGGAACCGCTTATTCCACAGGGAGACCATGATGACACCAGCAATGTTGACAATCGGCGGTGCCCAGGGCGTTCTGATCACCCAGTCCGGCCGCATGTGCAACCGGCATGGCCTGGTGGCCGGCGCCACCGGCACCGGGAAAACGGTTACCCTCCAGACCCTGGCCGAAGGTTTCTCCCGCATGGGTACACCGGTATTTGCCGTGGATGTAAAAGGAGACCTCTCCGGTATCGCCGTGGCGGGTGCGCCCCATCCAAAAATCGATGAACGGCTGGCGAAAATCCCTTTGCCCGACTACCGGCAGCAACCTTGTCCCACCCTGTTCTGGGACATGGACGGAAAAAACGGGCACCCGGTACGCACGACCATTTCGGAAATGGGGCCGCTGCTGCTGGGCAACCTGTTGGAACTCAACGATACTCAGATCGGGGTGCTTTATGCCGGATTCGATCTGGCCGACGACCAGGGCCTGCTGCTGCTGGACCTGAAGGACCTTCGGGCGCTGCTGGCCTGGATGGGAGAAAACGCCAATACGCTGAAATCAGAATACGGCAATATCACCGGCGCCAGTCTTGGCACCATCCAGCGGCGCTTGCTGGTACTGGAAGAGCAGGGGGCAGAGCGTTTTTTCGGCGAGCCGGCCCTGCAGTTAAGCGATCTGATGCACACGGATTTTTCCGGTCGCGGGGTCGTGAGCCTTTTCGATGCCGGCCGGTTGATCAACAGCGCACCGCGTCTTTATGCGGCCTTTTTGCTTTGGCTGCTGGCCGAACTGTTTGAGCAGCTGCCTGAAGCGGGTGATCCGCCGGTTCCTAAACTGGTGCTTTTTTTTGACGAGGCCCATCTGCTATTTTCAGGAGCGCCGAAACCGCTGCTGGACAAAATCGAACAGGTGGTCCGGTTGATCCGGTCCAAGGGCGTCGGGGTCTTTTTCGTCACCCAGAACCCCATGGACCTTCCAGATGCGGTACTGGGTCAACTGGGACTTAAAGTTCAGCATGCCCTGCGGGCATTCACGCCCAGGGACCAAAAAAACATTCGGGCCGTGGCCGCGTCATTTGTGCCCAATTCACTATTTCATACGGCCGACAAGGTCACCACCCTGGGCATCGGCGAAGCTCTGGTATCGGTGATGGGCGAAGACGGCCGGCCCCAGCCGGTGCAGGAAACCCTGATTGCGCCGCCGGAAGGACGCATCGGTCCGATTTCGGATGATGAGCGGACGGCCGTCATGCAGCGGTCCCCCATCCGTGGCCGCTATGATGCTTCCATGGACCGGGAGTCGGCCTATGAGTTGCTCAAGCAGCGGGCTGAAACGGTCCAGGCAGCGGAAACACAACGGCTTAAAGATCTGGAATCGGAGAAAATTCAACGTCAGGCCCAGCGGCGTCAGTCTCCCGTCGGCCGCCAGCGCCAGACCGTCGGGGAAGCGATGTTCAAAAGCGCCGCACGCTCCATCGGCAGCACTATCGGCCGGCAGATTATCAGGGGCGTGTTGGGGTCCATTTTCGGCAAACGATAAGGAGAATCTTCATGCAAGACAACGGCGAAGAACGGGAAGGGGGCAACGTGACGGATGAAGGAGAAGCAGCGTCGGAATCACAGACCCACGATGACGCTGTTTTGCATGAGAAAAATGGGCATTCGTCTTTCCGCGAAAACATCTGATGATCAATCCTTTTTCCATCCTCAATCGGTACCTGTTTCTGGAGATGCTGCCGCCCTTCTTCATCAACCTGGCATTTTTCTCCTTTATCTTTCTGATGAAGCAGATTCTCGATATTACCGACATGATCGTCAACCACAAGGTCGGTGTCGGACCGGTGTTCCTGCTGCTGGTCTATACCATGCCGTTTTTTCTTCAGTATATCATTCCCATGTCAATCATGATGGCCGTTCTGATGGCGCTATTGAGAATGTCCGGCGATAATGAAATTATGGCGCTCAAAGCCGCGGGGGTGAGCATCTACCGGTTGTTGACGCCGGTGCTGATTTTCAGCCTGTCGGGAACCTTGATTACCGGTTATATGACCCTTGTGGGTGTGCCATTGGGAGCTGAACGTTTCAAAACCCTGCTTTTTGACGTGGCCACCTCCAATCTGAACGTCAGTTTGAAAGAGCGGACCTTTAACGACAATTTCAAACAGATCATGCTTTACGTCAATAAAATAGACCCGCAAAGTGGTGAACTGCATAATGTGTTGATCGAAGACAGCCGAACGTCAGGGGTCAATAATACGGTCGTTGCCCGGAGAGGAAAGCTTTTTGGCGAGCCCAAGGAAATGGTCTATCACTTGCGGTTATATGACGGAACCATCAACCAGATGGATATGCACGACCGATCTTCTCACACGATTAATTTTGAAACATACGACATCCGCTTGGATTTCAAGGAGGCCCTTTCCCATCGCGGCATGTCGGAAAAAACGCCGGATGAAATGACCTTGTCCAGTCTCCGGGCCTATTTGAAACGGGCCGCGCCTGACAAAGGGAAGTATTTTGGCGCCCTGCTGCAATATTACAAGAAATTTTCGATACCTGTCGCCTGTCTGGCCATGGGCCTGCTGGCCGTGCCATTGGGCATTCAGGCCCGCCATTCCAAAAAAGCATTCGGGATCGGCCTGGGCCTTCTCTTTTTTCTGCTTTATTATATCCTCCTTTCCGTGGGCACGGCTTTTGGAGAGAATGGGAGCTACCCGCCGGTGGTTGCCATGTGGATGCCCAACGTGATTTTAGGGGGTTTCGGCATTTATCTTATGGTTCGATCGGCAAAAGAAAAACAGCTGACATTCCATTGGATGGAAACGCTTTTGGCCAGAACCATGAAATGGGTCGGGAAAAAATGACAATTCTTTTCCGCTACGTTGTCAGGGAGGTACTCACCACCTTTTTCATCGTGCTGGTGGCGGTGCTCAGTATTTATGTGGCGATCGATTTCATTGAAAAAATTGATAATTTTATGGAGGCCGGTGTCTCCGCAACGCGTTGCGTCGTCTATCTGATGTACAAACTCCCCTTTATTTTTGTGCAAATTGCTCCGGTGGGATTTTTGTTATCGATTCTGGTTGCATTGGGGTTGATGAACAAAAACAATGAAGTCATTGCCCTTAAAAGCTGCGGTATCGGCAAAGCCAGACTGCTCAAACCGACGATGGTCCTCGGCGTTTTTTTTTGTGCCGGATTGTTTGTGGTTGCCGAAATGATTGTGCCGGTCTTTATGATCAATGCGAACCAGATCTGGCTCCAGGAGGTCCGAAAAAAGAACATCTACGCATCCAAGACCAATGATATCTGGATGCGGGCCGCCCGGCAGATCATCCATATCAAGCAATATGTGCCTGAAAAGAAGCGCGTTACCGGCATTACGATTCATACCTTTGACGATTCCTTCCGGCTGATTGAGCGGGTCGATGCGGCATCGGGCGTGTTTAAAAACGGTCATTGGCAACTTGACGATGCCGTTGAACAGGTTTTTGGAGCAGATCGGGGTGCCCATCAAATCAACCTGCACGACACGATGACGGCCGATATCGATCTGAACCCCGAGGACCTGGCCCGGGCGGCGAAACAGTCCGATGAAATGGGGTTGGCCGAACTGGGGCGATATATCCAGAAAGTGGAGCGGGAAGGATATGGTGCCACCCGCTATCGGGTCGACTATCAAAGCAAAATCGCCGCACCCTTTGTATGCATCTTTCTCAGCGTGCTTGGCGCTGGAATCGCCCTTCGGGGAAAAATGCGCGAGGGGTTGCCGGTGAGCATTACCTATGGACTGGGGATCGCCTTTCTGTACTGGATTTTCAACAGCTTTTGCCTCTCACTGGGTTATGCGGAAATGTTGCCGCCCGTGGTCGCGGCATGGGTTGCCAACCTGGTTTTTTTCAGCGTGGCCGGGTTTTTGCTGCTCAATACCAATTGAAAAGCAGTCGGGTTGCTTTCGATGACGGAACAGTTGTAGATGGCCGGCATGATGATCGTCTATAATGTGGTAATGGCCCTATCGATTTGCCTGTTGTGGCCGATCTGGGTCCCTTGGGTGTGGTTTCGCAAAAAACACCGTCACACCTTTTTCAACAGAATGTTCATGGAAGCCCTTTCCGGAAATGACCCGGAATCCGCACCCGTCCGGCGGCGAATCTGGATTCATGCCCTTTCCGTGGGAGAAGTGCTGTCGGCGGAGCCCTTGGTCGAGGCGTTGGCCCAAAAACATGGCGCCCATTCGCTGATTTTTACGGCTTCCACCCAAACCGGTTTTGAAATGGCCACCCGTTTGATTGCTCCGAACGGGTGCGCGGTGAGACATTTTCCCTATGACACCCTCTTTTCCGTGAACCGGGCGCTGAATGTCATCAATCCCGGACAGGTGGTGGTCGTGGAAACAGATATCTGGCCGAACTTCCTCTACCGTTTAAAAAAACGCAGGATACCGGTCCATCTGGTAAACGCCCGGCTCTCGGAACGGTCATTCCGCGGCTACAAACGGATTGGCTTTCTAATGGCGCCGCTGCTTTCCGTGTTCGGTCGAATCTGCGTACAGACGGAATCGGACCGTCAGCGATTCCGGGCACTTGGTGTTCCTGATGAACAAGCGGTGACGGTGGGGAATATCAAGTTTGATCAGGCACCCGTCAGCATGTCGACCGGCGAACGCAACCAGTTTGCGGAAACATTCAACCTTTCCGGGGATACACCCCTATGGGTGGCCGGCAGTACCCACGAGGGAGAAGAAGACGTTCTTGCCGACGCCTACCGTAAGGTTTGTGCAACCGGCATCCATCCGGTGCTGATTGTCGCGCCGAGAGATCCGGCCCGGGCCGCCGCCGTGTGCAGCATCTTCAACCGCTCCGGCTGCGATGCCATGACCCTGCATCAGATAGAAAGGCAACCGGCAGCGTCAAGAAGCGTGGTGGTGATCGACCGCATTGGAATACTCCGCCAATGGTATGCTCTGGCTGACGTCGCCTTTGTGGGCGGCAGCCTGGTGAAAGCGGGTGGCCACAACCCATTGGAGCCCGCTTCAGCAGCCAAGCCGATTCTTTTCGGTCCCTACACCGAAGATTTTCACTGGATCTGCCAGACCCTCGAAAATGCCGGCGGCGCCTTCCGTGTCCATAATGCGGATCAACTCGCTGAAAAGGTGATCCATCTGATCGAAAACAAAGAAGACCGGTGCCGTGTCGGGCGGTGTGCCTATGATGTGTTTGCTGAAAACAGGGGCGCCGTGGCGCGAACCCTTGCGGTCATCGAAGAATGTGCTGGCAGAAGGGATCCATGACCGGGTTTAAAAAAACAGTTGAGCGGTTCAGATGCCGAATTGAAACCGCGACTCAGGGGAAAGGCCCCTCACCGCTTTTTTCCATTGAAACCGTCCTGCTGGTCCTCTCCATTGTATACGGCGGCCTCATGTGTCTCCGCGCCCGTCTGTATGAAAAAGGGCTGCTCCCATCCAGAACCCTTCCATGCCGCGTGGTGTCCATCGGTAATATCATTGCCGGTGGAACGGGCAAGACGCCCATGACCATTCTGATTGCCCGGATGATCCGGGACATGGGCTACCGCGTGGTGGTGATCAGCCGAGGATACCGGGGGCGGATGGAAGACAGGGGAGGTATCGTCAGCGACGGCCGGACGATATTCAAAGGCCCCGGGGATGCCGGGGATGAACCTTACCTGATGGCCAGGATCTTAAAGGGCATTCCGGTTGTCGTGGGTAAACGAAGATACCAAGCCGGCATGATGGCCGTGAAGCGCTTCAAACCGGATGTGATCGTGCTCGATGACGCCTTTCAGCATATCCGGTTGAAAAGAGATCTTAACCTGCTGCTTCTGGACAGCCGATCGCCATTCGGAAATGGTTACCTGCTTCCACGCGGCGTTTTAAGAGAGCCGGTTTCGGCGTTGCGTCGGGCGCAGGCGGCCATCTTCACCCGCACCAGCCCGGCGGTCAAACCTTCTATCCCTAACGCACTGCCCGACCACCGGTCGGTCTTTTACACCCGGCACGTCCCGGTAATCAGAATGAGCGGCCAGGGGGATGACACTTTTTTAACGGATACCATGGATATGTCCATCTTGAAGGGTAAACGCGTCGTAGCCTTTTCGGGCCTGGCGGACAACCTTCAGTTTTTCGATTCATTGGAACAGGCAGGGTGCCGGCTTGACCATACGTTTTCCTTTGCGGACCATCACCGATATGGTCGCAACGATTTGGACCGAATCGCCGATGCGGCTAAAGAAAAAGGCGCTGAAGTTATCGTCACCAGCCTTAAGGATTATGTAAAAATCGAAGATGATTACCACTGGCCGGCGGCGTTAGTGGCCGTTGACGTGAATATTGAACTGACCATGGATGCGGATCTTTTTGCCGCCAGGCTTTCAACCGCATTGAGTGGAATCAGGTATAAAAAAGATTAATAGTTGGGGTCGTTTTTCCGGTTCTCTTGATATTGTCTAACTATCCGAAAATATATAATTATAATCTTTTCCCCCCTCGCTGGCTTTAAAAAAATTTAGGGTTTAGGGTCATTTGGGAGCGATTGGTTGTAAAAGGGTGGGCAAGGCGTCCAATCGTCGATTAGTTTTTTGTGTCCGGATAATTTCAGGTATCCATCATTAAAACTTTGATCTAATGGAACTGTTGAAAGCCGGAAAATCCGTGGTGTTGTCATCTGAACAACTATTAATGCGCTACAATTACAAATAGTTAAATTAAGACACTGTCGCTTTAATGAAACTTATTGGAAGTTGAACAAGGGTGCGAAAAAAGGTGTTTGAAACAGGTTGATCAATACCTAAGGGGTTATCCGCAAAAACCTAAGGCGTGTAATGGTACGGATTTTGTATGGAATCGAGACATGCATAACATGGAGAAACCAATGGACAGAGAATCCGGATTTACGCTTATCGAGTTGATGGTCGTTATCGCCCTCATCGCCATCCTTTCCGCCATTGCGATCCCCAATGGGATCGCCTGGATTTCCAATGGCCGGGTGAACAGTGCGGCACGGGATATCGTGTCGATGCTTCAGCGGGCAAAAATGGAAGCTGTCCGTCAAAGCGCATTCGTTGTCGTCCGATTTGATGCGGGCGGGAATTATATTGCCTTTCTCGATGATGGAGAGGGAACGGGTGACTCAGAGCCTAACGGCATCCTGGATGGGGCGGGTAATTGGGTTCAGGACGGAACTGAACGAACCATTATCAGTGGCCAACTCCCACCAGGGGTAACCATTAATGGAAATCCGTTTAATGTGTTGGCCTCGCCGCTTGACGGGATGACTAACCGTTTTAATTCAAGAGCCATCCCCAGTATACCCGGAAATACGTCATTGACTAACAGTCGGGGACATACGGTGGTTGTCAGTCTCAACACAGGCGGTAACATCCAGACCCAATAAAGATGATAAGAGAGATGCTCATGCCGAAACTAAACGAACAGAAGGGCTTTTCCTTGATCGAATTGATGGTTGCCATGGCGATTGGAAGCATCGTCCTTGCCGGCATCTATGGGGCTTATCAGGATCAGCTGCGCACCAGTATTACCCAGCAGCGAATTGTCGATATGAATCAGAATCTCAGAACAGCTGTGCTGATCATGGAAAGGGATCTGCGCATGGGCGGAGCGAACCCAACAGGCGATGCCACGGCTGGTATCATCACCGCGGGGGCCAATAACCTGGTGATTGCCATGGATGACGGCGGGACGGACAACATCGCCACCAATATCAACAATGCTCTCGCTGACAATATTGACAATGACGGGGATGGCCTGGTGGACGAGGGCAGCGACGGTGTGGACAATGACGGGGACGGCTTGATAGACGAAGAGGATGAAGCGGAGTGGTACGACGGGGATACGTCCGACGAGGGTGAGATGGTCAGGTTCGATATCGACGGTAGCGGCAATCTTCGGCGCTGGTTTAATTCTGCCGGCAACACGGACATGACAGATCCTACCAAAACCACCACCGTCCATATCGCCAGAAATATCGATGCTCTCAATTTTGTCTACCTGGACGGCGCCGATCCGCCCGTGCCGACAGGTGTTCTGGAGGATATACGCTACGTCCAGGTAACCATCGTTGCCCGGGCTGGAGACACGGTTCCGGTGATGGCTCGCAAAGTTACCGACAACACGGTCTACACCAACCCTCAGGGAACCGTTGTTTTTACGGCCCCGGGTGATCAGTTCCGCCGGCGGATGGTCACCACAACCATCAAATGCCGAAATATGGGGCTTTAAGAAAAGAGGTGCTTCTCATGCTGCACAATCATCGATTGAATTCAAACGAGCAGGGTGGTTTCACCCTTATCGAAGTGCTGATCGCCATGGCCATTTTCGCCATCGGGATCCTCGGGGTTGCGGCCTTGCAGATAACGTCAGTGAAAGGCAACACTTCCGCCGGCAATCTGACGGCCAATACCTTCGTCGGTGAAGACCGCGTGGAAAATATCATGTCCGTCGATTTCAACAACACGGCATCTCTGGGTGCCGGCACTCACACGCCTGCACAGGATACCGATGG
>JAHLLR010000067.1 GCA_020444075.1 Deltaproteobacteria bacterium
CCGGCCATGAGAAAAGCCATGGCCGAGGCCGAGGTGGGGGACGATGTATTCAAGGAAGACCCCACCGTCAACCGGTTGGAGGAGATGGCGGCCCTCCGGGTGGGAAAACCCGCCGCCTTGCTGGTGGGGTCGGGTACCATGGGCAACCTGGTGTCACAATTGGCCCATTGCGGCCGGGGGGACGAGACGATCCTGGGGGACCAGTCCCATGTGTTTTTCTACGAACAGGGCGGGGCGTCCGCCTTGGGCGGCATCCATCCGCGGACCCTTCCCAACGACATGGACGGCACGATTGCCATAGAGAAGATCGAAGCGGCCATCCGCCCCGATGACATCCATTTTCCGCGGTCGCGGCTGGTCATTCTGGAAAACACCCACAACCGCTGCGGCGGCACCCCGCTGACACCCGCATATATGGCAGCGGTCGACCGGCTGGTCAAACAGCACGGGTTGAAACTGCATATTGACGGTGCGCGCCTCTTCAATGCGGCGGTGGCTCTGGGCGTGGATGTCGCCCAATTGGCCGCGCCGGCGGATTCACTGACCTTCTGCCTGAGCAAGGGGCTGGCCGCACCGGTGGGATCGGTGGTCTGCGGGGATGAAGCGTTCATCGCCCGGGCGAGAAGAGTGCGCAAATCGGTGGGGGGCGGCATGCGGCAGGCCGGCATCATCGCTGCGGCTGGCATCGTTGCCTTGACCGAGATGGTCGACCGGCTGGCCGAGGACCACGCCAACGCCAGGGCTCTGGCGCTGGGCTTGGCGGAAATACCGGGGGTGCGGATCGATCCCGACGCCATAGCTACCAATATCGTCTACTTCCGCGTGGACAAAAAGGGGCTGGATGCGCCGACGATGGTGGCGCAACTGGGCGCTCACGGTGTCCGTGTGCTTCCCACCGCCAAGGACCAGATGCGGGCGGTGCTCAATTATCACGTGACCGCGGACGATGTGCAGCGGGCACTGGCGGTATTCAGCCGGGTCATGAAATAATAAAAAGGCGGCCTGCCGGGTTGGATGAACCCGGCAGGCCGCCTTAAAAAATCGATGGGTCGGGAAATTAGACGGCGTCTCTCAATTTCTTTCCCGGTTTGAACTTCACCACGTTGGCGGCCTTGATCTTGATTACTTCACCGGTCTGCGGATTGCGTCCCTTGCGGGCTTTGCGACGCACTTTCATGAAGGTTCCGAAACCCACCAAGGTTACCTTCCCGTCTTTTTTCTTCAAGGCCTTGGCGACGTTGGCGGTGAATGAATCCAGCGCGGCGGCAGCGGCGACTTTAGTGATGCCCGACTCTTCTGCCATTTTCTCAACTAATTCAGCTTTTGTCATCGTTTCCTCCTTTGATGGGTGTGAAATAGGAACCTAATAATTAATCCTTAATTTTTGGCATTACAGCAAATTTTTAACCGTGTCAACAGCGAAACCGCATGAAACAAGGGTTTGGGGGAAGAAACGGGCCTTCAGTGCTTGAAACTTCGCTGTCCGGTATAGACCATGGCCACATCTGATTCGTTGCACGCCTCGATAGACTGGTAGTCGTTGTTCGATCCGCCGGGCTGAACCACCGCGGTGATACCTTCACGGATACCCACATCCACGCCGTCCCGGAAAGGAAAGAACGCGTCGCTGACCATGGATGCCCCGATAAGTCCACCCTTTTCGGCGGACACGCGGGCGTCGATCTCGGCTTTGCGATCCGGATCTTTCAGGTCGTTGTAAGCCGTCTGCCACGCTTCGAAGCAGTAGCGGTCGGCCAGTTTGCGATAGGCCTTGTCACGGGCGATTTCCGCCACGCCCACCCGGTCCTGCTCGCCGGTGCCGATCCCCACGGTAATCAGGTCTTTGACGTAGAGGATTGAATTGGACGTGACGCCCGACTCCACCAGCCAGCCGAACAACAGGTCCTCGGCCTCCCGGTCGGTGGGCATCCGGTTGGTCTGATAGACTCGCCCGTTGGCCTCGCACCGCGCCGGCTTCAGGTCAGCCCGGGATCGGGCCTTGGGCACAAATGACCATTGGGCGATGATCCCGCCGTCGATCAGGCTCTTAAACTCCACACAGCGTTTGCCGACGAATTCCTGGAGCCGGGCGATGTTGCCGATACGTATGACCCGCAGGTTTTTCTTCCGGGAGAAGATCTCCATCACCCCTTCTTCGAAATCCGGTGCCACCACCACTTCGGCATATTGGCTGCAGATGGCTTCCGCGGAAGCGATGTCCACGCTCCGGTTTACGGCAATGCAGCCGCCGAAGGCCGCCACCCGATCCGCAAGGTTGGCCTTGACGTAGGCCTGCTCCAGCGTTGCGGCCTGGGCAACGCCGCAGGGGTTGTTATGCTTGACGATCACCGCAGTGGGCCGGTCCGTGAAGTACCTCAGGATATTGAGAGCGTTGTCTGCATCGGTGAGGTTGGTTTTGCCCGGGTGCTTGCCGGACTGGAGCAGTTCGATGTCCGATGCCAGGTACCGGCCGGGCTGGAGGGTCTCGGTCTCGCCGAGCACGAGGTTGCCGTTGACCATGCGGTACAGGGCCGCCTCCTGGCCGGGGTTTTCCCCATAGCGCAGCCCCTTTTGGACAGCGTCGATGGTCCAGGTAACCTTTTCGTAGAACAGGGTCTGCCGGCCGTCCTGGTCCACAAAGCTGATCTCCATTTTCGGGGGGAAATGGTCGTCCATGATGGTGCGGTACATTTTTTTCAGATCTTCAGCCATGGCAATTCTCCTTGGTTTACATGGGTCCAAGGGTCCATGGGTTCAAGGGGTCGAAGGAACCCAACGAACTCAACAAACCCCACGAATCCAACGAACTCAACGGTTCTGCAGTTGGTATTCTTTCTCAACTGCCGTAAAAGCGGTGTCGGCCAGATATCCGGCAATGGCCGCATCGTAGGCGGCGGTATGGGCGAAGGCCTTGCAGGCCAACCGGTAGCGCAAGGCCAGGGCGATGCTCCCCCTGCCGGCGGACATTTCGTCGGCGATCTGCCCGTAGTCGCCGGGATCCACCACCGATGCCACCCGGATGAAGTTTTTGGCGGATGCACGGATCATGCATGGCCCGCCGATGTCGATGTTGCCGCGGGCCTGCTCGGGCGTGACGCCGGCCCTGGCGATGGTCTCCTTGAACGGGTAGAGGTTTACCACCACCATGTCGATGGGCACGGCCCCGGTGCGTTTAAGATCGGACCGGTGGGCGTCGTTGTAGGTCTCGGTGAGAAGACCCAGGTAAATCTTGAAATCCAGGGTTTTCACCAGCCCTCCCTGGGTCTCCGGCTGGCCGGTATAGTCGGCCACCTGGGTGAGACAGCCGTCTGCCCGGTTTCCCAGGATTTCCCGCAACCGGGCAAAGGTTCCGCCGGTGGAAAAAATCCGGACGTCCGGGTTGATCTCCAGTAGCCGGGGGGCGAAGGTCTCCAGCCCGCTTTTGTCAGAAACGCTGATCAGCACGTGGTTCACGCTGACCCGGTCGTCAATTTTCTCTACCCTGTTCATTGCCATGTCGCTTTACCTTTCTCCTTGATACTCCTTTAAAAACCGGTCGAAAAAAACGGTCATGAACCGGTGCCGTTCATCTGCCAGACGCCGGCCCGTGGCGGTAAGTATGCGTTCCCGGATCCTGGACAGTTTCACCACATATTCGCGATATCCCGTGTCGTCGACGGAATAGGCCGGCGCGCGGGCCACGTCCACCTCCGGGCTGTGCAGCCGGGCACCCAGCTCCCCGGCAAACAGAAAGGCCCGGGCCACCCCCACGGCACCGATGGCATCCAGCTTGTCCGCATCGAACAACACCCTGGCCTCCAGGGTCCTGGGGTGATCGCCCCGGCGAAACCGGTGGGCGGCAATGCAGTGAATGATGTTTTCCCGGCGGTCGTCGGCCAGCGGGTAGGCCTTAAGCAGCTCCCGGGCCATGGCGGCGCCTTTCTCCGCGTGGCAGAGATTGCCGTTGGCCCGGTCCTGGTGCCCGCGGCCGATGTCGTGAAGGTAGGCGGCGGCTTCCGTCACCAGCAGGTCCGCCCCTTCGGCCGCACCGATGCGTCGGCAAAGCCGGAGCACCCTCAGGGTATGGTCCCAGTCGTGGCTCCCCTTCGCCTGTGAGAAGTGTGCCCGGGCCTGTTCCCGGATTTGGGACAGGAAGGGTTCAACGGATTCGGTCATGATCCGTGCATCATCGGAATTGGCCTGTTCCGGGTGCACCTGACCCCGCGGCACACTCGGGTATTTTTCAAAATCCCCGGGATCGCTTGACGATCGGCAGTCGCTTTTTTTCGTCTCATTCGAGGGACATGATTCCTTCCCACCGCTGGTATTCAGTGTCTGCCGGCAATCCTCTCGATTCCAGCAGGCGGATGATTTCCGGATCGTTGAACCGCAGGTAGGGGTTGACGGCCCGTTCGTCGTCCAGGGTGGAAACCACGTGGCTCTTATCATAGCGGGCGGCGTAGGCATCGATGGCCCGGTTATCCGGAGTCAAGTGTCGGGCAAAGGCCAATGATGCCGCTACGTAATCGTGGCCGGCATAAATGCGGGTGGATCCGGGGTAGCCCAGGAGCAGAAGGATGGACCGGTAGAAGGCTTTCAGGTCTCCCGAGAAGCAATTGCCCACCGTTCCGTTGAACAGGGTGTCGCCGGTGATCAGAAAAGTATCGGTGGCAAAAATCACTGAATCCAGGGTGTGTCCCGGCGTCAGGCGGACGGTAATCGTTTCGCCGTCAAGGCCGATGGCTTGGCCCTCGGTCAGCCGGCGATGGTCAAGGTAAACCGCCCCAGCCGCTTTTGCCAGCTGCCGGGTGCCGGCGGTATGGTCGCCGTGGCCGTGGGTGTTGGTGACCGTTGACAGGCTCAGGCCGTTCTCCCGGACGTAGGCCATGATGTCATCCACGGCCCCGCCGTCGATGGCCAGCGCACGGGTGCCGGTATGCAGGAGATATCCCAGATTGTCGCCGCCGTAAAGAAATTGCTTGATCTTCAAGGGTCAGGTTCCTGCCGTGGGTTAATGCCGGAGCAGACATGGTTTCTGCATTGATATCGATATATTAAACTGCGGGCCCAGGCAACAAAAAAAGCATCTGCAGTCGCCTGTGGGCCTATGCTCGGGTGGTGGTCGCCATGGTGTATGGATCTCTCAAATTCAATCCACTTTGCTCCACCTCATTGACGGATAGGTTGATTTGTGTTTAACTTTCAAAAATTATTAGTAAAATTTTATATCCTAAAAAGACTTTTTGCTTGACAGATCATGAATTTTGTACTTTTATCCAAAGATAGTGGATCAAAGTGGATAATATTGGTGAAAAATGTTTCGGGGAAGCTCCTTTCATACCATTGACCCAAAAGGGCGGATTATCATTCCGGCACGGTTTCGGGATGTGATCAAAGCCAGCGGTATCGACAGCATCATGATCACCCGCATGGATAGCTGCCTTTTTGCGTACACCCACGACCAATGGGGCAAACTGGAACAGAAAATACTCGATCTGCCCGAAAAAAGCGAGGCCATGCGACGGTTTCAACGCACATTTATCGGCGGGGCCCACGACTGCAAGTGCGACGCCCAGGGGCGCGTACTGATTCCGCCTTTCCTGAAGCAGTATTCCGAACTGGAGAAGGAAATCGTCCTGGTCGGCGTAACGTCCCGTTTTGAAATTTGGTCGCGGGAAAACTGGGACCGGGAAAACGAATTGATGGCCAAGGACATGAGCGACGACCAGGTGCGGCGCGAGATCGCCCAACTGGGGATTTAGCCCATGTCCGATTTTCATGTCACCGCCATGCTCGAAGAAGCGGTGGACATGCTGGCATGCCGGCCGGGCAAGATCATCGTTGACGGCACACTCGGCGGCTCCGGGCATGCCCGGCGAATCTGTGAGCAGATCAATCCCGGCGGGGTCTTTATCGGTATTGACCAGGACCGGGACGCCATTGACCGGGCCCGCAGGGTCCTTCCTGCCGACGAACACCGGATCCATATCGTTCACGGCAATTTTGTGGACCTGCAGTCGTTTCTTTCTCAATTGGGCATCGGTGCCGTGGACGGCATTCTCGTTGATATCGGACTTTCCCTCCATCAGATTGAAGCCAGCGGCCGCGGATTCAGTTTTAACCGGGACGAACCCCTGGATATGCGCATGGATGTGCGGTCTGACGTTACGGCGGCCGATCTGGTGGCATCCATGGATGAACGGGAGCTGGCACAGACGTTCAGTCGTTACGGTGAAGAGCGCTGGGCCGTGCGTATCGCCCGGCACCTGGTCAAGCACCGCAAGGCTCAACCGGTGACAACCAGCGGTCAACTGGCCCGCCTGGTGTCGGAAGCGGTTCCTGCCAGCGCGGCGCGCAAACAGAAGATCCATCCTGCCACCCGGGTATTCATGGCCCTGCGTATTGCCGTGAACCGGGAGTTGGAAGTTCTGGACCGATTTCTGGAAACGGCTGTGGACCTGCTCAATCCGGGAGGTCGACTGTGTGTGCTCTCCTTCCATTCCCTGGAAGACCGGATCGTCAAACATCGGTTCCGTGCCATGGAACACCCATGCACGTGCCCGCCAGCGTTCCCCCACTGTGTGTGTGGACGTCGGGCAAAAGTGCGGCTGCTCACGCGCAAGGTGCTTCGGCCCACCGATGCTGAAATCAGGGAAAACCCCATGGCGCGCAGCACGCGGTTGAGAGCCGTGGAAGCGCTATGATGGCCGGCGCGATGAATACGGTTCGCCCCCGCACGGAAAACAGGCGGAGCGGCGGGCAGGACAGTACCCGTAATCGGAAGTTGCAGCCGCCGAGAAAGACCATGACCGGCCTCTGGATCGTTTTGATGGTCCTGTTTTTCGTGGAAGCGCTGTTTTACGCATGGTGCCGGGTCCAGTGCGTTAATGCCGGATACGGCATCGACAGTGAAAATAGACGGCACCAGGCATTGCTCAAAGAGCGGAACACCCTGAAAATAGAATTGGCCCGGCTCAAATCGCCGGAGCGGATCGAAACCATTGCCCGGACACGGTTAGGACTGGTCATGCCGAATGCGCAACAGACGGTGATACTGCCATGACAACAACGGCAACCATACGGACACGACTGCGGACCGGAATCGTCGGCGCGTTTTTTCTGATGGCCCTTCTTGCCATTACTGTACAGGCGGTCCGGCTGCATGTATTCGAGGGCGCCTGGCTGTCCGAACGGGCTGCCCGGGAGTACGAACGGGCCATGGTGGTTCAGGGCAAGCGGGGTGCCATCACTGATCGCAACGGCAGCCCGCTGGCCGTGAGCATCGACAGCCCGTCCGTTGCTGCCTATCCCCGCCAGATAGCGGACCGCCAGGCGGCAGCCAAACTGCTGGCCCGAGCCCTGACCCAGCCGCCACGGGAAGTCTACAAGAAGCTGGATCCCAAACGCTCCTTCGTATGGCTCAAGCGACAGGCCACGCCTCGACAGGCCGAAGCAGTTCAGGCGCTGGAAATCAAAGGGGTCGACTTTATCACCGAACATAGCCGCTACTATCCCAACAAGACGCTGGCTGCCCAGTTGGTGGGCTTTTCCGGCATCGACGGGCACGGTCTGGAAGGGATGGAGTTCTACTTTGATGCCACGCTGAAGGGCGGGGAGCAGGAGATCACCATTCTCAAGGATGCCCTGGGGCGCCGGTTTGAGGGGGCCGGGATGCCGGCAACCCTGACCGGCGGGAATAATGTGGTCCTGACCATCGACAGCACCATCCAGCACATTGCCCAGAAAGCCCTGGAGGCGTCCGTAACCGAGTATGCGGCCCAATCGGGCATGGCCATTGTGATGACGCCGGCCACCGGTGAGGTGCTCGCCCTGGCGCACTATCCTTTTTTCAACCCCAACAGTTACGGATCGTTCGAGCGGGAGTTGTGGCGAAACCGGGCGATCACGGACCCCTTCGAGCCGGGTTCGACCATGAAGATATTCAGCGTGGCGGCGGCCATCGACAGCGGGGTCTGTTCACCGTCGACCATCTTCTTCTGCGAAAACGGAGAATATCGCATCGGGAGGAACACCATCCACGATACCAAGTCCCACGGGTGGCTGTCATTGCAGCAGATCGTCAAGTATTCGAGCAACATCGGTTCGGTAAAAATGGCTGAACGGCTGGGACCTCGCCAGCTTTATGAATATTTGAACGCTTTCGGCTTCGGTCAGCGTTCGGGCATTGCCTGCCCCGGTGAAACCGCCGGCAACCTGAGCCCGTTTAAGTCCTGGTCCGCCATCGATGCGGGAGCCATTTCATTCGGGCAGGGCATCTCGGTGTCGGCGATCCAGATGATTGCGGCGGCATCGGCTATCGCCAACGACGGTTTGCTGATGAAACCGATGCTGGTCAAAGAGATTACGGACCGGAACGGACAGACGGTGAAACGGTTTTCTCCCGAGCCTGTGCGTCGGGTGATTTCCTCCCATTCTGCCGCCACGGTGCGACGGATTCTTAAAACGGTGATCACCGAGGGCGGCACCGGAGTGAATGCGGCCCTGGAGGGTTACTCCGTGTGCGGCAAAACCGGCACCGCCCAGAAGATCGATAGCAGCGGCACCTACGCCAAGGGGCGGTATTTATCCTCCTTTGTCGGCCTTGCCCCGGCGGATCAACCGGAACTGGCCATCCTGGTGATTTTGGACGAACCCAAAGCCCAGACATACGGCGGTATCGTGGCGGCCCCCGCCTTCCGCCAGATCGCACTGGAAACCTTGAGCTATCTCAATATCCCGCCGGGACCCGACGCCGATCGACTGCGGGTGTCCCGGGGAAACAGGGCCAACGGATGAAGCTTTCCTCGCTTACGGATCAGCTGAGAGTCGAAGCGGCAACCGGTATTCGCCCGGATGCGGACCCGGATGTGACGGCCATTTGTTACGACTCGCGCAAGGTGACCCCGGGAGCCGTGTTTGTGGCCATCGAGGGGTTTGCTGCAGACGGCCATCGCTTTATCCCGGAGGCCGTGAAGCAGGGGGCGGTAGCCGTGGTCTGCAGCAGGCCGGTGGCCGCCGATGCGGTGGTGATTCGTGTGGCGGATTCCCGCGCGGCGCTGGCTCAGTTGTCCTGCCGCTTCTACGGCCAGCCGGCAGACCGGATGACGCTGGTGGGGGTAACCGGCACCAGCGGAAAGACCACGGTCACTTATCTCCTGGAGCGGATCCTGGAGAAGGCCGGTTATCGGCCGGGCGTGGTGGGAACCATCAACTTCCGCTATGCCGGAAAGGTGTTCACCAATCCTGTTACCACACCCGAATCCCTTGAACTCCAGGAAATCCTCCGGCAAATGACGGACAGCGGAACCACCCATGTGGTCATGGAGGTCTCTTCCCATTCCCTGGATCTGCATCGCGTGGACGGATGCCGCTATGATGTGGCGGTCTTCACCAATCTGTCCCATGACCACCTGGATCATCATGGCACCATGGACCGCTATTGGCTCAGCAAAAAAAAGCTGTTCAGCGACTATCTGAAACCGGCGGACGACGGCTATCCGGTTCGCGCCGTGGTCAATACGGACGATCCCAGAGGAAGAGAACTGGCCGCGACCCTGGGGCCCAGCGCCATTCGCACCGCTGTCTACGGAGAGGGAGACATCGTTCCGCTGGGCGTGATCCGTGACCTGGCGGGTATTCGTGGCTGCATCGCCACGGCGCAGGGTCCGATTCCCTTCGCCTCGCCGCTGGTGGGGGACTTTAATCTTGAGAACATTCTCAGCGCCGTCGGCGCGGCACTGGCGCTGGGGATTCCGAGGTCGGCGATCGCCGCGGGAATCGACGCCACCGGTTGCGTACCGGGACGACTGGAGCGGATTCTCGAGGGGGGGGATCGGTATGTTTTCGTGGATTATTCCCACAAGCCGGCTGCGTTGGAAAACGCCATAACGGCCCTGCGGAACCTCACTGAAGGACGCCTGATCACCGTTTTCGGATGCGGCGGGGATCGGGATCGCACCAAACGACCGGTCATGGGGGAAATTGCCGCCCGGCTCAGCGACATTACCGTGGTGACCTCAGACAATCCCCGATCGGAGGATCCGCACACGATCATTGCCCAGGTAGAGGCAGGGGTCCGGGAGGTCTGCACCTGCCGCCTGGAGGCTGAAGCGGTAAATGCTCGATGGCAGGGCAAAGGCTATCTGGTGGAACCGGACCGGCGGGCAGCCATTGCGGCGGCCATTGCGGCGTCCCGGTCAGGCGATGCCGTGCTGATTGCCGGCAAAGGGCACGAAACTTATCAGATCCTGGCCGGCGAAACCATCCATTTCGACGACCGGGAAGTGGCCCGCCAGGTCCTGGCGGCCCTGAACGAGGCCGGAGCATGACACCATGAGGCCCTTTGGGTGGACTACCGAACAGGTAGTGACGGCAACCGGCGGGTCCCGGATTTCAGGATCGGCCGACACCGCTTTTGCCGGTATCGGCATCGATTCCCGCACGATCGATCCGGAGCACCTGTTTGTGGCCATTGCCGGCGAATCCCACGACGGGCACCGCTTTGTGGGCGACGTACTGGATCGCGGCGTCAAGGGTTTGGTGGTGGCCGACGGCCAGGTGACCAACCTGCCCATGGCGCGAATGGCTGCCGGCGGCATTGCCTGTGTAGCGGTGGCCGACACCACCCGGGCCCTGGGTGCATTGGCCCGCTTCAATCGCAATCGGGGCAGTCTCCAGGTCCTGGCGATCACCGGATCCAATGGTAAAACGTCCACCCGCATGCTCGTGGACCAGGTGATCTCCAAAAGGTTCGCGACCCTGAGCACCAGCGGCAACCTGAACAACCATATCGGTCTGCCGCTGACGCTCTTCCGGCTGACACCGGAACACCAGGTCGCCGTACTCGAGCTGGGCATGAACCACGCCGGCGAAATTACCCGTCTGGGCCGCATCTGCGAGCCGGACATCGGTGTGATCACCAACGTGGGGCCGGCTCACCTGGAAGGGCTGGGCACCATCGACAACGTCGCCCGGGCCAAGGGGGAGCTGCTCCACACCCTTCGTCCCGGCGGTACGGCCATCCTCAACGCCGACGATGCGCGGGTGGCCGCGCTGGCCGGCAGCACGGACCGTTCGGTGATTTTCTTCGGCAGCACAGCGCGGGCGCAGGTCCGGGCAGAGGATGTCCATCTGACCGGAGCCGGCATGGCCTTTACGGTGGTCACTCCGTCGGGCCGCATCCCTGTGACCCTGGCTACCCCGGCGCGGGTGATGGTATCCAATGCCCTGGCTGCGGCCGCTGCCGGCGAGGTCATGGGGGTGCCTTTGGACCTTATCCAGGCAGGGCTGGAGGCCTTCTCCCCCCAGACCGGGCGCATGGGCATCCGGATGCTGGGCGGTGACATCTGCCTGATGGACGATACCTACAACGCCAATCCCGGCTCCATGGCTGCAGCCATCGAAACCCTGGCGTCAATGCCCGGCAGCCGTCGTACCATCGCCGTGCTCGGTGACATGCTCGAATTGGGACCGGAATCGTCGGCCCTGCATCGGGAAATCGGCAGGGCCGCGGGTGATGCCCGGCTCGATCGGCTGTATGCCGCCGGCAGTTTCGCCGCCGCTGTGGCTGACGGCGCCATGGAACGGAATATGGCGGCGGACCGGATCTTCTGCGGCACCAAGGCCGCGATTATCGAACAGTTGAACCGCCAGCTTCAAACCGGCGACCTGATACTGGTGAAAGGATCCCGCGGCATGGCCATGGAAGAGGTGGTCGAGGCTATCGTCCGCTGGGCGGATGCCCAATGATGAGATTGGTAAATCGACAAACCGAGACACAGAGGCGCGAACCCGACAGATGATCTATCACCTGCTATATCCGCTGCATACGACCTTTGCAGCCTTCAACGTGTTCCGGTACATCACCTTCCGGACCATCTACGCCAGCTTGACGGCCTTTCTGATCTGCTTCCTGATGGGCCCCTGGGTGATCCGGCGCCTCTCCATGATGCAGGTGGGGCAGTATATCCGGGAGGACGGACCCAAGGACCACTTGAAAAAAGCGGGCACCCCCACCATGGGCGGGGTGCTGATCATATTTGCGATGGTCGGTTCAACCCTGCTGTGGACCGATCTGACCAACCGCTACGTGTGGATCGCCCTGCTGGGGACCCTGGGGTTCGGGGCCATCGGCTTTGCCGATGACTACCTGATGCAGGTGAAAAAACGCAGCCTGGGCCTCACGGCCCGTCAGAAGCTGCTTCTTCAGGTTCTGCTGGCGTTGCTGGTGGGCCTGCTGGCATACATGGTGCCCGAGTTTTCAACCAAACTCAGTGTGCCGTTTTTCAAGCGGCTGACCCCGGATCCGGGATGGGGATACATCTTTTTCGCCGCGCTGGTCATCGTGGGGGCCTCCAATGCCGTGAACCTGACCGACGGTCTGGACGGCCTGGCCATTGGGCCGGTGATTATCGCCGCGGTCACCTATATGATTTTTGCCTATGCGGCCGGTCATGCGCGCATCGCCGACTACCTGCAGATCACCCCGGTGACGGGGTGCGGTGAGATCACCGTGTATTGCGGTGCGCTGGCCGGTGCCGGATTGGGATTCTTATGGTTCAACGCATACCCGGCCCAGGTGTTCATGGGCGATGTGGGGTCGTTGTCCATGGGCGCCTCTCTGGGCACCGTGGCCGTGATTACCAAACAGGAGATCCTGCTGGCGCTGGTGGGCGGCCTGTTCGTGATCGAGGCCCTGTCCGTGATCTTTCAGGTGGGATTTTTCAAAATGACCAAGGGCCGCCGTATTTTCCGGATGGCGCCCATTCACCACCATTTTGAATTGAAAGGCTGGCCGGAGCCGAAGGTCATCGTGCGGTTTTGGATCATCGCCATCGCCCTGGCCCTGATTTCCATGAGTACATTGAAATTACGATAGCAAATAACTATCCGATAATAAAATAAAAAAACAATATTCAAAATTCAAATGACAAATAAATCACAATGACCAAAATTAAAAATTCCAAACCAAGTGATCTTGAAGAAAGATTATTCCAGTTTGAGATTTGGATATTGGAATTTATTTGGAATTTGGTGCTTGTCATTTTTAAAAATTTAAATCGGTACGGCCATTTTGGAAAAAAAGGCGGGGCACCCGTTGGACCTTAAGAACAAACACATCGTGGTGGTGGGCCTGGGGCGGTCCGGGGTGGCAACGGCCCGGTTCCTCGCTGCCCGGGGCGCCCGGGTGACGGTGACGGACCGTGCCCCGGCCGAAACCCTGAAAACCGCAGCCGCTGCCCTGGACGGGTTTGACGTCGAACTGAAGCTGGGGGGGCACGATACGACGGATTTTGAAACCGCCGATCTGGTGGTGCTCAGTCCCGGTGTTCCCCATACCCTGCCGATGCTGGAATCGGCTTGGGCCAAAGGAACACCGGTGATTGGGGAAGTGGAACTGGCCTGCAGGTATATCACCGAACCGATCCTGGCGGTGACCGGAACCAATGGAAAAACCACGACAACCGAACTGGTGGGAAACATGCTTAAAAACAGCGGTAAAGGTGTGTTTGTGGGAGGAAATATCGGCACCCCGCTAATTGCCTATGCGGACCGCTCCCATGCGCGGGTCGATGTGGTGGTAGCCGAAATCAGCAGTTTCCAGCTGGATACCATCATCGATTTCAGGCCGGATACCGCCGTGATGCTCAACATCACCGACGACCATCTGGACCGGTATCCGACGTTCAGCGCTTATGCGGATTCCAAATGGCGGATATTCGAGAACCAGCGGCCCAGCGATCTGGCGGTTCTCAACGCCATGGATGCCACCGTGGCCGCCATGATCCAAAACCATCCCCCCGGGGCCCGCCGGAAACTCTTTTCGGATGAGGCCATCGATAAAGGTGCGCAGATATTAAAGGACAGGATACTGCTGATCGAGGCGGGACGGCAGACCGGCAGTTTCTCCCTGTCCGAGTCCGGTCTCATCGGTCCCCACAACCGGGAAAACATGGCCGCCGCCTGCCTGGCCGCCCGCGAACAGGGAGCCTCGGACGCGGGTATCCAGCAGGCCATTGATGAATTCCAGGGACTTCCCCACCGTCTGGAAACGGTGGGACGGGTGCGCGGGGTGCGCTTTGTCAACGACTCCAAGGCCACCAATGTGGATGCGGTGAACCGGGCGCTGGCGTGCTTCGACAATCCGGTGATCCTGATCATGGGCGGGCAGAACAAGAAGGGTGACTTCACTCAACTCAAAGCCCAGGTTCGCCGCCGGGTCAAGACCCTGGTGGCCATGGGCGAGGCCAAGGACGAGATCGTCACCGCGCTGGCCGGAGACCCGGAAAAGGGCATCCTGGAGGCCGGATCCATGGAAGAGGCGGTGGAAAAGGCATTCGCGGCGGCTGCGGACGGGGAGATCGTGCTGCTCTCTCCGGCCTGTGCCAGTTTCGATATGTTCGCCAACTATGCCCAGCGGGGCAACCGGTTCCGGGAAATCGTGGAAAGGCTGGGATGAGCACCACTGCCAAACCAAACGGGATTCAACCGGTAGTCTATGATCTGGGACTGCTGTTTCCCGTTTTGCTGCTCGTGGGCATGGGCATCGTCATGGTTTACAGCGCCAGTTCCGCCCTGGCGCTCAAAAAGTTTGGCAGCGGCTATTTCTTTTTGAAAAAACAGGCCATGTTTTCCCTGATCGGCATCGTGGTGCTGGTGGCCTTCAGTTACATCCCGTTCCGCCTGTACCGGCTGCTCGTCTATCCCATCCTGGCGGCGGCCATCGTGATGCTGGTGGCGGTGGCCTTTACCGGACTGGGCGTGACGGCAGGCGGATCCGCCCGGTGGCTGCAAATCGGGTCGGTCCGATTTCAGCCGTCGGAACTGGCCCGACTGGCCCTGATCATTTACATGGCATACTCCATGAGCAAGAAAGATGAACTGCTGCGGGATTTTTACGTGGGCTTCTTGCCCCATTTCCTTGTACTGGGCCTTCTCACGGCGCTGCTGCTGGTTCAGCCCGATTTTGGATCGGTGGTGATTTTTGCCGCCTTGACCTGGATCATGCTCTTTGTCGGCGGGTGCCGCATCACCCACCTGCTGTCGGTCGTCCTGGTGCTGGCGCCCATGGCCTGGCTGTTCATGACCCATGCCGAATACCGGGTCAGGCGGTTGATGAGCTTTCTGGATCCCTGGCAATACCCGGCGGACGAAGGATACCAGATCGTCCATTCGCTCATGGCTTTCGGCACCGGCGGAATCACCGGCGCGGGCATCGGCAAGGGGTACCAGAAACTGTTTTACCTTCCCGAACCCCACACGGACTTCATTTTTTCCGTGGTGGGCGAAGAGCTGGGGCTCATTGGGGTCATGATCGTGATTCTGCTTTACGGCATCATGCTCATGCGGGGTGTCCGCATCGCCCGCCATGCCCAGGACCGCTTTGGTTCGCTGCTGGCCATGGGCATCACGGTGACCCTGGGGCTTCAGGTCTGCATCAACATGGGAGTGGCCCTGGGAATGCTGCCCACCAAGGGCCTGACCCTGCCGTTTCTCAGTTACGGCGGGACGAGCCTGCTGATCAACATGGCTGCGGTGGGAATCATGATGAATATCGGAGCGCGGGATGCACGCTGTTGAACCCCAAAACGTCTGGCGGCCACTCAAGGTGGTCGTTGCCGGCGGCGGCACCGGCGGGCACCTGTTTCCCGGCATCGCCGTGGCCAGCGAGTTTGCCGTGAGAAATCCGCAAAGCCGGATTCTCTTCGTGGGTGCCGGCCGGCCCTTCGAAAGGGACGCGCTTGCCCGGGCCGGCTATCCCCATCGAACGATCGCCATCGAGGGGATCAAGGGCAGGGGACTGTGGGCGAAGACCCGGGCGGCCATGAAAATCCCCGGGGCCCTGTTCCGCTCGGCCGGCATCCTGGCCGAGGCGCAGGCAGACCTGGTTGTGGGGGTGGGCGGATACGCCGCCGGACCGGTGGCCCTGGCCGCCTGGTTGAAAGGCATCCCGGTGGTCCTGTGCGAGCAGAACACCGTGCCCGGCATCACCAATCGGATGCTCTTTCCGATAGCCAGACGGATTTATGTCAGTTTTGAAAATACCCGGGGGAAGATAAACCCGGCAAAGAAGTGCATCAGCGGGAATCCGGTACGGCGGGAGATACTGGATGCGACGGCTGTTGAGGCGGCGGCGGATAAACCGTTGACGATCCTGATCGTCGGCGGCAGTCAGGGGGCCCATGCCATCAATCTGGCGGTCATGGATGCCCTGCCGCGCCTTCGACAGCACCGAAAGATCCGCATCGTTCACCAGACCGGAGCCGAGGATCGGGCTCAGGTCGCCGATGCCTATGAGAAAGCCGGGATCGATGCAGAGGTGAAAGCGTTTTTCCATGACATGGCATTGCGGTACGGCCGGGCGGATCTGGTGATCTGCCGGGCCGGCGCCACCACGGTGGCCGAGTTGACCGCGCTGGGCAAGGTGGCCCTGTTCATTCCCTATCCCTTTGCGGCGGACAATCATCAGGAACTCAACGCCAGGGCCCTGGTTGACCAGGGGGCGGCTCAGATGATGCTCGAACGGGAACTCACCGGTGAGGAACTGGCCCGTCGTCTGGACGCATTGGCCGGCGCGCCCGATCTGCTGGCGGCCATGGCATCCCGGTCCTCCGCCTTGGGGAAACCCGGCGCGGCCCGAACCATCGTGGACGATTGCTATAAACTGGTTGGAAACGAGCCATGTATCTGAAAAAATATCATATTCATTTTGTCGGCATCGGCGGCATCGGCATGAGCGGCATCGCCGAACTGCTCTTGAACCTGGGCTATCGGGTCTCCGGCTCCGATGTGAAGGCCTCGGACATTACGGCCAATCTGGAGCGCCTGGGCGGCACCATTCATATCGGCCATCGGGCCGAGCAGATAACCGGTGCCGACGTGGTGGTGGTCTCTTCGGCAATCGACCCCCAAAACCCCGAGGTGGCGGGTGCCCGGCAGGCGGCGATTCCGGTGATTCCACGGGCCGAGATGCTGGCTGAACTCATGCGGCTCAAATACAGCGTGGCCATTGCCGGCGCCCATGGCAAGACCTCCACCACCTCCCTGGTGGCCAACGTGCTGGCCGGCGGAGGACTGGATCCGACTGTGGTCATCGGCGGCAAGCTCAAGAGCCTCGGCCGCAACGCGGTGCTGGGGCAGGGCGACTTCATCGTGGCCGAAGCCGACGAGAGCGACGGCTCTTTTCTCAAGTTTTCTCCGGCCATTGCCGTGGTCACCAATATCGACCGGGAGCACATGGACTTTTATGCGGACCTCGAGGCAATCAAGACCGTCTTTCTCAATTTCATCGATCGGATTCCCTTTTACGGCCTGGCCGTGCTCTGCCTGGACAACGAGCCGCTCCAGGGCCTCCTCCCCCGTATCAAGAAACGGCTGACCACCTACGGGCGGAGCACCCAGGCCGATTACCAGGCGCGGAACATCAGCTTCGGTGAAATGAAAAGCCGGTTTACAGTGGTTCATCGGGACGAAAACCTGGGCGAGTTTGTTCTGGCCATGCCGGGTATGCACAATGTCACCAACGCCCTGGCTGCCATCGCCGTCGGCCTGGAGCTGGATATCCCGCTCTCCTCCATCAAGCGGTCCCTGGAGACGGCCGAAGGGGTGCAGCGCCGCATGGAGATCAAGGGTGACGTCAAGGGGGTCACCGTGGTCGACGACTACGGCCACCATCCCACCGAGATCCAGGTGACGCTCGAGGCCGTCAAAGACAACTGGCCGGATC
This sequence comes from Deltaproteobacteria bacterium, assembly GCA_020444075.1. GTDB lineage: Bacteria > Desulfobacterota > Desulfobacteria > Desulfobacterales > Desulfosarcinaceae > Desulfosarcina. Next base: position 17,705 of record JAHLLR010000067.1, read on the forward strand.
GCCGGAAAGTGGTCGTCTTCCAGCCCCACCGATACACCCGTACCCGGGCGCTGCTGGAGGATTTCACCCGCTCCTTCAACAATAGCGATGTGCTGGTGGTGCTGCCCATCTACGCCGCCAGCGAAAAACCCATCGCGGGGGTGAGCGGCCAGGCGCTGGGGGATTGCATCCGCGCTCACGGCCACCGGAACGTGATCTGCCTGAACAGTCTCGAGGCCTGTGTCGATCATCTCGAGAAAACACTGGCTCCCGGAGATTTACTGCTGACCTTGGGTGCCGGTGATGTTTATCGCGTGGGGGAGATGGTGCTGGAACGGATGTCTGAAGGCTGATGGCTGCGGCCAGAGGACAGAATATAGAAATAGAAGATGAAAGACGGTTAGTCGGCGGTCTGGAACCCGAACCCAAAAGACAGAAACTGAACAGTGAAACCGAAACCGACCCGAACCAATCGATTCAGGAAAAACACGCAAGCGCGCCGGGCTTTGCTTCGGGGTCGTGCCGTCTTCGCCATCAAGGCGCTTTTGGGGGCACTGATGCTGGTGGCGACCAGCGCTGCGTTTATCCTCGCCTATGATTATTTTACCCAGACCCGGCACTTCCAGGCCCGCCGGATCGTAGTTACGGGTCAGCAGCGGCTCAGCCGCCAGCAAGTCCTGGAGATCGCCGGGGTCGGAATGCAGACCAACATCCTGTCCGTGAATCTGGCCATGACCCGCCAGCGCCTCCTGGCCAATGCATGGATCGCCGATGCGACGGTCAGCCGGGAGATTCCCTCGGGATTGCACATGCACATCCGGGAAGAGGTCCCGCTGGCCCTTTTGGAAATGGGTTCCGATGAAGGGTTTTTGATCAACGTGGACGGCGAGGTGTTCGACCGGTGGGATGGCTCGGACGGCGACGCACTGCCCCGGGTGCAGGGACTGGATCATGCAGACTTGCCGGTTGCGGGCAGGCCGGCCAGCGAGGCATTTCGCGCGGTGATGACGCTGTTCCGAATAGCCGGGGAAAAGAATAGCCCGCTGACCCTTTCCGGCATTCGCCGGATCCGAATGGATCGCGAAATCGGCGCTACCGTATATACCGGTGAAGACAACCGGGCGGTGAAACTGGGGTTCGGTCGCTATCGTGAAAAGTGCAAGGCGCTGGAACACCTGATGTCACGCTTGAGCAGGGACAGCCGGCTGGCCCGGTACCGGGTCATCGATCTGTTCGATGTCGATCGAATTGTCATTACGCTGGCATCGGCCGGTTCATCCCCTTCGGATCATAAGGAGGTGTGAGTTGCAGGGATCAAGAGAAGGCAATATCGTCGTCGGCCTGGATATCGGAACCACCAAGATCTGTGCGGTGGTCGGTGAGGTAACGGGCCGCGAGATCAATATCATCGGCATCGGCACCCATCCATCCATCGGGCTGCGCAAGGGCGTCGTGGTCAACATCGAATCCACGGTGGAGTCTATCAAAAAGGCGGTTGAAGAGGCTGAATTGATGGCCGGGTGCGAGATCTCGTCGGTATACGCCGGGATCGCCGGTGGCCACATCACCGGTTTCAACAGCCGGGGAATCGTCGCCATCAAGGGGCAGGAGATCAATCAGCAGGACGTCGACCGGGTTATCGATGCGGCCCGTGCGGTGGCGATCCCCATGGACCGGGAGGTGATCCACGTACTGCCCCAGGAGTACATCGTGGACGACCAGATCGGCATTCAGAATCCGGTGGGTATGGCCGGTGTCCGTCTCGAGGCGAAAATCCACATCGTTACCGGTGCGGTCACCTCGGCGCATAATATCGTCAAGTGTGCCAACCGGGCCGGTCTGGACGTGTGCGATATCGTCCTGGAGAGTCTGGCTTCCGGAGAGGCGGTGCTGACCGAAGAGGAGAAACAGCTGGGTACCGGCCTGATCGACCTGGGCGGCGGAACCAGCGACCTGGCCATCTTCTCGGGAAGGAACATCAAGCACACCTTCGTCCTCGCCCTGGGGGGGGACAACCTCACCAATGATATTGCCATTGGCGTAAGGGCGCCTCTGAACGAGGCCGAGCGGATCAAACGCAAATACGGCACCTGCAACGGGGCGGCGATCAGCCCGGACGAAACCATCGAGGTGCCGGGGATGGGCGGCCGCCAACCCCGCAAGCTTCCCCGCCAGATTTTAGGGGAAATCCTGGAACCGCGCATGGAGGAAATTTTTACGCTGCTTCAGCGGGAGATTTACCGTGCCGGAATGGAAAACATGATCGCTTCGGGCATGGTCCTGTGCGGGGGGACGGCCCTTCTGGAGGGAACCACCGATATTGCCGAAGCCATCTTCGGCGTCCCCACGCGTCTGGGCAGACCGCGGGGCATCGGCGGCCTCACCGACGTGGTGAACAATCCCATGTATGCCACCGGGGTGGGGCTGGTTATCTACGGCGCCAGAAAGGAGCCGGAGAAAAAATTTAGAATCCGGGACAGAAACATCTTCAACAGTCTCATTTCCCGGATGAAAAAATGGTTCAAGGACGTCATCTGATTCCGGTTGAATCGAGGACGTCGGTCAGGAAAGTGGCAATGGTTGAAAAACTGGAAACCAAGGCGTACAGGCAAGCGCCGTTATGGGCAACACAAGCAAAGGGGGAGACTATGACTGGTATGTTTACGTACATGGAGAGTGACCGATCGGCAAAAATTAAAGTGATTGGCGTTGGCGGGGCGGGAGGCAACGCGATCAACAACATGATCGCGAGCAATCTGCAGGGTGTCAGGTTCATTTCCGCCAACACGGATGCCCAGGCTCTGGAAGTGTCCCAGGCGGAGATGCGCTTTCAGTTGGGGACAAAAATTACCGAAGGCCTGGGTGCCGGCGCCAATCCCCAGGTGGGGCGGGAGGCGGCCCTGGAAAATGCCGAGATGATCAAGGAGGCCTTGGCCGATTCCCACATGGTTTTCATCACCGCCGGCTTCGGCGGCGGCACCGGGACCGGTGCGGCGCCGGTGATTGCTCGGCTGTGTAAGGAAATGGGCATCCTTACCGTGGCGGTGGTGACCCGGCCTTTCTCCTTCGAGGGCAGAAAACGGGCCAAACAGGCTGAAGAAGGCATTCTCGAACTGAAAAAAGCGGCGGATACGGTGATCACCATTCCCAATGACCGGTTGCGCGGGCTGGCCTCGAAGAATGCCAAGATGGTGGACATGTTCAAGAAGGCTGACGAGATCCTGCTGCATTCCGTCAAGGGCATCACCGACCTGATCATGATGCCCGGCCTGGTCAACCTGGACTTTGCCGACGTGAAGACCACCATGTCCCGGGCCGGTATGGCCATCATGGGCATCGGCATCTCCAGCGGTGAAAACCGGGCCCTGGAAGCGGCCGAACGGGCCATCTCACACCCTCTGCTGGATGACATCAATATATCCGGCGCCAAGGGCGTGCTGATGAATATCACTTCCAACAGCGACCTCACCATGGAGGAGATGACCGAAGCGTCCGAACGCATATACAACGAAGTGGGTGAAGATGCGGAGATCATCTGGGGTGCGGTCATCGACGACAGCGTGGGTGATGAGATGAGCGTTACCGTCATTGCCACCGGCATCGGCGAGAAGGGCAAAGAGAAGGATGCCCCGAGAGCGCTGGACCCTACCTACGGCGGTAAGGTGCGTGACATCACCCCGGCGGATCTGGCCCGTTCTTCGGAACTGGACGAACCCACCTTCATCCGCCGGCGGCAGGCCGTCAACGAAGGGTCGGCCAGTGAACTTTACCGGGAGTACAAGGGGATTGTCATCGACAACGACGACCTGGACGTCCCCACGTTCTTGAGAAGAAAGGCGGACTAACCCCCCCCTGTCCGGTCGAACCGGATCGACAGGGATCAGCTGCTTTAACGATGAGCCAGAGGACCCATGATGCAGCAAACTCAATTAAGCGACCAATTGACCGGTGGCCGCAGGTCGGGTGGCGATCGGCGGGAATATTCATATGCCTGCTGTATTCCCGAACGACGCAGCGGCCTGGATCGCCGAAGTGGAGAAGACCGTCGCCAGCAAAGCCGGATTTCCTCGATGATGGTGAAGGCCGATGAAAACGCCCCGACCGTTCCGAGCTGATCCGGAAAGGAAAGGGATTGGACGGCGATCCGGATAAAGGTCTGCGGAAATCATGGCAACAGGATCCCAACAGGACTCCCGAGGACATGCGGCGACCGAGCGCGGCGTTATCCGTAAGTCTGCCGCCGGCCGTATTCGCGTGGCGCTGGTCTACCCCAATTTTTACCCGGTGGGAATGTCGAACCTGGGGTTCCAGACCGTATACCGGCTCATCAACGATATTGACCATGTAGTTTGTGAACGTGCTTTTTTACCGGAACAGGATGGCGGTAAAATTCGTCGGGTGTTGACGGTCGAGTCCCAGACGCCCATCGAAGACTTCGACATCATTGCCTTTTCGATCTCTTATGAGAACGATGTACCCGGCGTGCTTACCATCCTGGAAACAGCAAGACTCCCCCTGTCGGCCGCCCAGCGTGGCGCTACTCTCCCCCTTGTGCTGGCAGGGGGAGTCTTCTGTTTTCTCAACCCTGAACCATTGGCCCGGTTTATCGACGCTTTCCTGTTGGGGGAGGCCGAGGCACTGATATCGGGGTTTTTTCAGGTTTTCGATCCTTCGGCCGAAAAGCAGGAAAGCCTGCTTGCCCTGGCCCGCCAGGTTCCCGGCCTGTATGTTCCCGCCTTCTACCGCCCCCGCTATCATGAAGACGGCACCCTCGCTGAAGTTAACCTGCTGGCGGATGTGCCTGCTTCCGTCAGACGAATGATCGTTCCGGACCTTTCGAGCCTGCCGACGGCCAGTACGATTTTGACTCCGGACACCACCTTTGAGGACACCTATCTTATCGAAGTCTCCCGCGGCTGCCCCCATGGGTGCCGCTTCTGCAGCGCCGGATATGTATACCGGCCGCCACGATTCCGCCCCTTTGACCTGCTTGACCGTCAGGTGGACGATGGGTGCGCGCTGACCGACCGCATCGGCCTGGTGGGAGCGGCCGTGTCCGACCTGCCGGGCATTCGGGAGTTGTGCGACAAGGATCGATCCCGTGAGATCCGTTTCTCTTTCAGCAGCCTGCGGGCCGACGCACTGGACGGACCGCTGATCGAGGCGCTGAAAAAGAGCCGGGTGAAGACCGCCACCATTGCCCCGGATGCCGGTTCGGAACGCATGCGCCGGGTGATCAACAAGGGGATCACCGAAGATCATGTGGTCGCTGCAGCCGAAACCCTGGTGGCCGCCGGCATCCCCAACCTGAAAGTCTATTTCATGATCGGCCTGCCCACCGAAACCCCGGCCGATGTGGCCGCCATCGTGGATCTGGTAAAGAAGATCAAACACCGATTTCTCAGAACCAGTCGGGGCAAAGGGCACATCGGTGAAATCACCGTTAGTCTCAGCTCCTTCGTTCCCAAACCGTTTACTCCCTTTCAATGGGCGTCCATGGATGACGTGAAAACGCTGAAGACGAAGATCAAGATGGTGAAGATGGGATTGAAAAAAACCGCTAATGTGCGGGTGCATGCGGACGTGCCCCGGTGGGCCTACCTGCAGGGAGTGATCGCCCGGGGGGATCGGCGGGTGGCAGGCATTCTGTCGCTGGCCCATGAAAACCAGGGCAACTGGCCCCAGACTTTCAAGGCTTCTCCGGTCAACCCCCACTTTTACGTTCACCGTGAGCGGAATCCCGATGAGCTGTTTCCCTGGGACTTCATCGACCACGGCCTCGACAAGTCCTACCTGTTGAAAGAATACCGCCGGGCAATAGCCGGCCGGACGTCCGCCCCCTGCCCCGCCGATCCGACAACATGCAGCATCTGCGGGGTGTGCAAAGAGAGACCTGAAGGCTAAAGGCGGGGCCCTCTTGATCAGTTCCAAACCTTAATCATTCTGACTCAACATCTGGCTTCTTAAGATGGAGCGACTTCCAGCCGCCATAAATGCTTTATGGATGATGAGATAAAGCGGCATGACGCTTCCATCCTGCCTATTTTAGGAAAATTTTTCGAAACCCAAAAGCCAATCATGACCGGTGATTGGATTGACAGGATGAGAAAAAATGTCTTCCCTCCTTATCGACCATCCGTCCTATGATATTTAAAAATACAACTTTGGTTGATCTCATGGGGGTGCTGGTAGTGAGTGGGTATCGGTAGTTTCTCTGGACCTGTGGTTTGGAGAAATCACATCTAATAGCCAATCCTAAATTTTTCTGGTAGCCAATACGTATATTTCGCATCCATTAATTTCCTGATAGATGAACCGATAACAAAAGCCAATGTTTAACGCTACCCAGTCTTCATGTGCACTAATTTCAAAAGTTCACCGGCTTAGTTCATCGTGCGATATAGAAATTATTCGTGGTTTTTTTAATCTTTAATGGTTAAAATTCAGTTACGAACCCCGGCAAATCCAGGATTTTACCCAAACACGATTAATGAGGTTGCATGAACATTCCATCGTCTAACAACCACTATGCGCTTCTGGCGCTATTTTTGTCCCCTTGGAAAGATGAGGAGACAGTTTACAACTTATCTGAATATATCCAGAAGGGAAGTCTTAACTGGGGACGCATATTATTCATGGCCAATTTGCATTTTTGTGCCCCCCTGTGGTTCGTCAACTTGCGTAAGGATGGCTTTCTACCATTGCTGCCTAAGGAACTACAAAGTTATCTGTTGCATCTTCATCAGGCAAATATGGAACGCCAAGACGCCCTCCGAAAGGCTGCTAAAGAAATCATTTCAAATCTAAATCACATTGAAATCCCCGTCATCCTGCTCAAAGGGGCCGCCACGTTTTGCGACGATTTGTATGAAGACGCGGGCGCGAGAATGATGGGAGACCTCGATTTTCTCGTAAAGGTGCGGCATATTGAACCGGTGAAAAATCTATTGCGGCAGTTGGGTTACGATGCGCAGGCGGATTGTTTTGGTACTTCGGGATTTTTCGATTCAAGCCTGCCCCATCACCTACCCCGCTACTTGAAATCGGGAACCCCCGTGGCAGTGGAAATCCATTTTCAAACCGCCAAGGGACAGGCCAACAGAGTGTTACCAACCGATTTCACTTGGGCAAATAAAGAAATTAAACGGTGGGAAGGTTTGAATCCTGGTGTGCTTACACCGACCTACCGATTGCTGCATAACACGGTTCATGCTCTGGTGCCGAAAGAGGCGTACACCACTTCCATTGTTCCCCTAAGCCAGTTGGCCGAGTTTGCCTACCTGGTTCGTCGCTATGGTTCAGTTATCGACTGGCGGGAGTGGTTTGAAAGGGGTAACAGTCAATGCCTGGGGTTTCAGTTTCGCGTTTATCTGACACTGGCGCACACGCTGATGGGCATGCCTTATCCTATAGATGTACCCCGGGTCGCATTCGCAGGGCTTCATTTGGCCAGGCTATCAGGAGCCAGCAACAACAGGGCCAATTATCTTTCTGGATTCGAAACGCCACCAGAAACTGCTGCAAAAAGGATCAAAGCGGTTGCGGTCAGGATTCTCATCATAGTCTTCCGGCGTATGAACAAACCGTCTTGGGTATGGCATAATCTATGCTACAGGCAAGGTTTAAGAAACATTCCCATACGGCTCTACTGCTTATCCGTTTTCTTTTTCAGACGATTTAATTTCAAACAGACGTTTGACTTTAGAATGCTCAACACTAAATTTAAAAAGATGCTATATTTGATTAAAAAACAGTGAGTAATGCAAATATCCGCTTAAGTTCCATAGTCGCCTTAAGGTGTGTAATGACGTTACCAGAGGAACGGAAGGATATTAACAGCTTCTTTCCACAAAAGACGTGTTATTTGGTAAAGACAGAAATTAAGAACTAAGGCGAAATAAGGGTAATTGACTATAGGTAAAATTCAATTTTCAGATAGAAGCGCCTTAGGGAAGGCGAAAATTGTCACATAGAGTCGATGGGAAAAAAATTCAATAATAGGAAAAATTTTACATTGTTAATATGGGAGACTTTTCCCAAAAAAATTTTCTTCAATTTTAAAACTCCATAACATCCTGCAATACAAGACAATATAAATATACATTAATTAGGTATAATAATTGCTTAATTATTATGTAAGGATAACTTGAATCAATTGTCTTTGTGCGTAGCCGCCTACACAACGATTGCGGTTTGGTAGAGCTAAACTATGCTTATTAAGAATCTGCAATAGTTACTATGGAAGGAAAAGGTGGAAACATGAGTGAAAAAGAGAAAAAAGAAAATGGGATAATGGATCGCCGCGATTTTCTTCGTACCAGTGTCTATGCAGCCTATGCCACCCCAATCGTCCTATCTATGCTGGTGGAAAAGGCCAGTGCAGCCAAATCTTGGAATTCAGGTAAAGGAGAACTTACTAAAACGGGGAGTCCGCCACCGAATGCGCCAGTTGGACCTAATCCCCCACAGTGGACAAAGGATAATAATCCTCAATAAAATCTAAACCTATTGTACTGACCTTTTAATAAAACTTCTGGAATCCGACCATAGTCGAATTGGAAGGCAATCATTGTTTGCCTGAATCACAGATGTATTCGCTTCCTACCCCTTCATCCGACGTTAGCTTCTATCCCTTCGTCGATGGAGGGGTTCTTTTTTTAGAGGGTTCACGACAAATATGGGCCTTGAATTCCTCATCTGCGTTTATCTGGTGCCTTTTGGATGAAGTTACCAGTTTAGATGAACTCGCCAGTCGTCTCGCCTCAACTTTTAATATTGGCAAAGACAAAGCATTGCAGGATGCGGGCGCCCTTTTAAACGTCTTGGAGCAGGAAGGTTTATTCGCCGCCGAACCGTTTTCTGAAAGTATGGAAAGCGACCGCAGCTGGGATATAACACCAACCGGCCCCAGGCTTTTGGAACCAAACCATTGGGCGGTTAGGCGATTTTTCCGAGTCGCCGACCATCTTTTTGAATTTTGTTGTCAAGATACCGCTCTGGGTGACACCTTTACACACATGATGGATCATCTGGCAGTGGATAACTGCGAATTGCCGGATACTCGTCTTGCGGTTACCGACAGTAAAGAGATAGGCGATACTTGGGATATTTTTCTTGATGATCTGGGATTTATGGAGGGACGACCAGAAAATGAAGTGCTGCCGAACCTCGCGACCTTGATTTTTGTTCGTTGCTGCGAGACGCTAAAGGCAAATCTATTATTTCATGCCGCTGTTATCGAGATGGATGGAATCACAGTGATGTTCCCTGGAGAGGCTGGTAGCGGAAAGACAACCCTTGCCGCTGCTCTAATGGCGCATGGATGCCGTTTTTTCTCGGATGAACTGGCCGTCCTCAACTTGAGCGATCTCTGTGTATCCCCTCTGCCCTTGCCTATGAGCATAAAGCCGGGCTCAGTTAAACCACTTGAAAGCTATTATCCAGGATTAGCGGACCGACCCATTCATTTGCGGACGGATGGTAAAAAAGTCCGCTACTTATCACCATCCGTGAAAAATCTTCCTGAAGTGGTTGAAAATTCTTCACCGGTCGATTTTTTAATCTTTCCCAAATACATTAAAGGTGCAGAGGACCGTTTGGCTAAAATAGATAAAATGGAAGCTCTGCAACGACTGGCTAAAACTGGCTCTTCTAACAGGGTATTTACCAGCAGGGATGTTGAAGCCATGATTACCTTGATAGAAAGAAGGCCGTGTTATGAATTAGTTTTTTCGGAGCTTCCTCAGGCTGTTTCTATTCTAAAAAAGCATATATTTCAGTGCTAATAATGATTGCATTGAAGCACAAACTTTTTCATTTGAGATTGTGCTATCAATATCTAATGTTAATTCCCATCTAATTTGTGAATAATTGAGATAAGACGTAACAAAAACTGATTTATCTATTAATTATGGTTGGTTAT
>JAHLLR010000068.1 GCA_020444075.1 Deltaproteobacteria bacterium
TGCCTGAATTCAAGGACAAACCACAAACACAAAACGGCCGCCCGTTTCTCAAGATGAAGGAGATCGTGAATGCCACCGGCGTGCCCAAGTCCACCATCATTCTGTATGTGAATACCGGCCTGCTGCCCCAACCGGTGCGTACCCAGCGCAACATGGCCTACTACCATCCGTCCTGTGTGGAGCGGGTGGCCTTTATCAAACAGACTCAATCCCGCTACCGGTTGCCCCTGGCAGCCATCAAAGGCCTGCTCAAAGAAATGGACAACGGTCATGACGTGGACCCCCTGGTGGCCCTTCAGATTGACCTGTTCGGTTCCCGGGGCAGGCAGATAGGCAGGACCGCCTTTTTCAAAACCACCGGTTTAACTGCCGACCAGGTGAATCGCCTGTGCGAAGCCCGTATCCTCGTTCCCATGGCCGACGACCGGTTCGATGCCGAGGACCAGGTCATGGGACGAATGCTTAAAAAAGGGTTCGATATGGGAATAACTATCCCGGATATTGCCTTTTACCCGGATCTGGCCGACACCATGGTGGAAAAAGAGATTGCCCTGCGCCAAAAACAGACTGATTCGCTCTCCTTCGAAAAGGACGCCGCCATGACCCTGGAGCTGACCCGCATGGCCCGCGCCCTGAGAGCCTACGTCATCGACCGCATCATGCAAAAACGACTGATCCACTTCAAGGGACTTAAAAATCGAACGGGTTAATACAGGAGAAAAGAAAATGAGGGACCCCCTATTCAAGCCCATCACCATTAACCGGCTTGACATCAAAAACCGGATCTACCTTCCCGCCATGCATCTGGGCATGGCAGTGAATTTCCAGGTGACCGACCAGCTGGCTGCCTTTTATGCCGAGCGGGCCAGAGGCGGTGTGGGTATGATCTGCGTGGGCTATGCCACCGTGGACGATCTGTCCGGCAACACCCAGAACATCGGCGCCCACGACGATGCCTTCATTCCCGGCCTCGCCCGGCTGGCGACGGCCATCAAGGCCAACGGCGCCCGAAGCGCCGTCCAACTCAACCATGCAGGCCGTTACAATTTCTCCTTCTTTCTGGACGGCAGGCAGCCGGTAGCGCCCTCTCCCGTCGCCTCGCGCATGACCGGGGAAACCCCCAAGGAACTCACCAAAGAGGAGATCCGGCAGACCATCGATTCCTTTGCCGCCGCCGCCCTTCGAGTGAAATCCGCCGGGTTCGATGCCGTGGAAGTGCTCAGTGGGACCGGCTATCTGATCAGCGAATTTCTTTCCCCACTCACCAACCAGCGCACCGATCAGTATGGCGGCAGTCTGGAAAACCGCATGCGCTTCGGATTGGAAGTGATGACCGCCATTCGCGATGCGGTCGGTGACGATTACCCGCTGATCGTACGTATGAACGGCAACGATTTCATGCCCGGCGGCAACGGCCGGCTGGAACTTCAGGAATACGCCCGGGCGTTGGCAGCCGGCCCTGCCGATGCCCTGTGCATCAACGTGGGCTGGCACGAAGCCCGCGTACCCCAGATTGTCACTGCAGTGCCCCGGGGCGTTTTTGCCTACCTGGCCAAATGCATCCACGAACAGGTCGACGTACCAGTGATCGCCAGCCACCGCATCAACGACCCGGCCACGGCCCGCGAGATGCTCGCCGACGGCATGTGCGACATGGTGGCCATGGGTCGCAGCCTGATCGCCGATCCATGGCTCCCGGAAAAGGCCCGTCAGTCAAAAGAAGCGGACATCATTCACTGCATTGCCTGCGCCCAGGGATGCTTCGACCACCTGTTCCAGCTCAAACACGTGGAGTGTATGTGCAACCCCCGGGCCGGCCACGAAAACGCGATGACGATCAAAAAAACATCGCGGCCGAAGAAAGTAATGGTGGTGGGCGGCGGTCCGGCAGGCATGAGTGCCGCGATGGCCGCCCACGAGCGCGGCCACCGGGTGACACTCTTTGAGATGGCCGACCGTCTGGGAGGTCAGCTTTTCCTGGCTGCAGCCCCACCCGGACGGGCCGAGTTCGCCTCACTGGCCAAGGATCTGTCCCGACAGGTGCAGGCAGCAAACATTCCCACGGTGTTCAATTGTCGAGTCGATGAATCCCTGATCCGTGAGGAAAATCCCGATGCGATGATCCTGGCCACGGGCGCAACCCCCCTGTCCCCAAACATTCCCGGCTGCGACCTGCCCCACGTGGTTCAAGCCTGGGATGTGCTGGCCAACCGGGTGATCACCGGCCGGCGGGTAGTCATCATTGGCGGCGGTGCAGTCGGCGTCGAGACCGCCCTCTTCCTGGCCGAGAAGGGAACTCTGTCTGCCGAGGGCGTCAAGTTCCTGCTGGTCAATCGCGCCGAGGACCCGGAGACGCTTTTCGAAATGGCCACCCGGGGTACCCGGCAGGTGACGCTGGTGGAGATGCTGGACAAGGTGGGCAAAGACATCGGCAAGTCCACGCGCTGGGGCATGATGCAGGAATTGTCGCGTATGGGGGTGACCACGGTCAACCGGACAACGGTGGTCGAAATCTGCTTCGAGGGCCTGAAAGTGGAAAAGGACGGCCAGCAGGAAACCATTCCCGCTGACACGGTGGTCGTCGCCGCCGGAGCCTCATCCTACAACCCGCTTCAACAGGTGGTGGAAAAGCTGGGCATCGCCTTCAAGGTGGCCGGTGACGCCGGTCAGGTAGCCCTGGCCTTTGATGCCGTGCATCAGGGGTATCGGGCAGGGATGGAAATATAGTCCGAAATGGCATTTTTCGTCCCAAGCCGGCGGGTTCTTGCTGTTTATCGCGGACTAAAACAGGCAAAAAGCAGAGCTGTTTTTTATCGTTATCGCGTCTCCAAAACCTCACGCACGGCATGGGCAATGGCTTCCATGGTCACCGGCTTCATCAGTATCTGCCGGATACCGATGGATTTGGCCTGCTGCTGATCGAACACCTCGGAAAAACCGGTGCAGACGATAATGGGTATCTCCCGGCGGATAGACAGCATCTGCCGTGCCACCTGGTCCCCGGTCAACCCCGGCATGTTGTAGTCGGTAACCACGATATCGAAACGGAAAGGATCCTGCTTGAAGGCTTCCAGGGCATCAAGACTTCCGGTGATGGCGGTCACCCGATACCCCAGGCGGTGGAGCATTTCTCTGCCGATCTCCACCAGGTCTTTCTCATCATCCACCAGCAGCACATGTTCGGTGCCCCGGGGTAAGGGAATCGGGGGCATGCTGCTTTCCGCCGAGTCATCTCCGGAAACCGGTAAAAAGACGGTAAACCGCGTACCGTGGCCCACCCGGCTTTCCACGGATATCTCCCCGCGATGGCGCTTGACGATGCCGTGGACCACCGCCAACCCCAAACCCGTGCCCTTGCCCTTATCTTTGGTGGTGAAATAGGGATCGAAAATGCGGTCGATGATGGCCGGGCTGATGCCGGCCCCTGTGTCGGAAACGGTCAGTCGCAGGTACTGGCCCGGTGACAGGTCCAAGGCGGCGAAAGCCGCCGATGCGTCGACGGCCACCGTTTCCAGGGAGATGCCCAGTTCGCCCCCTGACGCCTGCATGGCGTGGTAGGCGTTGGTGCACAGGTTCATGATGATCTGGTGAATCTGGGTGGGGTCGCCCAGTACCGGCCTGTCGGCCGTGATGGCCGCCTTGATCTGGATGTTGGCCGGAAGGGAAGACTGGAGCAGCTTGATCGCTTCCTTGACGATGGGTGAGATTTTAATGGGTGCCTGGAGCTGTTCCTGCATGCGGCTGAAGGCCAGGATCTGCTCCACCAGGTCTCTGGCCCGATGGCCGGCATGATTGATGGCCTTTAGCTTGGGGTAGAGGGGGTGGGTTTGATCGTCCAGATCCTGCAGCCCCAGCTCCGAGTACCCCAGCACGGCGCTGAGGATGTTGTTGAAGTCATGGGCGATGCCCCCGGCCAAGGTGCCCAGGGCTTCCATTTTCTGAGCCTGGCGCAGCTGGACCTCCAGCCGTTCCTTGTCCACTTCGGCCCGGATCTGTTCGGACAGGTCGATAAAGCTTTCCAAAAAGCAATCCCGGCCCGATAGTGTGGTTCGGGAAACGGTCCTGAGAACGGGCACTTCGCACCCGTCCATCGTCATCAAGGTCCGCTCGGACAACCCCATCTCCTTATCCGACACCAGGGGACAATGACCTGCATGCGAGGGACAGATCACCTCGTGGCAGTCCTTCCCGGCAAGCATCTGCGGATCGGCGCCGATCATGCCGGCTGCAGTGGGGTTGATATAAACAATGTGCCGGGTTTCAGCATCGATGATTATGATGCCGGTGGGAATGGTGTCCAGGATTTTACGGAACCGCGATTCGCTTTCCCGAAGCTGCTCGGTAACCCGGACGGCCCGCAGGGCTTCGCAGCTGTATGAGGCCAAAATAGTGCCAATCTCCCGGTCCTGATCCACGAAGGGAGGCGGCGTCTTGCTGTGAAGGGTCATGATGCCGGCAATACCGCCGAATTCGTCAGGCAGGGGAAATACAAGGGCCGAACCATCGGCGTATCCTTCCCATCCACTGGGTCGGATGGCCTCATTTTCACCAATATGGTACTCCAGAATGGGCTGATTTGCGGCCATGGCACGCGCGAACAGTGAATTTTCGGGCAAAGGGAAGGCAATGAATTCGGCAGCATGACCTTTGTCCAAGGCATGTACCAGCCGAAGGCCGTGTTCCTCCCGCAGGTAGATGCTGCCGCCCGTGGCCAGCATGTGCTGGCCGGACGCTTCCAGCAGCAACGATCCGAACTCCTTGACTTCGCTGCAGAAAGAGAGGGTCCGCGTGGTATCCACAATATGCCGCAGCCGGGCGTTGATTTGGGACAGATGCGAGTTGGCCTGCGCCAGCTCCACGGTCCGGGATTCAACCAGTTTTTCCAGTTGCTCCCGGTAGTTCTGATTCTCTTTTTTCAGCGCTCCTTTTTCTAGGGCTGCTTCGACCGCATGGGTAAGTATGGATAGATCCGCAATGGGTTTGAGCAGGTAGTCCCAGGCGCCGCAATGAAGCGCTTCGATGGCATCGGTGATAATCCCGGTGCCCGAGGCCACGATCAATGGGGTCAACGGAGAGACCCGGCTGATCTGTTGGAGCACCTGCATGCCGTCCGCTTCAGGCATGCGCAGATCGACAATGACCAGGTCTGGCTGGTTTTTTTCGAACAGCGACAGCCCCACGCGCCCGTTTTCCGCTGTAAGAATCTCATATCCGCAATCTTCCAGGTGGGCACCGAAACTGTCCCGAATGGCTTTCTCATCGTCAATGATCAGTATGCGAGAGGGGGTCATCGTTCCGGATCTCCTTGCTGGGATTACGTATTCGCCAACATTTTTACGGTCACGGCTTGCCCGCTTTCGGCAAACGGATCACAAACCGCGTTCCTTCGCCGTTGGCAGAGAACACATCCATCTTGCCACCGTGGTTTTCGGTGATGATAAAATAGGAAACGGAAAGGCCCAATCCAGTTCCCTTGCCCACCGGCTTGGTCGTAAAAAATGGTTCGAAGATCCGGCGGCGGGTATTGGCATCCATACCGGGCCCATTGTCCTCGATTTCCACCCGCACCCAAAATCCATCATCATTCACCCGCAGGGTAAATGTTGGCTGTACCCTCCGATCAACCACATCTGCCATGGCTTCGGCACCATTTTTCAAAATATTCAGAAATACCTGTTGAAGTTTGCTTGCCTCGCAGGGAACGGGAGGGACCGCACTATCGAACTCTCTTACGATGTGAATCTGTTTGAAGTCATAACGCTTTTTCATATCGTAATCGGTCTGGGCCAATTCAACGGTCTGTTCCAACAGCGCGCCAAGATCATGACTGGAGACGCTGCGGTCGCTTTTGCGGGCAAAACTGAGCATATTCCTGACAATCGCAGCGGCCCGTTTTCCTGAGGAACGGATGTTATCCAGCATGACGGGCAGCTTGCGCAGTTCCAGATAATGCCGAATCGCCGCCATGGTGGTGCCGGCGGCCTCTGCGGCTTGCCGGTTCGCCGGTAGGTCGCCGAGCAGCCGGTTGTCCAGCACGGCTGTATTCTGAAGAATGCCGGCCAGGGGATTGTTGATTTCGTGGGCCATGCCCGCTGCCAGACCGCCGACAGAAAGCATTTTCTCGCTCTGGATCATCATCTCCTCCAGGCGCACCCGCTCGGTGACATCGTCCACGCGGATCACCGCCCCTTCGACGCCATTGGCCACCAACGGGAAAATGGTGACGTCTTCAAATCGCGTCTCGCCTTTCGAATGCCTCGGAATTTTCGGGTCCCGGAGTACCCGCCGATCCTGAATGGCTGATTGAATGCGATCCATCTCGTCGATCAACTGGGGGAAAACCGCTGTCAGGGGCTGCGACCGGGCCTGGTCGAAGGTCATTCCCGTAGCCAGTTCAGCCTGCTTGTTCCACTGGGTCACCCGCCCTCTCGTGTCGACGCCCACCAGCACTGAAGGCATGGAGTTGATGATGTTGGTCAGGTAGTTGCGCAACTTCCGGAGTTCTTCGACGGCATTTTTGCGTTCGGTGATATCCTGATAAGTGCCCAGCAAACCGATGATGTTCTCCTGATTGTCCCGAATGGGCACCTTGCTGGTCTGCAGCCAGATGGTATGACCCTCCGGTGTGGTCTGGGGTTCCTCATAATTGATTCGCGCGATGCCGGAGGCGATCACCGCCTGATCATCTTTACGATACAAGTCCGCCTGATCCCGCCAGGTCATTTCATAATCATCTTTTCCGATCAGCGCCTCCGGTTCGGAATGACCGGCATCCCCGGCAAAAGCCTGGTTGCATCCCAGGTAATGGCATTCCCGATCTTTCCAGAACACCCGCACCGGAATGGTGTCCAGTATCAGGCGCAGCATACGGTTGGCCTCGACCAGGTCCTCCTCGGCTCGTTTACGCTCGGTGATATCCAGAAAAGACCCGATGCTTGTCTGGGTGCCGGGAATCAAACGAACCTTCAGCAGCATTTGTTTTACCGTGCCGGACCGGTCAACGAGGCTGCATTCCCATTGGGTAGGGGCGGAGGATGGATCTTCCCGTCGGGCAAAATGATAGGCCTTCATCCGTCCGACATCTTCGGGTACGATGAATTGCGTCCAGCTCATTTTTCCTTCGATCGCTTCCCGGGAATAGCCCACCATACTGGCAAATTCGCTGTTGACCATGGACAACGTGGTATCGGCCTCGCTGAGCACCGTCCCGGTGCCGGTATTTTCAAACATGGTCCGATAACGCTTTTCACTCTCCTGGATCCGGGCTTCCACCGCTCTTCGTTCGGTAATGTCCGTAGCCAGGCCGACGATGACCGGCTCTCCAAAATCATCTGCATCACCGGGGATCTTGATGACTTCCAGCCACCGCAAAGCGCCGGTATGGTCCTGGAAAGGTTCTTCGGAAACGAACAGGGGCCGGCCCGATTCCAAGGCTTCGCGGTCGTCAGCCAGATAGCCTTGCACCTGGACCGGATCAGGATGAACCGATTCGTGGGACATGGAGATCAGCTCCTCGACGGCCATGCCATAAGCCTCCGCCACCGCCTGGTTGACCATGAGAAATCGACCCCGGGCATTTCTCACGAAGATCATCGACGGTACGATATCCATGATCCTGCGCAGCATGCGTTCGCTTCTTCTGACGTCATCCTGTGCCTGTTTCAGTGCGGTCACATCGGTATACATGGCGACCACACCCGTAAGGGTTCCGTC
The DNA here is from genome assembly GCA_020444075.1 of Deltaproteobacteria bacterium. Taxonomy (GTDB): domain Bacteria; phylum Desulfobacterota; class Desulfobacteria; order Desulfobacterales; family Desulfosarcinaceae; genus Desulfosarcina. Next base: position 7,714 of record JAHLLR010000068.1, read on the forward strand.
GACCATGATCGGCGAGCCACCGGCAATGACATGGACAGGCGTCCCGTCCTTTCTGAAACGTATCGTTTCGAAGGCTTCCACCCGTTCACCCGATAGAACGCGCCGGGTCTTCCCACCTGCTTCGACTCGAACCTCGTCCCTGGTGACGAGGCCGTCCAATTCTTTGCCGCGAGCTTCCTGGCTGGTGTAGCCGAAGATCTTTTCGGCCCCCGGGTTCCAATCCACCACCCGGTGCCGTGCATCCAACGTGATAATGGCATCCGGCGCATGATAAAGCACCGATTCCAAATACAGCTGCCGCTTGCTGATCTCTTCCTGGGCCGACTTGCGGTCGGTAATGTCCAACACCACACCCTGGTAGTGGGTGATGGTACCGCGCCCATCCCGTTCAACCACGGTTCGGTCATCGATCCAGCGGACAGCACCGTCTTTGGTGACAATACGGTATTCCTGCTTGAAATCGAAAACGCCCTGACGCGAATAGGCCATCACCTCTTCGGCCACCCGCGACCGGTCATCGGGATGAATCATAACACTGAAAGGGACCTTGCCCGAAAGCAGTTCCTCACGTGTATAGCCGAATTGTTTTACATTATCGGTAACATAAACAACCGGCCAGTTCTCCGTCGCCTGCCATCGGAACAGCACCACCGGACTGTTTTGCACCACATGATCCATCAACTGCATACGCGTTTCGGCGTGTCGACGTTCGGTGATGTCATGGATGGTTTCGATGGCACCCACAACCGAATCGTTTTCGTCGTAAAGCGGACCTGCCGTATTGCGAAAATGTCGGTTGCCTAAAGGACGGTGCGGCTCCAGCGTTTCCGAAAAGAGGAGATCGTCCTTTTTCTTGATATCTTTGTACTGGTTGGCGATCAGATCGTTCCAACTTCCGACCAGGTCGATCATCACCGGGCGTCGTTCGCCGTAAAAAGGAATGGCGTATTCATAATTGCCTTTTCCCAGCATGGCTTCGGCCTTGATGCCGGTCAGGTTTTCCATGGCCCTGTTCCAGGCGATGACCCGGCTTTTCCGGTCAATGACAAAGGTCGGATCCGGCAGGAAATTGATGATCTGGGACATCTGCCGTTCAGATTTACGCAGTTTTTCTTCGGCGGCTTTGATTCCTGAAATGTCCATGATCACGCCGTCAAAAACAATCGTTGTATCCTCACGGTGCGGAATGGAGTTTCCGGAGAACCAGATGGTCTCACCAGACGGTTTGACAAACCGGCCTTCAAAATGCCAGGGACTGACGTGTTTCACCGCGTTGATGATGGACTCAAAAAACGGCGCCTGGTCGTCCTTGTGAACGCACGCCGAAAACTCCGAGAAAAATTCTTCCGTAGGGACATCCAGTTCAAAAATTTCAAATACCTTGCCGCTTACAAAATTTAAACCGAACTTGCCGTCTGCCGTTGCGTAGAACTGATATACTACCCCAGGCACATTGCTGGTGACCCCTGTGATGAACTGCTGGCTTTTCCGCAGTCGTTTTTCAACCCGGCGGCGGGCCGCAATGTTGGCCATTAAAAAAAGACTCAGCGAAGCCAAGGCGACAAGGGCCAGCAGGGTGCTCCAGATTACGGCCTTGTATTCCTGATAGATGGATACGGGGCGGTTGATGATCAGGCTTTGGGCTGGCAGGCGCGATTCGTCGATGCCGAATTTTTCCAACACCCGGTAGTCGAAGGCAAACCGGTTAGGGCTTTTCATTTGTATGGCAATCTCATCGGCTTTTTTTCCGGCAAGGATTTGCAGAGCCATTTTACCTGCCGCATGGCCCTGCTCGTAGCCACTGACCAGCTTGCCGCCCACGATGCCCAGGCCGAGGTTGAATTCCCAAAGGCCGAAGACGGGCACCGGAGATGCGTCGCAGATGCTTTGGGCGCTGTCGTCATACTCGTAAAACCGGCCGGCGGTATCGCGAAAGAAAAACGTGTAAAGGACGATATCGCCGTTTTTCAGGCCGGCCAGCCGGTGGAGCAAATCATCCCGCCGTAGATCTTCCCAATAGGAAAACACCAGTCGATCACGATAGATTGCGGCAATCCGTTCGATTTCCTTATGGACGTTGCGGCCAGTTGGGGTGGTATCGTTGACCACCACAACGCGCCGGGTGGAAGGGAAGAGAATGAGAGCCTCATCGAGGGTTTCACGGACATCGGCGGCCTCATTGACGCCCGTAATGGGTGCCATTCCGTCGAGGTCTGCCGGGTTTAGATCGTTGGCCCCGCAGAAGATGGCCGGTATGCCACTAAAAAGGGATTGGCGATGTTGTTTCAGGAAACTGAACGAATTGTTGTCAGCAGCAATGACGGCGTCAAAGGCGGTATGGCGGTATTTTTCTTGGACCAGGTCGGCAAGGCGATCCAGGGCCGATGGCGAATAGATGCGTTTGCTGTCCAGATATTCTACGAAAAGCTGGGTTTGCGGTTCAGCGGTCATGAGCGTTTCGCGAAACCCTCTGACCAGCTCATCGCTCCAGCGATAGCCCGGGTGGTAGGCATTGATTAACAGCACGTTGACAGGGGGCGACGCGCAGCCGTCCGGAACATTGAGAGAAGAGACACCCAACAGCAGTAAGAACACCAAAAACAGGCACGGTGTATTGATGAAGAACCTGAACGAAACCCATCGGGAATGGTGTCGTTTGCCTTTATGGTCGGCCATTATTCGAATCTTTCGTCCATATCAGCCTTAGGAAAACAACCATGGAAAGAACGGTCGCCGTCAGCGTTGACGCCTTTTTCTTTTATACCGTTATTGGCCGTTCAGGTCAAAAAGTTTAGCGTTATCGGGGATTTCTATAGAGAATCGCTGGCCGAGGACGCCGGTGCGATGCGGATCTGCTGTACTGCGGTCAGGGATATCAGGGCCATGACAGCACCGGCGATAAAGGGAATGCGATAATTGACAATCCAGAAATAGCCGCCGATGGCTGGCAGAAAGACTGCGGCGATATGATTGATGGTGAACCCCACGGCCATGGTCGGCGCCACATCGCCGGGATCACCCATTTTCTGGAAAAAGGTGTTGATGGCCATGCCGAAATTGAAAAAGATATGGTCGAGAATGTACAGGACGCCGGCCACCCATTTTGAATCGGTGAAGGCGTAGGCAAGAAACACGGCGATCAGGCTGGCGTATTCCAGCGTGAGCACCTTGCGTTCGCCGAAACGAATAATGGCGCGGCCGATGGTGGGACTGAGAAAATAATTGATGGCATTGTTGAGTACAAACAGAAAAGTCACGGCCTGGACCGAATAACCGAATTTTTGGACCAGCAGGAGCACCGAAAAGGCGATAAAAATCTGCCGCCGGGCGCCGGCCATAAAGGTGAGAAAATAATAAAGGCGGTAACGCTTGCGAAAGATCATCCGCTTGCGCTGGGGCACGATTTCGGTGTTGGTGGGGGTGCGGGTAAATCCCCACAGCCCCACCGCTGCGATAAGCCCCCCGATGATCAGGTACATGTGGGTAAAATCCAACATGGGGGCCATGAAAAAGATAAACACACCTACGACGATGCTGGACGCGGCGGAGATGCTGCGCAGCTTTCCGAACACCCACGGCGAGGCGTGCTTGTCAAAATACTGAAGGGTAAGGGACATGTTGGTGGTTTCGTAGTAGTGAAACCCGAAGCTCATCGCCAGCGTCGTCAGGGCCAGCCCTGCAAAGGAGGGAAACCACCCGGTAGCGGCAATGCCCAGTCCCAGCAGCAGGATGGACAGGGCGGAGAGCCGGTGCTCCGGGATGAGCCGGATGACAAAAATGGCCAGGAGGGCCAAAAACCCGGGAATTTCGCGTATGGACTGGATGAGGCCGATACCGTCGCCGTCCAGCCGGGCCACTTCCACGGCAAAGTTGTTGAACAGGGTTGTCCACGCCTGCAGCCCTACCGTAGAGCCGATGGTGAGCACCACCAGGTAGAGATACATGGGATTTTTTTTGACATGGTCCATAACCGCGGCGCTCCCCGATGGTTCATCAGATCATTTACAAGCCCGCGGGTCTACCACCAATCGGGTAATGTAGCAAGTTGCTGTATCCGATTGGCTCCGCCTTTTTCTGCATGACCAACCCAGTACGGAGACGACAAGCATCAGGGCGCATCAGGAGTGGCGTAGGTGGCCAGTATATTGCCCGTTCGGGTTTCCAGTTCCACCCAGGCCTGGCGTAGACCGACCAGGGCCAGAGCCAGGTTGCTCTGGGCGGTGGTTAAATCTTTCTGGGCTTCGTTGAGACGGACCAGGGATCCCTGGCCCGCGTTATACTCCTTTTCCACCAGGTCCCGGGTACGCTGCACCAGGTCAACATTTTCCCGTTGGAGGGCCACCTGGGTCTGGGCCGTGGCCACCAGGGCTGCGGAACTGCGGATCTCCGACGTGGCAGAAAGGATCAACTCCTCCAGGCGCTTTTCGAGCTCTACCTTGCGCTGCCGGGTCTCCCGGACCCGGGCCTGGGTATAGCCGCCGGCAAACAGGTTGTAGGACAACCCCACCTGGACGCGATTGCCGAAATCGTCCTGACCGAACCCCGGATCCTCAACCCGTTCGCCGTCAAGACTGCCGGCCAGGACCACCGTGGGATAGTTGCCGGCCCGGGCGATGTTGACCTGCGCCTCGGTCTGTTTAATGCCCCACTGGGCCTGCTGGATATCCGGTCGATGATCCATGGCCGTGGCGATCAGTTCATCCACTGCCGGGCTGGACAGCTCCACAGCCGTCTCCGGAGAGAGCCGGGCCAGTTGCACATGCTTCGGCAACCGGGAATCGGGCAGTCCCAGCAGAGCGGCCAGGCCGTACAGGGCAATCTCATACTGGTATTCCTGGTTGATGCGGGTTGTCTTGGCCTGGTTTTTGCGGACCTGGAAGTTGAGCACATCGCTCAGTGCACCGGTTCCAACCCGCTGGCGCGCCTCGGCATCGGCCAGCTGACGCTGGTTGAAGGCTTCGTCCGCCTTGGCGATGGCAATGTTCTCCAAGGCCAGTTGGGCAGAAAAATAGGAGAGCGCCACGGCTGAAATCAGCAACCGCCGGGCGTCTTTCAACGCAGCGACGCTGGATTGTTCGCCATAGCGGGCTGATGCATTGGAGAATTTGCGTTCAAATCCGTCAAACAGGGTCCATGATAGCGTCAGATCCGCATTGTAATAGTCTTCGGGATTCTGGATGGAAGCGGTCGGATTAAAAAACCGTGCCGTGGCCAGATTCTCCTGATAGGTGTTTTCGGAAAGGTCCACCCGAGCCCCGGATGCATTGGCATCCAGCCGGGGCAAGTAGGTGGAACGGGCTTGATCCACCTGGGCCTTGGCCTGTTGGACCCGTGCCGCCGCCGCCTCAAGGCCCGGGTTGCCGACCAGGGCGATCTTGACAGCGGCTTCCAGGTCCAGGGTCGACATGGCGGCCCAGTCCACGGCTGGGGAATTCCCGGAATATGTTTTGATGGATGCCGCAACAGCGTCAGTTTCCTGAGCAAGACCTGCTACCGGCAGGGCGAGAACGCAACAGAGCATGGGTATGGCGAACCAAAGGGAACGTCTTTTCATTTTTTCCACCCTTTCGTGATTTTTCAATGTCGATATACTTTGTCCATCCACAATGTGGAAGATTTTTTCTAGGCTGGGGCCAAAAGTCGCCACTTCTGGACGGACACTAGTTGCAGACATCCACCGACGGCGGGCGCAGTTGCTCAAGATCGTCGGCCAGCGGATTTTCATGGCGGTTTCTGGCCGGTTCTACTTCCAGTCGTTTAGGCCATTGGCCGTGCTTGATCCGATGCACCACCAGTCGAAGGTCATTGAGTATGGCCAGCAGGCTGGGAATGAGCACCAGCGTGAGAATGGTCGCAAACGCCACGCCGGCCGCGATGGAAAGCGCCATGGGAATAAGGAACTTGGCCTGAAAATCGGTCTCCATAATCAACGGGGCCAGGCCGCCCACCGTACTCAAGGTGGTCAGGAAAATGGCCCTGAACCGCCGGGTTCCCCCCTGAAGGATCGCTTCAAAAAACGGCATTCCGCATGCAAAATTCTCATTGATGCGCTCGATGAGCACAATGGCGTCGTTGACCACCACTCCGGTAAGGGCCACCATGCCGAAGATGCTCATGATGGACAGATCGTAGCCCATCAGCAGGTGGCCGAATACGGCGCCGATAATGCCGAATGGCACGGTAAACATGATCACAATGGGCTGGGCATAGGAGCGGAACATGGTGGCAATGACAATGAAGATGCCCAGTACCGCCAGCGGAAATCCGATGAAGAGGCTGCCGAATGATTCGCGCATCTTCTTTTGCTCTCCCTGAAGGGCCACGAACAGTCCGGGATGGCGTTTTTTCAACTCGGGGAAATAGCTGGCCGACAGCTCTGCAAAGATTTCGTTGGCATTGGCTTTGTTGGTGTCCACACCGGCGCTCACCGCTACCCGGCGCATGCCGTCGGTGCGGGTGATGGTCGAGAATCCGGGGGTAAAGGTTACATCGGCGACCGACATGAGCGGCACCTCAAACCCACCGGCGGTGCGGATGCGCACCTGGCCCAGGTCGGACAGCCGGCTGCGCTCCTTGGCGGTGTAGCGCACCTTTACCCGGATGTCATCTCGTCCCCGTTGAAGCCGGAGCGCTTCGTCGCCGTAATAGCCGGCATAGATCTGCCGGGCCAGATCATCCACGGTGAGTCCCAGAGCCCGGGCTTCCGGCTTGAGGTGAAGCCGCATCTCGTTCTTGCCGGGAGAAAAGTCGGTACGTATCTGGTACACCCCGTCGAATTTTCTCAGCCGTTCCATCAGCTCGTCGGCGGCAGCCAGGATATCGTCCATGTCGTGGCCCTGGAGCCAGACCTCTATGGGATCGCCGGGAGGCCCGGCCTCCATGCCGGCAAAGGTCAGAGATTTGATGCCGGGCAGGATGCCGATCTCCTTTTCCCAGAGCACCATCAGCTCCTCGGTATGGATTCCCCGGGCTTCGGAATCCAGAAGGATGGCCTGGACGGAACCGTAGTGAGGGCCCACCTTGGGCATGTCGCTCAGGGTCTGCCCCACCAGGGTCAACCGGTCTTTCACCAGGGGTTCGCCGGACCGGGTCTGAATCTTTTTCTCCAGCCGCGTCAAGGCTGCCTCGATCTCCTCAATGGCCCGCCGGGTGACCTCGGGCGGAGTGCCGCTGGGAAACTCGGCCGTGGCAGTCATCACGAACCCGTCCAGCTTGGGGAAGACCTCGAACTTGATGATGCCGCTGCGAACCATGCCGACGGTCACCATGAGCACGGTGATGGCCGTGGCCAGGGATATGTAGCGCCAGTGCAGTGCCTTGCTGAGAAACGGCATGTACACCCGGGCCACAAACAATACCATCCACCGGGAGGTCGTTTCCTGAACCCTGGAGAGTCGCCGGCCCAGCTTGTTTTCCTGATCGGTGGTCCGGTTGGGGGAAGGCAGATGGCTCAAATGGGCCGGCAGCAGGAAGAGGCATTCGACCAGCGAAACCACCAGGCAGGCGATCACCACGGCGGGCAGGATGGAGATGAATTTTCCCATGATACCGCCCACGTAGAACAAGGGCATGAAGGCCACGATGGTGGTAAGAACGGCGGCAATCACCGGCATACCCACCTCCGAGACCCCGTCTACAGCCGCTCTCAGGGCTGTCTTTCCCTGCATGCGGTGAACGTAGATGGCCTCGCCCACCACAATGGCGTCATCCACGACGATGCCCAGCACCATGATGAGGCCGAAAAGAGAGATCATGTTGATGGTGCCGCCCATGGCCCAGAGAATGACCAGAGCACCCGCGATGGAGGTGGGGATGCCCATACCGGCCCAGAAGGAAAGCCGTGCATTGAGAAAACACCACAGCAGCAGAAAGACGATGCACAGGCCGATAATCCCGTTTCTCATCAAAAGGTCGATCCGCGCCTTGAGCATATCGGTGTTGTCGTAAAGAATTTCGATATTGGCACCGCTCGGAATCTGCTGCTGCTTATCCTCGATGTACCGGTGGATGGTTTTCGAGATGACCAGGGCGTCTTCTTCAGGCGTTTTGTAGACAATCAAAAGGACGGCCGGTTCTCCATTGATGGTGGCGGCAATGGGGTCCTCGGAAAATCCGTCGTCGATGTGGGCCAGCCGATCCAGAGTGACGACGTCGCCAGCCGGCCCTGCCAGCACAACGACCGAGGCCAATTCCCGACCCGTATATTTGCGTCCCATGGTGCGCACCCGAATCTCCTCTTCCCGGGTCCGGATGGTGCCACCGGCCAGGTTGAGGCTGCTGCGGCGGACGGCATCGGTCACATCTGAAAAGGAAAGGCCGTATTGGCGGAGGCGCTCCTCGGAGACTTCAATGGAAATCTCGTAGTCCCGCGCGCCGAAGGTTTCCACCTGGGAAATAGAGGGCAGCTGCTGAATCTCGTCCTTGACCTGCTCGGACCACTCCTTGATCCGCCGCTCGGACATATCGCCGGACAGGTAAAGCAGGGTGACCACATCCTTGAGCAGCAACTCGCTGATCACCGGCTTTTCCGCATCCACCGGGAAGGTCGAGATGGCGTTCACCTTGGTACGCACCCGGTCCAGGACCTCGTCCACCTCATAGTCTTCGCGGACTTCGATATTGGCCGAACCCAGCCCTTCGGACGATTCGGTGGTGTACTGTTTGATGCCCTGCAGCCCTTCGATGGCCTCTTCGATCTTACGGCTGATCCCCTCTTCCACCTCTTCCGGGTCGGCGCCGGGATAAGGTACCGAAATGGTGATCATGTCCAGGGAGAACTCCGGAAAGGTTTCACGGATCATGTTGGTCGTGGCGATGTAGCCGGCGATAAAAACCAGCACCAGGATGATGTTGGCGAACACGGTGTTCCTGGCAAACGCGGCAAGTACCCGTTTCATGATGCGGGCTCCCTGGCGGTGACTGCATCCGCAATTTCAAGCAATGCATTTTCTAGCGGGTCGATGATCCGGGTGACAATCACCGTGTCGCCCGGGTTGAGCCCCTGGCCCACGTAAACATAATCTCCTTCGATCCGCTCCACACGAACATCCACAGTTTCAAGCCGGTTGTGGGCGTTAACCAGGAAGGCCTTATTTTCAAAGTTCACCGCCTGCCGGGGCAGCTGGAAGACATCGCGCATGGTCTGGCCGGGTATGTCGACCATGCAAAACATGCCTTCCACCAACGGGAGTGTCCGGTACCCGTTTTCCGTGGCCGATGTGGCGGCGACTCGCACGGCCACGGCAAGGGTTCGCGTCTGCTGGTCGAACTTCACCACCCGGTTCAGGATGCCGATCCATGCCGTTCCGGTCTTATCTTCGGTCCAGCGGATGGTGCAATCCACCGGTTTTAGAGTGGCGAACCAGGCGGTGGGCGGGAGGTCGTTGGCCGGCGTCTCAAACTGCAACCAGTGACGGGCGTCCCGGCTGTCCAGGGAAACCTGAATCTCCAGAACCGTATCGTCGGCCAGGGTCAAGATGTTCTGGCCGGGGGAGACATACTGGCCGGTTTCCAACGATACTGATTTGATCCGGGCATCGAAGGGCGCCTTGACCGTACATCGGGACAGATTGGTCTCGGCCATCGCCAGACGGGCCTCGGCCGAAAGCAGACTGCTTTCGGCCTCCCGGATCTGCAGCGGGTAGAGGCTCACTGCCTGGGATAGCTGATCCGCCTGATCCAAGGCGCCATTATAGGCGCGCTCTGCCTGGTCCACCCCGGATCGGGTTCCCACGCGATCCACCTCGAACAGCAGATTGATCCGTTCGAACTCGGTCCTGGCCAGTTGGGCACTGCGTTCCAGGGTTTTCACCCGCTGCGTGTCGATGGCAAACTGCTTTTTCAAGCGGGCCACCGAAGTCTGCCACTGGGCCACGCCAGCCCTGGCCTCCTGAAGGCCGGCCTCGTAATCAGCCGGATCGATCCGGAACATCACCTCGCCAACCGGAATTCGCTGCCCGGTCTTGAGCATCGGGTGGGTGAAGACGACCCGGCCGGATACTTCCGGTGCAACGGTCACCACGGTCAGCGGCACCGCCTCCCCGAACCCGGTGATGACCACCGGATAGTCCCGGGGCTGGGCCGTCGTGGTCTGTACCATGATGGGGCGTTCCTCGGTTTTGGCTTCGGCGGGAGGCTGCTTCAGGCTGGCCAGGCCATTCATTGCCACCCAGCCGATCACAAGAATCAGGACGCAGATGGCGATTCGAAGCATCACGTGTTTTTTCTGCCGGCTTTTTTCCTTGCTGTCCATTTGGCTACCCTTGAATTAAGCTGAAAGTTTTTTCTTTTCCAGAACCTGCTTAATCTGTTCGAGCACCTCGCACCACTTTCGGGTGGTTTCAGGCCCCACGGCCTCCACCAGTTCCACAAAATATCCCAGGAGGATCTCTTCCACCCGGGCAATATCCTCCAGTGCCTCGGGAGAAACCCGGATCACGACCTTGCGCCGGTCCTGATCACTGGGAACCCGGGTCAACAACCCCCGCTCAACCAGGCGGTCCACCATGGCGGAAACCGACGGCGGGGATACGCCCAACAGCGCTGCCAACTCGGTAACCGACACTGCTTCACGAATACGGATCATGATCAGCATGTTCATCTGGGGTGCGGACAGATCCCCGAAGCGGTCATCCTTGGCGATGTGCATGCATGCACCGGTGGATATCCGCATGACCCGGTCATGGATCATTCTACCCGTGGTAAAGATGTAACGGGCACGGGTCAATACATCTGTTTCTGTCATGGGGGCCTCCAATAATTATAAAGGCTGCACATTAAGCTTATCTAAATTTTTGTCAATATAATATTTAGTTAATCTAATAAATAGTTTTATGAAGGATGTTGGCCCCCCTCGCTCCCGCTTTCGCCTGCGAAAGTGTTCCGCAGAGGATACATGTGCTTTGCTGATCAGCCTTTTCAAAAGGGTAACAACATGTATCAAATCGTAGCGGTGCACTTTCACACGCGGCCGGTTTGGGAGGCCGGGCATGCATCGCCCATACGGCTGATGTTAGGAAATGATGTGCCGTCCCGACAGGCTCTCGGATCAGCAATCAGGTCCACCATGGTTTTTATCTTGAGCTCATGTTAAAGAAAGGTCACCGGCGGCCGATAATGTGGGAAACAGTTCAATTAACCCATGATATGCCCCGGACGGTAAAAATATGGCCCTGAGCAGGAAAACGCCGCGAACCCTTTGCGTGACCAGCGGTAAAGGCGGTGTGGGCAAGACGAGCTTCACGGTAAACTTCGCCATCGCCCTGACCCGGAACGACAACCGCGTTCTGGTGGTGGACGGCGATATGGGACTGGCCAACGTGGACGTGTTGCTGAGGCTGTCGGTAAAAAGCAATATCCGGGACATGCTGGAAAGCGGCGCCGACCCACGGCAGTCACTCATTTTCGCCCGCCCCAACCTGGCCATCCTGCCGGGCAGTTCAGGTGTTCCGGAGATGGTGTCGCTGGGAGAAAAACAACAGGAACGGCTGGCCGGTTTTATCAAGGATGTCTCATCGGATTTCGACTACGTCATCATCGATACGGCCGCAGGCATCGGAGCCTCGGTGTTGTGGTACAATCGATTCTCCGACCACAACATTTTCATCCTGAGCCCGGACCCCACATCCATGACCGATGCTTATGCCCTGATCAAACTGCTATCTCGCGATCACGGGATCAACCGGTTCAATCTGGTGCTCAACTTCGTTCGCGGCGTCCGCGAGGGCAACCATACCGTAGATACCATCAAGCGGGTGACCCAGCGGTTTCTTAACCTGGAACTGTCCCACCTGGGCAGCATTCCGGAAGACAAGGCGGTCCGCCAGGCCGTCCTCGATCAGGTGCCTTTTATCGAACAGACACCGGGCAGCAAAGCAGCCAGGGCCGTCCATGACCTGGCAGAACGGATTCACAAGCTGATCTGATGAATTCCAGAATCACCACCTCCACCCGCAACCTGACAACCGGCTGTCTCTGTTTCGGAGCCGCAGCCGTGCTTATGGTCCCCTTTCCGGCCACTGCCGCCGGCAACGGCAATCCAATGCATGGGAGCTTTTTTTGGGTGGTAATATGGGTCGTCGTGCTGTTGGTGGCCATTTTTCTTGGCTACCTCCGGCAAAACCGCATGGTCCACCGTAAAACCGCCGAATTGAGGCGGGAACTGTTCGAGAGGCAGATGGCCGAAAAGGAGCTGCTGGCCGCGGACCATAAATTGCGACAGTCGCTGGCGGAAAAGGAGTCGCTGCTCAAGGAGATCCATCACCGGGTCAAAAACAACCTGCAGATCGTTTCGAGCCTGCTCTACCTTCAGGAGGATTATATGAAGGATGCCAAAGGCGTGGAAATTCTGCGGGAAAGCCAGAACCGGGTCAAGTCCATGGCCCTGATTCACGAACAGCTTTACGGAACGGCAGATCTGGCAAAAATCGACTTCGGCCGCTATGTTCAGGGGTTGGCCGCCAACCTCTTCGATGCCTACGGCATCGATCCGGCCCGCATACGACTGAATGTCCGTGCCGATGATATTGCCCTGGGGGTGGACATGGCCGTGCCCTGCGGCCTGATCATCAATGAACTGGTGTCCAATGCCCTCAAGCATGCCTTTTTACCCGATGCCAGCGGGACGATTGACATCGTCATTCGAACCCGTGACACTGGCCGGATAGAAATCGAAGTGGCCGATGACGGCGTCGGCCTTGTCGAGCCCCCGGCTGATGTTGAAAAAAAATCGTTGGGCCTGCGGCTCATCGATACGCTCACGACTCAGATGGATGGCACCCTGGCTATCAAAACGGAAAATGGAACCCGGTTCAGCATCACTCTGAACGCCCCTGAACGACCTCAAAAGGAGTTCTGACATGACACAGGCGACGATTCTGGTTGTGGAAGATGAAGGCATTGTGGCCCAGGAGATCAAAAGCCGCCTGGAGAAATCGGGATACACGGTGTGCGCCGTGGCCCATGACGGCCGGACAGCCATCGCCCATGCCGGGGAGATGCGTCCGGACCTGGTACTCATGGATATCCGGCTCAAAGGCGAGATGGATGGCATCGAAGCCGCCGGAGCGATCCGGGACCGGTTCAACCTTCCCGTTGTTTACCTCACCGCCTACACCGATCCGGCCACCCTGGAGCGGGCCAAAGTCATGGAACCCTTCGGTTACGTGGTCAAACCCTTCGAAACCCGCAGTCTTCTGGTGTCCATCGAAATCGCCCTGCATCGCCACCGCAGCGAGTCCGAACGGATCTACCGGGAGAAACTCCAGGCGGTATTGGAAACCGCCGGTGCGATCTGTCATGAGTTGAACCAGCCCATGATGGCCATCTCCGGCCACACGGAACTGCTCATGGACACGATCGATCCGGATGACCCCGTCTACCCGAAAATTTCCAAGATTAAATCCCAGGTGGAACGCATGGGCGCCATTACCCAGAAACTGATGGGCATCACCCGCTACGAAACCAAGGATTATGTACAGGGAGAACGCATCGTGGACATTGAAAAATCGTCGTTGACCTTCGACTAGGGAATAACGCGGCGGCGGGAAGCAGTCCTCATCAACCGGGCCAGGTGCCGATAGTAGTAGAAGCTGCCCAGAATCAGGGCGCCGCCGATGGCTGTGTAAACCACGGCCAGGACGTGTTTCGGGATCGATGAGTGCCGCAGGGTAATCCCCAGAACAATCATAACCATGATGATCAGATAACTTTTCCAGGCCTGGAAGGCAAAAAAACAACCCCGATCCGGCAGCCGGCGCAGGCGACGGATATTTTTGTGGGCAATGCTGCCAAACCACCAACGAAAAAACAGCATGGCCAAAACCAGGCCCGCCAGTTCAAAACCCATGCCTCGAACAAGTCCGCTATTCGCCAGCCAGCCGATCCCGGTGGCACACATCATGATGCCCACGGCGCTCCACATCGCACCGGAGGCCGCAAACAGCCAGCATTTGGGCACGGTCGGTTTGAGATGGGACAAGGTCATTGCTGGTCCTCTTCATGACTCCGGCAGCACAGGTGCCGCGCCGGAAAACCGTCTGGGCGGTCGGCCGGAAGCCCTCTTGCGCTAGCGACAGATGGCATCGATCGCTTCACCGGCCAGCCATTGATTGATAAAATGGACGGTCACTCGAACGTCGGTTCCGGTTTTCTGTGCCAGCGACTCCAACCGTCCCAGGTTCTCCAGCACCTTTGCACGGTTTTCCACCAAGGCATGGATTTTTATGCTTCGATCCAGACAATCCAATGCGGCTTCATCCTCGCCCAATTGTTCGTGAATGACAGCCATCGCTGAAAGATCGTCGGCCATACCCCGAGAAAATCCGGCCTGGCGGTCCAACTCCAAGGCCTGCTGAAAATGGCTCATGGCTTCCGGATAATTTCCGGTTTTCATCATCAGCCGCCCGCGGGTGAAATGAATGGTTGCATCGGCATTGAACCCACCGCCACCGGTTGCGGAACCTGCCTGATCCAACAGGTTTATCGCTTCATCGATTCGATTCGCCTTCATCAACAACACCGCCCGATGGTTCAGAACCATGGCATAGACCGGGCCTGTCTCCCGGGCCAGCAGTTGTGCCTCGTCCAGCAGCACTTCGGCACCCGCCAGATCATCTGATTCGATAAGCATCGCCGCCTTGTTGGATAAGGCCTGGGCCAACACTTGCTGGTCGTCGCAGCGCCTGGCCGCGGCAATGGCTGCATCGTAAAACAACCGTGCATCTTCGGCTTTACCCGCCTGCCGGTAACCATTGGCGATGCCGTTCAGGCTGCGGGCCACACCGGCCTGTTGATCGGTGAGGGAATAGTGCTCGTGAGCGGCGTGAAAATGCTCCATGGCCTTGAGGGAACACCCCTTCTGGTACCAATAGATGCCACGATTCAGCTCCCGATCCCCTTGGCCGGGACCATCGGCAGACGAAGTCACCGGTGGCGAGGTGGCACAAGCCCAAATCCCCCACAGTGCCAGCATCAGTATAAGGATTAAGGATTTTTTCATCACAAACCTTCCGTTTTTAAATGATGTTTCGGCTGATTCCATCGGATCGTCTTTTCCGGGCCTGTTGACCATCGATGTGACGGCATCCACTGCCGAGTCGCGATCAGGGTTCAACCATCCGATAGTAAAGAATACCTAAATATTCGTGAAGGGCATCGGTGGAGGTGCACAGGCTGCCGGCCCGAGGCAACAGGTGACGCCACGTGTAAGAGATGTTCCTGGACCCAATAAAATGTGCCGGAAACGGGGTGACTCGCATGCCGGCGGCATCGAACGCCATCCGAGCCCGTTTCAGGTGGTATGCAGCGGTGAGCAGGATGGGCTTGGAAAAGCCCTGCTGCCGACAGATGGCGGCGGTAAGCCGGGCATTCTGCGCCGTATCCCGGGCCCGGTCTTCCACCGTGATTAGTTTTTCCGGCACTCCCAGGTCCATCAGAAAACGTTTGGCCACTGTCGCTACCGCAGAATCTGCATCATCGTTAACCCGGCCGCCGGTGACGATAAGGGGAAGCCCCAACCGCTGGAAAAGTCTCACGGCGGTGACGATCCGGCTCATCATGGACGGCGATGGCACCGATGTTCCGGTGAGGTCCGGCACGCCCTGGATCATGCCGCCTCCCAGCAGGATAATCACATCTCCCGACGGATTCGGCGGGAGGGAATACTCCGATTCCAGTCCATGAATCAAGAAATTGGCCATCGGAACGGTGGACAGGGCCCAGAGCATCATCCCCACCATCAGGTTCGCCAGCCCCAGTTTCCAGCGTTTCCGGTAAATCATCACCAAAGAAATGAAGATGATCGCCAGGATGAAAATGCCCGGCGGCAGGACAAATGGGGTGATCGTCTTTTTCAGCGCAAACATGGCGTTCTCTTTCTCATGGATCAGCCGACATGGGAAGGGGTGTCTTTTTTAGGCGGTTATACATCCTTTCGGATTCCCGGGTCAAATGCATCCATGATCTGCAGAAGCACTGACGGAGCGTAAGTGGCCCAGGATCCCAAAACCCACGCCGGCGGCATACTCAACTATCCCCACAACCCCACTGGAGCCCTATCGTTTTGGGGATTCTTCTCACGGATTGTTGATTCGGCCAACCGGTAGGGATTTATGGTGGTCAATGATTTCGCCTATGCCCGGGTCATCTTCGACGGCTATACTGCCCCCAGTTTTCTGGAGGTTCCCGGCGCCAGGGAGGTGGGGGTGGAGTTCGGCTCTTTTTCCAAATCGTACAATATGACCGGCTGGCGGGTAGGCTATTGTGTGGGGAACTCGAAGATTATCGAAGGGCTTGGAAAAATCAAGGGATATTACGACTACGGCATTTTCTCTCCCATCCAGATCGCCGGCATCGTGGCCATGTGGGACTGCGAAGCGGACATCGCCACCCAGGTCAATCTCTACCAAAGCCGGAGGGATGTCATGTGCGAGGGACTGGCGCGCATGGGCTGGCCGGTGGAAAAGCCCAAGGGGGGCGCATGTTCGTCTGGATGGAGATCCCGCAACCCTGGTGCCGCATGGGGTCGGTAAACTTTGCCGTGGAAACAATGGGTGACGGTGGGGATAGGGCATGCCCCCACCGGTTCCGGCCCTCAGATGTTGATCACCTTGTCTGCAAGCTGCATGGCGGTGACGATATCCAGCATATTGGTGGTCTGGCCCACCCGCTTTTTCTCCAGCAGGTCGAAGTGATCCAGGCAGGTACCGCAAACCAGGAGGGTAAGGCCCCCTTCTTCCAACCCCTTCAGATCCTCCAGGGTACCGGCGCCGTCGATGGTCAGCTTCACCCCGCTGTTGACGAACACCAGGCGCCACAGCTCGTCGCCCATCTCCTTGAGAGTTTTGATGAAGTTGATCATCAGCTTGGCGCCCAACAGGTCGTCTCCGCTGCCCATGCGGTCGGCCGCCACCATCACCATGATTTTTTTGCCGGCATCGCCCGATGCGGTCTCAACCGGTTTGGGTCCGGGCACTGAATCGCCACCGGTACCGACAACCGTGTATAACGCGCCCTCCTGGTCAACGTGGGTCCGGTAACCTTGCGATTCCAGAAAACGGACCACATTCTGCCGGGCCGGTTCATTGTCAACCAGCACCTCGAGGTGCCGGGGGTGCCGGTTCTCCACGGCCGCCTTGGTCTCCAGCACCGGTGCCGGACAGGACAATCCTCTTGCGTCGATCTTGTTCAATTCACAATCCTCAATCTGCTATGGAATTTTTAGTCATCGCATCGCCAACCGCCACTCCGTCAAAACTCGCCGACCATTTTGTAACCCATTCGAAAATGATCCCCGATACAAACTCAACGATAGACGGCGGAACCCCCCAACGGCATTTTGCCTTTACACAACCTGGATGATTCCTGCCGGATAGTCCACCACTTCGCCGATGATGGCGGCATGCTCCACGCCTTCGCTTTGCAGATGGTCCACCAACCCCTCCGCGGAGGTCGGCGCAACGGCGATGCAAAGCCCCCCGGAGGTCTGGGGATCAAAAATGATGTCCTGCATGGCTGGATCCACGCCCTCGTCCATGTCCACCATGTGAGCGCGGAAACTCCGGTTTTTATGAGTACCTCCCGGAACCATACCCATGGCGGCGAACCCGAGGGCCACGTCGATAATGGGCAGCTTTTCCAGGATAATTTTCAATCCCAGACCGGTTCCCTGCATCATCTCCGCCAGATGGCCGATGAGCCCGAAGCCGGTGATGTCCGTACAGGCATGAACCGGGTATTCCCTCATGACCGTGGCGGCAGTCCGATTCAGGGCGGCCATGATGGCCGTCACTTTCCGGGTGATCTCCCCCGAGGCCAGGTTGCCTTTGATGGCCGTGTTGACGATGCCCGTACCCAGGGGTTTGGTGAGCACCAGGCGGTCGCCCACATTAAGTCCCTGTTTGGTCAGAATCCGGTTGGGATGGATGAACCCGGTCACGGAAAGCCCGTATTTGAGTTCATCGTCCTCCACACTGTGGCCGCCCAGCAGGACCACTCCCGCTTCCCTGACTTTGTCGATCCCCCCCTGGATCACCTCCCTCAGGACGGAAAGGTCCATTCGCTTCAGGGGAAAGCTCACCAGGTTCATGGCCGTTTTGGGCTCTCCGCCCATGGCATAGACATCGCTCAGGGCATTGGCCGCGGCGATCTGTCCAAACCAGTAGGGATCGTCCACCACCGGCGTGAAAAAATCGACTGTCTGAATCAGGGCCAGATCATCGGAAATTTTGTAGACCCCGGCATCATCCGCCCGGGAAAGGCCGACCAGTACATTGGGGTCTGTTGGAAAATCCAACCCGCACAACGCTCTTTCCAGGTCCCCTGGAGGCAGTTTGGACGCTCAGCCGGCCCCTCTGACCGTCTCGGTCAGGCGAAGGGGTTTCTGGATTGGATCGTTCTCGGCCATTTTGTTTCTCCCGGTTAGAGGGTGAGTTTGAAAACGTGTGTTTTCAGTCGTCGAGGATGGCATCGGTCGGATGGACGACGGCATTAATCTCGGCCATCAGCCCATCCAGGTTGAGCCCGTACCTGTCAGCCACCTCCTGCACCGTATTGAACAGCGCCTGGCAGCAGATGCATGCGCCCGCTCGACTGTCCCACGCCTTGAACACCGCTTCGGTTTCACGGTGGCGGCTCAGGATATCCAATACCGTCATTCGGGGATCAATGCAAGACAACGCGTTTTCAGACATATCCTCTCCCAGTACTTCCGATCTGTCGAGATTAATCGCCATCGCTGCGAAAATCAAATTGCAATAAACGATAAGAAGCCCAAAGCCTATCGAATAATTCTATTTCGCACAGAAAAACCCCGTGCCCCCGGAATGGCAATGTTAAACGGAATGGCTCTTTTTCAGCTCATCCCAGGCCTTCATGGCCCGGCGCTGGTGAGGAATGGTAATGGTACCGCCCACGATCAGGCCGATAAACAGGGCTTCTTCCAATTCCTGGCTGGTGACGCCCTCTTCGTGGCAGCGGATCACATGGTAGGTGATGCAGTCATCGCAACGCAACACGAAACTGGCCACCAGGCCAAGCAGCTCCTTGGTCTTAACCGGCAGCGCCCCTTCCCGATAGGCCTGCGAATCCAGACTGTAGTACCGCTTGGTACCCAGTCCGGCGTATTGCATTACCAGTTCGTTGAGGGTTTGCCGTTCCTGTTGAAATTTTTCTATGTCACCCATGGTTCGTCTCTCCTGTAGCGTTTTAGCCGACTGCTTCGCGATGCAGTTGACTTGGCCGTGTTTACTCTATTCTTATACATAAAAATGGATGCGAAGGCCATTGATTCGCTTGACCGATGGATTTATCCCTACCTGCCCGGCCTGCGGGGCTGATTATCCGGGAGAGCGGTGTTTTCCTATCGGAAAAAATATAGGCGTGGGTGGCAAAACCGGAGGAAAAAAACGTTGGTTTAGATGCGGTTTCTGAAAAAACGGATCACATAGTTGATGTGATTTTGCATGGTTTTGTAGGCCGCTTCGGCATCGCCGTCGCATATGGCCTGGTAGATCGCCTTGTGCTGTTGGAGAATTTCAACGACGTTGTCCGGATC
>JAHLLR010000069.1 GCA_020444075.1 Deltaproteobacteria bacterium
TTCCAACCGTTTGCATGCCCCGGATAGAGAAAACCCGTCGCAGGTGGTTCGGGCCACCGGACTGAAGGTGATCACTGCGGGCAGGTCCACCCGCTTGATCTCCTCCAGGGACAGCAGGGCTTCGCCGTAATGGCTGAAGGTTTCGGCGATGATGAAATCCGCACCGCCTGCCTTGGCCCACTGGACCTGCTCACGGAAAATCTGCCTGACCTTTTCCTCCGCCGTCTTGAGGTTAGACGGATCGTATTCCCAGGTGTTGCTATTAAAGATAGGAAACCTCACCCGAGATCGGTTACCGGTGAGGTTTCATTCATATTCAGGGCAACCCAAAGCAGGGTCAAGATTCGGGGTTCTTTACTTTTTCTTAACGCTTCCTCCCTGATAGTCGAGACGCTGGACCAAAAAAGATGATCCATTTTCAATCAGGCTCATGGAAATCTTTCCTGAATTCTTCCGCCATTGTTTGTCGGTGGGCAACCACTTCAGGAAAAAATCTCCGTCTATTTTTATGATTCGCTCACTTTCATCAACTGAAAATTCCTGCAATTCAATTCGATATTGAATGGTTTCTATGTATTTAAAATTCCGTTCATATTTGGGCAACAGACTGTAGAATGACTTGCCATTTTCCATAGCGTTGGCCGAAAAAAAATTGGTGAAACTATCTAAATCCTTTGCCGCATAGGTATTGCAATACGTCTGTAAAAAGGAGCGAAGTCGATTCTCCAAACCGTTAATATCCAATTGTTCAACCGAAGCGGTGGTGCTAACACCGACTTCGGATGAAGATTGAAGGGTTGTCTCGGCTTTGGCTGATTTCACTTCTTCAACCGGAGTGTTTTCCCCTGCGGTTGCCTTGGATTGTGAAACTGTTGTCTGGCTTTTTGATTCAGTGGCACGTAGGCCTTTGGCGTTACTTGGTTTCAGCGCGTCGGTTTTCGGTTTGATGCCTGCATTGCCAACCGACGTCCCTTGGTGCACCGGTGAACTGGGTTTGGCATCGACCAGGACTACAACTGCGGCTGGGTTTGCTCCCATCGTGCCAGGCGTGGTCGTATCGCCTTCAACCCCAGGCGACCCGGTGGATGGGGCAGGTCCTGGCGCATCCATGTCGGCAGACACCGACACTTGACCATCTGTGCCGGTAACTGCCTCCCGAACAGGCGGTGCCTCCGGCGCAGCCGTTTCTTTCCGTGGGGTTGGGATTGCTTTGGGTTCCGGTTTGGCGTCGGCCAGGACTACAACTGCGGCTGGGTTTGCTCCCATCGTGCCCGGTGTGGTCGCATCGCTTTCAACCCCAGGTCTGTCAGGCGGTGCCTCCTGCGCAACTGTCTTTTTCCGCGGGGTCGGATCCACTTTTGGGTTCGGTTTGGCAGCCGGGACAGCGACAACGGCTGTCGCCGCCTTACCGGCCGCGGTCACGGGGCTGTCAACCTCAGGTGTATCGTTTGACGGGTCGGGTTCCGGCGCAGCCTCGGCTGCAGGTACTGCTGTTTGGCGATCGGCGCCCGTATCAACTTCCCGGGCCAGTGGTGAATCTTGTACAACTGTCTCTTTCCGAGGAGCCGGACCCGCTTTTGGTCCGGGTTCTGCAGCCAGGACAGCGACCATGGCCGCCGCCGCTTTGCCGGCTGCGGTCACAGGGCTGCCAACCACTGGAGTATCGGTGGATGGGGCGGGTTCCGGAGCAGTTCCGGCTGCCGGTATTGCCGCCTGCCCATCGGTGCCTGGATCTGTATTCCGGGAAGGTGGTGCCTTTTGTGCAACAGTTTCTTTTTTAGGGGGCGGGGCAGTATTCGGTTCCGGCTTGGTAGCCAGGACAGCGTTCGCGGGTGCCTCTGCCTCCGTCTTGCCCGGTGCGGTCACGCCGCCGCCCACCTCACTGATATGAGGCAACGGGTCGGGTGCAGGCGAGGCTTTAGCGATAAAAATTTTCGGCTGGCCATCAGTGACCGCTAATTCCTCCGTGGGGGCCGCTTTTTTCCGGGTGTCGTTCACCTTGTCGGGCGGTGCAAGGGCGATCGGGTTATTCGACGATCCTAAAGGTTGCGCCTTTTCGGTCGTCTCGTCTATCTTCAGTTGATCCGTTGCGGCTGATTCGGGTTGGTGCTTGGCGGTGCCCGCCAATTTATTTTGGGTATCCGGTGTCAGTGTCCAGCGGGGTCCGGGCCACAACCAATAATAGCCCGCCAGCGCGCTCAGGACGATTAACAGGCCGATGAGTATGGGAGACACCCTCGACGTGGACCGGCGGGGTGGCGGTGCGGGTCTTCCGGGCCGGGCGGTGTCCGTGGACGTTTGAAACGCGGTCCTGCTGAAATCAAAGCCAGCCCGAAGGTTAAGCTCTTTTTCACATTCCTTGATTACATCCGCATCGATGGTTTTTATGCCGGATGCATATCCCGTCAATAAAGCATGATCGCAGATAATATTGATGGCGCGGGGATAGCCTCCGGTGAATCGGAAGATCTCGCGAATCGCGTTGGATTTGAAAATTTTCTGGGTGGCACCGGCCACCTTCAGACGGTGTCCGATGTATTGACCGGTTTCCTGTTCAGTCAGTGGGTCAATGTGATAGTTGATTGCAATTCGCTGGCGGATAGCTCGGTTGCTATTGGCCATTAACATGGATTTAAATTCAGGCTGGCCAACAAAAAAGATGTTAATCAGTTTTCGGTCGCTCAGTTCAATGTTTGAAAGAACCCTTATTTGATCCAAAAGCTTGTTGTTCAACCGTTGGGCTTCGTCGACAATCAGCAGGACCTTTTTGTGATCCGAGTACGCCGCGTAGAGGAATTTTTCCAGCTCGATTAAAAACGAACCTTTGCTGTGGAATTCGCCCGGGATGTTGAATTCAACGGCCAGAAGTTTGAAAAAATCGACGGTTCCCAACCCCGGGTCGGTGATATGGGCAACGATCGTTGATGCATCGAGATTCTTGATCAGTCGATAAACCAGGGCCGTTTTGCCCACACCTACATCACCGGTCAGCAGCAGGAAGCCCAAATCCTCCCTGATTCCATAATTCAGCGTAGCCAGGGCTTCATCATGCTTTTCGCCAAGCCAGAGAAAATCGGGCCTCGGGCTTAAATCAAAGGGTTTTAATTTTAGATGATAGTGATCGAGATACATGGGCTTGATTTCGACTGAACCCCTCGTTTTTGAGCAGACACCAACCAATTGAGTATCTTATACAACAAATCGATCAAGAGTCAAAATCAAAGTAATTTATTATAACAAACTGTTATTGTTTAGGTTTCAATAACGTCAGGACTGGCCATGGCCGAAATCCGGTAGGTTGGAAACAAAAAGACCTTGAAGAGACCCTCGATTCCGGTCCCGCTCAAGGCCGACAAAAAAATTTAACCGGAAGAGAAAAAGGAAATCCTCGGGTTAGATTTTCAGTCGGACAGAGCAGCCGGGTGGAAACGAAGGTTCCTTCAAGGTCTCGACCGGTCGATCCGGTGCACGCTCGAAGGCGCCATACCCTGACCGGGTCAGGCTGGCTTTTTATCTTCCATAATAACTGAATCCGGTCCCAAGGATTGACACGCTGAAGCCTTTCATGAAGCCGGCGGCGCCACTTTCAGCGACAACCAGGATATCCCGGTCGTTGATGGGCATTTCCTTGACATCCGGTCGGCCCAGGTCAAGATCGATTATTTCCCGACTCCCGTTTGGCGCCATGCGCACCAGTTTGATCTTGTCCTTCACGGCCCAGGTCTCAACCCCGCCTGCTTCCACCAGCGCCTCCTGGACGACCGTCCGGTGTTTGATCGGGTATGCGCCGGGTCGTCTCACGGCACCGTCGACAAAAAAGACGCCGGCCTCGGGAATGAAAAGGACATCGCCGCCGTTGATCTCGATGTTGTGTTGAACATTGCCTTTCCTGATCAGCTGGTCCAGGTCGACCATCACGACATCGGGCTGCCCCTGAACATGGCGCGATTTGCGAATCTGCACCATCTGGCCGGCCTTCTCGCTCAACCCGCCCCCTAAGGCAATGGTGTCAAGCAGCCTTTGTTTCGTTGAATAATCGTACGTTCCTGGATTTTTAAATTGACCCACCAGCGTGATGCGCTGGCTGATGTGTTCTTCAACAAAAATACTGACATGGGGATTCCTGATGAATCGTTTCTGGTACATCTGCTCAATTTTTTCTTCAGCCTCCATGGCGGTCAGGCCTTTTACGTCGACGGTTTCGATCAGCGGAAGGGTAACCCAGCCGCGTGAACTGACCCGGACCGTTGTATCCAGCTCCTTGGCCTCGAAAACGCTGATTCGCAGCAAGTCGCCTTCTCCAAGCAGATAGTCGCCCGGATCACCGTTCATTTGGACCTGGGAGAGGATCATCTCATTCATCCTGCTGATCTCGTCTTCTCCCAGGGAATAGTCGACGCGTGGCGGCTCATCCGCCTGCCTGTTCACTGCGGCGCGCTGAGGAGAAGCACATGCACTGACCAATGCCACTCCGATCAGCCATAAACACGCGTGCATCAGGGATGCCCGTAGAGAATGCAGAAAAAAAGCGTGGTTGGGACGCCTTGGTTTGGAAGATCTCACCGTGGTTGCTCCTATTGTTCCGTTTGCCCGTGTTGACTGCCGCAGAGGGCGAAACCGCTTGGCCGCCTGCCCGATTAAGGTGTGGAGGGACTCACGGTATCACCGCCGCCACCGCCGCCACCGCCGCCGCCGCCGAGACCCATGGCAATGCCTGCGATGGCTACGACGCCCAAGGCGCCATAAGCGATTTTCCTGCCGTTCGACATGCCCGGCTCGGATGCCGGCGGCTGCTTGGCAGCCGGTTTTTCCTTCTCGGGCAGTCCGATATCCATATCGGCCTGTGAGAGAGTAATCTTTTTGCCGGATTGAATCGTCATCAGGCCGTTATCGGTCAATACCGCCATAGACCCCCCTTCGGCCACCCCCACTTCGCTCCGGCCTTTGGTAACGGCCACATACCCTTTTATCGAGCCATCACCAAAGGCGGCATCGAGTCGAATGCTTTGGACGCTGACCGGGCCGTACGGCGTAATGAATGAAAACGGGCGCCGCATTGCCGACGTCTTGAAGTAGACGGTGCCCTCCTTGATAAACAGGTTCCTTTGCCGGTCGGAGGTGTTGATCGAAAATACACTTCGATCTTCACCCACAAGGTACAAGTCGTCCAGCTTGACGGCGCACCTCCCTTCGGTCGAGATGATCGATCCTTCGGGGAGCGGGGCTTCTTTAGTGTACACGCCCACGATCTTGTCACCCCGATAGAGGGTCACCTGGCGGGTGGGAACAATTCTATCCGCGCCGGCCAGCACGGCGGCACTTTGGCTGCCCATTAAAAAGGCCAGCAGACAAACAACGATCCTGATTTCGATTCCTTTGGTTCTAAAGACATTCATGACGTGAACCTCCCGTAGCATTTAAACCACCATTTTAGAAAAACCACCGATTGTTCACCTGGATGGAAAAATCAATCGGTCCCGATCCCAGGCACCCTCCATGCCGGTCGATAGGCGGGAGAATCGTTTCCGCCGCTTCAATCCGTAAGCAGCAAGAGCATGAAGATAAAAATCAGGCCGCATACATACCACCAGAAAACAGGGGGGCTCCTGTCTGCCGGCAAAGACCCTTTGGGATGCTCGTGCCAGCGCAGCCGATGCTGCCGGTTGATGTCATAATGATGCCGCAACGCCGGGTCACGCAGGGTTCGATAGGCGTCGTTGAGTTCGACGAATCGCCGGCCGCTGCCTGCCAGCTCCGCATTGGCGTCCGGGTGGACCTCAACCGCTTTTCTGCGAAAGGCCTTTTTGATTTCCTGCGCATTGGCTCGAGATCGAACACCCAGAAGCTGGTAGTAATCTGCAGCGGCACGGGAAGGTTGCACTATTCCGAGTGCCCTGGCAGCGGGTGTGAGCGTTTCCTTGAGGCGGTCGGGGTTCACGCCATTGTCGCGGCAAACGCGTACCAGGGTTTCGGCAAATTCCGAATTGGGCTCGG
The DNA here is from genome assembly GCA_020444075.1 of Deltaproteobacteria bacterium. Taxonomy (GTDB): domain Bacteria; phylum Desulfobacterota; class Desulfobacteria; order Desulfobacterales; family Desulfosarcinaceae; genus Desulfosarcina. The sequence continues at coordinate 5,995 of JAHLLR010000069.1, forward strand.
CGGCCGGATCGACGATTGAACGGCATAGCCTCAGATACGCGGCATCAGCGGCGATTATTACAATCAGCGACGGGGTGTCGTTGCACTCACCGACCCGCCGGATAAAACGGGTAAGCCGTCTTTCCTGCGGACAAGGGTGGTTGGGCGGTGTGGTCAATTTGACGCGTTTTAATCCTTTTCTTTCTGGATGGGTACGCCTGCCTCCCGGAATCCACCGTAAGGATGAAAATCGATTTCCCGTTCGCTCGCTATCGCGCTTCAAGTGCGGGTCGACATCCCTTTCCGCGGTCCCGATGCCGGGATGATCGATCAATCAAAGTTACGGCAAGGTTTCGGCAAGGTTACGTCAAATTCTCCAACAGCGGTTCATTGTCCTGCTTCTCCAGCCCATAGCTGGAATAGGATTGATAGGATTTGTAGTATCCTCCGTAGCCGTATTTTCTGTTGAAATCCACTTTGTTGACAATGCAGCCCAAAATCGTGCCCTGAACGTTGGTAATGGATTTTTTAAATTGACCGATGGCTTCACGGCTGGATTCTCCGATGCTGCTGACCAGGACGATGCCGCCGACGCATTTGGACAGAATCAAGGTGTCGGCAAAACCGATGTGCGGCGGCCCGTCCAGAATAATCCGGTCGTAACGGGCGATCAGTCTTTTCAACAGGAGGTTAAATCGTCGGGAAGCGAGCAACTCCGCCGGGTTCGGCGGAACCGGCCCGGACGGAATGATGCCTAAATGGTCGCCCTGGTGGTTATAAATTTTAAGCTGATTGGTCACTCCGGCCAGGAAACTCGAAACGCCATTGCCATTGACGCGATGGTTGAGGTTGAACACTTCATGCAGACGGGGCTTACGCAGATCGGCATCGATGAGCACGGTCTTTTCGCCGGCGGCGGCAAAGCTCAGGGCCAGATTGACGGCCAGGGTGGTTTTGCCTTCACTGGGCAGGGTGCTGGTAATCAGAAAACATTTGGAGCGGGCGCCGGAACCGGAAAGCTGAACGGAAACCCGCGTGGAGCGGATGGCTTCGGAAAAAGGCGACCGCGGATGGCGCAGAAACGCGTTTTCCAGTCCATGTCCGTCGGGTTTGGCCTGCGGAATCGTGCCCAGCAGGGGGATTTGAAATCGGTCCGATATCTCACTGGGATTGGTTACCGTATCGGCGAAGTACTCGGCCACAAATGCGCACCCGACGCCGCCGAGCAGGCCCAGGACGAGGGATAGCAGTAAATTGAGGTTGACGTTCGGCTTGACGGCCAACAGCGGCAGGTCGGCGCGGTTGACGATCTGTATGTTGCTCGAAGAAACGCCCGCCATGGATTCGATCTCCTTGGCGCGCTGCAAAAGGCTCTGGTAGATGGCCTTGTTGGTGTCCACTTCGCGGGCCATGATCGAATACTGGGTGGCACGATCGTTAAGATCCAAAACCAGTTTTTTCTGGTTCTCGATACGTTTTTCCATGGCGCTGACAACTTTCTGTGCGGATTCGTATTCGTTCTCGATGGATAGAAAGATCCCTTTTTCCTGTTCTTCAATCAGGGCCGAGATGCTGTCCATGCGTGCCTTCAGAGTTTTGACCTTGGGGTAATCATCGTGGAAGGTCGCCCGCAATTCCTCGTAACTGGCGTTCAGGTCGGCGTACTTGTCTTTCAGGCTGGCGATCAGGTCGCTTTCCAGCACCCGGGGCAGGTTGGCATGACCGTCCTTGACGGCCTGGTCGTAGGTGGCCGCTTTGGTGATCATGTTCGCCTCGGCAGCGGCGAACGTCGAGTTCAATTCTTCCAGATGGCGGTAAATACTGTTGATGCGGGCGTCCAGCGAAACGATCCCGGCGTGTTTGGCGAACTCGTTGAGGCGCTCTTCGGCTTTCTCAAGGTTGATCTTGGCCCGGTCCATCTGCATCATCAGAAAATCCCGGGCAATGCCGGAGGCCTCGACCTTCAACTCCATCTTCCACCGGATGAAATCTTCCACTATCGTGTTGACCACCGATTGGGACAACTGGCGGTCCGGTGAGCGAAAAGCCACATCGATCAACATGGACTTCCGGCTCGGGGAAACCGTCAGATTGTCCGACAGGTACTTGGCCACTTTCTGGCGCCTGGCGATGTCTTCGGCAACCGCCGGTTGGGCCTGTCCGGGCGAAACGCTCCCCGCCAGGGATTTGAAGGCGCTGCCGATGCGCTGAACCATTCCCGATCGACCGTCGTTGAAAACCGTTTTCCGGACGACGGGATGGGCGATCAGATCGAGTCTTTCGATCACGCGATTGATCATCGCCTTGCTGCGAATCAGCTCCACCTGGGTTTCATAAAATTCCCGCGCCTGGATTTCCGAACCCAGTACCTCCTGAAACGTCGTGACATGCGGGTTTTCCTGACTGACCTCGACTACCGCGGAGGCCTCGTAGATTCTGGTGACGGTCAGGGTGAATATCAATGTCGACAAAAACACCAGGGCGAGCACTGTCAGGATCAGCCATTTTCTGCGCACGATGACCTCGAGGTAGTCGCGCAGCTGGATCTCTTCGGACTCTGGCCAATTGTAGAACGGTTTTTGAACATCGTTGGCGGGAAGATAATTGCCGGCAAGGTCCGGCAGTCTGGTTTCCCCTAAATGGCCTATGGTTTTTGCTTGATCTGGCGCCATATGATTACCTCGTCGATTGATAGGTATTTATGCTCGACTCGTCCTGCGGTTAACGATGCGATGGGGGTCTGCGATTTTACACCTTATCCGGAGAAAAGGGTTCACGGGGGCGAGAAAATTTCAAATGCACCCTGTTCAAGAACCCTGAAAAATCAGGCTAACCGGGTTGGAGATGATTGGTTCCGTTACCGTCGGCTTTGCGCACGCCGGTTTCGATCCTCACCAGGCGAAAGTTGTCCAACCACACGGTGCCCCTGATCTTGGCGTCGAAACGCATGCTGGTCCGGCGCCGCAAGCGCACTACCGCCGCATGGCAGTCCGCCGGCACCTCGAACTCGATGGATTCCTCCTGCCACCCCTGAGTGCCCGTGATCATGGGGCCGGCACGGTAAAGTCCCTGCTGGTCGTAACCGACAACTTCAACAAACGGGCCCTCATCCGTCGTAATCCAATTGCTTTTCCAGGCATACGTGAGGCGGTATTTCTCCTGCGGGGTCACTTCGAAAATCTGGTGGAGGTGTTGAAAGGAAATATTTTTATGCCCGTTGAACGTGATTTTCAGGGCATAATTGCCTTCGACGGCCTCGGTTTCGACCCGTTTCAAATCCCAGTTGCCGTCCTTTTCCCCCCAGTGGTACCAATCGAAACCCAGGCCGGTGATCTCCGCTTCGAACCCCGGATTGGTCAGGCCGCAGATGCCGGTGTATTTCCGCCAGATATCCATCGATTCGGCGATGCGCTTGTGAACTACCAGAAAATGGGCAACCCGCAGGGCGGTCTCCCTGTCCGGTTCGGCGCCCGCGGTCATGGCCTGCCACACGGTCAGGCTCTCGTCAGTCAAGCCCCAGCGCATCAACCAGTCGAGATAGGCGGCCCTATTTTCCGGCTCTAAAACAGCCAATACGGCTGGAGCTTCACCGCCAAGGTGGGTGTGCAGCAGTTGCAGCGCATCCTGTTCCAGCACCTTCCGCGACAGCAGGTAATTTGTGTTGCGGTAAAGGTACTTTTCCATGCCCAATTCACGGGCCAACACCATCTGGGACCATTTCCAGCGAAACACCTGGTCCGTCATCCCGGCGGTGAACGCCAGGATGGCTCTGGCTTTTTCATTACGCCCCGCTGCGGCTTCGGTTTCGGCCAGCCTGAGCCAGGCGTCGAAAAAAAGAACATCCTGTGACACGGCCTGCCGAAAAAACCGTGCGGCCCGCTCCGGCTGCTGCTGCAGCCAGGCGTGCATGCCATGCGCATACTGGGCCTCAGGGTGGGATGAGAGCTGCCTTGCCTCTTCCTCCGAGTACGAGTAACTGTGGAAACGAATCGATCGTTGCGGCCAGTGGTAATGAACCGTCCAGCATCCCACCAGGATTAAAATGGCGCTTACGATGATCCGAAATGGCCTGCGCATCAATTTACCATCTACCATAATCGCCACCAGCGCTTCTTTGTTCTCCCGGTCCCTGCGCCGGACACCGTCATCGGCTGAGGTGGTTCGCCGTTCAGCACGCGCAGTGGATTGTCGGTGGTGATTCGCTGGAGGTTTTCCCGGCCGATCAACCCACCCAGTTCAGCCGCAGCCGCCCTTATCCTCGCCGGGTGGTGTCCGTCCGGGCGGTGACTGTCGGTCGCCAGGCAGTGGATCTTTCCGTTTTCGGCCAACAGCCGGGCGGTGCGGGCAACCGCCCGGCCGTACTGTCCCAGAAAGCTGCCCCAGTTGACCTGCAGGTACACGCCCGATCCGATGAGCCGGTCGATCAAGCCCGGATTGGCTGCGAGCTGCACACATCGTTCGGGATGGGCCAGCAGAACTGAATACCCTTTGGCCAGTATGGCAAAGATGACCTTATCCCATCCCGGAGGCAGCTGCTGGAAAGCCGGCTCGATCAACAGACAGGACGCGTTTCCGAGGGGCAGCAGGCGGTCGTCATCGAGCAGGTCGGGAATCTGCGGGTCTATGGCGATTTCCATGCCCGGTACGATTTCCAGTTCTATACCCGCATCCGTGATGGTTTGATTCAAAGCGGTGACCCGGGTTTTGATCCGGTCGATGGGCGGCATCCAGGAGGTTCCCGGAACCATGTGCGGGGTGGCTGCAACCATGCGGTAACCGGTCCGTTCAAAGAGATGCGCCATCTGCAGACTCTCAGCAGCGGTTTCCGCACCGTCATCCAACCCGTGCAGGATATGGCAGTGCAGATCGATCACCGGGAGGCTCGATGGATGCGGGCGGATGCCGGTTGACGATGATCCGGGGAAGGCCGGCCCTGCAGGGCGCCGGTCCGTTGCGGCAGCGGCCTGCCCGATCGCGTGCATGCGCTTAAAATGGCCATGAGAACAACAACGTACACGCAGTTGGCAGGGATCTGCAGGTTGAAATCAAAAAGGCAGTGAACGGCCATTGAAATCAATCCGCTGAAGGCGCCGACGGCCAGGAAAAAGCGCAGCGGGTCATTGCTGAAATCGAGCTGTCTGATGCGGCGGGCACGTTTTCCAAGGAAAATCCAAAAGCCGCTCATGATCGCCATAAAACCGATCCAGCCGGCTTCTATCAGGAGCTGCAGGTAGTCATTGTGGGCATGGATAACCGTTTTTTCCGAGACGAGGGAGCGGTTGTATACTTGGAACACTTTTTCATAATTTCCCAAACCGATGCCCAGTGGGTGGTTTTTGACAATTGGCAGGCTGTCGCGCCAGATATCCATCCGTGAACCGCCATCGCCGCCGAGGGTTAAAAAACGCTGCATGATCGGTCCGACGCCGATGGTCATGGTGTAGATAATCAGCATAACGAGGATGCCCCCGAGCAGCACCCGGGACTGACGCGCGACAGCATTCATCCCCGTGCGTGCCATGAGTATGAATACCAGAAAGCCGACCAGCCCGCTGGCGATACCGGCCCGCGAGCGGGTGAAGATCAAGGCCAGCAGAAAAACGATGATGCCCAGGGCCATCAGCGCCTGCCGGTTGAGCCGGTCGGATCCAAGGGCTGCTCTCAGCGAGCGAACCCGGCCGGTCATCGCCAGGGTGATGCCCAAGGCCAGCGGCCAGATCGTCCCGATAAACGCCGCAAAGCTGTTGCGGTTGATAAAGGTGCCGCGAGCGGTGCCCAGGTAGTCTGGGATATAATCCACCCAAAGCACGCCCATGGACGGCACCAGCGCCTGAATCAATCCGTATACCGCCTCTATCAGGCCGATCCCGATCATAACGAAGACAACGCCTCTGAGCGTGTTTCTTTCCGTGCATAGATTCCGAACCACGAGAAAGAATAGTCCCAGGCCGAGCAGGAAGACCCACCGGGAGAGCGCATCTTCTGGCAAATAACTGACGGCTTCCCAGGCCGGGGCGCTGCCGTTCAGCGCCCATGCATGGGACAGGATGTCAGCCCTCGTGGGGCTGAGAAAAGATAGGACCGGAAACGGAAAAGGGACGCACAGAAAAAGCGTCCAGATGAAAAATACGGCAGCCGGCGTATATGAACGACGGACCCGGGGGAAAACGGATTGGCCCCGCACCGTCCACAGAACGAGGATGAATGCAGCCAGCATCAGCAGGCCGTAAAGCGACCACACCCAGGGCTCCACAGCCGCAAAAAGGATGGGTATGGTTCCGATGATAAAAAGTGAAATTATGCGGACAAAGGTGGTCATCATGCTTTTTTATTGAGGATGAATTTCTCCCGCCAAGCCGCCAAGACCGCCAGGGGTGAACCCAAAGCCCTTCTTCGCGCACTTTGCGCCTTTGCGAGAGGCTCCTATTTCAGTTTAAATCGCATTCTTCCAGGCCTCCCGATTGAAAAAAGTCAGGAAAACAATTTTCAGATCGAGCCACAGACTCCAATTTTCCAGGTAGTAGAGGTCATTTTCCACTCTTCGCTGAATCGATGTGTCTCCCCGCCATCCGTTGGCCTGCGCCAGACCGGTAATGCCGGACTTGACCCGATGGCGGATCCGGTAATTGGGGATTTCCAGGCTGAATTTCTCGACAAAATGCTCCCGCTCCGGCCGTGGACCGACGATGCTCATGTCGCCCACAAGCACGTTCCACAGCTGCGGCAGTTCATCCAGGTTGGTCTGGCGCAGGATTTTGCCGACAGGCGTCACCCGCTTGTCATCGGGTATTGTCCAGAGTGTGTCGGAATCGAGCCTCGATTGTACGATCATGCTCCTGAATTTGACCAAGGTAAATTCGGCGTTGTTGTTGCCAATTCGTTTTTGCATGAACAACACCGGACCCGGCGAGGTTATTTTAACGGCCAGGGCAATAACCAATAAGATCGGAGAAAGGATGAGCAGCCCGGCGGATGAAACGACGACATCGAAGGACCGTTTGATCATGCGGTTGCTGAAGATGCTGAGGGGTTCGTTGCGAACAGCAATCACGGGAATATCGCCAAGGCTGTTGAGAACCGTCCATTTGGGGACGATGTTGAAAAAGTCCGGTACAATGCAGAACCGCACGCCTTCTTCCTCGCACTGTTCAACAATGCGCCTGATGGCCTGTGCTTCGCTCAGCGGTTTGGCAATGATGACTTCATCAATATGAAGGTTCCGCAAAACGTCGGGAAACTGTTCCAACCGGCCAAGATAAAGCCCCTCGAGCGGAAGGTCCAAATGGCTGTCGGACAATACGCCCCGAATCCGTAAACCCAGTTCCGGCGTGGATAAAATTTTTGCGATGACCTGTCTGGCCGAATGCCCGCCGCCGATCAACAGAACGGATTTTTGCCGATACCCGTATTTTAAGATTCGTTTGATGACGATCAGATAGAATAATCGCAGGACGGTCGACGCAATGGCTCCGAACAACAACGGGTAGAGGAGCAGTTTGTCATTGGGCCTGAATTCATCAAAAATGGCAACCGTGGCAATCGTAGACGTGCTCAACACCGAATAGGCGATCAAGATATTTTTCAGGACGGTGATGGTATTGGAAAGACGGTTAATCCTGAGGATATCTGAGTTGACGGAAATTAAGAACCAGTAGATGACGATGATGCCCATCAGGATGTTGCCTCTCAATGGAACCATCGTTGCACCCTGGTAATGGTTAAATACAGCGAAGAAAAAGGCGAACATGATGATTAAATCGATGATGAACAGGCTTCTGGAGTTTCCGTTTTCCATCTCAGTACCTCGTCTGATTGAACGTAATCAGTTAACCGCGATTCGATGCAGGATTGCTTCAAACGAATCGGCAATCCGGGAAATGGGAAAGTGTCTTTCCGCATAGCCCCTGGCGTTTTTTCCCATATTGATGCGCAGCGGGCTGTCCATTTTAAGTTTCCTTATCGCCGAGATACATTCATCCGCCGACCCGGGAGGGACAACGATTCCGGCGCGGGTGTCTTCGGTGATTCGGGCACATAAATTCAGCTTGTCAACGGCAACGACGGATGCTTTCTGAGCACAATAGGCAGACCATAGTTTTGATGGCACGCAATACGCACCGGCAGATGCTTCCATCGTAACCAGGGTTATGTCCGAGGAGGCCAGCAAGAAAGGGTAGAGGTGTGACGGTTGAAGCGGCAGCCGGACCAGGTTGGAAAGCGCTTTGCCGGCTAATTGATCGTTTAACAACCTATGTCCACGAACGTCTGTGGCAACAACGAAGAGAATCTCATTGTCGTCAATCAGGCCAGTGGCTGTGTCGGCGATAAGTTGGATGCCTTGTTTTTTCCCCAATGTACCGGAATATAAAACGACAAACCGATCATATAACCCATGATGGTCGGAAAATTGATTGTTTCTCGGCAACACGGGAATCTGCTCGATCGGTCCCCAGTTGGGTATGACACTGACTTTAAGGGGGGCGATGTTCCATTGATTTAAAAAGGGAATAAAATCATCCGTGATGGAGACGATGTGGTCCGCACGAAGAAGAGCGTTGATTTCTATTTGATTCAGGTAGTAGTACACAAGCCGGCCAAGTGTCCGGCTGATGCCGGAAATAACCGACCGTGCTGCGATGCTAAGTAGATCGTGGAGCCAGAAGACCGATGGGACTGCATGGTTGCCAGCCCAGCGGATTATTTCTTTCTGGGCTTCCAGTGGGCTATTCCCGGATATGATCACATCCGGCTGCCAGCGGTCCAGTTCCTTTATCGCCAATGTTCCATAGCGTCGCTCCTGTATCCATCTTTTCAGGAAATTATCTTTTTCAACGCTATCGCCATGGATATTGGCGATCTGCAGCTTTTGATTGTTGCTTTCATCAAATGACGCCTTCGGGCCGCCGCTTGCTTCGGAAAAAAGGTGCAGAACGGTGTGTCCTCGTTTTGATAATTCGCTGCTCAGTTCAAGCGGAAACGGAAATCCCGCATAATCATGCACGGCAATGCGCATCAATACGTTGTTCTTAGCGGTTTTTTGACGCAGATAAGAGAAAATCGCTTATCGTTCTTCATGCAGCATCCCATCCTTTAATAGCGAGTTTTCGAACAGAAAGTCGGCCTGAATACTCCGGCCTTTGCGGTCATAGGTCATGTTATAAATGCCGCTGAGACACCATCGCCGCTCCTTGAGCCAGGCGATGACGTCATCCGCCAGGGCCTGGCCGAAGTACAGTTCAACAAACGAGCATTCAACGTATACATGGGAAAACCGACCCAGCAGGTCCTCGCACCCCCGAAGGGCTTCCAGCTCATACCCCTGCACATCCAGCTTGAGCATGGCCGGGGGAACAATGTCTTCGGGAATGACGAAGTCCGACAGTGGGCCGATCCTTACTTTTTCCTTACGGATCTCGTGGGTCCCGGGAAATAGCCGTTCCTGCAAGGGTGAGATTGGAAGCAGGGAAGAAGAATCTTCCGCCGCTGACACATGGATGACGGTCTCTCCCGCCTGTGGTCCGATTGCAGTTTGGTGAAGGGATACGCTTGCGTCTTCCAGGAATACATTTCGAAAAATGGCTGCGGCTACAGTAAGCGGTTCAAACGCAATCACCCGCGTCTCAGGCGCCCCATGTTTTACTGCCAGTGAAAATTGACCTCTGTTCGCACCGATATCCACTACCAGCACAAGGTTTGGTTCGAAGGCATGGCAATGTTCAGTGCCGGCTACGACATGGTTCAAAACCAAAGCTTTAAACAATCGCGCAGACCGCATTACCCGAGAAATTTTATTCAGGCGTTGTAAAAAACAGGTAAAATTCATAAATTATTTCATCGACAGACATTGCTGACCTTCTTTTCCTCAATCAATTCCATATAGGCCTGAGTCAACTGGTCTACAATGCATGGCCACGCATAGAGTTCTTTAGCTGCCGCACGACCGCGCAATCCCATTGATTTGGCCTTCGCTTGGTTTGAAAGCAATAGGTTTATTGCCGTTGACACAGAAACAGGATCAAGATTGACCATTATACCAGCACCCGCTCTTTGGACTTCCCGCCATGTTTTAACTTGATCGGAAATGATAACCGGAGTTTCACTGGCCATTGCCTCTACAACCGTTAGGCCGAAGCTTTCAGTATAAGATGTCAATACGAATACATCAGAATCAACATACGCCTCTTTAACCATCTTAAGTCCAAGATGATCGACAAAGAAGACCTTATCTTGTACTTTTTGCTCCTTGCACCAATGTCGAACTTTTGTACGGTATCCTTCATTGTCCGGCCCCACAACGGCGAGGCGAGCATCCGGATTTTGTCTCGCCACCAGGGCAAAGCTAAGTATCAGCAAATCTAATCCCTTAGCGAAGTTTATCCGGCCCAAGAATAAGACGAGCGGTGTTTTAGCATCGATTTTCAGAAATCGGCGGAAACTACCCTTTGCTGGAAGACAATTAAAGTTTTCCCAATCGATACCATTTGGCACAACAATAGACTTTGACCGGAGTTTCAGAAAGGCCGCACGCTTTGCTTCTTCTTCAGTGGAATAGTGAACCGCATCGGCATGGTTCAGGTTCGGCAAGTCGAATAGACGCTCGTAAATTCTTTTTAACAATAGATTATAACGGCTCTGATTAAAAAGAAATGGATCAAGACTGCCGTGTGGCCTGATTAAAAATGGCACCTTGGTTTTCCGTGCCCACCATGCGGCAGATGTTACCGGAAAACGGTATAGACCGTGGATGTGGACAATATCGAACAATTTGAGGTTTATTTGGAACCATTTATTCATAGATAAAGAGATTAAAAGGGGTGTCCAGGATTGAAAATATCTGTATGTCACACCACCTTCTATATACGTGGAATTATCAAGTGCTTCCCCGCGGTCAGGAATTCGCCAATTGGTAGAGCATACGGTGACATCCAGTTGGGCACGCGCCTGGTATGCAGACAGTGTTCTGGCCACAATAGTCGGCCCACCGGAGCGAGGGCTCAAGTTGGAGATGACATGTAGAACCTTAATCTTCATAGCAGTTAGCACAGGAAGAAAGGGGCTTCTTGACCTCTCGATAAACTACCTGTGCCCAACCACGCAGACCGCGACCTTTTGTTTCTGCTTTTATCCATTCTCTTATAGGGAAAGAAAAACCGGTTTTATGCCTGTTAAGCAATTGCCTTGGAACATCGTCCCAGGATGCATGGGCCATCGTCTTTTTGAGTGAGCCTTTGAACCCGCATATCATGGGTGCCACGGATTCGATGACTTTCACATCTACCAATGGAACACGCACCTCCAGTGAATGGGCCATACTCGCCCAGTCGGTGTCCCGTAGAAGCATGTTGCGCATGTAATAACCTATTTCAAGGGCCGACACCCGAAGATGATCGGAAGATAGAGATGTTACCGCTTTATTCAAGTTAACTATTGGGTCCAGCGTCCGCATTCCTTCAATGACCATGTCTGGATCCAGTATTTCTGTGAGTTCCCAAGGCATAAAAAGGCCTCGTCGTAGCAGGTAGGCGCCGCCGAATGTATTTCCGTATTCTATTATGCTGGCATATTTAGGGGAGGTTATGTGTCTAAGAAAAGGTGCCGCGACGATGCGAAAGCATCTGCCGAGGAAAGCGAATGGGGCGGAGAAACGTTGTATTGTTGGTATTTGAGAAAAAGATGGATATCCGGCTAATAGCTCATCACCCCCCAACCCGGAAAGAGCGACTTTTAAACCGATTTCGCGGGCAGCTTTGCTGACAAAATAGGTGTTTACTCCATCTATGCTGGGTTGATCCATAGATTGAAAAATCTTATTCAATTCGGCTAAAAATTCATTTCTATGCATCCAATGTGTCTCGTGAATGCAATTGAGCCTTTTTGCGACACGTTCGGCCAGCAACGACTCGTCGTTTTGCGTACCCCTGTACTGCTCAAATCCCAAGGTAAAGGTTTTCAAAGGAATCGGGGAACATCGGGCAGCCATTGCTGCAATTGATGTTGAATCCAAACCAGATGAAAGAAAAATTCCAACAGGAACGTCTGAAACCATGTGATGCCTTACGCTGTCTTCTAAAAGCAACCTGAAGCAGTCATGAGCCTCTTCCTGCGAGTATTGTGACCTCCTTTGCTCCGCTTTTCTCAATTCCTCTATGAAATTATAAAAATATATGGTTTTTTTCGTTGAATCATTTTTCCTTAACCAAAGTGACGAGCCGGGGGGAAGTGAGCGAATTCCTTTATAGAGGGAAAAAGGTTCCGGAACATATCCCCATAGGAAAAAACCAACGTGCCCTGCAGGCTCAGGGGATATATCAATACTGCCTGCAGAAAGAATCGCTTTTACTTGGCTGGCCACTCGAATGGTGTGGCCGTTATCAGAGTAATAAAGTGGTTTGATGCCAAGCGGGTCTCTTGCAAGGAGAAGGCCTTGCTTTCGCTCATCCCATAACGCAAATGCATACATCCCACGAAGTCGGTTTAGTAACCCGAGACCTTCCATTCGGTAGAGGTGAAGTATTACTTCAGTATCGCTGTTGGAGAAAAAACTGCACCCCCGACTTTGAAGTTCACGTTTTAATTCCTTATAATTATAAATTTCGCCGTTATAGACAATACGCAGCATACCATCCTCGGTGGCCATGGGCTGGGCTCCTGCAGCTGTTGGGTCGATAATGGCAAGCCGTCGGTGGGATAAACCTGTTCTGCCGTCAAGCGAAATCCAGGTTCCCTCGCCATCGGGGCCACGCTTTAAATGAGTCCGATTGGCGGTTTTGAGCCATTTTGGCGCATCAATAACCTCGCCGCTAAGGCTATACTGAAAAATGGCAGCGATTCCACACATATTTCAACAATCCCTGCTTTGCATGAGACAATGGGGGAGGATATCGCTCGGAATCAATAACCGAATTCACAAATGTTTGTTCCTGGACTAAACCGGAGACAATGAAATTTCAAGTGTCCGCATGACATGACCAAAAACCTCATCAACTGAAATGGACCGAATGCACATTTTATTATGGTCCTTGCACACACTTCGCCTGCAACCCATGCAATGGACCTTCCTGTAGAGTATTTGATGTCGGTCCCCAGGTGGAAACCACTCTCCAGGTAGGTTTCTTGAACTAAAAATCGCAATGCAGGGAGTACCGACAGCTGCTGCGAGATGCATTGGACCGCTGTCATGTCCTAAATAGGCTCGTGCCCTCGAGAGGACTGCCGCAGCTTCGCGAACGTTCATGTGATTGCACAGATTAAGAGATTGGCCAGGCCAATTGCGCAGCAACCGGGACGTCCGTTTTCTCTCGTCGGCTGAACCAATCATGACCAGCCCCCAATCGCTCAAGTCTCTCCCCAATTTAGAAATCAACGACGCCCAGTTATCATCACCCCAATCCTTCACATCCACTTTTGCGCCGATGCTAGCTACGATGAAAGGCTTGCTAATTCCGAGGTCATTCAGTGCCACCTTGGCTGCAGCATGTTCAAATAGGCGGAGGCATAAGTCAAAAGCAGAAGGATCACTCAAACTGATAGAGCCCAGGGACTGCAGGCAGCGAACCAGGCGAGCGCCTTCATATTCGTAATTGCCATTTCCCATGGATGCAGGACGTTGCATTTTTTCAATATATGGCACCCCAATGAATTTTTTAATGCCGCACATTCTAAAAAACATGGCGTCACGCAAAACCCTCAGTCGCCCACGAGGCTCCGCGAGATATATTATAATCTCTGGACGTATGTGGCGTATGCGCTTAGAAAGAGCCGCTATCGTAATCGGATCGCGCAATTTTGGGGGATAATGAATATAACCTTGTATCAAACCAGTATTTTCGAGGACCTGGGCCATTGGAACCGTCTTTGCGGAATCGCTGAGATTCGTTAACATCCAGCGTTGCGCCAAGGGGAAAGCTTGGGCCACAACTCGCAGGCTGGGTAGCGCCACGATAGCGTCGCCTAATGAACCTAACCGGTAAATAAGTACACGTTCAGCGCTGGGTTTTGAGATGTTGGCCATTTAGTGATGTCATTCATGAGGAAAAAGCTTAAATTTATTTCACAGCGACTACCAAGATATTTTGACTGAAGATAGCATGATGGCCAATGTCCCCAGTTTCAATAGCCCGATAAAGCCTTAATCCATTGCGAATGATTTTCCAGAGTAACCACCGGACGGCGCTTATAATCCCATGCGGTACCGGTTGATCCTCGTAGCAGTTTACTTGAGAAAAACCTGACAAATACAGGAGTTGTGAAAGTGAGGCGCGGGTGAAGGCCAACTGATGAGTAATATCTCCGTATCTGATCGTCATCCCGAACGGGGATTCTGCATTGGTGGTATGAATGAGCCAGCGGCCTCCGGGCTTGAGCGTCCGATATGCAGCATCGATAAAAAGGAGGAGATTGGTACGGTTAAAATGTTCGATCAAATCAAATGCGATGAGACAGTCAAAAGTGTCGGCCGCCTTTTTATTTAGGGTTTCCAGGGCATCACCCTGTTCGACCCCATGTATGCCGCATTTATTAGCATTCGAAATTTTTTGTGGCGATAGGTCTACTCCTTGGATTTTATGGTATCCGGTCTGCTGTGCAAAATAAATCAAACTTCCGCTGCCACAGCCTAAATCCAAAATGATTGAATCCCGGTCAGGCGGGAAGTGCTTTATAATGAACCTTTTTAAATAGGGACGCCGTAAGTTCAAGTCCTCAAAAGAGTTTACGTGTTGTGAATTCCGGTTGTTCATGTCAGCGCCTTAAACGCAGGTTCGGTAGTTACTTTCCAAAAAGCGGAAATGTTTTTGTGCGTCTTGGAAAGAGGAAACGGCCTTTTGCCAATGCCGACACCAGACAAAGAAGGACGAGGTCTTGGGGAAGACTTCTCAAAATGTACAACACATAGGAATCCGAAGATCCCTCAACAAACTGATCGTGTACACGAAGGAGCAGGTAGATTGCCCAAATATTGCCATGAAGATTCCATCCTGAAATCTTTTTTACGATAAGGAGCCAGGCCAATCCAAGAATAAACGGGTAAAAAAATGAACCCACCCAACCAAAGGCGGCAAAGCCAGTGCCAATCAGCGGTGCCGTTGCATAAGGACCTGGGTTGGAAAGCCCGACCCTTTCATACAACCATGATCCCTGACTGTAATCGACGGGTTTGTCGGGTGAAAGCATTCTCGGCAGGGCTCTTTTCAAAGACAGGTTGAGGTCTTCAAATCCAACCTTTCCGTGGTTTTCCGACCCGGCTTTGAGGACGTCCACGTGGTTCACAAGGGTCATGCGTTCAAAAACGTTTTGAGGGCTTCCATAATAGTTGAGATGCCATCCTAGTCGATTTATTAATTCTCTGTGTTTTTGATAGTTGGAAAAGGCCTCTGGCCATTTTACTACCATCATAATTGTATTCCCGATACGTTGCGTCCAGGACAGTTCAGTCCGGGAGTCTCGCACATGCAGAAAGACAGGAGTAACGAATATAACCATCATACCGATGATAAATGCCGTAGCAGCAAATTGTTTCCATTTAATTCTATTTTCATAAGCAACTACAGTTGCGATGAAGCAAACAAATGTCTCCATCAAAGCCATTCGGGAATTATGGATAATTGAAAAAGCGATTTCTAAAATCAACAGGAAGCATACCCATGCATCAACGTTACGTCGTCCTCTCGAGTAATTTATAGATCGGGCAATGGCGCTGATTAAAGCAAGGTGTAGAAAATGCACAAAAAACTCCGCTATGGTGAGACCCGTATAGTTCTCACCGGCTCGAAATGCCACAGCGAGGTTGGCTGATATCCCGATAGAAGCCGCCAAGAAGGAGATGCGGCCCAATATAGATTTACCTGACACTGATTGCAGCAACGGCCGGCCGACAGAAACACGAGCAGCCCATCGTAAAGCGGTCAGGTAACCTATAAGCCCTGAGAGTACTATTCCAAAAGAACCCAGGGGATCTAACAAGTGCATATCCAAGGGCTGGCCCATGGATAGCTTGGCAACAAGCGGAAAACCAACATAGCGAAAACCCACCAGGGAGACCAGCACCGCACCCAAATTCAAAAATCCGTAAATAGCAACCGGATAGATGCTCAGCAAAACGGTAAGACCTGCAGTGCAGACGACGATCGAATTCGCACCTAAGGCGAGATGAAGTGCGCATACAATCCCGATGAAAATTCCACCGCCTTTCACAAGCATCCTTCCCTGGCGGGTTGCTGGTGTCAGTTTAAGTGGTCTCAACAGAATGCATCTCCTGGCTGTTGCTTTCTCAACTGGCTCTCTGACCGAATCGCCTTCAACCCTTGGTTTAAAAGCGTGTTAAGGATCGATTCCATGATCGGCTGATTCAGATAGCCGCTTTGAATGCAGCGATTGTGACCGGATTGGGCTATTGCTTGCCGTTTAGACTCCTGCGATAAAAGAGCAAAACATTTGTCTGCACACTCATCAGGGGTGCTCCAGAAAACGGCCTCCTCATCTTCACAATACATTGCCATATGTTCCACGGTGCGTTCAGCACACAATAAGCTTCCGATATAAGGAATCTCAGATGAGCGGCTTGTATGGAAGTCCCGATTGCCTTTCGAAAGCATGCCTAAACACACTTTTGCCTTTTGGATGGCTTTCACATAGGCATCGCCCAAAAGGCCCGGACCATGCCAAACTCTCTTAATGACAGGCCATTCTGGAGCCTTCTGCCACCTGTCACCGAATAACGTGAGCGGAATTTTGAGTTCTACCAGACGCCTTATAAAGGGACCGCGCTCCGGCATCCAGGTGCCGATAAAGAGCACATCGCTTGACCATCGTTTTTCTTTTTCTGGTGGCAGTACCAACGGATGGTGGGCTACCTCGTCAGCGGATCTCAAGACTCGCAGAACATTCCGGGCACCATGCGTGTAAGCTTCAGTAATATTCGATTCCCGAACGACAACTACGAGATCATAAACGCCCAATGCCTTGAGATAAAGTTTGAATCTGTGTCCATCCGTGGTGCCGAAGGGGTCATCAATGGCATAGGTTACCATATGGTCCGCATGGCACCGTAGGACAGTGGCGGTAGTTAAGCCGACCATCAGACACTGATCACTCCACACCACAGAAAAGTGACAACCCCTAAGTCTGACTGCAAGTCGTTGGCGAATATACGGTTCGAACCATGCAGCACCAACTTCAATAACAAGCTTTTCTATGACTTTCTGCAATAGTTTGTTATTTGGAAAAAAATTCAATGGATCAAAAATTTCTACCGTGTTCCCCAAGCGGGCCAGCGCATCTGCTCTGTGGCGAGAAGTGCCATAAGTATGGCCCAAATATAGAATGCTGTTACTCATATATACATCGCCTGCTCTTCAGAGTATATCCGAACGTGATTGTTCTTTGCCAACAACGCACGATTGACACTATTTGCTCGCTTGCATTTGGCGAACAATCCCACCCATGGTATCCGGTTTATCTCACAAGGTGTACCTGGTCTTTTTCTAATGTATTTACTGAGAAACTTCTGCGCTATTTGAGCCTTTCAATTTCAGCAAAGCAGTCGGATGTTACCCTATTTCTGATTCCGCATAATCAGTGCGGCTTTGCCGAAAAAGTCAAAGGGCGGATACAAAATGGTTTCTGACCACTGAGCCATGCTTACACCCGTTATCCGGAAGGAATCGCATAGGACGATCACGGTCATCGAAGCTTCTACCAACAGCAGTATGAAAGCCACCCCGCTGAGTCCCAAAAGGGCTGCACCGAGAAAGCCAAGGCCAATGGCACCGCCTCCGTACACCAAAAAGTAAGAAATTGCGATAATACCATAGCGGTTGATGGCGTAGGGGACCATCAAGGCCGTATACCAGATGCTGTTGATCAGCACGCCGCCAAGCAGTACGAGATAGGTTGGCCAGTGCATCGTAACCTCGCCGCCTGTCCATGCCGGAAAGATCCATATAGCACCAGGCCCAACGAGGAAACATGCCCCAAGGCAACCCCACAGGGCGAGTTGACATGATCTTGTGAAAAGGCGCTGGAAAAGAGAATCGTCGCCGGCACCGTAAGCCAATGCCAACTCGGGTTCTATCAGGCGGTTGATGACAGCTGCCGGCTGCATAACCAGGCGGCTTAGGGTGCGCAACGGCACGAACAGGGCTACGGCGGTGGGGCCGAGGACCAATCCAACGACCAGCCGCATGCCCTGGATGTTCAATGCGTTGCCAAGGGGAAAGGCAAGGGATGCGAAGGCCGGGGCGGCAAGCCGTCGCAGTTCAACAAAAGAAGCGTAGGATATACCGTGTTGCAGCCATGGACATACCCGCCACTGACCGAAGCACATGAATCCCGTCCCCAAGAGTCTTCCGCAAAGATAACCGCAAGCCGCCTGGACTGGACCGCCTCCCGATGCCACAGCGATGGCAATACCAACGAACTCAAGAAGCTGCGTAATGGCTATTAGATACATGCCGATCGAGTAGCGTCCCGCAACCCAGAAACCGCCGTTAAGCAGCCCGCCTTGAAAACCGACAAGCACGTATACGACGAGAAGAAGCAGAGTGATCTTGAGTTCAAAGGTGGCGATGGACGAAAAACCGAGCCAGTTCACAAGCGGAGCGACCTGCACGATGCCGAACGATAGAAGGCCTGTGATCACCGAGATGACAATGAGCAGAACCCACGTGCTTTGAAAAACAACCAAAGTTCCGTTTTGATTGCCTGCTCCGCTGCGCATGGTCATTTCGCGGCAGGCGGCTCCGGTAAACCCGCCGTCACTGATGCTGAGGTATACCGGTATGGCCGACAGCATGAGCCACTCGCCATAAAGATGTGGACCCCAGAACGACAGCAGCAAGGGCACTTCCGCCAGGCGGATGAAGATCTGCACCAACTGGGAGAATCCCTGGGCACCGACTCCTTTTAGAAGCCGTCCGCGTATTCCATTAATTTTAATATAGCTCCGCTCCCTCGATTACCACTCGCAACCTGCTTATTCATGATT
This sequence comes from Deltaproteobacteria bacterium, assembly GCA_020444075.1. Lineage (GTDB taxonomy): Bacteria > Desulfobacterota > Desulfobacteria > Desulfobacterales > Desulfosarcinaceae > Desulfosarcina. The sequence continues at coordinate 24,956 of JAHLLR010000069.1, forward strand.
GATGTCAATAGGTTAGATGGTTAATAGGCGATGCTGGCGTCGGCGATTTCGAAAAAAAGCCCAAAATACGCTTTTAAACCACATTATATAGTTGTAAATATACGCGATACAGTACCATATGTTGTGGTCAAAAAAATTGCAACCGACTTTTTACGATTCCATCGACTTTGTGCCGCCCACTCAGGATTGCATCAGTTCCTGCCGACCCTTTTTGATAGCGGAAATGATTACCTATCCTTGATGGGCACCCTTTCCGCTGGGTTTGCCTGTCCCTCCGGTCCGGCGGGATATTTTTACCGCGTAACCCAATTGCCCCCTGATAGCACGTGCCGTTGATTGTTTCCGATCCACCCGTGTTGCCAAAATTTTTCCCTAGCGATCAAACAGGCTGCCAAAGCGACCTTCGCACATTTCAAAAAGACGTTGAAAACCAACCGGCGATTCGGTAGGTTGATCCTCTGGGCTTGATTTGACGTTTAACTCCGGCGATGATTCCCACCGGTTCTTTCCCGTGCGCTGTTAGGATGCACCAAAACGATAAAGGTCAAACCCGATGAAAAAAGGGGCGCTGTTTAAGACCGTTCGCGTTGTTGTTGTGTTGCTGGTTGCAGTGGCCATCGCCGTCCTGCTGGTGAAGGTACGCCCCCGTGCCGAAAAGCAGGAACGCACGTCGGACGGGCGGCTGGTGGAGGTCGTTCGCACCCGTTCCCAGAGTCTTCCAATGATTGTCGATGCCTACGGAACGGTTGCCCCCCGGGAGCCTTTGAAACTGGTTGCGGAGGTGAGCGGGCAGGTGGTGGATATGCATCCGGCTTTCATCGAAGGCGGGTTCGTAACATCCGGAGAGGTGTTGCTGACCATCGATCCGAGGGACTATGAACTGGCGGTGCGACGGGCAAAAGTGGGCATCCGCCAGGCGCAGGCCGAACTGGATCGCCTGGCGCAGGACATACTCAACCTCAACGCCAGTCTGAAACTGGCCAGGTCGGATGTGGATCTGGCCCTGGCGGAGCTCAATCGATTCAAGAAATTGGCCGGAATGGACATGACCTCGCAGAGTGTCCTTGACAAAGCAGATCGCCAGGTTCTCACCAGCCGGGAACGGGTGCAATCGTTGGAAAATCAGCTGGCCATCACCAGGCCCGAGCGGATTCGTCTGGAGAATCAGATGGAGATGGCCAAGGTGTCCCTGGAGCAGGCAATTCTGGACATGGAGCGCTGCCGGATCGACACACCCTTCGATGCCTGGGTGACACAAAAGACGGTGGAAACCGGTCAACACCTTGGGATCGGCCAATCTGTGGGGAGCATATACCGCGCCGGTGCCTTTGACATCGAAGTGAAGATCCCTTTGAGTGATTTGGCCTGGTTTCCGGATGACGTTGGATCGGGGGAGGGGCTGCCGGTGGAGGTGCTGTTCATGGAGACATCCACCCCCAAGCTGTGGAATGGCCGCGTGGCCAGGGTCAAGGCCGCCCTGGACCAGACCACCCGCACCCTGCCCGTGGTGGTCGAAGTGGACGAACCCACCCCTGAGGATTCCATCACCCGCGCGGCTGACCGCTTGAAGCCGGGCATGTTTGTCACCGTGAGAATCCAGGGTCGCCAGGTGGAAAATGTCCACCGGTTGGCCCGGCATCTGATCCATGACGGGGACACCGTCTATCTCGCCGTCAATGACCAACTGAGTATTCAACCGGTTACCATCCTGCGCAGTTTTAAACAAACCGTGCTGATCAGCGGCGGTCTCTCCGACGGGGACCTCGTCATCACCACTCCGCTCTCCGGCGCCGTGCCGGGGATGAGGATAAGGATTGAGGGATTAAGGGATTGAAGGAATTGAGGAATTGAGGAATTGAGGAATTGAGGAATTGAGGAATTGAGGAATTG
>JAHLLR010000070.1 GCA_020444075.1 Deltaproteobacteria bacterium
TCGTCCAGTTTCTTCGGGCGCTTACCACCACCTGCACAGTTGTGACGGTGCTGCTCTACCTGGTCCTTCCCCTGGCCGTTTTCGGCGCCTCCCGCCTGTCCGCGCGAATTACTCGACCGCTGATCCAGCAGTCCTACGACGCTTTTAACCAGGTCAGCCGGACATTTACCCGAGGCGCTGTTGAAAACGGGCTTGGCGAGGACGGGAAAGGGGCGTCGGCCATCGAAACGGCCATGGGTGTGGCTGCCCGGTACGAGCGTCTGAAAAAACAGCTTCGGGAGCTGGAAGCCTATCTCAGCGAGCAGGGGAAAAGTCTCGCCGCAACCACCTTTCAACTGATCGCCGGTTATCTGTTCGACTGCGTGGTTTTTCCCCTGGCCTTTGCGGCGGTGCTGATTCTTTTTTTAAGGGGCATGCCCAGTTGCCTGGCACAGGGCCAGCGGGACAGCCGTTTGGTGGAAACGATCCGGGAGACGGATAGGCCGGTTTTCACGCCGCCGGAGTCCAATGCATAAACCAACCGACGATGCCGCGCAAACGAATGCCGGCCCGGAAAGGAAATCCAGCAAATGAAAACCATCGGCATGATCGGCGGGATGAGCTGGGAATCGACGCTGGTCTATTACCGGATTGTCAACGAAGCCGTGAGGGAGCGTATGGGCGGGCTCCATTCGGCAAAAAGCATCTTATATTCCGTGGATTTTGCCGAGATCGAAGCCCTGCAGCATGCGGGGAGGTGGGATGCGGCGCAGTCGATACTGGTTGGGGCGGCGCAGGCCTTGGTGCGGGCAGGGGCGGACCTGCTGATCATCTGCACCAACACCATGCACAAACTGGCCGACCCTGTGGCGGCAAGCGTGGCCATACCGCTGCTGCACATTGCCGACCCCACCGCCGAGGCGGTTCTGGCGGCCGGTATGAATACCGTCGCTCTGCTGGGGACCCGGTTTACCATGGAGGAAGACTTCTACCGCAGGCGGCTGGAAGACCGGTACGGGCTGCGGGTGCTGATTCCCGATGCAGTCCAGCGTCAGAGCGTTCACGACATCATCTACACGGAGCTCTGTCTGGGCCGGATCCGGGAACCGTCGCGGCAGGCCTATGCCCGGATTATCGACGACCTGGTGCAGCGGGGTGCCCAAGGGGTGATTCTCGGCTGCACCGAGATTGGCCTTCTCGTTCGTGCCGATGGCTGCCCGGTTCCGGTTTTTGATACGGCCCGCATCCATGCCCGGGCGGCCGTGCATGCGGCGTTAACCGAATGACTGTTTATGGTGTCGGTCTCCCGCAAAGAAACAAGGCCTGTCGCCCCAGGCATTATGAACGCGCATGGATGGGGACAAAATCGTATTGGGTGGCGCCGGTGTAGATCTGTCGAGGCCGGCAGATTTTCCAATTGGGATCGTCCATGCTCTCCTTCCACTGGGCGATCCATCCAGGCAAACGGCCAATGGCGAACATTACCGTGAACATGTTGGTGGGGATGCCGATGGCCCGCAGGACGATTCCGCTGTAGAAATCGACGTTGGGGTACAGGTGGTGGTCGATAAAGTAAGGATCTTTTCGGACCGCCTCCTCGAGTTCCTTGGCGATATCCAGCAGCGGATCATTTATCTGCAGGGATTCCAGCAACTCATCGCACATTTTTTTCATGATTCTGGCGCGGGGATCGTAGGTCTTGTAGACCCGGTGGCCGAACCCCATGAGCCTGAAGGGATCGTTTTTGTCCTTGGCCCGTTCGATGGCTTTCCGGTAATTCCCGCCGTCGGCCTGAATCGCGGACAGCATTTCGACGACCGCCTGGTTGGCGCCGCCGTGGAGCGGGCCCCACAGCGCGGCGATGCCCGAAGAAATGGCGGCGTAGAGGTTGACCCGGGCGCTGCCCACCACGCGCACCGCCGAGGTGGAGCAGTTTTGCTCATGGTCGGCGTGAAGGATCCAGAACACTCGCAGGGCATTGACGGCCGCCCGATTGATTTCATAGGGCTTCACCGGGGTGTCGAACATCATGTTGAGAAAGTTTTCGCAGTAGGTGAGGTCCGGACGGGGGTAGATCACCTTATGGCCCCGGGAAATCTTATATGACATGGCGGCCATGGTGCGCACCTTTGCCAGCAGTCGGGTCATGGTGATGTTGATCTGTTCCTCGAGGGTGCCCAGTTCCGGATAAAAGCTTCTCAGGGCATTGACCATGGAGGAGAGGATTCCCATGGGATGGGAGGCCCGGGGATAGCTCTGGAAAAAGGCCTTGAGGTCTTCATGGACCAGGCTGTTGTCGTTCAGCATTACCGAGAAGCGGGTCAGCTGTTCACGGTTGGGGAGCTTGCCGTTGATGAGCAGGTAGGCGGTCTCTTTGAAGGTACCCTGTTCGGCCAGTTGCTCCACAGGGATACCCCGGTAGCGCAGAATGCCTTTTTCGCCGTCCATGTAGGTAATCGCGCTCAGGCAGCTGCCGGTATTGGCATAGCCGGGGTCCAGGGTGATGAAGCCGGTATTCGCACGCAACGTGGAAATGTCGATGGCCTTTTCCCCTTCGGTTCCGGTGACCACCGGCAGCTGTATCTGCTGACCGTTGTAAGTGAGGGTAACAAATTCTTCCATGGTGACTCCTTTCTCTCCGGAAAGACCCGGCATCCTCCTTATGCAGTTGAACGGGAATCCAGATGGTTTGCTTCGCTTGCGCCTGCGTGCAGGAACAATTGTCTTGATTGAGGGCCTGTTTTCAACATAATGAAATAACAGGCCGGCTCATATGCGATGAATCGGCCTGAAAATCCGCGGGTGTTTATTTCACGATCAAGGAAAACAGCCCGTTTTTCCCTTGCCACCACCGCGCAGGGTCGGCATTTCGTAAAGCCGGCAGGGTGGCTTTTCAGTCGGGTATTCATGTCGAAAAAGGGGCAGGGCTTTTTGAGTAACAGCCGATATTCATATGAATATCCACAGCGGATGTCAATTGCCAAATCAGGCTCCGAGGAGAAAGACGATGTCATACAAGGACAACCTGTTAAAGAAGATAGAGATCGATCGCCTGGTCAGGACCATTGCCGACACTATCGGGCCGGTGGAAAGCGGCAAACGAATCGACAAGGCGGTATTGGAACAACTGATGACCTATTTCCCCTGGTCCCGCAGGCAGGAGCGGGATCTGGCGTTATTCCTGGAGGCCGACGGCCCCGGGAAAACGCGTATCCTGGTGCTGGACAACGACCTGGCCATATACCACACCCGTGTGGAAGATGTGGTGCTGAGAAAAAGCCCCACTGTAAAGGAGATGGTGAATATTCGCAATGCCATAAAAATTCTCAACGACAAGGATGTGGTAGTGAGCAAGAAAGAGGCATCCCTGAAGACCATTCAGGAGATCAGCATTGGCGAACTGGACCTGCGCTTCACCGCCGCCGATATCGATGCCATAGCCCGGGATGGGGCGGCATCCCTGGAAAACGGATATGCCCAAGGTGTTCAGGAGAGCCTGATGCTGTTCGCCGAATTACTGGATATGGCGCCCGCGCCCAAGGGCTTTTCGCTGAACCACCACGACATCTATGGCAATGTGGGCGAAAAACCCGGCGGCGAGATTACCTTCGGCCCGCTGATGATGTATAGCCTGGTCCACAACACCCTGACCTTCCTGGAGGCACCTTTTAGCAGCCGTGACAAGGGGCGCTTCGATACCCTCAAGGCCGTTGCCTCGGGGGAAGCCGAGGCGGCAGCTTCGGGAGCGGCGGTCTTCGACCTGATGAGGACCAAGGTGCTGGCGGCTGCTCATTAAGCGCCTACATGCCGAACTTTCTCAGCATTTCGATGACTTTGTCCTGACTCTGCTTCTGGACGATGACGGCTTTCTGGTGGTGGGCCTTTTTTATTTTTTTTGCCAGGGCATCCAGGTCCGCCGGTTTTTCAACAAAATCCATGGCGCCTGCCTTCATTGCTTCCACGCCCTTTTCAACCGTCGCATGTCCGGTGAGCAGGATGATCTGCATCTCCGGCCGCTTATCCTTGATGGCCTTCAGGGCCTGGATACCGTCCATTTCCGGCATCATGAAATCCATGATTACCGCATCGTAGGATTCCGAGGCGATCAGCGACAGCGCCTCGGAGGCCGAGGTGGATGTGGTTACTTCCATATCACGGGCGCGCATGCGTTCGGCCATGATTTCCAGAAACTCCACTTCGTCGTCAACCAGTAGTACTCTTTCCTTCATTGCATACTCCTTTCAAGTTACCCTTCAAAAATGATATTTTTACGAACAGGGGCGCTAAGGTAAAGTAAGGCAGATTTCTCCTTTTTCTCTGTCAGACGTCAATCGGATGCCGAGAAGCCCGGCCACCATTGTTTCCCGGGGTGATGGAAAGCCCGGCTCCCTTGCCAGAAAATCCCCGGCCAGCCCGCAAAAACGAATCCGGACGGCGTTTTCGACTTTTTCTGCAACGATGCCTACCTGCTGATCCGGTGCGCGGGTATCCATGGCCCGGCACAAACAGGTCCACACCAGATCTTCCAGAAAAAACCGATTGCTGACGGCGGTCACCGGCGTGGCCGGTACGTCGATCTGCGGAGCTTCTCCCTTCATGGCAATCAGCCGCGCAGCCAGCAGGGAGATAAAATGAATGACCTCGCCAATGTCCACGGTCTCCGTGGGGTAGTCGGCGCTGTGGGCAAACCGGTTCATGCCCTTGACGATCCGGTCGCCCCGGTTCACCTGGCGGATAATGGATTGGGCCAGTCCCGACAACCGTTCCGGGGAAAGGGGCATTCCCTTTTCGACCATCATCACCATGTCCTGAAGCAACCCGGCATTTTCATTGATGATAGCCAGCACGTTCTTTATCTCGTGGGAAATGGATGCGGACATCTCGCCGAAGAAGCGGACACCTTCGATGGCCAAGGCCCGGGAATCGTCGGTCATGGGGTCTTTTCCTCCCTAAGTGGGCTGCCGGCGGCAGGGTTGCCTGCCGGGTCAACGGCACCTGCGGTTGCAGATGACATCCGTGGCGGTTTCAGAGGCAGGGTAACGGTAAATTGGGTTCCCCGGTTGACCTGGCTGCTCACCGTGATTTCGCCGCCCATCTCCGAGACCATGCCATAGGTGACAGACAGCCCCAAACCGGTCCCTCCGTGGCCCTGGCGAGTGGAGAAAAAAGGCTCGAAGACACGCTTCAGATCGGCTTCCGGGATGCCGTGCCCGGTGTCGGCCACGGTGACCGCAACATGCGTTGTGCCTTTGCGGCCGATGGTGATATCCAACCGTCCGCCGTCTGCCATGGCTGCAAAGGAATTGTTGATCAGGTTCAGGAAAATCTGCTGAACGTTGCCCCGGTCACTTTCGAAGATCGGACTTTGCCCCTGCACCGACACCGAAACGGCGATGCACCGCCGTTCGGCTTCCTTTTCCATGAAGCCGAGCACCTGTCGGATGACGGCCTCGATGTCCACCGCTTCGATGGACGATTCCATGTGCCGGGCAAAGTCCAGCAGGCGTCGGGTGATGGTGCCGCAGCGGCGCACCGATGCCAGCACGTCGTCCACCAGCTTTATCAGCTTTTCATTGCCGCTATAGTCCCGGTTGATAGTGAACAGGTCCTTGATGAGTCCGGCCTTCTGGTTGATGATGGCCAGCGGGTTGTTGATTTCGTGGGCCACTCCCGAGGCCAGACGACCGATGGATGTGAGCTTGTTGGCATACTCCACCTGATGCAGGGCCTCCACGCGACGCTGGTCGGCGGCATGGATACGGTTGACCAGGTAAGTGGCCACGCCCAGAATGGAAACCAGGATCATGCCGATGCTGAACAGCAGAAAGCCGATTAGGCGCATCCGGGGTTTGAGCCACAGATCCATGATACCCGATTCCGGGCGGACGATCATGAGCAGAAAGGGGCTGTCGGGAATGGGGGCGATACCCATGAGGATGGGCCGGCCGGCCTGATCCACCGTTTTCAGTGTCCGGGTGCCGTTTGCGCTTTCGGGGATGGTGATGGGCACTTTTTCGAAGCGCCTGCCATATCGCCGGGCGGGCGTCTGGAGAATTCCCCGGGTGTTGACGATGAAGGCGTCGTCACCTTCATCCAGAGCCAGTTCCAGCACGGGGGTGTCCAGCAGGCCGGCATCCAGCGTCGATCGCAGGACGAAGAAGCCGCCGCTGTTCAGGTCGTGTCGGATGGCAAGCACCAGTTGGTTGTTCTGTCCCCGGTTTACGGTCACATCACTGATGAAAAATCCATTGGCGACGGCATGGTCGAAGCAGGTAGTCGGTTTCACCCGGCTTTCATTAAGCGCGAAAGGTCCTGCGTAGGCTCTTACGGTGCAGTCGGTATCCACTACCCCGAGGTCTATGAATCCGCCCATGCCGCCCTGCAGATTGGCCAGAATGGCGCCCAGCCTCTCCGGAGCCAGCAGATTCGGCAGGGTGTTGTCCCGGCAGATGAATTCCAGGGCCGCCCGGCGTTGGGACAGCAGAAACGAGATACTGCGCCAGGTATTGGAAACCATGCGGGCGGTGCCCATCGTTGCTTCGGATTCAAAGGCCTGACGGGTGAGCCGGTAGTCCACCAGCGTCATGACCAGCAGGGGCGTCAGCGTCACCACCGTGGTGAAGACCACGATCATCAACCATTTTCGGCGGAAGCTGAAATGGCTGTTGCCCGGTCCGGAAGCCGAATCCTGGTGGTCCCAGAAACGGGGTTTGAATCTGGAAAGGTTCAGCATGGCCGGCACCGTTTTTCAGGGGGGAACACCGCCAGGCCGGTTTCAGGATTTGAATTTCTGGATTTTTTCATGGGCTTTCTTCAGGGTCTCGCTCAACTCGTCGATGTCCACGGGTTTTTGCATATAGGCAAAAGCGCCCAGTTGCATGCACCGCTTGCGGTCGGTCTCGCTGCCGTGGCCGGTGAGCACGATCACCTCGATTTCCGGCCGGGTGGCTTTAACCTGTTTCAAGATCTCCATGCCGTCGATTCCCGGCATTTTAAGATCGATGATCATCACTTCCGGATCGTCCTCAGCCACCAGGGCCAGGGCGGATTCTCCGTCATAGGCAACCGCGGATCCCATGTCCCGCAATTCGAGGCGCTCTGACAGGGTCTGAACGAACTCCCGTTCATCATCTACCAGCAGCACGCGCGAGGGCACCTCGAAGCTGTGCTTGCGGTAGATGTGAGCCTGGTGAAAATCCTTGCCGACCTTTGTTTTTACCGACCGGACGCCGGCAATGGTGCCGGCGATGGCTTTGAGTTCCTCCTCCAGGCGGGCGAGCATCAGGACTTGTTTGTTGATGGTCAGCACCACCGCCCCATTTTCGGCCGTCACCGAGACATCGTGTCCGGCACGGCATAGTTCCATCTCCACTGTGGCTGCCAGTAAAAAATCCTTTTCGGCCTGGATGGAGGCGTTGGTGCGGCGAACGGCATCCTTGATGAGGTTCTCCTCGATCAGTGCGCCGGCCTTGGCCACGTTCACCCGGTTCATGGGCAGCACCATGTCGAAAAGGTTGATGTCCCACGGATCCTTGACGGAAAACAGGGTTTCCGTCCATGCGGCCCTGTCCGCATCCTGGGCGCGGATCTGTTTCAGGGCATCCTTTTCAGCCAGCCCCTCGACGACTTCGGCCTGTTCGATGCGATAGGGGGTCTCAGCGATGATGCAGACCCGGAGTACATGGCTGACAGAATGAGGGATCAGCAGGCTGGAAAACCCATGGACCACGGCAGGGCCCTTTTCCAGTTCGGTTGCCAGGGCCAGGCGCAGGCAGGCAATCGAGCACTCTTTTTCATGAGTGAACTTGTTAAATACCGAGGTCTTGGCCGAAAAGGCGCGCTGAACCTTATTTCCCGGCATACCCGAGGTTTCAGCGGCCCTGGTGATTACCTGATCGTCGGTGATCAGCCGGTACCCGGTGCTGTCCATCACGTCCCGGACCACCGCTTCCGCGCTGCAGAAAATGCCACTGAAGATGGAAATGACAGACATCCTTAACCTCCGTTGGGTTCGTTGTGGGTGGATAGGGCTCGAACCGAGGTCAATGGACAGTTCTTTTCCCTGCCCCCCCTATGGGTCTGTTCGTGGATGGCTCGAATGGCTTGCTTCATGGTCGGATAGATGTGATCTTCACCGATTTTGTAGAGCAGGTGGGTGCGTCGCAGCACCTGCATTACGGGCTCATGAACACTGCTTAACGATATGTCGATGCCGGCGCTTCTCACCCGGTCCACGATCAGCGACAGGGACTCCTGGCCCGAGGCATCCATGTCGTTGATGGACTCGGCGGCGATGATGATGTGCTTGAGTTCCTTTTTGATTTTACGTCGGTGGCGGATCTGGTCCTCGAGGTAGCTGGCGTTGGCAAAGAAAAGGGGTCCGCCGAACCGAACCACGTCGATGTAGCGACACTCCTTCAGTCCGTGGGCCACGGCATCATGGAGTGCCTTGTCCAGGCCCATGGAAAGGTCTACTACCTGGGGCCGCATGCTCCGGTATAGGAATACGCCAAGCGAAAGAACCACTCCCACGATGATGCCCCGGTCCAGGTGGGGGGCGAAAGCCAGGGTGAACAAGAAGGTGGCCACGGAAATGGCTCCGTCGTACCATTGGGCCTGCCAGGCCTGAATGAATCCCCGGGCGTTGATCAACCCGGCCACCGCCATCATGATGATGGCCGCCAAAACGCTCTGGGGGAGGTGATAGAGCAGGGGCGTGAAGAAAAACAGGGTCGCCACCACCGCCAGGCTGGCAATTGCGCTGGAAAATCCGGAAGCGGCGCCGGCCTGGAGATTGACCGCCGACCGCGAAAAGGATCCGGCCACCGGGTAGCTTTGAGACACCGAGCCGATCATATTGGCCAGTCCCTGCCCCATGAGTTCCTGATTCGGGTCGATACGCTGGCCGGTTTTGGCGGCCATGGCTTTGGCGATGGAGATGGCCTCCATGAATCCCAGCAGCGCGATGATGACGGCGGGTGGGATCAGGGCCATGGCGCCGTGGCCATCGATTTCGGGAAGAGAGAAATCCGGAAGGCCCTTAGGGATGGCACCCACTACTTCTCCCCCGCCGCAGAAGACCAGTGCCGATGCATTCAGCGGTGCGCTGCCGATCCTCAGCCGCCACGTCCGGCCAATCCTTTCAGTATCTGCCGGGCGGGTGCCGTTGACATAATAACGAATGTCGCCGACTCTGTCCCGCCCGGCTTCAAAAAGCAGGCGGCGGATCCGATGCCGATAGTCTGCCGCCTGCTCCGCCTTCAGCGCGAATTGATAATTCAGGATGTCCAGGTCCCGCCGGGAATCGATTTCGATCATCCGGTGGCCGTCGATTTTTGCCTGTTTGAGGGTGTCGTTGATTCGGGCGCGCCGGTCTCCCATCTGATCGAGTTGGGTCGCCTCGGCATTGAAATGAACGATCAATGCCCGAACGTCTGCATCGACAATCGATTCCAGCGGCATGGTGGTCCGCTGTTCGAATCCGGTGGCCCAACTGATCAGGGTGGTGGCGGCTACCGCCACGAGCACATTGGGGATCCGCAGGGTTATTTTTTTCAGGACCAGCATGATGGCGAAGGCAAATGCGCCCATCATGAGCGTGGGCCAGTGGGTGTGATGAAGGGCCGCTTTCACCACCTGGACCACCGTATGGTAGTGATAATCGCTGCTGTCCACCGTCACGCCGAACAATTTGGAGATCTGACCGGTGGCGATGATGATGGCGGCCGCATTGGTGAAGCCGTTGACCACCGGATGCGAGAGAAAATTTACCACCAGGCCCAGGCGAAACAGGCCTAACCCGAACTGGAACAGCCCGACCATCAGCGCCAGCAGCAACGCATACCCGATGTAAGCCTGGCTGCCGGTGGTGGCCAGGGGCTGCAGGGCCACGGCGGCCATCAGTGAAACCACGGCAACGGGCCCGGTGGCCAGTTGCCGGCTGGAGCCGAACAGGGCCGCCACCGCCGGCGGCAGAAATGCCGCATAGAGGCCGTAATAGGCAGGCAGGCCGGCCAACTGGGCATAGGCCATGGACTGGGGAACCAGCACCAGGGCTACGGTTAATCCGGCAAACAGGTCTCCTTTAAAATGGCTGGCGCGATAGCCGGGCAGCCATTCCAGAAAGGGCAGCAGCCGGCTCGGAGAAAGGTTGTGCAATGCGGATGACAAGCCTCGGGCCATGGCGGTCTACCGGCCTTTCGTCAGCAGCCTGCGGCAGGCAACCATCAGACTGTCGTAAAGGGCGCCGGCGTCATACACCCGGTAGGTGTTGAGCCGGACAATGCCGTCGACCATGGCAAAGAGAACCATGGCCGTCTTTCGCGGGGAGTCGACCGCTACCGACCCGTCCTGTAAGCCTTTTTGGATTCCTTCCTCGAAGATGTCCAGCAAACAGGTGTAAATGGATTCCAGGTGGCTGCGGCACACCGGACTGGTTTCGGCCATTTTAAAGGGAAAGTGCCGGTGCAGCAGCAGGAACTGGTCTTCCATGGTGCCCGCCAGGTGCAGGTAAAAAGTGACCACACCCTCGACCATCTCAAGGCCCTTCTGATCCCGGCGGGTCTGCTGATGCCGGTCAAACTGGTCCAGAATGCTCTGTTTCACATCATTCAACACGTTCAGGAAAAGGTCTTCCTTATTTTTAAAATGGTGAAAGATGGTTCCTGTTGCCGCACCGGTGATGGCGGACAGCTCTGCCATGGCGGTCCCCTGAAACCCGTTTCGGGAAAAAAGCCGGGTGGCGGAGGCAAGGATTGCATTTCGTTTGGACATGTGTTACCTGTTCGGAAATTAACCAACCGAATGATCGGTCGGTTTTTTTTACTAAAGACTTTGGATGGAAATGTCAATAGGAGAGATATGAATACCGATTCAATTCCAGAAAAGGCGGAACTGCTGGAGAAGCTCAAACAGGGCGGTTTTGCCGTCCCCGACTTCATCTACGTTCCTCCGCAGCATTTTGAGGCCGAAGCGTTCGCCGCCCTCGAGTCGTTTCTGGAAAAACACCGCGAGAGCTTCAAGGTGATTGCCCGCAGCGCCCATCCATTGGAGCGCCGGTTCAAAGGCGGGACATTCGACTCCCTGGAAACCTATGCCGACGTGGGCGGCATCCGATATGCCCGGAACAAGATGATCAAGCTGGCCAGAAGCAGCAAGCACTTGAGCATTGCCCGCCAGCAGCGGTTCAACCATGCTCCGGAGATGGATCTTGAACAGATGGGGGTGATCGTTATGCCCTTTATCGACGGATCCAGCGTGATGGCCAAGATCATCGGCGGGCAATGGGAATTCGGGTATTGTCGGGACCGTATTCACAAGGTGCAGAGCGAACCGTATATCACCCGGACTCCCCATGACCGACGCCTGGTTCAACTGTCAAAGGACATTCAGAAGCATCTGGGATTTCGATGTGAGATCGAATATATCATTTCGGCCGATGGCGGCATTCACGTGGTTCAGGCCAAAGACATTTCCAGCGTCGACATCCTGGAAGAAAAGGAGAGCCAGCGGTCCATCACCCTGGACGGCATCCGGCGGATCCGCAAGCGGCGCAACTACCGGGAGCGGCCGGTTTATGTGATGGACAACAAAGCTTTTTATATCGATATCATCTCCCAGTGCGAGGAGATCGTCAGTGAATGTGGCACGTCCGGCAAACCGGATATTGCCCAGATCATCGATTCGATCAAGGCGTATGAAGCGGAATTTGAGGCCTTTGCCCTGCGCCACCAGCGATACGCGGTGCTCGGGCTTTCCATCCAGGATACGGTCGAGCTATATCAGATTGCCAGCCATTACCTCGACGATACCCCCGAACTGCAGGCGGAACTCTCCAGAGCCCTGCATAACAACCTCTACCAGATCGATATCTTCCTGTCCGAAGCCGACACGCTCATCGCCAAGGACAAGTTCCGGATCAACCTGTGCAGCCACGATGCATACGGAATCGATACGGTTCGAAACCCCCTGTGGACCGTCTACTGGTATGTGGACCGCCACGACGATGTGGTTCGCGATTTCAAGCGGGTCGGCTTCAAGACCGGAGACACGGTCGGCATCGATATCAACGTCGACGACAAGCCCACCGTATATCGTCAGTAACGGTCAATCATCGGCGGTCAGGGATCGAGAAAATCCTGAAGATTGATGACCTTCCCCTGTCCATTTCCCTGTTGCCCCAGGTTCTGCATGGCGCCTTCGCGTTTTTTCCTGCGGATCTGGTCCATGATTTCCTCGAGCTTGGGATTGTCGGCAATCAGCTTGCGGATCTGCATATCCAGGGCTTGCCAGCGGGCTTCCAGCGCTGGTGTCTCCACTGAAAAGGATGCCATGTCGGTAAGCAGGCGGACCAACTGAAGCATCATGCCGTGGTGGGTGATGCCCTGCAGGTAGACGGGGCAGTGGCTCCAGAGGCTGGCACCGGCCACCGCCCGCTTCCGGCAGGCCTCCAGAATGGTCGTATGGATGGCGCTGGGGCCGTGATAATCGATCGGAACCACCCGATGCCGCCCGACGGCTCCTTCAAAAAAGCTGCCGGTGGTCACGGCCGAAATGATCCGGTCCGTGTGCAGCACATTGTCGAACATGCTGCCTAAGGTGATCACCCCCGGGGCACCGAGTTGGTGGGCCAGGTCTACGAGTTCACAGGAAAAGCGATACCAGTTCAGGCTGGGCTCGTCGGCGACCAGAATCACCAGATCGTTTTCCCCTGGAGGGGTTTCGACGGCGAAAACGCTTCCCCCCGGGGGAGTGATCGATTTCAAGTCACCGGCTTCGATGTTAACCACCGGCCGATTTTCATCATAACGATAGCAGGCGTCGGGATCGATATGGCCGATGGAAACCGCCTGGAGGGCCTCCACCAGATAGGCGGCCGTGCCGGCCGACACCTCTAACGCATTGCCCCACCCCCGGAAACCGATGATAAACACCGGTGCCGTCAGCGTGGGCAGTCTCTCCAAGCGAAAGGTTTGATATTCCATGGGGTCCTTTTAAGGCCATCGCCAGCCGGTATGATCGTAATGATACCATTTTCAGAGGGAATCGGTTTACTGTCAATACCCAAAACCGACCTGCAGAGTAAGGGCCTCGATCAAAGTTTTACAGTCGGCAAACAAATCTGACATGCTTCAAGGTGGCTTTGCCTGTTCCCCGGGCGAAAACATGCGGCCGTTGAAGGGCGGATATGGATGCTTTCTGGAGGAGCAATTTTTTCTTGCAATGGCATGTCAATTGCTGATTCAAAGCAGGACAGGGTTGCTGTTTCAACATTTCAGATCGGTAACCGATGACACTGTTAAAGAAAATTCGAAATTGGTTTGGCGGGACCGAATCGGACAGCCCATCCCGGGAACGGCTCATGGCCGCTTTTCAGGACAAGTATGCCAATTTCCAGACCCTGCTGGCCTCCAATACCGAACTGCTCACCATTATTGCCGATATTGAACGGACGCTGGACGGACAGACGGTGTTCGGGCCGTCTTATATCGAGGCGCTGACCATGAGAAGCATTTTTCACGCGTCCCGCATGGTGCGTTGTCTGGAGAATATGTCGGGGCGGCCCTATCCGGTCCTGGAAAAAAAGCTGGTTGAAATTTCTGGCCGAATCAAATCGGATACGGTGGACAGGCCCTCGGCAGCGCCCGGAAAACAGCCGCTAGTTCTGCCGTACGAGGCTATCCGCCGGGATGCGGTGGAACTCGTGGGCGCAAAAAATGCCAACATCGGCGAAATCATGAATGTCCTGGAGATTCCCACCCCCAGAGGATTCGCCATCACTACCGCGGCTTTCCGGCATTTTATTCAGGCCAATGACCTGGCTGCTTCTATCCTGCGGATGAAGCGTAAGGCAGACCTCATCGAAACCGAAACCATTGTGGAGGTCAGTGAAGCGATTCAGGCGCAAATCCTGGCGGCAGATGTCCCCGACGACATGGCGCGAGTCATCCTCAATGCCCACGATCAGCTCGTTGAGGCGGTCGGGCCAGGAGGCCGTACGCCGGTGAAAGTTTCCATGCGCAGCAGCGCCCTGGGTGAAGACAGCGCCCTCTCTTTCGCCGGCCAGTACCTGACGGTGCTCAATGTTCAGCATGACCGGATCCTGTCCGAATACAGGCGCATCATTGCCAGCCTGTTCTCCTCCCATGCCATCGCCTATCGGCTGCACATGGCCATGACCTTCGAGGACGCGGTGATGGCGGTGGCCTGCCAGGAGATGATCGATGCGTTGTCCAGCGGGGTAATGGTTACCCAAAATCCCGTCAACCCGTTGGAAAACAGGATTCTGATCGATGCGGTCTGGGGCCTGGGTCCCTACGCCGTGGACGGCATCGTTCCCCCGGACACCTATACGTTGTCCAAAGAGCGGTTGCCTCAATTGCTTTCATCCGTGCAGGTCCCGAAAAACAGACAGCTGGTCACCGATGGCGACGGACAGGTAAAAGATGGGCCGGTGCCTGAAAATTTCCGGCACCAGCCGTGCCTGACCGACGACCAGGCCCGGCGACTGGCCGATTACGGGATGCGTCTGGAAGCCTATTTCGGTGGACCCCAGGATATCGAATGGGCCCTTGACCGACAGGGCCGCCTGGTTATTCTGCAGGCACGGCCGTTACGGGTGCAAGCCGCAGAAGCCGGTTCCCGCGGGAAAAAGGCCGGATCGATTCCCGGCCACATGGTGCTGGCGGAAGGCGGAGAGATCGCCTGCGCCGGCGTTGGCTGCGGGCCGGTGTTTCATGTGCGCGGTGACGCGGATGTGGCGGCGTTTCCCGATGGTGCGGTGCTGGTCTGCGCCCAGTCGTCGTCGCAGCTGGTCATGGCCATGTCCAAGGCCAGGGCGATTCTCACCGATTCGGGGAACATCACCGGTCACATGGCCTCGCTGACCCGGGAATACATGGTTCCCACCATTCTCAATCTGAAAAATATCACATCCATCCTGGCAACGGGCACCGAAGTAACCGTAGATGCATTCAACGGCAGGGTTTATGCCGGCCGCGTTCCGGAACTGGCCGATACGGAATATAAAACGACCCGCGCCATGGTCGATACGCCCGCTTACCAGGACCTGCGGCGGCGGGCCGATGCCATCGTGCCCTTGAATCTTAAAGACCCCAAATCCTCCGGATTCGCCCCGGCCCACTGCAATACCATTCATGACATCATGCGATTCGTTCACGAGAAGGCTTATGAGGAGATTTTCCAATTGGGGGACCTGGTCAGCGACCGTGGACGGCTCTCCGCCCGCCTGGATGCCCAGCTGCCTCTGGATCTTTACGTCATCGATCTGGGCGGTGGGCTAAGCGTGGATTCGACACGCCCGCATAAAATTACCGCGGATCAGGTTACTTCGGTTCCCCTTGCCGCCCTTTTGAAAGGAATGCTCAACGATGACCTGAAAAGCAGGGAGCCGCGGCCCGTTCATCTGGGCGGATTCTTTTCGGTGATGGCCCGGCAGATGGTGGAACCCCCCAACCGGGCCACCGAACGGTTCGGCGATCGCAGCTACGCCATCATTTCGGACCGCTACATGAATTTCAGTTCCCGGGTGGGTTATCACTACAGCGTTCTGGACAGCTATTGCGGAAAAACGGATGCCAAAAATTATATCAATTTTCAGTTCAAGGGGGGAGCTGCCGACGATGTCCGGCGCGGCCGGCGGGCCAGAGTGATCGAAACCGTGCTGATTGAACTGGGGTTTCTGGTGAATACGGTGGCCGATCGCGTCACCGCCCGCATCGCCAAACAGGGAGCCCCGGTGCTGGCGGAAAAACTGGATTGGCTCGGGCGGCTGCTGATTTTCACCCGCCAGATGGACATGCTCATGCACAGCGACGGCCTGGTGAGTGAGATGGCCCGCTGCTTTCTAAACGGCAACTATCACCTGACTCCTGACAAAAAAAAATCCGACGACACCATAACCCGTTGATTTGCTCAAGCCGGATCGCACAGGGGAAAAATACGCACGAATCCGTCCGGTGTAATGGGTGCCGATAGCTCCACCCGGCCGATCATCTGTTGATCTTCAATGCCGGTGACTATCAACCGCGCCACCGCCTGCATGTTCCGGTCCATCACCTCAAGGCAGTTGCCGGCCGCGAGGCGATGCTTTTGGACCAGCGTTGCGACCAGTTCCCAATGATCCTTGCGGCGGGCCATTTTTATGATTGGCACCAGACCCTGCTCCATCAGCAGGCTTTCCCGGCGGGTGGTCAGGTGGAACGAGAGGGCCAAGCTGACCATCAGCAGCGGCAGTGCGGCCGCCGATATCCACCATGGAGCGATCCCGAGGGTCCGGCGGAACAGGGACGGGGTGCTGGCGTTCATGGCGCCGACCGAAGCAAAAACAGCGATCCGGTAAACGGCCTCCTCCGCAGGATCGGAACCTTTTCCGGCAAAGGCGTTAAGCGTATACACACCTTCGGGGAGAGCGGGCGGAACCGTCAACGTGCCTCGCCAGAATCGGCCCTTCACCTCCTCCACGATCAGTTGCGCCCCGGGCATGTCGAGCTGGTATTGCACGTCGAAAATCCGGCGAACCGGCTGGTTCAAATCCCCGCTGACCGGCTGGCGGGAGCCGGTCACGACCCGTATCATGTTTTTCCGATCCAGATGGCCGGAAACAAAGGTATCCATGGCGGACACCACGAAGATGATGCCGATGATGGCGCCGCAGCGGGAAATCAGGCGGCGAAACGGCCATAGCCGGGTGATCATCGTGCCACCTGACCGGGAGTGCAATCCGCCAATCGTTTGATCAGGATGCGGGCAATAATCAGGGTTGCCCCGGCCATCGGCAGGAATGTCTTGAGGAAAAAAACAGTCAGGTTGTCGGGATCCTGCTGGCCCAGGTACATGCAGACGGTCAACTCGGCAAGCAGCATCAGGTTCATCATCACGACGACGGTGCGCTGTCTGCCGTTGAGGCGGTCTTCCTGGGAGATCTGTCGCGGTTCGAACATGGCAGATAATATCCTTAAGTTGTAAGGGGAGAGACCGGCAGGGCCTTTTTTATGGGTGGCACCTGCCGGTCGGTTCGGGCCTTATTTCTTTCTCAAATCCTGCTTCGAGACGTTCATTACCTTCAGGGCCGATTTGACACTGCCCTTGTTCACCCAGGCCAGGCGCAGAATGTCGCCCGGTTCCGGATGAATGCCGATGGCTGCCCCGGAGACATCGAAGACTTCATTTTCTCCCGATGGCTGGCCGTAGGGGAACTGGCTGCTGAACTGGAGGTCGTAAGCTTCGATGGTAATTTGGTTGGATGCCTGGTCGAACTGGATGCATTTTCCCTGACTGACCTCTGCGGCCACGGCAGCGCCGGCAATCAGGCATACGGCGATTCCGATGACCATCAGGCAGGATGCAAGGTTTGTTTTTCTCATTGGATGCTCTCCTTTTTCAGACCTTAACGGTGGCCTGTTCGCGGTTTTTCTTTTCCCTGAGTTCCTGGGCAGCGCCCTTGAACATGATCGCCATGATGTAGATGCAGATGATGCCGATCGTGCTCAGGATCAGCACCGCGGCGGGTGTTTCGAACTTGAACTGCTTTAAGATGATGGAGATCATGCAGCACAGCACGGCTGATCCGAACGCCAGCCGGATGCCGTAGCCTTTGGCATATTTGGTGGCCACGGTGCCGATCTGGGCGCCGATGGCTGCGCCGGTGAGCATGACGAACACCGCCACCAGTTCGATGCGGCCCTTCAGGGTGTAGGTGAAGGCACCGTAGAGGCCGGAAATCATGACCTCGAACAGGTCCGTGCCGACAGCGATATGGGTGGGGGTGCCGATAAAGTAGATCAGGGCCGGCATGCGCAGCAGGCCGCCGCCGATGCCCAGAAAGCCCGCCAGCACACCGGTAATGAAACTGACCATCATGGGCAGCCAGGCCGAGCAGTAGATGCCCGAGATTTTGAAGTGCACCATGGGGGGGATGTTGATCTTATGCAGGGTCTTGTACCAGGTGAACCCTTCGGTGCCTTTTTCGCCGTCCACCACGCCCAATTTTTTCTTGCTGACGGCTTTGGCGTAGTCGGCGAAGACCATGATGGCGATGAGCAGCAGAAAACCGACGTAAACCCATCGCACCACCGGGCCCACCTGGCCGATGCGCTCCAGCCACATGATCATCTGGGCGCCGCATTCGATGCCGAGCATAGTGCCGATGATCATCACGAAGCCCAGTTTGTAATCCACGTTACCGAATTTGGAGTGCCGGATGGTGGAAATCATGGACTTGCCGGCAATGTGGGCGATATCCGTGCCGATGGCAAAGGCCATGGGAAATCCTAGGATGTTCAGGCCGGGGGTCACCATCCAGGCGCCACCCATGCCGAAAAAACCGCCGATGACACCCACCGAAAAACCGATTAAAACCAATCCCGGCCAGAAGATATCCACGCCGGCAATGGGCATATACATATAAAGCCAAGAAGCGTCCATAAACGTGTTCCTCCTTATTTAATGTTCGACAATTTTACGGGATTTAAGATCCAGGCCCGTGCGCGACATGATGAAATCCATCAGGAAGCCCAGCGTGCAGCCCATGGCCGCCGTCAGCACCACTGTCCAGACCGCGAACATGACAATATCCGTGTTGTACAGGTTTGCGAAATAGTGCATCACACCGGTCACCCGACGGGTGTCCGCTACCACCACAATGTTGGTGGCCTTGTCTCCCGAGGCCTGTACCATGCTCGGCAGCAGCATCCATATTGTTGCCCATATGCCTGACCATTTATAAATTATACGCTTCATTGTCATGCTCCTCCTTCTCGAGTTGTATTGATTACCGTTAAGGTGCCTTAGTGCCCCTATTCATAAATACGATGGCATTCGATCGTCGATGCAGCCCGACTCGCCGCGTTGCTCGGCGCCCCAATAACACTGCTAAATTCGCTTCTCCCGCCTTGCGATCCGAGCGCCTCGGCAATCTCGGTGCGTCACCGTAGTTACGAACAGGGCAATTGGTGACCAACCGACGGGGCCGATAACCGATCCCTTGTGATTACTCAGGTGAGCAACTGTTATGCCATCGTTTGGGCGCAATTTTTAACAAACAATTCAATAGGAAAAACTGACCGTCACGATAGGGGGGGTGGATTTCCTTCGTTGGATTTAACAGATTGTAAAAAAAGCAGACAGGGATGCAGGGGGTAGTTGCCCCAGTGGTGATGCGTGGAGGAAGCCCGGACGGGCAATTCGAAATGCTGCCTGAATGATCATGCGGCGGGACGTCGGGGTAAGGGGAGGCCGTTGCGATAAAGCGGGTCGCTTTAATGCTATCGCCTATCAGGATGCCGCTGAGATCCGATCGGAAGGTTTTTGTTAAATCACTTTTTCTTTGACGCGGGCGCCGATCTGCTGAAATCGGCTTTCAATGTCGAAATGTCCCCGGCCGATCTGGTAGACGTTCCGGATGATGGTCTTTTCCGGGCAGGCCAGCCCGGCGAGCAGAATGCACGAGGCCGCCCGGATGTTGTCCGGATTGGTGTCCGCACCCTTAAAGGTGGTCGGGCCGTTGACGATGGCCAGGCCGTCCTCTTCATCCAGATCGATGGACGCCCCCAGTTTTCTCAGCTCGGCCACCTGGCTGAAACGCTTGTCGAATATGCGTTCGCGGATGTAGCTCTGCCCGTCGGCAATGCAGGACAGGGCCATGATGGCCGGCTGGAAATCCGTGGCGAATCCGGGGTAGGGGCAGGTGAGTATGTTGACCGGCTTCAGGTGTCTGCCCGGGGAGGATACGTCCAGCACATGGCCGTTGATGCCGATGTCGATCCCCATCTGGGTCATCTTTTCGATGAGAATCCGCAAATCCCCGGGAGCCACGCCGATGATGGAAATCTTTCCCCCGGCAATCCCGGCCGCCATCATGAACAGGCCGGCATCCAGCCTGTCGTTCATGGCGTAGTGGTCGATGGGATTCAACGCCGGCACGCCTTCCACGGTCAGGGTCCGGGTGCCCAGGCCGTGAATCCTGCCGCCCATCTTGATCAGGAAATTGGCAAAATCAAAGATTTCTGGATCGGACGCGGCATTTTCGATGACAGAGACGCCCTTTGAAAAACAGGCCGCCATCATCAGGTTTTCCGTGCCGGTATGGCTGGGAAAATCCAGGTACATGGTGTTGCCCGTGAAGTTTTCGCCGCTGATGACAAATTCATCGCCACTGGTGATCTGGGCTCCCAGCCGGGCAAATCCCCGGTAGTGGTAGTTCAGGTTCCGGGCCCCGAGGGGGCAGCCGCCGACGCTGGGCAGCCTGACTTCGCCCAGGCGTTTGAGCAGCGGCGGGATGAAGAGCACCGATGCCCGCAACCGGCAGGTGAGCGATTCGGGTAGATCCGACCGGGTCAGGTGGGTGGCATCCACACAGACCACCTTTTCGTTGGCAAAATAGTCCACGGTGGCGCCCACATGGCGCATGAGGTCGAAGGCCACGAGGATGTCATTCAGCGGCGGCACATTACGGATCACACTGCATCCCTTGTCAGGCAGCAGGGATGCGGCCAGCATGGGCAGAATCGCATTTTTGGACCCCTGAACACAAACACTGCCGGATAGGGGCTTTCCCCCCTCGATTTCGATATGCGCCTGACCGGACATTTGATTTTCCTCGCTAAAGTTCTGCATGCAACGATTGATCGTTATCGTCAGATTGACTGCCTGTTGGCATCGTCCGATAAATAGGCACAAAAGCATCCCCACGGCAACCGATTTTGTGGGGGTTCCGGGATGATCCGACCCGATCTGTTTTCAGGGATTGAACCCAGCCGCCAAGGAACGCCGGAAACTACACGGGCTCGAAGCAGGGGGCGGCGCTGCCGCTGCCGGTGTCGAATTCGAAGCCTTCTCCGGCAAACAGTTCCTGGCAGGCGGTCACCGTGTCGGCATCGTACTGGCGGCCTTTTTTTTGGGCGATTTTCGTCAGGGCGGCTTCGATCCCGTTGGCGGGACGATAGGGTCGAAAAGAGCTGTTGGCTTCGGTCACGTCGGCCACCGCCAATATTTTCGCCTCCAGCAGAATCTCTTCGCCTTTCAGGCCCTGCGGGTAGCCCGAGCCGTCCAGACGCTCATGATGCTGAAGGACGATCTGGGCGACGGGCCAGGGGAAGGGAATGTTTTTCAGTATGTCAAAACTGACCTGGGGATGAATCTTGAGCATCTCGAACTCGGCATCCAGCAGCCTGCCGGACCGGCTGAGGATGGAAACGGGT
The DNA here is from genome assembly GCA_020444075.1 of Deltaproteobacteria bacterium. Classification (GTDB taxonomy): domain Bacteria; phylum Desulfobacterota; class Desulfobacteria; order Desulfobacterales; family Desulfosarcinaceae; genus Desulfosarcina. The sequence continues at coordinate 21,198 of JAHLLR010000070.1, forward strand.
ATACGGATCTTGCCTACATCGTGAAGGATTCCGGCAATGCGAATACCCTCGATGGTTTTTGCGTCAAGGCCCATTTTTTCCGCGATGGCGCAGGCCAGCTGGGCAACCCGTTGCTGGTGACCGGCCGTGTAGGGATCCCTGATTTCCGCCATGAGGGCCATGCTGCGAATGCTGGCGTTGAGCATCTCGCGTATTTCGGCTGTTTTCTGCGCAACCTGATGCTCCAGACGCACGTTCTGGGATTCGAGCTGCAGCCTCATCTCCTTGAGCGATAAATGGGTCCGAATCCTCGCTTTGACCTCTGCGGCGTGAAAGGGCTTGGTGATATAATCCACGGCGCCCAATTCAAACCCCTTGGTTTTGTTCACGGTTTCACTCATGGCCGTGATGAAGATAATCGGAATGGATGCGGTCTCCGGATTGGCCTTCAATCGGGTGCACACCTCGTAGCCGTCCATCTCCGGCATCATGATGTCCAGCAGCGCCAGGTCCGGCTTATGTTTCACCGCGTATGCCAGGGCATTGGGACCATTTTTGGCGATGCCCAGGCGGTATTCCGTTTTCAGGGCGTTTACCAGCAGGTCGAGGTTGGTGGCGTTGTCATCAACGATCAGAACCAAGGGTCGCGAAGGATTCATGGGGCTCCCTGTCACCTTTTGCAAAGGATCGTTCATTTGCTTTCGTTTTCCCTCCTGATCTTTTGTATCGTTTCCAATGCCTGTTCATAGTCGTAGCGATTGACCTGGTCTTCCAGCGCTTTCAGGCTGAACGGATCGATATGTCCGCATCGATCAGCCTGCTGCCTGAGGTCGGGCATGATTTCCAGGATGGGTTCCGGGTCCGCCCGGTCAATGGCTTCGGCCAGCTGTTTCAACAGCGCATCGACCGGCAGACCGGTTTTGGCGGGCGTCGGTTCGGACGCATCCCCGGTTCCGGATTGCTTCAGCAGTTGAATCGATTCGAGGACCTGGTCCAGGTCGGACGCCACATTGGCGATCAATCCCTCCAGGAGAGAACGTTCGACATCCGCTGAAGAATCCCTGCGGCAGGCTTCTTCCAGCGCGTGTGCGCTCCTTTTCAGACGAGCGGCTCCGATGTTGGCGGCACTTCCCTTGAGGCCGTGCGCCAGTTGGAGCATCTGTTCCAGGTCGTTGACGGCAAGTGCCTGTCTTAACTGTTTCACGGTCTCCCGGTTATCCGCATGAAAGCCGGTCAGGATGCGGGTGAACGTGGGGCCGTCCAGGTTCAGTGCCGCCAGGGTCTGCGCAATGTCTATTCCCGGGAGTCCGGCCGGAAGGATTCCGTCCTTCTCAAGGGATTTTTCGGATGCAATCGGATGGTCGGCCTCCGGACCGGCGGGGGCTTCATCTTCTTCCGGCGCCAGTTCTTCCGATAAGCGCCCGCGGGTCCGCAGCAACCGCCAGAGCGTGTGAAACAGGCGATCCTGGTTGACCGGTTTGGAGATGTAACCGTCCATGCCCGATTCCAGGCACTTCTCTTCGTCGCCTTTCATGGCGTGGGCCGTCATGGCAACGATGGGAATTGTCCCCCCCTGCGGCAATTCACGAATCTGCCGGGTGGCTTCGTAGCCGTTCATCCTGGGCATTTGAATGTCCATGAGCACGGCGTCGAACGGGGTGTCACGGATGGCCTGCACGGCCGCCTCCCCATTGTTGACGATGGTGACGGCGATTCCGGCGCCTTCCAGAATGGCCTGGGCCACCTCCTGGTTGGTGGGATTGTCCTCGGCCACCAGAATCCGAATTCCTTTCAGAGGCTTTCGGTAGATTGAGGCTCTCGTCGTGAAATGTCTTTTCCGGCCGGTTTCCTTGCCGCCCGCTTTCCCGAAACCGTCCATGATGGCATCGAACAGCGTCGACGGATAGATGGGCTTGGTCAGAAAGCCGTTGATTCCCGCTTTCTCCGCTTCGAGGCGCTGCTCTTCCTTGCCGAAAGCGGTCATCATGATGATGGGCATGGTCAGCTTCAACTCCTGCCTTATCTTTTTGGAGGTTTCGATGCCGTCCATGGACGGCATCTTCCAGTCCATCATGATCAGGTCAATGGGGTTGTTGCGCAGCGAATGGTCATGCAGCCGGCTCAGGGCTTCCGATCCGGATGCAAGGGCTTCGACCCTGAAACCCAAAGACCCCAACATTTTGCGCATGATAATCCGGCTGTCGTCCAGATCGTCGACCACAAGCACGTTCAAGCCTTGAATATCCGGGGGGACCACCAGCATCGTGCCCGGTTTGGAAGGCGGTCGGTGCAACCGCACCGTAAAGAAAAAGGTGCTGCCCCGGCCCAGCTCGGTTTCGAGCCCGATCTCGCCGCCCATCATCGTTACCAGCTGCTTGCAGATGCTCAATCCCAGGCCGGTGCCTTCGTATTTGCGGGTTGAAGAGGTATCGGCCTGGCTGAAGGGCTCGAAAAGCAGGTCGCGGTATTCCGGAGCGATGCCGGTGCCCGTATCCTTCACGGAAAAGGCGAGAATGACCTCGTCGGCCGCCGCTCCGGCCTCCGGTTCCGTCACCGCCTTGACACCCAGCAGAATCACACCGCCCGATTCAGTGAATTTAATGGCGTTGCTGATCAGATTGGTCAGAATCTGCTGCAGCCGCAGGGGATCGCCCGTGATGACCTTGGGCGTCTCTGGGTCGATATCCACCAGGAGTTCGATGCCTTTTTCGGCTGCCTTGTTGACGAACAGATCCATGACCCGGTCGAACACCTGGCTTAACCGGAAAACCCGTTCTTTCAGTTCGAACTTGCCGGCCTCGATTTTGGAAAAATCCAGAATATCGTTGATGATGCCCAGCAGCGAGTAGGCCGAACTGTGGATGATGTTCAGATAGTGCTCGACTTTTGGCGGCACCGCTTCGCCAAGGGCCAGATCCGTTGCGGCAATCACGCCGTTCATGGGCGTACGGATTTCATGGCTCATATTGGCCAGAAACTCGCTCTTGGCCCGGGTGGCGGTTTCGGCCATTTCCTTGGCCTGTTTTAACTCCCGGTCCTTTTGCTTGTGCAGATCCATTTCAACCTTCAAACGCGCATGCGAAGCCTGGATCCTGCGGTTGAGTTTCAGGACCACGCCGGTGAAGGCAGCCAGGATGCAAAAGGCCGCGCCGGCAAAAACCAGCCAATGCCCGTAGCTGTGCAGCACGTCGGTGATGGTGATTTTTCCCAGATCCGCATAGGGACCGACCTTCAAAACCTTTAAGCAGTCGTGTACCGGCTGATAATTCAAGGGAATGGTCCAGCCCGCGCAACCGGCCGCTCTGGCCGCGGGTGAATCCGGCTGCATTTGCAGCAGGGCCACAGCGACTTTTTCGGCCAACTCGTCAGGGGTGTGCCTGACCTTGGCCATGGGCCAATCGGGATATTCTCGGGTGGTGCACAGATAAGGCGTGGGCTCATCCTCTTTATGGATCCGGGGAAACACGTAAAAATCGTCCAGGTCGATTTTGCCTTCCGCACTGAGATCTTCCAGCGTATTGGTTCTCACCGTGCCCGCATCGACCAGCCGATCCCGGACCGCAACCACAACCCGGTCGTGGGTTTCGTCGAAGCGCAGTGATTTGAAGTCGCGGTAAGGATCGATCCCATTTTCCTTGAATTCCCGCCAGGCCATGAGCCATCCGCCCAGTGAGGATTCGGAAACCGCCATGAAGGACTTGCCTTTGAGATCGCCCAAGCCGCGGATCTCTTTTCGATCCTTGCGGCAAAAAATGACGCCGCCGTAGCGGGTGTACACCCCGTTGGCCCGCCGCTCCTTCAGGGTTGCGATGCGGTTGGCCCGATACCAGTGCTCCAGCCCCACATAAAAGGCTGAATTGGCCAGGATAAAATCGACCTCCCCCGCCTGCACCCGGGGATAGATCTGGTCATGGGCCAGCGGTACGATAACAAAGCGCCTGCCGGCAACCTGCCGGGTGAGATAGTCGGCCGTGGGCGACCAGCTGGCTAAACACTGCTGCGGGCCCCGGATGGCGAGCACGCCGATTTTAAAGGGCGCCTCTTCAGACCATGAAGGACCCGCATTCAGACAACCGACAAGCAGGGTCATCCAAAACAGAACATCAACCAGGTGGAACCGGCATGGGTTGTTTGCCAAAATCTTCATCGCACCGCGTTTCCCGTTTCAGGCTTTGAACACCGCCTGCCGGATATTGTTTTTGCCATTGTGCTTGACTTGATACATCAATTCGTCTGCGGCCTTGATGGTCTCCTCAACGCTGTCAGGCGCCGCGTGATAAGTCGCCACACCGATGCTGAAGGTTACCCCCCACTGGTTTTTTTGCATGATGTCCAGGAGCTGTTTTTGAAGTTTCCGGGCGACCAGGGCCGCGGATTTTTCTTCTGATTTAACCAGCAGGACCACAAATTCGTCTCCTCCGAATCGAGCGACGATATCGATGGCGCGCACATGGTGTCTGATGGTTTCAACTACCGTAACCAGCAGACGATCGCCCGTGTGATGCCCGCACTGGTCGTTTATCTGCTTGAAATCGTCGACGTCGATGACCATTACCGAAAAAGGGTCCTGGTATCTGCGCGATCGACCGATTTCCGTTTTGGCCAAGTGAAAAAATGCCCGCCGGTTGGCCACCCCTGTCAGCGGATCCATCATGGCCAGTTCCTTCTGGGCCTCCAGGATATTTTTGTACCTGGCGATCATCAAGACGACAAACAGGAAGACCAGAAGCCGGAAGGATTCATTGACCAGGGGGATGAAGGAAATGGAAAAGCGATCGATCATGGACAGGTCGGCCAGAAGCCAGGAAAAGGTGCTCACAACCGATATCAGTATCCCCCAGTGTTTACCGACCAGCCAGGTGACCATGATGATAGGAAGAAGGTATAAAACCGAAAAGGCATATTCCGGGCCTGTCAAAAAGCGAAGCCACCCGATTAAAAATACAAGTGCAAAGACCAGAACCAGTAACAGCGGATTAAAAAAGCGCCTGTGCTTCTCATATTGCTCTTGCATGGGCCCGATCCCGATATCCCGGCTAACTTTTACCCGATTCATCACGTTCTTCGAAAACTTCTTTCGCTGCAAACAGCCCGTTAAGGGCTGAAGGGAATCCGGCATAGACAGCCATCTGCATGATCACCTCGATAACCTCCTGCCGGGTGCAGCCAACGTTCAGCGCCCCATGGATATGAACTTTCAGTTGAGGCCGTGCATTGCCCAGGGCTGTCAGTGCGGCAACAACAGCGATTTCACGAGATTTAAGATCGAGGCCGGGGCGCGAATAGATGTCCCCGAAAGGAAACTCGATCAGCAACCGGGCAAAGTCCGGTGCGATATCTTTCAGGCTGTCGACGACCCTTTC
>JAHLLR010000071.1 GCA_020444075.1 Deltaproteobacteria bacterium
CGCAGCGGTTGACGGAACTTTACTTTTGGAGAAAAGATGCAACATCCCGTACATCCCCTCGGATCAAAAGCCAGAATATTACTCTCCAGCGTGTTTGGCCCCTATGCACAGGACGATGCGTATGGCAGCCGCGCCATCAACCCGATGGAGCTTTACCAGAACCAGGTAACCCGCGTTCAGGGTGGATTCTCCCTGCGCATGTTTCACCGCAGCTTCGGTCTGATGATGATTCAGACCAATATCGACGCACCGTGCACCCTGCTCGATTTTCCCAGCCTCGACCGGTTTGCGGACGAGCTGCGCAAACATTCCTACGACATTGTAGGTATCAGCGGCATCCTTCCGAATATCGGCAAGGTAAAGGTGATGTGCGATCTGATTCGCCGGCATCTTCCCCGGGCCGTTATCGTCGTCGGCGGGCATATCGCCAATATGGAAAACCTCGGCCAACGGATCGATGCGGACCACATCGTCAAAGGCGAAGGCATCCGGTGGTTCCGGAAGTTTCTCGGCCAGGACGAAAAGGCCCCGATCCGCCATCTGGTCACCCATTCCGCCCACGGCACGCGCATACTCGGCGTCCCCCTGCACCGTGAACACAAAAACGGCAACACCGCCGCGATCCTGATCCCTTCGGTGGGATGCCCGATCGGCTGTAACTTCTGCGCCACGTCCGCCCTGTTCGGCGGCAAGGGGAATTTTATCAATTTCCATGAGACCGGCGACGAGCTTTATGCGGTCATGGTCGATATTGAAAAAAAACTGAAGGCCAGCTCTTTTTTTGTGCTGGACGAGAACTTTCTGCTTCACCGCAAGAGATCGCTTCGACTGCTGGAATTGATGGAAGCGAACCGCAAAACCTGGTCCCTGTATGTGTTCAGCTCGGCCAGGGTGTTGTCCTCCTATACCTTGGAACAGATCGTTGGGCTGGGCATTTCCTATGTCTGGATGGGTCTGGAGGGTGAAGCCAGCGCCTACCGCAAGACCAACGGCATCGACACCAGGCTGCTCATTCGAACACTTCAATCACACGGTATTCGTGTGCTGGGGTCTTCCATCATCGGGCTGGAAAATCACACGCCGGAAAGCATCGACCGGGTGATTGACCATGCCATCAGCCACGCTTCGGTTTTTCACCAGTTCATGCTCTACACACCGCTTCCCGGCACGCCGCTTTTTGATGCGCATCGAAAAGACGGATCACTGCTTCCGGAAACCGCCTTTTCCCTGGCCGATACCCATGGCCAGCATCGTTTCAATTTCCGTCATCCCCATATTTCTCAGGGCCGGGAAGAACATTTCCTGCTGGAGGCCTTTCAACGGGATTTCGAGGTAAACGGTCCGAGCCTTGCCCGCCTGATCGATACGCTCCTCAAGGGCTGGCAGCGCTATAAAAAAGCCCCGCAGGCGCGCATCCGCAAACGCTGGGCCAGAGAGGCATCCCCCCTTCGAAGCGTATATGCGGGCGCCGTATGGGCCATGAAACGGTATTACCGGAAAACCCCGCCCATGGGCGATAAAATGGCCGCGCTGCTCCGACAGATCTACCGGGAATTCGGATGGCTGCCCCGACTCTGCGCGCCGCTGATTGGACGGTACCTGTATACCGCCTTGCAGCGGGAAGAAAAGCGTCTGGCCGCCGGATGGACTTACGAGCCCAAAACCTTTTATGAAAAAAACCCGGCCGCCCTCGCCGTTTCAAGCCAAAAAGCAACCGCGGCCCCACGGGTGCGGCCGGCGCCGTCCATCCATCCAACCGAAACCTGGGGCTCACCCGCTAAAGAACCGGTCAGGTAGCCAAACTGGATGTTGTAAAACTCGTGGATATGTTAAAAAAAACCGACTTGTATTGGAATTGCCCATTTTCCGGATGTCTGTCCGGAAATTTCCGGACATTGCGGCGAATGTCCGGCGGTCTGGTTGATCAACAGGATATGGGGGATATGGGGGATATGGGCTAATGAGCGAGGAAGCACCATCCGGATTGGGGGCATCCGCCTTTTCACTGTATGAACAATCGTGCTTAATGAATCTCCCCCTTTTCCCGTTTTTCGAGCAGTTCCGTGGTTTCCAGTAAAATACCGCTCGACAGGCAAACAATTTTGCCGTTGATGGTGTTTCTGAAGCGGGTGATCGTGGAGCGGTCGATAACCCATACCCGTTGGCCACCTTTTTTCTCTATCTTGTAACACCCTTCCCAGTATCTGTTTTCAAGAAAACCGGCCACCCGCTTTTCCTTGGCTTCCGCAATCCGATTCACCTTTTCTTCCACGCCGTTGTTTTCCCGGTAAAAACTGAGGATATCGCCCCTGACGATGTTGATAAAGCCAGTCTGCTTCAATTCCCATGGCGTATATTCGCAAAGGCTTTCAATTTTAGGGCTCATATAGGCATGCACAATTTCATTGGCGCCATCCTCCCATACGGCCAGATAAGGAACCATCGGCATATCGTTGACGATCTCGTCGAAAATGAGAACGGAAATTCGCTCCCGTATCTCCTGCTCGATCTCCCAATCCAACTTGATTTTCAATGCCGATAAGCTTTCATCAATGGTTTGCTGAAAAAGCATGGTCAGATCGATCCGAAGATGCTGCGCTTCTAAAAGAATTGAATTTTCAAGCATTAAGCCCCCTTTTTTCGCTTAGGTAAGAACGATTGAACCCGTCGGGATGGTAAAGAGAGGCAAATAGCGAAGCCGGTGCTGGCAGGAGGGAAGAATTCGGATTGTCTGTTGCTGCAACCCTGCTGCCATATCCGCATGAATCCGGACTACAGGCCAGTCGGCTTTGCGTCCCGCCCTTTCGAACGGTTTGCCCTCGCTCGGTTCTGTTTAAAAGGTTGGGTTTCAATAGTCAATAGCAGAGTTTCAGCGCTATGGATGTCTTCCGGGAACGGTCGGGGGAGGTTGGTAAGATTGCAGATGCACAACGACTTCCGTGGCGCAAATGAAAGCGTGCTCACAAGTTAAGAACACCGGGGGAACGCATGGGTTACCGTTGCAGTTCTTCCTTAATGGCCTTGCCGATGGACGCAAGGGTATAGGGCTTTTTGATATAGCTGCCGGCGCCCATTGCCTGGGCCTCCCGGACCCGCTCGGTTTCCGAGTAACCGCTGGCGATGATGGCCTTTTGCTCCGGACGGATGCTTCTGATCTGTCGATAGGTTTCATACCCGTCGATTCCCGGCGCCATGATCATATCCAGAACCACCAGATCAGCCGTACGGGTGCGAAGAAATTCGATCGCCTCCTCACCGCTGGCAACCGCTTCGCAGCGATAGCCCAGGCGTTCGAGGATGCGGGTGGCGATCTCGCGCTGCACCGGAATATCATCGACGACCAGGATGAATTCGCCGTTGCCTGCAAAATCCGATAACGTCTCCGGTTTCCGGCTTTTTTGCAATTGATCCCGCGTGGCCGGAAAAAACAAGTCAAAACGCGTCCCCTGGCCTTCCTCGCTGTGGATGTCAATATAGCCATGGTGATCCTTGATCGTTCCCCAAACCACCGCCATGCCGAGCCCCGATCCGTTCCGTCCCATGGCCTTCCGGGTATAGAAGGGTTCGAAAATCCTGGCTCGGTCGCTCTCCGGAATCCCGATCCCTGAATCAGCAATGGACAGGACCACGTACTCACCTTCTTTTACGGTATCAAACCCGGCAACAACACTGTCCGCATAGCGGTTGCCGGTGGTGATCTCAATGCGGCCGCCCTTGGGCATGGCTTCAACGGCGTTGGAAATTAAATTCGACAATGATTTGAAAACGTGAATAGAGGAACCGTAGATATTGAACAGATCGGACTGGAGGTGGGTTGACAGGTGAACCGTTGGATGAAGGCGCATCATCGACTGAATTTCGGGCGATTCAAGGCAGTCGGTGACAATGTGATTCAAGTTCAGCAATTCGAGCGTGGAGACCCCCCTGCGGGAGAGCGTCAACAGGTCCTGAACGATGGCGGCGGCATTTTCACCTGATCGTTTGATGGTGGCCAATGGTCGCCGCAACGGGCTGTCCTGGGGCAGATCCATCAGCAATAATTCAGGATAGCTGACGATTCCGCTTAGGATGTTATTCAGGTCATGGGCCACGCCGCCTGCCAGGGTCCCCAATGCTTCCATCTTCTGGGCGCGCGTCAACTGCTCCTCCAGACGCTTAGACCAGGTAACATCGGCCAGAACGCCCTGAATCCCCGTAATTTCATCTCCTTCCAGGACAGGTCGCGAGCTTACCCGACACCACCTGGTTTCCCCGGACTTGTCAAAAAATCGATATTCTTCAGGTCCGCGTATAACCTCCAACGCCCTGGCAAAATCATTTTTAAGGCGCGCCCGATCCTGTGGGCAGATGTAGTCGAAAAAATTTTTTCCGATCAGTTCACTGGCTCGAAAACCCGATATCGATTCAATCACCGGGCTGACATAGGTAACCATCCCCTGCCGGTCGACCGCATAAATCACATCATTGATGTTTTCCACCAGGTCCCGGAATTTTTCCTCGCTTTTGCGCAGGGCCTCTTTAGCCAACGTTTGCTCGGTCACGTCCAGGGCGATGCCGATGGCTCCGGTCAGCCGGCCGCCGGCGTCCGTTATGGGTTGAATACGCACTTCGAAAAAGACATCCTTGAAATGGATGGTGTCGGAAATATACTCGCCGCTGATTGCGCGTTGCGTGATATCGATGATGGGTTGGTTATCGGCAAACAATTCGAATACGGATTTTCCCACCGCCCTTCCGGGCGTAAAGCCGATTTTTTCCATCCCCTTGCCGTCGGAAAAAGTCAGTACGCCCTCCCGGTCAATGGCCCAGATGACAAGGGGGGCATAGGTGATGATGGCCCGCAGCCGCTGGTTCGCACGCGCCAATTCATCCGTACGCGTTATGACGATGGCTTCAACCTGCTCCTTTTGCCGGCGCAGGTCTTCCTGGGCGGCCTTGCGCTGATCGACTTCCTGCTGCAGGTCGGCGATAAGCGCGCTTCTTTCGTATCTCAGCGCGAGCAGGGCCAGGATATCCTTATGCATCCGGGTGGCTGTCAGGATATTGATCAGGAGAAAGAGCAAAACCATGGCCCCCATGGCGATATGAATGTCGCTGCCAAGCATGAAAAACCGGAAACATATCGGAAGCAGGGCCGGAATGCTGAACAGGTAAAAAGCCGATAGTACCGCCGTAAATGCGCCGATGGCGCCGGCCACCATGCCGCCGGTGACAAAAGCGATAAACGCCTGATGAGCGAATGAATCGGAGGGAAACAGGAAAATGGCGGTCGATCCCCACAGCACACCCGACAGGAAGAGGGTGGCAAGGAACCCGGCGTTCCATTTCTGCGGGTTCGACGTTTTAGTGGGGGATCGGCGGTAGAGGCCGTTCAGTACCAGACGAAGCGCGCTGACCATCACCGCCCCAACCAGCCAGACGATCAACTCCATCCTCCGGACATGGCCTCTGAGTACGAAAGCCAGAATCATCCCGTTGATGAGGGTCGCCGCGGTTCCGAAGCCGGTGTGTTCGTATTGCTTTTGTACCTGGTCGGCAAATAGCCGGTGGTTCCCCGCGGATGGTTGAAGTCTGTCGGAATCGCTTGGCATGGTATTCATCTCGTAGCTGATGGTTTAAAGATCCGCTGCGACAAAGGCCTTATTGGGCGGTGCCCGCCTCTCTGTAAAAGCTGAATCCCTGATATTTCAACCGGCCCGCCGGCAGATCGTCACTGCCGGCGGGCACCGGAAGACCTTTCCTTGCCGGGCGCGCTCACGGTCGGCAGGGCAGTGGCGAACTGGGCGTAAAGCGCCGGGCTGACGGCGCACAGATGGTGGATGAGGCGGTCCCAGATATCGGCCTCGTTGCGGTACGCCGTCTCCGCCATGCGGCGGGTATCGCAGGATCCCGGTGGTAAGGCCCTTTTTTTCGGCAGGGCAAGCTTTCGGCGGGTACCGGCCAACCGCCTGAAAACGTCGGGTCCCAGCGCGGCGTAATAGAGCAGGCTGTGGGCCGTGGACAGGGCACCTGCCCAGGGGTAGTCATGGAGCCACCATCCTGCCGACAGGTCATCCAGGTGCCGGTCGATGGTTTCCCTGTCGTCCGCGGTTTTCGCTTCCCGACGCTCGCGGTAAAACAATCCCGTCTGCCAGTCATCGCCGTCCAGGTGCCAGACCGCTTCTATCCCGAACGCATCCGGTTCCGCGGCCACGCGCGAACCATGGCTGAGGCCGAAGCGGCCGCAGATGAACAGCGCTATCTCGCTCCGCAACGCGCGGATCCAGGCCAGGGTGGTCTGCGCCTCCGGCCGGTTCTCCGTGGGAAAATCGGTAAAGCACATGGCCTCCACGGCGATGCCTGCCGTGGCGAGGTTGTGGACCGCAGTCGTCATATCCGCCAGACCAACCCCTTTGTCGATGAGGCGGATCAGCCGGGGTGAGGCCGATTCGATGCCCAGCGCCACGCTCAGCGCACCGCCGGCCTTCAACTCCCGGCAACAATCGGGAGTCAGGGACGCCTCGGGGCGCATATCCGTCCCCCAGCGTATGTCTGCGTCGATCTCACTCAGGGCTCCGGCGACCTGCCTGGCGAAGGCCGGTGCGAAGGCGTCCTGGGAAAGGTAGACGGTGCGGCAGCCCCAGCGCATCGACATCTGCTTGAGATGGGTCGCCACCTCGGCCACGGGGCGCTGGCGGTAGGCGGCCGTTCCCCGGCAACTCAGCCCGTAATGGCAGAAGGCGCATTTTCCCCAGTAGCACCCGCGCGTGGGGTCGTAGGGCAGGACCAGCTCGGGGGAAAAATACTTCTCCAGCGGCAGGCCGTCAAAATCCGGCGGAGCAAGACCGGCAAGGTCCGCGGCCTGGTTTCCATGGATCACCGGCGGCGGGTTAAGGCCGGCCGACAGCATGCCCACCAGGTCCAGCAGGGCCGCTTCGCCTTCAAACAGCACCACCGAATCAAAGGGCCCGCGCATGTCGGCAATCCGTGCATCGTCAAATCGGGCCAGCAGCTGGGTAACCGCGGGACCGCCCATGCTGAGGTGCAGCTGGGGAAATCGCGCTTTGAGCGCGTAGGCCAGGGAATAGCCGGGTTGGATTTGTCCGGGAAAGGCCATGGAAAGGCCCACCAGTTTGACGTCCGCTGCCGCCAGCCGGTCACACAGCGTTTTGCTGAAGTAGTCGTGAAAAGGGTCGTTTTCCGGGCGGGCGTCGGACCGGATCTGCGCCTCGGAGAGCAGTGCGAACGGGGTCCGGTAGGAGGTGAAATCCATGCTCAACGGACTGTAGGCGGCGCTGACGAGTCGCAGGGCGGCCATGATGGTTAAAACGGCTTTTTCATAGTGGACCGGATCATAAAAACGGCGCCCCGTCGGATCCCGCAGGACCGCCACGGCGTCATCGACGGCTGCCGGCACCCAGTCGAGATCCGGGAATACATCGGTCAGGCGCAGAAAGAGCAGCTGGTCGGTATGCCCCAGCGCCGGTTTACGCAGCAGCCGCGCCAGGCGCTTTTCCACCCGGCGGGCCAGGGCTGACAGCGGAGCTTGCCTGAGGAGGCCATCGAAAGCCTCCACGTTGGCGTCCACGGGCAGAACCGTAATGCCATGACTGCGCAGATGACCCGTCAGCAGAGGCACCGAAAGGTAAGGTGCCGTGGGGTCGCAGGCCGGTGGATAGATCAGGGCGACGGTCATTGGCTGATCCGGAGGCTAAAGGGTTAAGGCCATTTTATCAGGGGGTATTCGATTTTTGCAGATTGAAACCGTCTATAAGATTCGATTCGGGTTCGCTATCGCGGCCTCTTCTCGTGTCAATCCGGTTCGATCGGTCCGGTGGTTACCGGCGACTCCCACTGCTCCAGAATCCGATCGACCTTGTCGGTCACGATATTGCGTGCTTCCCCGCGATCGTGCCCCATCATCAAGAGCTCATCGTACGGCGTCTCCACGTGCCGTATATGGGCAACGACCGCCAGGCGGACCGCCCCTTCATCGAAGCGCTTGGCCCACGCCGAGCGACCGATCCGACCGCTGAATTTGAGGCAGGCGTGCTCGGCGATGACCGCATCCCTTCCGGCAGGGCACCCGGGGAAAAGCTCGCACACCCGCATGGCAAAACGGTTCAGATAGTCACGATCCAGATGCTCCCGCCGGATGGCTTCGCGTGCCCGCCGTCTTTCCCTGACCTCGACGTCCGCCAGGCAATCTTTCTCAGCCTGCTCCAGCGCCTGCGCCTGCACGAGCAATCCCTGCCGTTCATATCGTTTGCGGGCGCGCGTCCATTTTAAGACGACCGCAGTCAGTGTCGAGTATTTTCGCGCACGCCGGGTGAGTGCCGCGTCTCCCGAAGGCAGAAAGACGAGATGGTCGAGGTCTGCACAAGAAAGGCAGAGGGCGCCTTCTTCTCCGGCCAGGGTGATCCAGGCACCGCACCCCACATTCTCACCACACTCACCGCAGGAGGAATCCGAGGATGAAATAAACACCTTTAACTCTTCTTTTTTTTTCATCCCTATCCTGGGTTTGCAGAAGGTTTTCAGTTGCTCAGGCACCGCCAGGTCGATCAGGAGGGGAACCCGCAATACCGTATCGCCTATCGGCCCGCATCGTCAGGTTTTCTATAGGCAGATCACAATGGGAACCGAAAAATGATGAGTCGCTTGAGGGTTACCCACTTTCCGGATTCCGGTCAAGAAGTTTCCGGAAATAAGGATTTACCAGGACCGATCTTTGGGATAAACGGTTTTCAGGGCAAGGATCGGGGGGCTTATGTTTTTCAGATCAATGCATCCCTCATTTTCTTTTCGCCGGGGCCTTCTTCCGGGTGGCGTTAGCGGAGGTCTCCCAGACATACACAATCGGACTGGCCACAAAAATCGACGAATAGGTTCCCACCACCACGCCGATGAGCAGGGCCAGGGCGAAATCGTGCAGCAGGGCGCCACCCATGACCAGCAGGGCCATCAGTACCAGGAAAACGGTGCCGGAGGTGATGATGGTCCGGCTGAGCACCTCGTTGATGCTGGCGTTGACCACATCCTTGAACGGTTTGCGGCCGGGTAATTTCCAGTTTTCACGGATGCGGTCGAACACCACCACGGTGTCGGTCAGGGAGTAGCCGGCCAGGGTCAACAACGCCGTCACCACCAGCAGGCTGATCTCCTTGTCGAGCAGGTAAAATATTCCCAGAACCGTGAGCACGTCATGGAAGGTGGCGATGGCCGCTGCAATGGCGAAGCGCAGGTCGAAGCGCCAACCCAGGTAGGCGATGATGCCCCCCAGCGAGATGGCGATGGCGATCAGGGCGGCGCGCTTGAGATCCCGGCTGACCGAGGCGCCGATCTCGGCTTTGCTCTGCATGGTGAAGTGGTTGGCGGCGATTTTTCCGTTCAGGATCGCGGCCACCGCATCGGCGGTCGGACCGGCCGAGGGGCCGACCTGCTTGACTCGCACCATCAGGATGTGTTCGTCCGGCACCTCCTGCAGCTCGACATCGGACACCCCGTTTTGCTTCAAGAGGGTGCGGAGTTCATCCAGCCGGAAATCCTTGTCCGCCTTGAACTGGATCATGGCCCCGCCGGCAAAATCGACCCCCAGGTTGGCCTTGCCCCGCTCGATCTGGATCAGGGCCGTCACCCCCAGGATCACCAGAATGGCCGAAAGCAGGAAAGCGGCGTTGCGCAGCCGGACGAAATCGATGCGCGGTTTCCCGAGAATATGCATGAAGCGCAGGGTCTTGAGCCGCCGCTTGAAATGCAGATAGTCGTAGACCACCCGGGTGCCGTACAGGGCGGTGAACAGGTTGAGCACCACGCCGATGCTCAGGGTCACGGCAAACCCCTTGATCGGGCCGGTGCCGAACAGGAACAGGGCCACGGCCGTGATCAGGGTGGTCACATGGGCATCGACAATGGTCCACAGGGCCTTGTCGTAACCGGTCTTGACACCGGTGTAGACCGGCCGCCCCAGCGCCAGCTCCTCGCGCATGCGCTCGAAGATCAGCACGTTGGAGTCCACGGCCATGCCGATGGAGAGCACGATGCCGGCAATGCCGGGCAGGGTCAGGGTCGCCCGGAAAAGGGAAAGGACCGCCAGCATCAAAAGCAGGTTCAGCAGGAGCGCCAGATTGGCGATCACCCCGGACATGCGGTAGTAGACGACCATGAATACCACCACCAGCAGGGCGCCCAACGCCGTTGCGGCCAGCCCGTTCTGGATGGAATCCCGTCCCAGAGAGGGCCCCACGGTCATATTCTGGACGATCTCCACCGGGGCCGGCAGAGCGCCGGCACGCAGCACGATAGCCAGGTCATGGGCTTCCTCTGTGCTGAAACTGCCCGTGATCTGGGCGTTGCCGCCCGAGATGGGCTCCTGGATGACCGGGGCGGACTGGACGATGTCGTCCAGAATGATGGCCAGCTGGCGCCCCACCCCCTTGCGGGTGATCTCCTCGAACAACCGCGCCCCCCGGGCGTTGAAAGTCAGGCTCACATAAGGTTCGCCGAACTTGCCACCGATCTCCGTGCGGGCGGTTTTGAGGGCCTCACCGGTCATCAGCACCGGTTTTTCCAGCAGCAGGGGGATCGTGCGAACCCCACCAGTCTGACGGTCGATGCGCTTTTCGATATATAGTTCCGTCCCTGGGGCGATCCCATCCTCGAGCACCCGGTTCAGTTCCTGGTGGGAAAAGTCGGGCTTCAGTCGTCCGGTATGCAGAGCCGCTTCGAACCGCGAGGCCAAATCGGCCCCGGGGCTCGTGGATACCATGCGGAATTCCAGTTGAGCGGTGCGGCCGACGATTTCCATCGCCCTTTCGGGATCCTTGATGCCGGCAAGCTGGAGAACGATCTGGTCGCGTCCCTGGCGAACGATAACCGGCTCTTCCACGCCGAACTGGTCGATGCGGTTGCGGATAATTTCCAGGCTCTGGTCAACGGCACTGGATTCAAACTCCTGAATATCCCTCTCCCTGAGGGAAAGATCCAGGAAGCCGGTCCCTTCGGCGACGATGTCCAGGTTGGGGAACTGCTCCTTGAGAATCCGCCTGGCCGAACGGACCGCCTCGCCATCGGTCAGGGAGAGCCGAATCCGGCCGCTGTCGGTCAACTCGGGCGCGCGGGTGAGCAGATGGTTCTTGTGCAGGGCCTCCTTTACATCCGCCAATGCCGTTTCCGTCTGATGTTTCACAGCCCGGGCGATATCGACTTTGAGAATCAGGTGCATGCCGCCCTGCAGATCCAACCCCAGGCGCATGCCCTCGGCCAGCCGTATCTTCTGCATCCACCCCGGCAGGTCGGTGATGAAGGAAGGCAGGGTGCAGATCAGGCCGACCAGGGTCAGGCCGGCCAGAACCAGAAAACGATTGCGGATAAATCGGGGCATCAGCCCCTCCTTTCGCGGCAACGCCGAGCCTGAAGCCTTTAGCGTCAGCATGCCGGGCGTGGATCACGCGTTGACTGACCACGAATGAATCGAATTTAAATTTTTATGGGCATCCCCATCATCGGCCACAAGAAGTAAATCGCAAAGGCCAGAACCGCCATCAGGATGATGCTGGCGTATACGCCATAGATAAAAAATTCTACGGTGGTGAACTGATTGGAGTCATAGGCAATGGCGTTGGGTGCGGCGCCGATCAGCAGCATGAACGGCATGCCGGCCGTGACCAGGGCGGCATAGAAGATCACCTCCGGAGCGACGCCCAGATAGGGTGCTATGACCAGGGCCACGGGAAGCGAGATGGCGATGGCCGCCACGTTCATGATGAAGTTCGTCATGATCATGACGAAAAAGCCGATGCTCATCACGAAGACGAACCAGTTGGCGTTTTTGAACATGGCCAGCCAGTTGACCGCCAGCCAGTTGGCGGCCTGGGTCTCCCACAAACACAGCCCCATGCTCATGGCGCCGGAAAAGAGCAGAATGATGTTCCAGGGAATCTGCTCCAGATCTGAAATCTCAAGTATGTTGAGAACATAGAACAGCAGTGTGGTGACAATCAGGATAGCGGATTTGTTCAGTTTGGCCAGCGGCGGGAAGAAGGATTGCAGGGCCAGCACCGCCACGCAGGTGAGGATGATCGACGTGGCCATCACCTCGTTGCGGGTCAGCGGTCCCATTTCGGTCCTGAGTTGCCGGGCCCTCTGCTTCAATCCCGGGATGGTCGCTTTTTCAGGTTTGCACAGAATCATGATCAGCCCCCAGATCAGCAGCATCATCAGCCAGCCCACGGGGAAAAAGTAGTAGCTGTATTCAAAAAAACTGATGCTTTTACCGGCGATGTCCCGGAAGAAACCGATGGCCACGGCACCGCGCGCCGCACCCAGCAGGGTGACGATGCTGCCGGCGCCGGCGACGTAGGCCATGCCGATGAACAACCCTTTACCGAAGCGGGTCTTGGAGTTATCCCCTGCATACAGACCGTGAATAGCCAGCAGCAGCGGATAGATGGTGGCCGCCACGGCGGTATGGGCCATGAAGTGCGTCAGAACGACCGTTACGCTGAAACATCCCAGGTAAATCATCGAGGTTCTTTCGCCCACCACCGAGAGCATCGTATAGGCCATGCGCCGGGTCAGCCCCGTCTTGGTGAACACCTGGCCGATGACGATGGAGCCGAAGATGAACAATACCGACGGGTCCATGAAATTGCCGAAAACATCTTTGGCAGGCCGGATGAAAAAAAGCGTCTGGAACACGCCGATGGCCAGGCCGGTCACACCGATGGGCAGCACTTCGAACACCCACCAGGTGCCGGCCAGCAGAAAGACCGCCAGGGCGCCTTTGCCTTCATGGCTCAGGACGAAGTGCTTGCCGGCCGGGTCGATGGCATCGGGCCAGGGGGGAGAGTAAAACGTCAGCACAAAAAGACCGATGCCGAGCAGCAGAAAAACCCAGCGTTTGATCTCACTTTTGTCGATGGCGGCGGCTGAGGCGGTATTCACCACGAAACTTCTCCTTCGCAGTTAAATGGATGCATTTTTTGTTCGGGTCATCCCATCCAATTGTTGAAGCCACTGTAAAAACTCGCTTTTTCGATTTTATCACCATTATCCGATCCGCAGGATCGCATCCCCCGTGGCGACCTCCGATCCTTTCTGAACGAGAATTTCTTTGACCACGCCGGAAAGATGGGTGGTCAGGTTGTTTTCCATCTTCATCGCCTCCATCACGGCCACCGTCTGGCCGGCCTGAACCGTATCGCCGACGCGCACCTTGATCTCTAAAATCAGGCCCGGAATGGGGGCCAGGATCGCGCCCTGAACGGCAGTCGTCCCGGATGCGGATTCGGCCGGTGCCGGTTCGCGGACGGACGCAGCAACGGCCACCCGCGGCAGCGACGAGGAAGATGCCTCCTGGACAATGGTCACATCATAAGGGGTGCCGTTGACCGACACCCGAAGGCCCGCTGCCGGCTGTGCCTCCACCGTTACGGCAAAATCCTGATCACCGATCTTAAGCTGGTATTGCATCCTCATATCCCTTTTTTGTCATTGTGGTAATGATTCCCGGACCTTATTTTTCTTTCTTTCTCCCCCCCTGGCAAAATACCGCCAGCCGGTCCTGCATGATCCGCTGGCGCCCTTGCAGGGTCCAGGCCGTGCCGATATCCGGCGGCGCTGGGGAAGGCGCCATCCGGGAAGCCGTGTCCCGCAGGTACAGGGCCGCTCCGATGGCGGCAACCACCGTATCGGGCACAGCCGCCGGCCGGCCCAATCCTCCGGCCGAAGCGGGCGCCACGGGAGGCGCTGCCGCCGCCGGCGCTTTTTTCTCCACCCCGGCGGCAACCCTGCCGCCCCGAATCCGGTCCAGCAGGGTAAAGATCCAACCCGAGGCGAGCATGCCGATCATCAGGAGCGACAGGACAAAGAAGATGCCGAAGAACCGGATGAACAGCGTTCCCAGGGCATAGCCCCAGAACGAATCCCGGGGACCGCCCACCAGCCGGATCTGTCCGTCGGCCGCACCGTCGCTATCCAGGTCGCCGCCGTCCCGCACCTGGACGACCAGTTCCCGCACCCGCTGCTCGAGCACGCGGTTTTCCTTCTGGGCATCCCTGATCCAGGGTTCCGTCCGTTTGGGGTTGAACACATAAAAGGCCGTCGACAGGCTGAAGAAGTCCGACCGGATGGCCACCATGGCCGTGCCGCCCGGGATTACATCACGGATGCCGATCTCAAAGGCGGCGGACTTGAAATTCTTGATGTCCACTTCGGGCCGGTCAACGGTGGCAAAATCGACGCCTTTGACGCCGGCCAGGGTCCCGCCTTCCGTGACCTGGAATTCGACCGTCACGCTGGTGCTTTTGGCCCGGGGGATGAATTTGGCGACAATCCGATTCCCGCTCCGGGTAAATTCAGGGTTGGGCTTTTCCACGTCTCCGGCGGAGAAGAGACCGGTGGCATGGCTGCTGACGCACCAGCCAAGAAGCATCGTCACGACGACCAGGGACAGCCGGAGTTTGCTTTTTTTACGCACGGTTCGCATGGCGGGCCTCCTCCTATTGAAACATGGCGATGAACATGCCGGCCGCCGCGGCCGATCCGATCACCCCGGCCAGGTTGGGCCCCATGGCATGCATGATCAGCCAGTTGTCGGGATCGGCTTTCAACCCTTCGGCGTGGGAGACGCGGGCCGACATGGGCACCGCCGACACCCCGGCCGATCCGATCAGCGGATTCATCTTCTCTTTGACGAAGAGATTCATGATGTGCACGGTGAGGATGCCGCCGAAGGTGCAGACCACGAAATCGAGCAGGCCGAAGCTGAAAATCAGCAGCGGCTTGAGCGTCAGGAACTTCTCCGCCGCCATGGTGGCTCCCACCGACAGGCCCAGGAAAATGGTCACGATGTTCATCAGGGCGTTTTGCGACGTGTCGGAAAGACGCTTGACCGCCCCGCATTCACGCATGAAGTTGCCGAACATGAACATGCCCATCAGCGGCGCCACGGCCGGCACCATCAGGATGATCAGGATCGAGCCGACCAGGGGGAAGAGAATTTTTTCCCGCGCGGAGACCACCCGCAATTGCCGCATGCGGATGCGGCGCTGGGCCGGGGTGGTCATCAGGCGCATGATGGGCGGCTGGATCAGCGGCACCATGGCCATGTACGAGTAGGCGGCCAGGGCGTTGGCGCCCAGCAGGTGGGGGGCCAGCTTGGCGGTCAGGTAAATGGTGGTGGGACCGTCGGCCCCGCCGATGATGCCCACCGAAGCAGCCTCCTTGAGGGTGAAGCCGAAAAAGAGCACGCCGATATAAGTGATGAAGACCCCCAGCTGCGCGCCGGCGCCGATGATCAGCGTCTTGGGGTTGGCGATCAGGGGGCCGAAGTCGGTCATGGCCCCCAGCCCCAGAAAAATTACGCAGGGAATGACTTCCCACTCGACCCCGTACTTGTAGAAAACCCGGATCAGCTCGGGGGTTCCGTGCTCGCTGAACCCCATCAGAGGCACCAGGGGAAAGTTGACCAGGAAGATGCCGAAACCGATGGGCACCAGCAGCAGGGGTTCGTAGCGCTTGGCCACGGCCAGATAGAGGAAGAAAAAGGCCACCCCGATCATGATCACCTGTTTGAACATCAGATTCGGCAGACCCGACTGGGTCGTCAGAATACTTACAATAAGCTCCATGACCTGTTCCCACGACATGGTCGGTTCTCCTTGTATTATAGCGGAATGTTGCCGTGCTTTTTGGGCGGGTTGACGTCGCGTTTGGTGCTGAGCATCCGCAGGGCCTTGATCAGATGCGGCCGGGTGTCGGCCGGGTCGATGACATCGTCGATGTAGCCCAGTTCGGCGGCTTTGTAAGGGTTGGCGAATTTGGTGCGGTACTCCTGCACCAGCCGCTTGCGCTCGGCCTCGGGATCGGCGGCGCCCTGAATCTGTTCCCGGCTGATGATGTTCACCGCCCCCTCGGCTCCCATGACGGCGATCTCGGCCGTCGGGAAACCCAGCACCAGGTCTCCGCGGATATGACGGGAGTTCATCACGCAATAGGCTCCCCCATAGGCCTTGCGGGTGATCACGGTGATGCGCGGCACCGTGGCCTCGCAGAAGGCATAGATCAGCTTGGCGCCGTGCTTGATGATGCCGCCGTGCTCCTGGTGGGTCCCGGGCAGGAAGCCGGGTACGTCCTCGTAGACAATCAGGGGAATGTTGAAGGCATCGCAGAAACGCACGAAACGCGCCCCTTTGACCGAGGCGTTGATGTCCAGGCAGCCGGCCATGGCCAGGGGCTGGTTGGCGACGATACCCACCGTCGCCCCCCCCAGGCAGCCGAACCCCACCACGATGTTCCTGGCGTACAGGGCCTGCACCTCGAAAAAGTAGCCGTCGTCCAGGTTCGAACGGATCAGGTCGCGGATGTCATAGGGCTTGTTGGGGTCGGCCGGCACCAGGTCGCGGAGGGCCTCGTCCCGGCGCTCGGGATCGTCAGACGAAGGCCGGCGGGGAGCCTCCTCCATGTTGTTGCGGGGCAGGAAGCTTAACAGCTCCCGGATCCGTTCCAGGCAGGCGGCATCGTCCGGCTCGGCAAAGTGGGCCACTCCGCTGACGGTGTTGTGGGCCATGGCCCCGCCCAGATCTTCCTTGGTGACCGATTCCCGGGTGACCGCCTTGATCACCTCCGGTCCGGTGATAAACATGTAGCCGGTTTTTTCCACCATGAAAATCCAGTCGGTCAGGGCCGGCGAATAGACCGCCCCGCCTGCCGAGGGCCCCATGATGGCCGTGATCTGGGGGATGACCCCCGAGGCCATGACGTTGCGCAGGAAGATGTCGGCATATCCGGCCAGGCTCATGACTCCTTCCTGAATGCGGGCCCCGCCGGAATCGCAAAGTCCGATCACCGGCGCACCGACCTTCATGGCCGTGTCCATGACCTTGCAGATCTTTTCCGCATGGGACAGGGAAAGGGAACCGCCGAACACGGTAAAATCCTGGGCGAACACGAAAACCTGCCGTCCGTTGATCAGACCCTGGCCGGTAATGACCCCGTCGCCCGGAATTTTCTCCGCATCCATGCCGAAATCCACGCAGCGGTGGGTCTTGAAACGGTCCATTTCGATGAAGCTGCCTGTGTCCAACAGCCGGTCGATGCGTTCCCGGGCGCATAATTTGCCGGCGGCATGCTGTTTGGCCATGCGGGCTTCTCCGCCGCCGGCCAGGGCCTGGTTGCTTTTCTGAATGAGAATCTCGAGCAGTTCGCTGGAACCCATGAGGCCTCCTTTGAAGGGATATGGACTGTCAGATGACAGGAATCCGTTTTATAGGCGATCATCAAGATCAATCGAATTATAAAACAAGCCGATTTTGCAGCAGATACAACGAGCATCGACTGTGCCATTTCTTACTTCCAGACAAGGGGAAACGGATATCGGATTGAAACCAGAGACATATTAACGGTCTGGGAGAATGCAACCGTATTGCGCTGAAAAAAACATGCGGCTGGAAAACTGTTTTATGGAACCGGCGGTTCCGATTATAATTGCCTATCGGAGCCCGTAGGACCGTTTGACTGTCTATTCGGTCGGTCTTGCGATTTCGCCCGTTTCTGTAACGACATGGTCGACCATGGCCAGATCGATGAAATCATGCGAAAAGGTCTTCAGATGAAAGGTGAAATCCGCTTCGGTTTTATCTTGTTCTTCATTGTAAATATGCTGATCCGGCAGGGATTTATGCGCAAATTTGATCGATTCGACAAACAGATAGACCGGTACGTGATACCAGTGGCAGAGGCTGACCACATTGGCCGTGCCGACACCCGTAACCGCCTGATTGTCCGGGGTTACCGAAACCGCGCCGATGAACAGTTTGGCGGCGGATTTCAGATAATGGCTTAGATTATATTCGGGAATCAGGAGGTGATCGACCCGATGGCGCTCCAGGTCATTGACCAATTCCTTGGTCCGGAAAAAATCCTGTTTCAACGCCAGCACCTGGAATGTGCGCTTCAATTCCGTATGGGCACGAACCAGGGCATTGCGAATATAGGCGGTAATTGAGTGGACGATGATCAGATCGTCCGGTGCGATGCAGTTCATGCAGTGCACGGTGACCTGGCCGGTTGCGCTTTCAAATTGTTGGAGTTTCTGGGTCAGGATGTCGGCCGCCCGCTTTTTAGCCGCCTCGAGCGAGAGGCCGCCAAGAGATGCCATCTCGGCCTCGAACGCTTCGATGAGATGCACCAGGGGGATCACCTTGGGTTCGGTATTTTTGATCACCGTGTTGAGCCCTTCCAGCATTGGCCTGAAATCGGCAACGGCGCAATCGAGTCTCCCGACCGCATCGATGTAGGACTTGAGCGCCACAACCGTGGTTCTGGAGGTGCCCAGGGCATCCATGTAGGCACGGATCAAGTTATACAGGTTCTGATTGGCTGGCGCTTTCATATAAAAATCCATAGATAGCCCATCAGGACGATGGAACAGATCAAAAGAGAGAGAATCGCGCCTGGAGCGCTGTGGCGCAAGTATTCGCCGAAAGAGATTTCATGGCCGTACTTTTTAAGCAGGCCCGCGGAAATAATATTGGCCGAGGCGCCGATCATCGTCAGGTTGCCGCCCAGGCAGGCACCCAGAGACAGCGCCCACCATAAGATGTGATGGGGGACGGCATGGGCGGTGAGCATCATCTGAACGATGGGGATCATGGTGATGGTAAACGGGATGTTGTCGATAAACCCCGAAACGATCCCCGACACCCAGAGCACCATCAGGGTCATAACATAGGGATTGCTGCCGGCCTGCAGGAAAATGTTGCGGGCCAGCCATTCGATGACCCCCTTCTGCTCCATGGCCCCCACTAGGATGAACAGGCCCGCAAAAAACAGCAGGGTGCTCCATTCGATCTCCAGCAGGACATGCTCGATTTCCATTCGCGTGATGACGAACAGGATCATGGCGACCGTCAACGCCACCACCCCCGGCGACAGGCCGGTGACTGTCTGGGTGACGAACAGCAGCAGGGCCACCCCCAGGCAGATAATGCTTTTGAGCAGGAAGTTCCTGTCGATCTTGACGGTGAGAAAATCGAACTCGATTTTTTCGATCAGCAGCTGGACGGAGAAAAGTTTGGTCAGATCCCCATTGATGGATTTGAAGCTGTCCCGGTTGGAAGCCCAGAAATAGGCGATGACGCCGATGGTGGAGAGCACCACCGGTACGAACAGATAGCCGGCGAATTGATTGAACGTCAGCCCCACCTTGGAACCGATGATGATATTGGGCGGATCGCCCACCAGGGTGGCCGTTCCACCCAGGTTGGAGGCCATGGCCAGGGCCACCACATAAATTTTGGGATCCAGGCCCATGCCGCGGGTCAGTTCGATGATGATGGGGACCATGATCAACACGGTGGTGACATTGTCCAGGAAGGCCGAGATTATCGCGGTGACGGCGCAAAAGAGAATCAGAATCCGCAGCGGCTGTCCACCGGTAAGCGTGGCGATGCGGACCGTAACCATGGCGAAGAAGCCCGTCTTTTTGAGCACGGCGACGATCCCCATCATGCCGATCAGCAGCATGATGGTTTCAAAATCGATAAAGCTTGCCGCCGCATGTTCGTCGATCACCCCCAGGATCAACAGGGTCATCACCCCCAGCAGGGCAGCTATTGCCTTGTTCAGCCATTCAAATGCGATGAGCACATAGACGGCTAAAAAGACGATGATTGTGATTAACGCATCCGGACCCATACGCGCTCCGAGCATGGAGACAGGGCAATGATGTTTTCAGCAGGGTGAGTTGACAGCCCTCGGCCGGTGATTGGGAAAACGAATAAAATCTATCCTGGAACGACAAACTGTAAAAAGAGAGACAGGCAAAAAATTGAATCGATTCAGCGTTACTCATTTTGCCGATTCCGGTCAAGAAAAATATGGGCATGGGGGCATTGTCCAGACAGGCCTCGAGTTCGTGCCCGCAGATGATGCGTCAACCCCTCGAACCGTCCCGGGTAATACCCGGATCGGCAGCAGGTATTCGTTTTACCGCAGGTCGATGATGGCCGGCGCGGTCCGTAAAACCGTCGATACGGAACCGGCCGGACCGGGCCCGGTCGGAACAACCTTCAGGTGCGCCGCCATGGCGATTTCCCGGCGATGGCTTCACCAGGTTCAGTTGTAGGCCAGACGCGTCGCTTCATCCGACATGGTGGGTGCCAGAAGGGGCTTCCATGAAGGATCCTCCCACGATCCCAGGTGGGTATGCATGTCGAGATATTTCTGCGGAATCGGATGCGTTCCGACCACGACCTTCACCCCATGCCGTTTTTCTAAAAAGGCTTTGAATGTATGGATGTGTGGGCAGGCAGGATAGCCCACCACCAGACCGGTCGCCAGGTGAATCACCTGCGCGCCATTTTTCAGCATTTCTTCACCGGCATATTCGATATTGCCCCCCGGGCATCCGTCGCAGGAGGTGTATCCCACCAGTTCCGCTTCCGTGCCGGTGTAAATGCTGAACGCTCCTTCCCTGTTTTTCAGCGCCCGGAGACATTTCCCCCCGGCACAACGGCGGTAGCGATCGCAAATGATGATGCCTATTTTTGTCCCTGCGCTCATGTTCACTCCTGTTTCATGGGTTTGTTTTTCGCGTCGGGCATCAGCCCGCTGCCTTTTGAATATCGGTTGAAAAAGAATGGATCGTCTGAGGGTTACCCATTTTCGGATTCCGGTCAAGATCTTTTCGGGCATAAGTGCGTTAACGATAGAAACCACGACACCCCTTCTTCGTCCCTCTGGTCGATCATCTATACTTTTTTATTCCGCAAACCTGCGCAGGGCAATTGGCTAATTTTTTAACTTGACGCCGGACCGGCCATGCTGTGATAAAATCCGATTTGACGCGCTAACGGCAAGTGAAGGTCTGTCCATCAAGTCCTTCCCGCGTTACGCCAGAAACAATTATCTCAACGCACAGGAGGTCCTGAACCATGAAACAGGAGGATTTCAGGGAAAAGAGCTACTGGCTGACCACGCGGGACTACCGTCCGGGAAAGCCCTTGGAAGCGGACCTTGACGTTGATGTAGCCATCGTGGGCGGCGGATTCACCGGGCTGTCTGCCGCCTACCATCTGAAAAAGGCGGAGCCCGGTTTGAGGGTGGCTATCATGGAGAGCCAGGTGGTGGGCTTCGGGGCCAGCGGACGCAACGGCGGTTTCAACATGACCCTGTTCGGCCTCACCCTGGGGGTCACGGCGATCCGGTTTGGCAAAGCAAAGACCAGAGCGTCCCACCACTATATGGAAAAGGCCGTGGACCTGCTGCGGGACCTGGTGGCGGAACTGAACCTGGACTGCGACTACGAGCACCCGGGCTTTCTGCGCGTGGCCACCACCCGAACCTATCGGCGGCGAATCCTCGAAGAGATCGAACTGGCCCACCGGCTGGGGCTGGAAGGCATCCACTGGTTGGAAAAAGACCAGCTCGACCGGCAGGTGAAAAGCGACATGTACCTGGGCGCCTGGTGGGAACCCCGCTGCGGCATCCTCAACCCGGCCAAACTGGCCTGGAGCTGGCGGGATGTGCTGGAGCCCATGGGGGTGCAGATCTATGAGAACACCCCGGTGACAGAAATAGGTCAAGGCGGCGGCAAGGTGATTCTCCACACCCCGGCAGGTCGCGTCCGGGCAGAGAAAGCGGTGCTGGCAACCAATGCCTGGTCACACTTCTTCCCCCGGCTGCGGCGGAAGCAGATTCCGGTGTGGACCCATATCGTGCTCACCGAACCCCTGTCCGAAACCCATTTCAAAAAGATCGGCTGGCGCAACCGCCAGGGGATCGAAGACGCCCGCAACCTGGTGCACTACTATCGGTTGACGGCCGACAACCGCCTGCTCATGGGCGGCCGGGACGTCTCCCTCACCAGGGGATTCGACATGGATAAAGACCGCAACGAGGCCACCTTCGAGGGGTTGAGAAAGGATTTACGGGAACTGTTTCCCGCGCTTAAAGACATCCGGTTCACCCACCAGTGGGGCGGCCCGGTTTCCGTTCCCCTGGATATGGCCCCGGCGCTGGGGTACGCGGGCGACCGGAATATAGTCTACAGCCTGGGCTGCGTGGGCCACGGGGTGAGCCTCACCCACCTCAACGGCAAGACCATCAGCCACTTGGTCCTGGAGAAACAAAGCGACCTCACCGATGTGTTTTTCGTCAACCGGCGCACCATCCCCTGGCCCCAGGGCCTGTTGCAGGATGCGGCTATCAAGGCTATCTTAGGGGCGATGCACTGGGATGACCGGCGGGCGGAGGGCACAAAACCTTGAACCCGACTGAAAACATCGACGCCGGGGAAATCGCCCGTTTTTCGGCCATGGCCGACATCTGGTGGGATCGCCACGGCGAATTCAAGGCTCTGCACGACATCAACCCGGTACGCCTGGCCTATGTGCGCGACCGGACCGAGCTGGCGGCAAGGCAGGTAGTGGATGTGGGCTGCGGCGGCGGACTGCTGTCCGAATCACTGGCCTCGCACGGAGCGCGGGTGACCGGCATCGACATGGTCGATGCGGCCCTGGCTGTGGCTCGGACGCACATGAAGGACAGCGGCCTGGCGATCGACTACCGGAAGACCATGGCCGAAGCACTGGCGGATGAACGCCCGGGCCAGTACGACGTGGTGGTCTGCATGGAACTGCTCGAACACGTGCCCCGGCCGGCATCCATACTCGAGGCCTGCTCCCGCCTGGTAAAGCCCGGCGGGGATCTCTTTTTCGCCACGGTGAACCGAACCTGGTTGTCATGGCTGCTGGTGATCGTTGCCGCCGAGCGTGTAATGGGCATCGTCAGAAAAGGCACCCACGAATACCGGAAGCTGGTGAAACCCGAAGAATTGATGCAATGGGGAGCAAGGGCCGGACTGAGCGTACGGAATCTGTCCGGCCTGCGATATATTCCCTTTGGCGGCTACGCGGCCCTTTGCCGCAGCACGCGCATGAATTATCTGATGCACTTCAGAAAGGAAACCCATGGCCCTCTGGGACAATCCACGATGGTTTGACGAGAAAAGGCGGCAGCAGCAGCTTGACGACCACATCCGCGCCACCGGCAAAGCCCGGTTCGGCATCCGAGAGTTTGAGGAAGAGAAGAAAGTGGAGGCGGTGCGCATCCACTTCAACCGGGTGGCCCCCAAATACGATTTCATGAACTCGCTGCTCAGCTTCGGCATTCAGCATGCCTGGAAACGGTCCGCCGTGCGCATGCTCGGCATTCGGCGAGGAGACAAGGTGCTGGATGTGTGCGGCGGCACCGGAGACCTGGCCATCCTGGCAGCCCGACGCACGGGTCCGGCAGGCCAGGTGGTGATCTTCGACATCAACTACGCCATGATCCAGGCCGGCCGCCACAAGATCGACCCCTTCCCCGCACTCGCCCACATCGGCTACGTCCAGGGAGACGCCGAGTGCATCACCTTTCCCGACAACACCTTTGACTGTGCCATGGTGGGCTTCGGCATCCGCAACCTCACCCACCTGAAACAGGGCTTCTCCGAGATGGTCCGGGTGCTCAAACCCGGCGGACGCTTCCTGTGCCTGGAATTCTCACAGCCCACCAATCCCGTGTTCCGCGGCCTCTACGATTTCTACTCGTTCAATATCATGCCGGCCCTGGGCCAATTGCTGGCGGGCTCGGCCGAATCTTACGCCTGTCTGCCCGAGACGATCCGCATGTTTCCCCTGCCCGACGAGCTGGCGCACATGCTGGTGGACGTCGGGCTGGGCGACGTGCGCTGGAAAGCGATGACCAACGGGATCAGTGTGGCGCATGTGGGTACGAAAGGAGATCAGGCATCTTGCGGCCCATATCGGCGCCAGAATAAATAGTTGATCGGATTCGAGGATCCGGGGGTTCAAGGGGTCGGATGAAGGTATTCTGCCGATCAGATAAAAATAGAAAGCCATCGATGGCAGGTTGAGGTTCAGATCAAGGCCGCAGGGTTTTTGGAACCGGAGGCGGAGCCTCGCTACGTCGAGGATTTCAATAACCCGAGAACGCCGATCTGGGCTTCAAGATGCCATCGATCAACTTAAAAAAGGAGAAGACGGACCAACACCACCACAAAGACACTTAAAGGAAAATGACTGGCCTTGTTGAAAAGATCCATGGCCTGGCTGCGGTCGTTGGCGTTGACCAGCCTGAGGACCGGCAACAGCAGCAGCCAGAGGCCTAAACCTGCCAGCGCCAGCAGGTGGAGGGTACCGAAAGCCAGCGGTGAGATCCACACCAGCAGGAAAGTCAAGAAGAAAGCGGCCACCAGACAGGCCATGGCCAGCATGCCGGCCCTTGCCGGTCCAAGCTTCACGGGGATAGTCCTGGCCTTGAAGCGGCGGTCCTCTTCGATGTCGGTCCAGTCGTTGGGAATATTCTGTCCGCCGATCTCCCAGAAAAAGATCCACGCAAACAGGACGATGAGAAAAATGATCGACGGCTGCGGGGTGACGGCATAAACCGCAGCCACTGCCCCCAGTGATTTGACGATGCCGTTGATCAGTGCCCGAAAAGGCGTCACGC
Source organism: Deltaproteobacteria bacterium (assembly GCA_020444075.1). Lineage (GTDB taxonomy): Bacteria > Desulfobacterota > Desulfobacteria > Desulfobacterales > Desulfosarcinaceae > Desulfosarcina. The sequence goes on from JAHLLR010000071.1 coordinate 24,496, forward strand.
GCCATAACAGGCAGTAGGTCGCCTCCAGCAGTCCGCCGGCCAGGAAAATGGCAAAGCACACCGGATTGAGCAGCCATGCCCCGATCATGGCCACCAGCGCCCATCCTCCGGCCCACAGCATGCCCTCGGGAAGGGTCAGCACCCCCTTGGCCAGCGGATGCCGAACCAGCACGCCGTCCAGGTAATCCTCCCCGTCCCCGTAACCGCCCGCACTGACCTTCTCCCTGTCCGAACGGTAGTCCACCAGATCGTTGAGGGCATATACGGCGGTGTATCCGGCAAAAACGGTAACCAGCCCCAGCAGGGTGGTAAAGAACGGGGGAAAATGGCCCAGGCACAGCAGCGCGGCCAACGCCGGCGTGGCGATGTCGATAATCCCGTGGGGGGTGCGGGACAGGGCCAGAAACAGCTTCAGTCGTGGATGGGTCAAGATGGCATCAAAGGTCATAGGCGTCGCAATGCGGGTTCGAATGGGTTGATGCGAAATCGGACTGCCGGCAGTTCGAATTTCCGGATCGGTGCAACTTGTCAGAATCGCGGTAATTTGTCAATTTCAAGCCGAAGCGAACCTGTTTTTTATTTTCTGAAAACGGGGGGAATCCCTTCTGTTATGCGGTTTTATTTTTAGTTCTGCATCTGTATCTGATACGGGGGAAGTGATAGAGGGGGTGTTTCATCTGCCGTGAAAGCGGGCGCAGGAAACGAAGAGGAAACCGACGTGATCAGGAACCTGTCACTTTATGCCGCTACGGTATTGATCTGGGGATCGACCTGGCTGGGGATCAAATTCCAATTGGGCGAAGTGGATCCGCTGATATCCGTGATCTACCGGTTCTGCCTGGCCACGGTCCTGTTGATCCTCTGGTGCTTCCTGAAGGGTCTGAACATGCGATTTGCCACCCGCGACCACCTGTTCATCGCCCTCCAGGGCGCCTGCCTGTTTGCGGTTAACTACTGGTTGTTCTACCTCGCCGAAGTGCACCTGACCAGCGGCATCGTGGCGGTGATGTTCTCCACCATCGTCTTCTGGAACATTCTCAACGGTCGCATCTTTCTGAAAACCCCGGTGCGGGCCACCGTGATCTGCGGTGCGGGCCTGGGCATCGTCGGTATCGGCCTGGTATTCTGGCCCGAACTGTCCGGCTTCAGCCTGGCCGACGACGGATTCAAGGGGTTCTTACTGAGCATGGCCGCCACCCTTCTGGCCTCCTTCGGCAACATCCTCTCCGCCCGCAACCAGCGGCACGGCCTGCCGGTGGTCCAGACCAACGCCTACGGCATGGCCTACGCGACGCTGCTCATGCTGGCGCTGGCCCTGATCGCGGAAAAGCCCTTCACCTTCGATCCGACCGCGCCCTATATCTTCTCCCTGCTCTACCTGGCCCTGTTCGGCTCCGTCATCGCCTTCGGCTGCTACCTGACGCTGGTGGGTAAAATCGGTGCGGACCGGGCGTCCTACGCCACCCTGCTGTTTCCGATTATCGCCCTGATCATCTCCACCGCAGTCGAGGGTTATCGATGGTCGCTGCCCGCCGTGGCGGGTGTTGTCGTCATCCTTGCCGGCAATGCCCTGGCC
>JAHLLR010000072.1 GCA_020444075.1 Deltaproteobacteria bacterium
GAGCAGACAGCCAAAGGCGAAGGATGCACCAAAATCGGCGTATGCGGCAAACAGCCCGATGTAGCGGCTCTTCAGGACCTTCTCGTATATGCAGCCAAGGGCATCGCCCAGGTGGCGGTCGAAGGGGCCAAGGTCAAAGTCAGCGACCCGGCCGTCAACCAATTTACCTGTGAAGCCATATTTTCCACCCTGACCAATGTGGATTTCGACCCGGCCCGCTTCGTCACCCTGGTCAAGGATGCGGTGAAGCATCGCGACGCGCTCAAAGCCAAGGTCAATGCCGCCGGCGGCAAGGTCGCCTTCGCCGATGGCCCGGCCACGTTCGTTCCAGCGGCCGACCAGGCCGGCATGGTGGCCCAGGGCGAGAAGGTGGGCGTCAAATCCGATCCGACCGTCAACCCGGACATCCTCTCCCTGCGTGAACTGATCGTCTACGGCATCAAGGGCCTGGCGGCCTATGCCGACCATGCCCGCATCCTGGGCCAGGAGGACGACAAGGTTTACGCCTATATCTATGAAGGCCTGGCGGCCACCCTGGACAACAGCCTGGGCGCCGACGATTACGTGGGCCTGGCCCTGAAATGCGGCGAGGTCAACCTGCGGGCCATGGAACTGCTGGATGCCGGGAATACCGGCACCTACGGCCATCCCGTGCCCACCGCCGTGCCCCTGGGCGCCAAGAAAGGCAAGGCCATTCTCGTCTCCGGCCACGACCTGAAAGACCTGGAGATGATTCTGAAACAGACCCAGGGCAAAGGCATCAACGTGTATACCCACGGTGAGATGCTGCCCTGCCACGGCTACCCGGAACTGAAGAAGTACAGCCATTTTTACGGCCACTACGGCACCGCCTGGCAGAACCAGGCCAAGGAGTTCGCCGCCTTCCCCGGTTCTATCGTCATGACCACCAACTGCATCCAGAAACCCCGGGAGTCATACCAGGCCAACATCTTCACCACCGGCCTGGTCGGGTGGCCCGGCGTCACCCACATCAAAGACAAGGATTTCACCCCGGCCATCAAAAAAGCCCTGGAACTGCCCGGTTTTGAGGCAGACCTTCCCGGCAAGCAGGTCATGGTCGGTTTTGCCAGAAACGCGGTCATGGGCGTGGCTCCCACGGTTATCGAGGCGGTGAAAAGCAAGGCCATCCGGCACTTTTTTCTGGTGGGAGGCTGTGACGGCGCCAAACCGGGACGCGACTACTACACCGAACTGGTTGAAAAGATTCCCGCGGACTGCGTGGTGCTGACCCTGGCCTGCGGCAAGTTCCGCTTTTTCGACAAGGACCTGGGTGACATCGGCGGCATTCCCCGTCTGCTGGATGTGGGGCAGTGCAACGACGCCTACTCGGCCATCCAGATCGCCGTGGCTCTGGCCGGTGCCTTCGAGTGCGGGGTCAACGACCTGCCGTTGTCCATGATCCTCTCCTGGTACGAGCAGAAGGCCTGCGTGATCCTGCTTTCCCTGCTGCACCTGGGCATCAAGAACATCCGCCTGGGACCCAGCCTGCCGGCCTTCATCACCCCCAACGTGCTGGATGTGCTGGTGAAAAACTTCAACATCATGCCCATCGGCACACCGGATGAGGATCTGAAAGCCATCCTGGGATAGATGGTGTCCGTCCAGAAACGGCATCTTGCACCCGATTTCCGTGTTGGGCGGCGGTTTCGAATCCTCGAAATATTACCTATATTCCTCCGGTTCGAATCCGCCGCCCGCCGCGAAATCGGGCACAATCCACCATTTCTGGACGAACACGGATACCCTCAAGGCACGCTAAATAGAGAGCATCGGCTGCCGGGCAAGCGGCAGTCGCAACCCAAAAGATCGAAACGGTGAATGGTTATGAAATGCCCCGGACAGGATACCCTCTACTGGAAACCCGGCGCCATCTACGAGGTGCCGTGCCCCCAATGCGGCGCCAGCGTCGAGTTCTTCAAGGACGATACGGCACGCAAATGCCCGAAATGCGCGCACCGGTTCGTCAACCCGGACATGGATTTCGGATGTGCGGCCTACTGCCAATATGCCGAGCAGTGCATCGGGACCCTGCCCGAGGAGTTCCTGCTGAAGGCCGACGATCTGCTCAAGGACCGGGTGGCCATCGAAATGAAGCGCTATTTTCGGAGCGACTTCAAACGCATCGGCCATGCCACCCGGGTGGCTCGCTATGCCGAACGCATCGGTCGGGCCGAAGGGAGCAACCCGGCGGTGGTATTGTGTGCGGCCTACCTGCACGACATCGGCATCGTCGAGGCGGAGAAGAAACACGGCAGCAGCGAGGCCCGTTTCCAGGAGCAGGAGGGGCCGGCCGTGGCCCGCGAGATCCTGGAAAAATTGGGGGCCAAGCCGCCGCTGGTGGAAGAGGTGTGCGACATCGTCGGCCATCATCATCATCCGCGGGAGGAAGAGACCTTGAACTTCAAAGTGCTCTACGATGCGGACTGGATTGCCAACCTGGAAGATCGAATAAAGGAAAACGGGCTCCAGCCCGAGAAGATAGAAACGATTATTGCAGAAAAATTGATGACGGAAAATGGCCGGACAGAGGCCCGGAAGACACTACTCGGCTGACAACCGGAGCCTGTTCATGGCTTCGAATAAATAAAAGAACCGCCCCGGTAAACCCGACGGCAGACAGGTGACAATCATGAAAGTAACCCGAAAGATCATTGAAATCGATGAAGAACGCTGCGACGGATGCGGCAACTGCGTGATCTCCTGCGCCGAAGGCGCCCTTAAAATTATTGACGGCAAGGCCAGGGTGATCTCCGACAACCTGTGCGACGGGCTGGGCGCCTGCCTCGGCGAATGCCCCCAAAACGCCCTGAAGATCATCGAGCGCGAAGCCGAGGACTTCGACGAAGCGGCGGTGGAAGTGCACCTGGAGGCAAACAAGGGAAAAGAAGAAAAGCAGACCATGCCCTGCGGCTGCCCCTCCGCCCAGATCCAGCGCTTTGCGCCGGCGGCCGGCTGTCAGAGCGCCAACACCCCCACGTCCTTTGAAAAGGCGGCGTCCGCCCTGACCCACTGGCCGGTTCAGATCCGGCTGATCCCTCCCACGGCGCCGTTTCTCAAAGGCGCCGACCTGCTGGTTGTGGCCGACTGTGTGCCCGTGGCCTTCCCCAGCCTCCACCGGGAATATCTGGAAGGCAAGACCGTCATGCTGGGCTGCCCCAAATTTGACGATGCCCAGGCCTACATCGACAAGTTCGCCGAGATTTTCAAGACGGCGGGGGTGAAAAGCGTCACCACCCTGATTTTGGAGGTGCCCTGCTGCTCCGGCCTGCCCATGATCGTCAAAAAAGGCATGGAGGCCTCCGGGGTGAAGGTGCCCAGCCGGCAGGTGACCATCAGCACCCGGGGAGAGATTCTGGAAGATCGTTGATCCGACCGGCACCGGGCACGCGGGGAAAAGATGATGTAGATCTCCACAAAACTCAAGTTGGAGAGGAAAAAGTAACCCCAGGCTTGTCTTGTGAAAGTGTTAAGTTTGAAGTGTTACGTGTTGAGTGGCGGATCGGATCTATTTTATATAGAAATCGATAGAATACCTTTGCTTAACACTTTTTACTTAAAACTTAACACTGATCCGTTGACCCTTTTTTTTACCCTGCATGCAACTTCTCCCGCAAGACGCGCCCCTCGATCACCCTGCCAGAATCACTCGTAACGCAAAGCGACGATTGGATCGAGGCGGGCCGCCCGTCTTGCAGGAAAGTATCCGAAAACGACCCCCACGGCGCCGGAAAACAGGAATGCGCATGCCACGATGCCGGGCTTGAAAATAAAGGGTACGCCGATCAGGTTCGCCCCGATGCCGGCGGCGCTCAGCCCGAAGACAATGCCGATCACCCCGCCGAAGGAAGACAGCACTACGGATTCCACCAGAAACTGCATCAACACATCCCGTGCCAGTGCGCCGATGGCCAGCCGGGTGCCGATCTCGCGCGTGCGCTCGGTGACGGAGACCATCATGATATTCATGATCCCGATGCCGCCCACCAGCAGGCTTACGCCGGCCACGGAGGCCAACAATGCGGTGAGAACTTTCGTGGTCCCGGTCAGGGTGTCGATGATTTCTTTCATGTCCCGGACATTGAAATCATCCTCGGCATTGGGTTTTATCCCGCGGCGTTCACGCATCAGGCGTTCGATATCGGCCTTGACGGTTTCGGTTGAAACGCCGTCATCGGCGGACACCATGATGGCGCTGACGTCGGTGTTGCCTTTCATCCGCCGCTGCAGGGTCCGCAGCGGGATGATGACGATGTCGTCCTGGTCCGTGCCAAAGCTGGACTGCCCCTTTTCCTTTAACGTGCCGATCACCTTGAACGCAATTTTTCCCAGACGGATGGCCGTCCCGGTAGCGGCATCGTTTTCAAAGAGTTGTTTTTTCACCGTTTGACCCAGCAGGCAGACGGCTTTTCCGGACCTCACTTCGCCGGGGGTAAAGGACCGGCCTTCCTCCAACTGCCAGCCCTTGATGTCCAGGAACGCAGGGGTCGTTCCCGTCACCGATGTGGACCAGTTGGCGCTGCCGCTGATCGCCTGTCTCGCGACAGTCACCGTCGGCGCCACGGCCATGAGGCCGGCCACGGTGTGCTCGATGGCGTCGGCGTCCTCGACCTTGAAGGGCGCCGCACTGGCGCGCGCCCCCCCCGGGCCGCGCATTCCCTGTCCCGGACGCACATGGAGCATGTTGCTTCCCAGTTTGGAGATGTCGCCGGTGACTTTTGCCGTCGCCCCGCTGCCGAGGGTCACCATGGCAATGACGGCGGCAACGCCGATGACGATGCCCAGAACGGTCAGCGATGATCGCAGCACGTTCCGCCGGATGGCGCGCTGGGCCAGCAGATAGGTTTCCCAGAACATCATGCCCCCTCCGTTTCTTGGGTATTGTCGACCAGATGGCCATCCAGAAAGTGTATCCGCCGGGCGGCGTATGCCGCCATTTCCGTCTCGTGGGTCACCATGACGATGGTGAGGCCCTGGTCCCGGTTGAATCCGGCGAGCATTTCCATGATTTCCCGGCTGCGCACGGTATCCAGGTTGCCGGTGGGCTCGTCAGCCAGAAGCAGCCGGGGCTCGCTGACGATGGCCCTGGCGATGGCCACCCGCTGCTGCTGGCCGCCGGACAATTCGCCCGGGGTATGATGGCACCAGTTTTCCAGCCCGACGGCGGCCAGCGCCTTGTGGGCCATTCTGCGGCGTTCCCGTACAGGCACTTTACGGTAGATCAGGGGGAGTTCGACGTTTTCAAGGGCCGAGGTACGGCTGAGCAGATTGAATCCCTGGAAAATGAATCCCAGGCAGTGGCGGCGCAGGATGGCCCGCTGATCCTGCGACAAGCTGCCCACGGCTACGCCGTCGAAGAGATACGTCCCGCTGCTGGGCGTATCCAGGCAGCCCAGGATATTCATACAGGTGGACTTGCCGGACCCGCTGGGCCCCATCACGGCCACGAATTCCCCCTGGCTGATGCTGAAGTCGATCCCGTCAAGCGCCCGAATGGCCGCCTGCCCTTTCCCGTACCGTTTGGTGACCCCCTGGAATTCAATCAGGTTTCGCGTCACCGGGCATTTCGCATGCATTGGATCACCCATTGCTGCTCACCGCGCTGACCACCACACCCATGCCCGGCTGCAGGTCGCCGGACGTGATGACGGTCCGTATCCCGTCGGTGGCTCCACGGGAAACCGCTACGGGAGACGGGAGATTGTCTTTCAGTACCCAGACATGGGGCTGGTTCCGGCCGGAGGGCTCGACGGCTTTTTTGGATGTGCCGCCGCGCGGTGGACCCGGCATGAGTGACCCGATCACGCCCCGGGAGCGCTTTTTCTTTTCATTGGGTTGCGGCGTGAACCGTAAGGCCGTGTTGGGCACCAGCAGCGCGTCGTCGATCCTGAGTACGGTGATCTCTGCGGTGGCGGTCATCCCGGGCCTCAGGATAAGATCGGGGTTCTCCACTTTCAGGACCGCTTTGTAGGTCACCACGCCGTCCGTGGTTTCCGCGCCGTATCTCACCTGGGTGATGCGGGCGTTGAAGGTTTGCTCCGGGTAGGCATCTACGGTGAAAACGGCCGTCTGCCCTTCCTTCACCTGGCCGACGTCGGCTTCGTCCACATCCACCTGAAGTTCCATCTGGCGGAGGTCTTCGGCCAGCGTGAAGAGCACCGGCGACTGCAGGGAGGCTGCAACGGTCTGGCCGGGTTCGACAGCGCGGCTGAGAACAATCCCGTTGATCGGCGAATAGAGCACCGTTTTTTCAAGGTCGGTTTCATCCGCTTTCAGGGACGCGGTCGCTTTGTCGATGGCTGCCGATGCACTGATGATGGCTGCCCGGGCCCGGTCCAGGTCCGCTTCTGCTTTTTCAAGATCTTCCAGTGACGGCATCTTCCCGTTGGTCAGTTCCCGGGTTTTGCGATAGCGCGCCAGCGTTTTCTCCTTTTCATCGCGCGTGGCCACGGCTTCGAGATAACCCGCTTTGGCGGAAGCCACTTCCGCCTTTGACTTGCCGACGGCGGCCGCATATTTGGCGCTGTCGAGGCGGGCGATGGGTTGACCGGCCGTCACGACGTCGTTGTAGTCCACGGCCACGGTTTTAATGATGCCGGACAGTTCGCTGCCCACATCCACCTGGTTGGTGGCCGCCAGGTTGCCGGTCGCCGTCACGGTAACCACCATATTTCCCCGGGTTACCGGTTCCGTTTTGTATTGAAGGGTCGTCGCTGTCCCCTTGAGATTCCAGGCGACAATCAGGGTCGTCGCGATAATGATTACTAGACCGCAGACAAAAACGCGTTTTCTCCGTTTACGGCCATCCACCGGCGCATCGAGTCCCAGCACGCTTGCGATGGGAATGGGAGTCTCATTTTCCATGCCTGTTAACCCCTGTCGTTTGATGAATCGGAAAATAGTGCCTGTTCGAAAGACTGCCAGCCGCCCCCCAGTGCCTTATACAACCGAACCAGGTTGGACAGGAGCGTCCCCCGGCTTTGGGCCAGTTGGTCTTCAAAGGAGAGCAGCGAGCGCTGGGCGTCGAGCACGTCGCTGAATCCGATGAGGCCGGTGGTATATTGATACGTGGCTACATCCGAGGCCGAACGTGCGGAATCTGCGGCTGCGGTCAATGCGTCGTATTTCTGCTGTTCCTGGACGTAGGCCATCAATGCGTTCTCCACCTCTTCGACGGCATTGAGGACACTGGATTCGTAGCTCAGGCGGGCCTGTTGTTGGAGCTCGCCCTGTACCTGGACGTTGGCGCGAAGGGCGCCGCCATCGAAAACCGGCCAGTTGAACGCCGGTCCGAAGGACCCGCTACGACTTCCCGAAGCGAACAGATTGCCGATGGTCAGCGCATCCAGCCCGATGGAACCGTTCAGGGTGAACGTCGGGTAGCGGGCTGCTTCCGCCTCGCCCACCCGGGCCGTCTGGGCAGCCAGTTCCCGTTCCGCCCTGCGGATGTCCGGACGCCGGCGCAGCAGGTCCGCCGGGATACCCACGGCCAGTTTAAGGGTTGCCATGGGGACTGACCGGACGTCGGCAACCCTCCGGCGAAGTGTCTCCGACGGCTGGCCGGTCAGCACCACCAGCCGGTTGATGGCTTCCGCGAGACCGACGTTCAGGTCGGGAATCTTGGCGCGGGAACTCTCCAGGTTGTAGCGGGCCTGGTCCACAGCCAGGGCGTCGCCCATGCCTGCCTGAAACAAGGTTTCTAAAATCTCCCACGTCTGCTGCTGCGCATCGATATTCTTCGATGTGACGGCAAGGCGTGCCTGATAGGTCCTGACATCGACGTAGTTGAGCGCCACTTCGGCAAGCAGGGTCACCATGACGTCGTTCAGATCCTCGACGCCCGCCTCGATGTCCGCCTGTGCCGCTTCCACCGAACGCCTCACCCCGCCGAAAAGGTCAATTTCCCAACCGGCATCCACGCCTGCCGAGTATAATTCGGACGTTTCCGACGAGCCGGTTTCCGAACTGTTCAGGCGTTTTTGCGCCGAAGCGGTCGCATTTACCTCAGGCAACCGTGACGCCGCGCTTTTGGCCTTGCGGGCCCGGGCTTCCCGGACGCGGGAAAGCGCCGACTTGACGTCCAGGTTGTTGGCTGCCGCCGCATCGATCAGGCGGTTGAGCACCGGGTCGTCCAGGGTGTGCCACCAGGCAGCCAATGCATCCGGATCCGCTTTCCCGATTTCATCCGGACCCGCCGCAACGGTGTCCCACTGGGCCGGGGTCTTGATGTCCGGTCTGACGTAATCGGGACCGACAGCGGCGCAGCCCGCAACGGCGAACAGCACCAGGAACACCGTCACCCAATGCCGATAGCGGTTTCTGTTCGATCCGGCATCCTTCTCTGTTTTTCGGTTCATCCGTCCTCTCCGCAATGTGCTGCATGCAAGGGTTGGTCTACGTTGTTTGCCCGGCTTTCAGAGGATAAGTCGCCCGAGGGAGCCGGCAAGTTACAAATATTTCCGTTCGGATGCATTTTTATGCCGTTGCTTTTCCGGAAAATCAAAAACGGCGTAACCTTTCCCGCGGTCTGAGCGACTTTAAAGACAACGTGCAGATGCATTTAACCATGACCAGGTGCGATTCACGGGGCTTGCCGCAGTGCGGATTGAAGAACCTCGCAGCAAGCTGCAAGGAATCTTCGACCGTAAGGAATTCTGTCTATTTTGTATTCGCTCGCCAACCCCGCCGCAAGCGACGGGGAATGTGCTCACTGTTGCGGTTCAATCTTGTTGGCAAAGCGTTGTTTTCAGGATATCCATAGGGCATGACCGTCAATCCTGCAAAACTGGAGAAACCGTCTGCGACCATCGATGACGCCGCTGTCATCGATCGTGTCGTCGCCGGCGACACCAATGCCTTTGAACTGTTGATGATCAAATATGAAGCGGCGGTCCTCAACCGGGTCAGGCGCCACATTCCCGATGAAGCCCGCCAGGACGTCCTGCAGGATGTTTTTATCCGGGCTTACCGGTCACTTGGCACCTGCAGAAACAAAGACGGATTCGGCGCGTGGCTGGCTTCCATTGCCGTGAGGACCTGTTACGATTTCTGGAGGAAACGATACCGATGCAAAGAGACGGCCGCAAGCACATTGACCACGATGCAAAAGGACTGGCTGGACGAGGCGTCGGCACGGCAGGGCCGGGAAGACTACCAGCGCCGGCTGGCCGGAAAGGAAGCCAGGGAAGTCCTGGATTGGGCGCTTTCCAGGCTGAGTCCGGAAGATCGCATGGTGCTGGAACTGGTGCACCTCCAGGAGATGACCGCCAAGGAGGCCGCCCAACTGCTGGACTGGAGTATCGTCAATGTAAAGGTTCGCGCCCACCGCTCCCGCAAGAAACTTAGGGAACTTATCGAAGGGCTCATGGACGAGCACAGGAGGGACAGATGACCCATGATCGAAAACGATATGCAACCCTGGAACGGGTGTTCAGGGACGTCTACCGGAAATCCGGCGAGCAGGGGGCGGGTGCCATGGGTCCGGCATGGCGCGCCGATGTACTGCGCCGCATCCGCAAGTCGGAATCCAACCCGGGGGAATTCAGCGCCCTGATGTGGCTGTTCCAGCGGTACCTGTGGCGCCTGGCTCCGGTCGCCGGTGTTTTCGTCGTGTTAATAGGCGTCTGGATTTTTCAAAGCGGCCTCAGCCCGGATGTGGAAATCGCTGCACTGGCAATGGACAACCCGGTCAGCTACAGCCTGATACAACCCTTTGGATTAGAGGGAATGGTCCGATGAACAAGTGGAAAGCCATTGCCGGAATTCTTCTCATTTTCATTCTTGGCGGTCTTGTGGGTTCACTGGGGACCGGTATGGTCGTCAAGCAGCGCATTAAACGGTTTGCCGACCCCAAGCGGCCCCCTCCGCCAATTTATTTTCTCCAGCGTCAGCTCCGGCAGATGTCCCTGTCCGCCGACCAGGAAGGGAAAATAACTCCGATTCTCGACCGCATGCACGCTGGATTCCTGGCCCTGCTGGAAAAATCCCGGCCTGAATTCGACCGCCTGTTTGACAGCCATGTTCAGGAAATCCGCGAACAGCTGGATGCGAGCCAGCAGGAACAGCTGGATGCCACGGTGCAAAAAATTAAGGCGCACCTTGAACGCCTGCACTCGCCGGGATCCATGCAAAAGGACGGCGAATCGCTGCTTTCAGCGCTGAAAACCGAACTCGATCTGACCCCCGATCAGGCGAAGACGAGCCAGGCGATTATCCAGGACATGCACAAGCGGATGGAGACGATTCGCGAGCGGTTTGGCCGTGAGAAGGGTTTGCTGCGAGAACGGTTTGCCGATGATATGGAAAAGGAATATCAGAACGCCGAAAAGGCGCTTTCCAAGGTTTTGACCGCCGGCCAAATGGATATCCTGCAAAAGAAAGGCGACCTGAAGGATTTCTGATGCATTCCGCTGAAAACTCTCATGCTGGACCGTCATCCACAGGGGCACTATGCAGGAATCCTGATGGCGTTTAAGTCGAGGAGAGCGAAGGAAAAAATGGCGAAGATAATTAATCGGAGATTACCAAATATCGGGAGAGATCGTGAGCACCGAAGATTTTAAAAGCAAGGTCAAGCGAAATGTTGCTGAAAATTTTGATCAGAGTATCCGGATGTATCAGGAATTCGAGGAAAAGCACGGTTTTTTCAAAGCCCTTGCCTTGAAGATGGCTGAAACCATAGATATCGAGGCCGGCGCCTCGGTATTGGACGTTGGCTGCGGTTACGGGGTTTCCGCCAGGGCGCTGAACCATCGGTTTGGCTGCAGGGTACTGGGGGTGGATTTGTCTCCCAAGATGATCGCCGCAGGACAATCGATGTCCGATGGGGATGAAATCAAACTTCTCGTGGGTGACGGGGAGAATTTGTCCCAGGTCGTGGGGGGCCGACGCTTTGATTATGTGATGTACAATGCCTCGATATTTATTTTCCCTGACGTTTCGAAAACCATTGCCGAGTCATATAAATGCCTTCGCACCGGTGGTAAAATCGCTTTTTCTTTCTATCCTCAACTGGTGGGAGAAGGAAATGAAGATCTGTTTGCCGTGGCTTTTCGCCGATTGGGCGAACCGCTGCCGCGATTCAGGGTGATTACCGATTATTCCAAGGCCTCCGAGGCCCTGGAACATCACTGCCCGAATAGCCGCCATCATCGCTGGGTGTGTCCCCTCGACATCCGTTTCCTCCAAGATTTCTTTTCCATACCCGCCCAATCCGCTTCGCTCTTCCCGAATCGCCAGTATGAGGCCCGCGGTGATCTGGTGAGACGCCTTTTCGCCACCATGGCGGATATGACGGAAATAGGGCGTATCGTCTGGCGTATGGCTGAAGGGACTAAACCGGGTTCGTCTGTTCAGTAAAAATTGAGGCTGGTGGTTAATGAAACCCAACCAGGTGCGATCGACATCATGCGTCCACAACTTCCTTCAGTGAAAGGGTTTATGTTTTTAGACCTTTCTCTTTTTGTCTTTTGGGGCGGTTTTTCCGCCGCTATTCCAACCGCTGCGCCGGCCGGTGAAATTTTCGATAATCAGGTAATCGACCGTAGGCAAGACGCCGAACCACGATTCGGCACGAGGGTGGTTTTACCCAAAAGGTTCTTGTCGCTTCACTAATTATCTTTCCTTATGGGTGGGACTTCGCTATACACCATCTCCGATTCATCGCATTGATTCCGATGGTGATTGGATAAACTGACAATGGGAGCTTTTTACCCCGATGCGCGGCGGACATACTCGCTTAATCGCTTTTATGGGTTGGGGGCTGACGGCCCTGCTGGCAGGCTGTGCGCCGGTCGGGCCCGCTTATCAGCCGCCCCGCCCGGAACTTCCGGCAGCCTGGAGCGGAGCGGGTGAGGGCGGCACCGCAAACGCCGGCCCCGTAGCACTGGAAACCTGGTGGACCCTGTTCGACGATCCCCGGCTCGACAGCCTGATCCAGCGAGCGGTCGCCGCCAACCCCGACCTCAAGATCGCCGTGGCCCGCATCCAGCAGGCCCGCGCCCAGTATCGGACAGCCACCGCTGCGCTCGCACCGGCGGTGGATGTCTCCGGCACCTACGCCGGCACCCGGAGCAGCGAAAATGCCGGCGGCAGCAACGCCGGGACGACCCAGGAGCTTTACCAGGCCGGATTTGATTCCGGCTGGGAACTCGACATCTTCGGCGGTGCCCGTCGGTCCGTCGAAGCGGCTGGGGCGCGGCTGGCCGCCACCGCTGAAGACCGCCGGGATGTCCTGGTGTCCCTGGAGGCGGAGGTTGCCCGCAATTACCTGGAACTGCGCGGCAGCCAGCAACGACTGCGGGCGGCCCGGGAAAATGTCGGCATCCAGGAACGGACCCTGTATCTGGCCCGGGGCCGCCAGGAGAGCGGACTCGGCAACCGGCTGGAGGTGGCCCAGGCCGAAACCCAGCTGGCCCTGACCCGCGCCCAACTGCCCCCCCTGGAGAACAGTGCCGGAGCGTCCATTTATAGCCTGTCGCTGTTGCTGGGGTTGCCTCCCCGGTCCCTCGAGAAGGAACTCGCGCCGGGGGCGCCGCTGCCGGCGCGGCCGGCATGGCTGCCGGAAACCCTTCCCTCCGACTTATTGCGACGGCGGCCGGATATCCGCCGGGCCGAACGCCAGCTGGCGGCTGCCACGGCCGATATCGGGGTGGCCACCGCCGAGCTTTTTCCCCGTTTTTCCCTGACCGGCCTGCTGGGCCTGCAGAGCGTTAGTCTCGGCGATCTGGTCAGCGCCGGCAGCCGCTACTGGACCGTCGGCCCCACGGTGAGCTGGCCGCTGTTCGATGCGGGCCGGGCGCGGGCCAACATCGATTTCAACCGGGGACGCCGGGAAGAGGCACAGGCCAGCTATGAAAAGACGGTCCTTGTAGCCTTGGGCGAGGTGGAATTTGCCCTGCTGGGCCTGTCCCGGGAGACGGAGACCTACCACAGCCTGGCGGATGCCGTGCGTTCCGGGCAGCGGGCGGAGGAACTGGCCAGCGGCCGCTACCGCGCCGGAATCAGCGATATTCTTTCGCTCCTTCAGAGCCAGACCGCCCTCTACCTGTCCCAGGACCAGTTGATCCAGAGCGAGCAGCGGCTGGCACTCTACCAGGTCGCCCTGTTCAAAGCGCTGGGGGGCGGATGGGAGATCGACCGGGATGAATCGAATATCTCGAGCCGGCCGTCGGCGAAGGCGCTGGTCGACCTGCAACCCATACCAACGGGGGATGTGATCCAATGAAACGTTGTCCGATGAGGGACGGGGATGGCCGACTTTTGCTCCTTTACGCCGGCCGTGGCCTGATCCTGGCGCTGGGCCTGCTCTTCATACTGCAGGGTTGTTCCGTTTCCGAGACACAAAGTGATACCGGCGAGAAACCGGCCCGGTCCAAGGCGTCATCGGTACCGGTGAGCGTGGCCACCACCAGCCGCAAGGACATGCCCGTCGAGGTCCAGGCCGTGGGCAGCGTCGAGCCCTTTGCCGCGGTGGGAATCAAATCCCAGGTGGCCGGGGTCCTGGTAAACGTCAACTTCAGGGAAGGCGATCCGGTCAAGGCCGGTGACCTGCTCTTTCGCATCGACCCGCGTCCGTTCGACGCCCGGCTCCACCAGGCCCTGGCGGCCCTGGCCGAGGACCGGGCCGCCCTCGACAATGCCCGCAGGCAAGCGGCGCGCTACCGCCCGGCCGCCGAGAAGGGGTATGTCTCCGAGGAGCAGTCCGATCAGGCGCAAACCAGCGTTGCCGTGCTGGCGGCCGCGGTGGCGGCAGAAGAAGCGGCGGTGGAGAGCGCCCGGCTGGATCTGGACAACTGCACGATCCGTTCACCCATCTCCGGATACACCGGCGTCCTGTTAGTGGACCAGGGGAATCTGGTCAAGGCCGAGGCGGATCAACCGCTGGTGACGATCAACCAGGTCCAGCCGATCAAGGTCTGTTTCGCCCTCTCCGAGCAGGCCCTGCCGGAGCTGAAAAAATACCTGGCTGCCGGGAGCCTGGCGGTCCAGGCGGTTCCGGTCGGCTACTGCGGCGAACCCCTGGTGGGCCGGATCTCCTTTCTCGACAACATGGTCGACGCGGCAACCGGCACCATCCGGCTCAAAGCGACCTTCGCCAACCCGGACCGGATCCTTTGGCCGGGTCAGTTCGTCCATGTCCGCCTGCAGTTGACCACCCGGCGGGACGCCACGGTCGTTCCTGCCCGGGCCGTACAGACGAGCCAGACCGGCAACTTCGTCTACCTGGTCGACCCGGAGCAGCGCGTGGAGCTGCGTCCGGTGACACTGGGCTTCAGCGTCGGCGACGAGTCGGTCATCGAAAGGGGGCTGGCCGTGGGCGAGACGGTGGTAACCGACGGACAGTTGCGGCTGGCCCCGGGGGTCAAGGTGAGGTTTGTCCAGGCGGATACCGCAACGGGCAAGACCGAGGCCACCCAGTGAATATTTCGGAGCTCTTCATCCGCCGGCCGGTTATGACAAGCCTGATCATGATGGCGATCATGATCTTCGGCGCCTTCGCCTATCGGCTGCTGCCGGTCAACGACCTGCCAAGCATCGATTTCCCGACCATCCAGGTGCGGGCCAGTCTCCCCGGCGCCAGCCCGGAAACCATGGCCAGCGCCGTCGCCACCCCCCTGGAGCGCCAGCTCTCGACCATTGCCGGCATCGACTCGATGAGTTCCACCAACGGCCAGGGATCCACGATCATCACCATCCAGTTCACCCTGGAGCGGGATATCGACGCGGCCGCCCAGGACGTGCAGACGGCCATCTCCCAGGCCGCCCGGCAGCTCCCCCGGGAGATGCCGAGTCCGCCCTCGATCCGCAAGGTCAACCCGGCCGATGCTTCGATTTTCTACATAGCCATGACCTCGCCGACCCTGCCGCTTTCCGAGGTCAACGAGTTTGCCGACACGGTCATTGCCCCGCGCATCTCGATGGTCGACGGCGTGGCCCAGGTCAACGTCTACGGTTCTCAGAAATACGCCGTGCGGGTCGGCCTAGACCCCCTGAAGCTGGCCAGCCGCAGAATTGGCCTGGACGAGGTGGAGGCGGCCCTGGCCCACTGGAACGTCAATCTGCCCACCGGCGGGCTGGAGGGGCCGAGCCAGTCCTTCACGATCCAGGTCAACGGCCAGCTTTACAACGCCGAGGCGTTCAAGCAACTCATCGTGGTCTACCGGAATGGCGCGCCGGTGCGCCTGCGGGACATCGCCCAGGTCACCGACAGCGTCGAAAACGACAAAGTTGCCGCATGGTTCTACACCAAGCAGAAAGCCGCCCGGTCGATCATTCTGGCGATTCAGCGCCAGCCCGGCACCAACACCATCGAGGTCGTCGACCGCATCAAACGGCAGCTGCCCGCTTTCCGCCAGCAGCTGCCCGGCGCGGTAAATCTCGAGGTCATGTACGATCGCTCCAACTCCATTCGCGAGTCGGTGGCGGAGGTCAAGTTCACCCTCGTTTTGACCGTTGCCCTGGTGATTCTGGTCATCTTCCTGTTTTTGCGCAACATCTCCGCCACCCTCATCCCCAGCCTGGCGCTGCCGCTTTCCATTGTCGGTACTTTTGCCGCGATGTACCTGCTTGGCTTTTCGGTGAACAACATTACCCTGATGGCTCTCACCCTGTCGGTGGGCTTCGTGGTGGATGACGCCATCGTCATGCTGGAGAACATCGTTCGCCACATGGAGCACGGCGAGGCGGCCCGGGAGGCGGCCTTCATGGGGGCGCGGGAGATCGGTTTCACCATCGTTTCCATGACCGTCTCACTGGTGGCGGTGTTTATTCCAGTGCTGTTCATGGCCGGCATGCTTGGGCGGGTCCTTCACGAATTCGCCGTCACCATCGCCGTCGCCATCCTGATTTCGGGATTTGTTTCTCTGTCCTTGACGCCCATGCTCGGCAGCCGTTTTCTCAAACCCCATACCGGCCGGCGGCACGGATTTCTCTACAACCAGATGGAACGTTTTTTCAACGGCTGGCGGGCCCTGTACGAAAAGACCCTGACCTGGGTGCTCAACTACCGGCGTTCCGTTCTGCTGTTAACCCTGCTGCTGATTGCGGCGACGCTGTGGCTCTTCATCCGGATTCCCACCGGCCTTTTCCCGCCGGACGATGTCGGTGCGCTGCGCGCTAGTACCGAGGGCGTCCAGGGGGTGTCCTTCGAAGACATGAAACGCAACCAGGCCCGGCTGGCGGCAATCGTCATCCGTGATCCCGATGTGGAAGCTTTCATGTCATCGGTGGGCGCCTCGGGCTCGCGGGTGGGTTCCAACAGCGGTTTCATGTTCATCAAGCTTATGCCACGGGACCGGCGCAAAGCCAATGCCGACCAGATCGTCCAGCGCCTGCGCCCCCAGCTCGACGGAATTCCGGGGATCCGCGTCTTTCTGCAGAACCCGCCCCCGATTCGCCTTGAGTCGGTCTCGTCCAAGGCCCAGTACCAGTTCGTGCTGCAGAGTCCCGACAGTGACGAACTCTACGTCCGGGCCGCCGAATTCGAGGCCCGGCTCTGCGGCCTGCCGATGCTCCAGGACGTAACCTCGGACCTGGAAATCAAGAACCCCCAAATCAACCTGACCATCGACCGCGATCGGGCGGCGGTCTTGGGCATCACCGCCGAACGGATCGAAAACGCGCTCTATTCGGCCTACGGCAGCCGCCAGGTCTCGACCATCTTTTCACCGACCAACCAGTATCAGGTGATCATGGAACTTGAGCCGCGCTACCAGGCCGATCCTTCGGTCCTGCAGATGCTTTACATACGTTCCGACGCCGGCATCCTGGTACCCCTGTCCTCCCTGGTGACCATCACCCGTGGCCTCGGGCCGCTGTCGGTCAATCATCTGGGTCAGATCACGGCGGTAACCCTATCCTTCAACCTGCGGCCGGACGTGCCGCTGGGAACCGCGGTGGCTGCCGTCGAGAAGGAGGCGCGCAGCCTGCCGGCGACCATCACCACCGGCTTCCTGGGGGCCGCCCAGGTCTACCAGGCCTCCACCAAGGGGCTGGCGCTGCTGCTTGTCCTGGCGATCCTGGTCATCTACATCGTGCTCGGGATCCTCTACGAGAGCTACATCCATCCACTGACCATCCTATCCGGGCTGCCGGCGGCCGGCCTCGGCGCGCTGGTCACCCTGATGCTCTTCCACAAGGACCTCAACCTTTATGCCTTTGTCGGCATCATCATGCTGGTAGGGATCGTCAAGAAGAATGCCATCATGATGATCGATTTCGCCCTCGAGGCCCAGCGCCAGGAGGGCAAGGCGCCCCTCGAGGCCATCTTCCAGGGGTGCGTCGTCCGCTTCCGGCCGATCATGATGACCACCATGGCTGCGCTGATGGGTACGCTGCCCATCGCCATCGGTGTCGGTGCAGGCGCCGAATCCCGGCGTCCCCTCGGGCTGGCGGTGGTCGGCGGCCTGCTGGTCTCCCAGCTGCTGACCCTCTATATCACCCCGGTGATCTACTACTACCTCGATCGGGCCCAGAGCTGGACCAGCCTGCGCATTTCCGGGCGTCTGAAGGGACGCCCGAACGCCCCTGGGGTCGCCGAAGAAAACCCCAGCGCCTGATGCACGCTGTCAGCCTTTGGATATCCGCGTAAGATCAGGTTTATGATAGCCATATCAAATAGCATGGAGTGCCCATCCTGCACTTTACTGCTACCTTGGGTCATCGATGTCCTGGACTTTGGCAATTAATCGCTGTCTGAATCAAAATAGGTAGTGCCGATCCAGGCATTGACAGGCCAATGACGATCAAAGGATGACTGAATTGTCATCTGTTTTTGAGGTTTTCCGATCCAATTCGGATCTGACCGCAAGCCCGATTTTTTCCAGCGTATAGGGCTTTTTGATATAACTGCCGGCGCCTAAACGCTGGGCTTCCTGCACCCGTTCCGTTTCGGCATAGCCACTGGCGATGATCGCTTTCTGTTCGGGGGCGATTTTCAGAATCTGCCTGTACGTTTCCAACCCGTTCATGCCCGGCGGCATGATCATGTCCAGGATCAGCAGATCATACCTCTCCTTTTTTATCAACATGACGGCCGCTTCACCGCTGTCCGCCGTGTGGACATCATATCCGAGCCTCTGCATTATTCTCCCGGCGAGATCTCTCTGCTCCGGTGCGTCGTCAACGATCAGTATGGACTCACCCTTGCCGAGATAGTCGTCAATATAAACGGATTGGGGAACCTCTCTTTCCGATCGGGTTGCGGGGAAATAGAGCACAAACGTCGTTCCGGTTCCCTCCTCGGTGGTGATGTCGAAAAAGCCCCCATGGTCCTTCACCGTTCCCCAGACGACCGACATCCCCAGTCCCGTACCACTGCGCCCCATTACTTTTTTCGTGTAGAACGGTTCGAAAATTTTTTCCAGATCGGATTGGGGCATGCCAATGCCCGTGTCCGATACTTCCAGGACCACATATTCGCCTTCGGGGATAATCTCAAAGCCGGTATAGGGTTTGTCGATATAACAGTCCCTCGTGGCGATGGTAATCCGGCCACCTGAGGGCATTGCATCGGCGGCATTGGCCACCAGATTCATAACCGTTTTTGAGATATGCATCTCTGACCCCACCACGCCCAAAATGCCTTCGGAAATAGTGGTTTCAATCAGCAGATCGTGGCGATTGCCGACTATTTTCCAGTATTCCGGCGAAGCAATGAAGTCGTTCACGACTGCGTTGAGGCTCAAAACCCGCTTGGGTGCGACGCTGCGTCGCGCCAGGGTTAACAGGTCCTGGACGATTTCCGCCGCTCTTTCACCGGATTTTTTAATGGTCAGAATCGGTTTGCGCAGCGGACTGTCTGCTTCCAGGTCCATGAGGAGCAAATCCGGGTAACTGACGATACCGCTCAGGATGTTGTTCAGGTCGTGAGCCACCCCACCGGCCAGGGTTCCCAATGATTCGAGCTTTCTGGCATTTTGCAGTTTCTTTTCCAGGGATCTCTTTTCCTCTTCCGCCTTGCGGACTTCCGACAGATCATGGACGACCGTCATGAGTCTCTTCGGCACACCGTTTTCGAAGAAGAACTTGGAAGTCATGACCACGGGCAGTTGCCGGCCGTCTTTCCCCTGAACGACATAATCCGTGGGCGCAGGATCCTGCAGGGTCGAAAATACCTGTTCGATGCGCTTTCCGGCCTTTTCCCGGCTGGGTTCGCTGAAGAGCGCCAACGGGTTCATCTGCAATATTTCCTGCTCGGTGTAGCCGGTGTATTCGCAGATCACGTTGTTGACGCTGATGAAGGTGATCGTTTCGAGATCGACTTCGAATATCCCTGACGGGGCATGCTTGACGAGTGCCTTGTATTTTTCTTCGCTCTCCCTGAGCGCACGCTCGTAGCGGACGCGCTCGGTGACATCCCTTGCGGCACCCTGCACCGCCATGGGCTGTCCATGGCCGTCACGGATCAGTCGGTTGCGATATTCCAGGATAACCGCTTCGCCGGATCGGGTGAAGGCCTTCAGATAGCCTTCATCCGCGCCGTTGGTGAGGATGCGGTCGATGTATCCGTCGAATTTCGGCTTATGCCGTTCGGGGATCAGATCGCGGATATTTTTGCCTTCAACGTCTTCCCGCCGCCAGCCGTATTCCTTTTTGAAGGGAATATTGGTTTCCAGCAGGTTGCCTTCCAGATCGTGAATGCAGATCAGGTCCGAGCCGTTTTCGAAGAGGTTGCGATACTTTTTTTCACTCTCGGCAATTTTCTTTTCGGCCTTTTTGCGTTCGGAAATGTCCCGGGTCACGCCCATAATGGCTGTTGCCGCACCGGTTCGATCGCGAATGAATGAGACGGTGGCTTCCGTCAAGGTATAGCCTCCGCCTTTGACTGAATGCTCAAGCTCTAATCTGATTGAGCGCTGGGGATCTACGCCCGGTTTGTTGTCATTGGCCAGTTCCGTTTCGAGAACCTTGACGACCCGGGCAAGCGACGGTGGCGAAAGTGACTGTTCAAGGCTCAACGCTTTGGCTTCTTCCGGGGTGAAACCGCGGTTCTGCTCCACCGATGGGCTGATAAAATCAAGCTTCAGGGTCTTGAGATCAATGACCCAAATGGTGTCGGAGACGTTCTCTGCCAGCAGACGGTATTTGCGTTCCGATTCAATCAGTTTGGCTTGTTGGCGTTCCAACTCCTGATTGGTCCGCTCGAGATCCGCCGCCAGGTGTTTGACTTCATCATATTTGGACTGGATCAACTGATTGGCCTGCACCAGATCCTCGATGGCCTGACCATGGGTGTTCCATCCGGCGAAAAACCGTTTCAGGAAGGATATTTTTTTGGGCATCCAGGACACCCGGTAGAAACAGCCGGTGCACCCCTGGGCCGGGTTATCCGGCCATTCGCGTCGGCCATAATTTTCATGGGCCACCTGGCACTTGACCTCTTCGACGTTGGCCGGGGGCAGACCGAACATCGTTGGGATTCCTTCTAAAATCCCACGGGTGTAATCACAGTCAAAACGGGTCTTCTGGGCGCTGTCATGGTAGCGGTCCTCCAGAACAACCCATGAATCGCCGATTTCGTGGATGAACACACTGCCGTTCAGTTTAAGAAATTGGTTGTATCTGGGGGCCTGCGAATAGATCAACTTCGGGCTGCCCAGCAGCCGGGCGATACGATCCAGAATTCCCAGAGATTGTAAACGCCCCGATGCAAGGGTCATATGATAAACCGCATTTTGATCCCCGAGCATCTCAATCATGCGCGCATAGAGCGTCTGCAGGAATGCATGCGAAACCCAATTGTTGGTGTCGGACAGATAGCCTTCATCCAGGGGCAGCCCGTCGAGAAGATTCCCCAGCGTGCCATGGTGGTTTTCCCGCACGTACAGGAGAAGTGTGCGCGTGATCCGGCAGCTGATTTCCTTTGCGGTCTCTGAACGGGCGTTTTTGTTCATTGGTTTTTTTTCAGATAAGACCTTGAATGGGTTCGAGGAAATGGAAAGAACCACCGGTACCGCTTCTTCTCAGGGCCTTCAACGTATGATCGAAATCGTTCCAGCAATCTATATCGGCACTTTCGCCAATAGATCAAGCACCAATTGTCCGCACGGTTGGGCACAACCTCATCGAACCGACAATTTGTTACAAACCGATACGCATTTGAAAAGCTCTCTTTCTGCAGGTGCCTCATAGTCGGTTCAGACGATGACATTGCCGTCATCTACCGTAAAAAGGATGTAAACCCCAAGGAGGCAGCTATGAAGAAAAAGAGCGGTATGATCGTAATCACCCTATGTGCACTGTTTCTGATTGGCGGAGTCGCGGCCTGCAGACACGGGCATCACCCCGGCGGCTTCGACGAGTTCGACCTGGCGGCGGCCACGGACCGGATTGCATCCCGGCTGGATCTGACCGGAAGCCAGACGGCGGATCTCAAGCAGATCGCCCGGGAGATCGCCGAGAAAGCCAAAGCCATGCATGCCGACCATGAAAGCCAACACCAAGAATTAGCCGACCTGGTGCGCCTGGAAGCCATCGACCGGGAGGCGGTCGATCAGTTGATCGATGAGAAAATGGCCAAGATCAGGAAGATGGCGGATTATACTGCCGAACGCCTGATTGCCTTCCACCAGAGCCTGACACCGGAGCAGCGCGAAAAGATCGCCGCGCATATCGAGAACCATTCGTCCGATGGTTGTCGATTCGGTTGGCGCTGATCGGTGCAAGGCAGCGCAAGCCGCTGGCGCGACGGCTCCCGCGACAGCGGCTTGCGCATTGGTCGTCCATGAAGTGTTCACGAAAGGGGGATGGAATGAGGTCAAGACGATGGAATCTTAAAATGTGTATTTTTCTGGCCGCTTTGGTTTGCATCAGTGTGGCGGGATCGATTCACGCCGCGGATTTTTTCCCGCTGGATGTTTGGGAGGAGATGCGTGGCTGGCAATTTAAAAAGGATGTCACGGATGGGTTCGGTCCCAAAGCCGATCACAGGCCGATATCACCGGGTCCGGCTGCCTTCCCCTGGGATGTCCGGGAAGAACTGAATGCGCTTAGCGGCGATGCGGGGCACCATGGTCCCTGGTTTTTCGTGAAAATTGTTGCTTCCCGTCGAAAGAACGCCAATCCGTACTGGCTTCCGGAGGAACTCCAAGCGGATCCGCGGCCGGATTCAATGACAGCCGGATCTGAGGCGTATCTGACAGACTCCCGTTGACTTTTCTCTTGCCCAGCATTGTCACCAGGGCGGTTCAGTGGATGGTTTCCAAAGAAGATCCATCGCGCTATCGCCGGAGAGTCTCGGAGGTCATTGGAACTGCCTGGCCGCTTGACAACGATGCCGGCACTTTCTTTTATGCCCGGAAACTGCTAACTGACGGGTAACCCATAACTGTACCGAACGGCTTGTGCAGGATGTGCCTTATGGATCAGACCGTTCTTGTCATCGACGATGACGACAAGCTCAACCGGCTGCTCAAACGCTTTTTACGGGATTACGGCTTCGAGGTCTATTCGGCGGTCGATGCGGATGAAGGCTTACGGAAAGTCCGGACCGTGCAGCCGGACCTGGTGATTCTGGACGTCATGCTGCCGGGCATGACCGGCTTCGAGATCTGCAAACGCATCCGTGAATCCAGTGCCTTACCGATCATCATGCTGACCGCCCGGGGCGATGTGACCGACAAGGTGGTGGGGCTGGAACTGGGGGCTGACGACTATCTGCCCAAGCCGTTCGAACCCCGCGAACTGGTGGCGCGCATGCAGGCCGTGCTGCGCCGGGCTCGGCACACCGGTTCCGACCGTCGGCGGTGCTTCGGGGCGTTGGCCATCGATTTTCACCGCCGCCTGGCGTTCATGGACGGCCGGGACGCGGCCCTGACCACCACCGAATTCGCCGCCCTGGACTTGCTGGTCCGGCACGCCGGCCGGCCCCTGGACCGGGATGAAATCATGCAGACCCTGCGCGGCATCGACAGCGAATGTTTCAACCGGGTGGTGGACATCACCATGAGCCGACTGCGCCAGAAGCTGGGGGACGATCCCAAGCATCCACAGTATATCAAGACCGTGTGGGGTACCGGATACATGTTCGTGGCCCGGGAGTCGGATGATGAAGCCGCGTCGCCTTAAACGGATGCTCGGTTCGGTGTTCACCCGGCTGTTGATCGTCACGCTGGCCGCCGGCTTGGCGATCAACGTCACGCTGATTGTCGGGCATCTGATCATCCGGTTTCACACTGAAAATGCGTTCGAGCGTGACCTGTTGAGCAACCTGGTATTGTACACCGAGTACCTGGTTGACGACCTGGGCGACCCTCCGGACCAAAGCCGGGCCCAAGAGATCGCCCGGCGCACCGGTCTGGTGATCCGCTTCGAGCACCCCGAGCATGCCTGGCAGACCGGACCGTTGCCGCGGTTTTTCAACCTTCACCGGGCCTGGGTGCACCGCCATACATCCGGCATGTGGGTGGGCAGTAGCAGGGGCAACCATTTTCTGCGCATCCTCCACGGCGGCGGTGAACTGCTTTTTATCGTCCCCAGGTATGTACGTCATGAGGAGCACACCCTTTGGGTGGTGGCGGTCATGGCGGTGCTCATGGGCCTGATTCTCGCAGGGGCCTATTTTGTCATCCGCAAAACCCTCAACCCCCTGCACGCCTTGAAAACCGGTGTCGATCAGGTCTCTGCAGGCAAACTCGCTCACCGTATTCCCGAGGCGGGAGCCAGCGAGCTTCGCAGGCTGGCCCAGGCGTTCAACGACATGACCCGGCGTCTCGACCAACTGCTGCACAGCAAGGAGCAGTTGCTTTTGGACGTCAGCCACGAGTTGCGCTCTCCCATCACCCGCCTGAAGGTGCAGTTGGAGTTTCTCAAGGATGCCGAGACCAAAGAGTCCCTGCGGGCTGACGTGGCCGAAATGGAAGCCATGGTGACCACGCTTCTCGAGTCGGCCCGCCTGCGGCATACCGCCGCGGCATTGAATTGCAAGCCCGTCGAAATGGGAGAACTGATCCGATCCCTGGTCGCAGACGTTGCCGACGTGAAACCGGGTGTGGTTGTCGGTGAATTGGCAGATGTCCCGGTGGTGGCGGATCCCGAGAAGATCAAGACCGTCCTGCGCAACCTGCTGGAAAACGCCCTGAAGCACACCCCTGAGGACGGATCGGAAGTGTGCGTTGCGATGACGGCCTTGCCGGACAGCATCGAAATTGTCGTGGAAGACAAGGGCGAAGGGATTCCCGCCGCAGCGCTACCTCACCTCTTTGAACCCTTCTATCGTCCGGACGTTTCCCGCTCTAGAAAGACCGGCGGCTACGGTCTGGGCCTGAGCCTGTGCAAGGCCATTGTGGATGCCCATGGCGGCAGCATCGAGATTGCCAGCACCCTCGGCGAAAGCACGCGGGTGACGGTCACGCTGCCCCGGTCAGCCGATTCCCAGAAGTTGTAAAATCATCTGGATAGGATAGTAGACGAACCGATCCAATACGTGGAAGTACATCAGGGCCAGGACGATCATGAATCCGTAGGGTTCTATGCGGCTGTAGGCCATGGCCTGCCGGGGCGGCAGAAGTCCCACCAACACCCGGCCGCCGTCCAGGGGGGGAATGGGGATCAGGTTGAAAATCGCCAGAAAGACGTTGAGCTGGATGGCGATGAGCAAAAACAGCAGCAGCCCCCGGACGTGGATCCCGGCCAGAAGCATGCCTTTGAAGACGAGGGCCAGAACGGCGGCCAGAAAGAGGTTGATCATCGGGCCGCCCAGGGCCGACCACATCATGCCGCGCCTGGGATCCCTGAAGTTGCGCGGATCGATGGGCACCGGTTTGGCCCAGCCGAAGACCACCGGCGACTTCATCAGGATCAGCATGGCCGGCAGCAGAACGGTGCCGATGGGGTCGATGTGATCTTTCGGGTTCAGCGTCAGGCGCCCCTGGGCCTCGGCCGTACGGTCCCCCAGACGCCGGGCCACCCAGCCATGGGCGAACTCGTGAAACGTCAGGGCCATGAACAGCGCCAGCACTTCGAGCAGGATCATTCCGATATCCACAATCAAGAGTCCCTTCGTTCAGAGTTAAAACGTATTGATGATACCATAGAAGTGGCCATATACCATCCTGTGCCGTTATTATGAAATGCTTTTCGTGAATCGGTGGGGAAATCAAGTCCGGAGTCTCCACGGTCGCCCGACCCATTTACACAGCGTAAAAGTCCCTGACACATTTCGAACGGCCTCCGGGATGATACGACTACCTGATTCCATGCATAAGACGGCAAAATCAGAATCAATATTGATGGCCTCGTAAAAAGTCTCCGATGTGTCATTCCCGCGCAGGCGGGAATCGGTAACTATCTGAAAATTATGGATTCCCGCCTGCGCAGGGATGACAAAAAATCTGAGATTTCTACTTTTTACGATTCCATCAATATTCATTTCATTTCCTTTCGGGCCTGATCTGGCACATCTCTCGCTTTATCGCGTTTAGCGCTTTTATTCATCCGCCCGGAGAGGAACGCATGACCATCACGGCAATCCTGTTTATGGGAGGCCTCGGTTTCGCCCTTGCCGTTGTGCTGGCGG
>JAHLLR010000002.1 GCA_020444075.1 Deltaproteobacteria bacterium
CGTAATTCAGTCCGCCGCTTTTCACCGGGTGGTTAAAACGCCATTTCCGGAGCAGGGCATAAAGGCTCAGCGAGGATTGATGCCGCATCTCCGATCCCTCGAAGATATCCAGGCGGCTGAGCCCTGCCATGGCGTGCGCGATTGTTCCTTCCAGCGGTGGCCGGGGCTTGCCGGATCCATTCATTTCAACCAGATGCCGGTCAACAATTGCCTGCAAATGGGCCTCGGGCGGCAATGGATCATCGCTGCCGTCGACCCCTTTGACGGGCCATACAAGTCCCGTGGTTGCCGGGGGGGGCAGGGGGCGGTGCCGGGTGATGTTGGCATGAAACAGCCGGGCCCATTGCCGATGAATCGCCTGGTCGGCCAGCTGCTCGGATCGCAGAAACACCAACGGGGAGCGGTCGGCCAGAATTTGGGTCTCACCCGGCTTGAATTGTCCCATGATCGCGGCCAGGCGTGGGTCAACCGCAGCGGCTTCCAGAACCAGCGCCCGAAACGCCGGGTCGCTGCCCGTCTCTGATTTCAGAAGAGACAACACCGACCCGAGATCCATCTCCCCGATGCATTCCATCAGATGGGCATGCATGAAACTGTCGTTGGGGTGCAGGCGCAGGTACGCAAGCCCTGCTTCAAACGTCGGCAGATCCTGGGGAACCGGCGCAAAGTATCCGGTGCCGGCCGACGTCTCTTTTAGATCAAGACGGTAATGCAGAGGCCTCCGGGTCTGGCTCATGGATCGTTGGCGCTCTCAGCGTCAGCGGCCGGTATCGGCGCCTCTTTTTTCTTGCCGAAAATCCGGGCGCCGACGATGCTGATTTCGTACAGCACCATCAGCGGCAGGGCCATCATAATCTGAGTCACCACGTCAGGTGGAGTTAATATTGCCGCACCGATAAAGAAGATGAGAATTGCATATTTCCTGTTTTTCTTTAAAAATTCAACGGATACAATGCCCAGACGCGCCAGGAAGGTAAGCACCAGGGGCAGCTCGAACACCAGCCCGAAGGCCAGGAGCAACTTGGCGGAAAAACTCAGATACTCCTTCATGGATGGCATGGGGCGGATGGTTTCCGTGGCAAACCCCAAAAAGAATTGAAACCCGAATGGAAAGACGATGAAATAGCCGAACAGGGCGCCCCCAACAAAGAAAATCGACGAGAGAAGGACGACGGGAATCATCAGCCGCTTTTCCCGGTCGTAGAGGCCCGGTGCAACGAACATCCAGAACTGGTAAATAATCACCGGCGAGGCGACCATCAGTCCGGAAAGAAAGGAAACTTTGAGAAAGGTGAAAAATGCTTCAGGCAACCCGGTGTAAATCAGGGTTTCCCCCTCTTTCATGACGGAAATCAGGGGATGGGTAAGGATCTGAAACAGCTTTTCCTTGAATCCGTATGAGATAGCAAACCCGATGCCCACGGCAACAAAGCAGGTAATCAGGCGCTTACGCAACTCTTCCAGGTGAGCGGTAAAGGGAATTTTGTCTTCCGTATCCTTTTCCTGGTCTGGCACGTTCCTTACCCCTTGCGTGTTTCAGAATCCGGGTCGGAACCGGTGGCAGGCATATCGCCGTCGGCTGGGGTGCCCTCCTCGGAATCCGAAGCATCCGTGTCCCGGCGGTCAAAAGCCGCCTTCAGTTTGTCCATAGCGTCGCCGTCACGACCTTCCTGCTTGTCGGTTGCAGGCGTTTCATCCGAACCGCTGGTATATCCCTTGGTCTCTTTCAGATCATCCCTGCCGAGGTCATTGAAGGCGGTTTTGACCTCTTTGAGTTCCGTATCGATCTGCATGCTTTCTTTCAGATCGCTGGTCGCCTTTTTGAATTCCCCCATGGCCTTTCCTAAGGATCTGGCCAGATCCGGCAATTTCTTGGGTCCAATGACGATCAGGGCCACGGCCAGAATCAGGATCATTTCCGGCATTCCTATACCGAACATGAACGTCTCCTTTACTGCGCTTAAAGTGCATGCTTGCTAAAATTGGCAACACTACTGGTTTTGCCTGGGGGTGTCAAGACAAGAGCACGGCGTTATTCCGCGAATCCAGGGGCTAAATCAATCCGCGCCGGAACGCGGCTTATGGGATCTCGGGAACCAACACCAACAGGTAAAACGACCCTCTGTGCTGCATGTGGCCGGCAGCAATCTGCGCGTAGGGTCCGTTGCCCCAGAAGATATCCACGCGTCCCGGTCCCCGGATGGCCCCGCCGGTATCCTGATTCAGGGCAAAGGCGGAAAAATCCATCCACCGGTCGATGCGGCCGCTGCCATCCACCACCGGGATCTGGGTTTGCAGGAAGGCCGGGGCGGCCATGGGAAAAACCCGGCGATCCACGGCAACGGAGCGGCCCGGAGTCAGGTCCACGCCGATCGCGCCGATGGGACCGGATGTTTCGGTTTTGAAAAAGACATAACTGGGGTTGTGGTTGAGCACTGCGTCCACCTCGGCGGGATGGGCGTGCAGATAATTCTTGAGTCGCTGCATGGACATCTCCTCGGCCGGTATCTTGCCCTGGTCGATGAGCAGCCGCCCGATACTGCGGTAAGGGTGGCCGTTGGAGCCATGGTAGTGTACCCGAATAAAGGAGCCGTTGGTCAGGTAAATCCGCCCGGAACCTTGTATCTGGAGAAAAAACAGGTCGACCCGGTCGTCCACCCAGGCGATGGGAGGTGCATTTTGAGCAAAGCCTTTGTCCGCCTCGATGGCCTGCCGATCCGGATAGGGGACCACCGTATTGCCCTGCAGACGGCCGATGATGCGCCGGCCTTTGAACTCTTCCGAAAAAGGGGAAAGGTCGATAACCATCAGGTCCTCGGGCATGGCATGGACCGGATAGCGGAAACGGGCGTCGGGTGTCAGGCTTCCCTTGAGATGGGGTTCATAGTAGCCGGTAAAAAGAACCTGCCCGCTCTCGGGCCCCCCGCTGGATCGGTACACCCGGTAGCGCTCGGCAATAAAACGGTTCACCGCCGCCGGACCGGGCTTTGTTTCCACGAAAGTCCGCAGGGTCTCCAATGATCGCATCAGGTGAAGCGCGCTGTACGTGTCCCCTCCGAAGCGGAAGCTCCGTTCGGCAGGCACCCTGCTGAGATATTCCAGGCTTTTTCCGATGCCGTAGGAAAGATTATCCAGAAACAAGCCATCTGAAAAATCGGGATAATCCTGCACGGAAAGCCGGATCAGCGCTTCAGCGGGCTTGCCGGGGGGCTTTTGAAAAAGGGCGCAACCCGCAACCATTACAATGGACAGGCCGAGGGCAAACAACTTAACGGCAGGATCGAATCGCGTTTTTTTCATGGGGTGGCGTTTTCACGAACAAACGTGCCGCTCTTACCACCGGTTTTTTTGAGCAGGCAGAGATCCGTGATAGTCATGGATTTGTCGATGGCCTTGCACATGTCGTAAAGGGTGAGGGCCGCCACGGAGACGGCGGTGAGCGCCTCCATTTCCACTCCCGTCTGATCGAGGATACGCGCCGTTCCTTCGATGCGGATGGCATGGCTGGAAGCATCGGGAAAAAAATCCACCTGAACGTGGGTCAGGTTCAACGGATGGCACATGGGGATCAGATCGGCGGTCTTTTTTGCCGCCATCACCCCGGCAATACGGGCCGTCTCCAAGACATTTCCCTTGGACACCGTACCGGCAGCAATCCGCTGGAAGGTCTCCTCCGTCATATGGACCACGGCCTGGGCCACTGCGGTCCGCCGGGATGGTTTTTTTTCGGTCACGTCTACCATGCGCACGCGACCCTGGTTGTCAATGTGGGTCAAATCAGCCATATTTCTCTCCCGATCAAGGGGAAACGGATCAAGTAAAATGCTCGGTTTTGGCAGTTACCGTGGTTTTTATGGCGTTCAGGGTATCTGTCAGAACCCCGATGACATTTTCCCGGATGTCCCCGGCCACCACCAGCATCATCACGTCATCACCGATGGAGAGGTCGGTGTCGGCGGCAATCTCCACCTGGACGTCCACAATCCCTGCCCGGGCTCTTTGTTCGGTAAGCACCCGCGTCAATCGTTCCCGGTCGACGGTCACCCGCAGGCCCGTCACCGTCCGGCCGTCGCGGGAGGTTCCCCTTACCACGCCGTTGTGGCACAAAATCATCCCCACCTGGTCGTAGGCCGGGTGCGTCTTTATTTTTGCAATCAATTTGTCTGCATTCATTTTCCCATATTCTCCTTAACCATTCTGCTTATAAAGAGCTTCCGCCAGAACCAGATCCCCGGGGGTGTTGACGTTGAAAAAAGAGATGAGCTCAGGGTCAACCTTCCGCAAATCGGCTTCTTCAACCGTTTTCACACGAACCTTTCGAAACAACCCCTGGATCTTCAACAGGTCCCGCTCCAGCTGCGATGCCATGGCCGGCAGGCAGGTCTTTTTATAAACGGCAACCATCGGCTCGTAGCCGGCCGAGGTGGATGGAATGACAATATCCACTTTGGGCGTAACGGCGTCCAACAACCGCTGGATTAGCTCGCCCTTGATAAACGGTGAATCGCAGGCGGCAAAAAAAGCGTAATCATGGGCTGCGGCAAACAGCCCCGCATGAAGGCCGTTGAGTGAACTGCGCACCGAATAGTGGTCGGTAACGATCAGAGCATCGACATCCGTGTAGGCTGCCGGATCGTTTGTCACCAGTACAATCTGATCGAACAACCGGGAATAGACGTCCAGGAGGCGATCTATGATGCGCTTCCCGCCGATGCTGATGAAGGCCTTGTTTTGTCCGTCAAACCGTTTGTTTTGTCCGCCGGCGAGAATCACGCCGGTGCAGGGTACCGTCATTTAGCAATCTCAGTATAGATGGGTTCAAAAGGTCCCGCAGCTGTTAAAATTAAGAAACCCTTTGCAAGGAAACATAGAAAAAACGCTTTTCAAAAGCAAGGAGATTAAAGGAATCTTGGCTTGTCATGGAAAGCCCCTTCGGATAGGTAGTGTGCATATAGAAGTGGTGGCTTCGGGTCTAGGCCGAACCCGCAGCGGGGATGATACCCATGGCATAGCCGCGCTATGCAGAGGCTTTTAATAGAGCGGGAACGAGGGGTTGGGCCAGAAAAGGCCATTTCAGATAACCATTCAGACAAGGCAGAAAATTATGGGCATACACCAGCATCGACAAGCGGCACCGGCATCAATCGGTGTGGGAATCCTGTCGGTTTCCACTACCCGAGTTCTTGAAAACGACGAAAGCGGACGTTGGATTGCCCGGCGGGCCCAAAAAGAGGGGTTCGAGGTCCGCTTTCACCAGGTGGTCACCGACGACATCACCGTCATTCGCGATGCCGCATTAAAAGCCATCCGTGACCACGGGCTTCAGGCCCTGCTGGTCACCGGCGGCACCGGCATCACGCCGACAGATGTCACTATCGAAGCCATCAAACCCCTGTTTACCAAGGAGATGACCGCCTTCGGGGCCATCTTCGCCCAGCTCAGCTATGAAGAAATCGATTCTGCGGCCATTCTTTCCCGAGCAGCAGCCGGTGTTATCGGAAGCACCGTGATCTTCTGCATGCCCGGCAGCAAAAAAGCCTGCCAACTGGCCTGCACGTCGCTGATCTTTCCTGAACTGGGCCACGTGGTGGCCCACACTAAATAGAGCTCATCTACAAATGGTAGACAGGCGCCAAATAAGGACACCGATGACCGCTCCAGAAATACCCGTGAAAGCAACGATGACCGTCAAAGCGCTCCAGGCAACGGTTGACCGCTGGATCAAAACCTACGGCGTACGCTATTTTTCCGAGATGACCAACCTGGCCGTGCTCATGGAAGAAGTGGGGGAGTTGGCCCGGATCATGGCTCGGATCTACGGGGAGCAGAGCTTTAAGGATAAAGAGACCACACCTGATCTGGGCGACGAACTGGCCGACGTACTCTTCGTTCTCGTCTGCATCGCCAACCAGACCGGCGTTGACCTGGAGTCCGCCATTTCGAAAAACCTGCAGAAGAAAACAGCCCGGGACAAAAATCGCCACAGCAACAACCCGAAATTGACCGGGTAACCTATATGCCCTGGTCGGCTGCCATTTGGATAAGGCTTTTTCGCTGCGTGCCTGTGAGCGGACAAAAGGGCGAGTTGTCAAAGGTCGTATCGCGGTTTTCAACCACCAGAACCATTGCTTCCGGGCTTAGCGCGTGAGTGTGCCAGACCGATTTTTTGACATTGTAGATTGTGCAAGGCGCCATGGGTTGCGCGTAGATGGCCGTAATCGCAACATCATCACCTTCGCCCACAAACAGGAGGCACCGGCCCCGCAGCAACACGAACACCTCATCGGTGGCGTTGTGCCGCTGCATGGCGTCAATGTTTTCCGGCCGCAAGTCATCGCTGAAATTCAGGATGGCCACCCGCCAGGCACCAAAATCAACCAATGGGCGATAACCCTTTTCAGCATGAATGTGCACGTCGAGAAGCTTTTCAGGAACGGTCATGGACCACACCTTTCTTTTTTGGCAGAGACGCTTTCCCAACCGTCAACGGCTGATAGGATCCGGTTTTCCAAAGTCTCATCGTAGGCCATCGTTTTCTTCCGTTTCATTAAAAAGACCCTCGTTGAGGGCTGCCGTCAAGTATCGGTCGATGTTTAACGGACGGTTGTCCAGACTCAAAGCCGGCACGGCCCCCATGAGGGCATTAGTCAGCAGCACCATGTCGGCGTCCAGAACGACATCCGGGCGGATCGGCCGAGCCTCAATTGAGAATCCCAGCGCATGCAAGCGCCGGGAAACCACTGCCTGCATCACTCCAGGCAGCACGTGGAGAGACCGGGGGCGGACCACCGTCTTACCCGACACCACGAGAATACTGGCTGTATTAGTTTCGGAAAGGGAACCATCCGGGTTCAGGACAACCGCCTCGTCCGCACCCTGCTCCCGAGCCCAGACACCCGCTTGATGATAGTATAAATAATTCATTGTCTTATGGTCCGCCAGCGGGGACATTCGCCGATGAGGATAGATTGCCAGTTTCAGCCCCGCCTGCCCCAGGGCGGTCAACCGGTGGAAGTATGGCCGGGCGGTCACGATCAAGGCGCCGTTGAACCTGGCGTTGCTTTCATCGCCACGGGTGGCAAGGATCTTGAGCGCTGCCGCTGCATCGCCCAATCCGTTTTTCTCGATGACCTGCGTGACGATATCCTTCCAGGTCAGATCCGGCGGCGCAACACCAAACAAGGCTGCCCAGGTTCGTTTGAACCGATCCAGGTGCGCCGGCAACCGGCAGGCTCTCCCTTTTTCCACGCGGATCGTCTCGAAAAAACCAAAGCCATATTGCACCCCCAGATCAAAAACCGGCAGGGCCGCCTTTTCCTGGCGGATCAAGCAGCCGTCCTGCCACACCCAGGAGCCTGAATCAGTTTCTTCCGCCGGGGTTTCCGCCGATTTTCTGAACACCGCCCTCAGGGTCTGTCCCTTATGGAGGGTCTCTTCATACTCATCCTCGGGGTCGGAGTCATAGACGATGCCGCCCCCCACCGAAAAAACAAGGCGGTCACCGACAATGGTCGCGGTGCGGATGGCGATGGACAGGTCCATGGTGTCGTGAAAACTGACATACCCGATGGATCCGGTGTAAACATGGCGGCGACGGGTTTCCAACTCGTCGATGATCTCCATGGACCGAATCTTGGGACAGCCGGTAATCGAGCCGCCGGGAAAGGTGGCCCGGATCAGGTCTACGGAATCCTTTCCCTCGGCCAGCGTTCCCTCCACCACGGAAACCAGGTGGTAGACATTCTGGTAAGCTTCCAGACGCTTGTGCTGGGCCACAACCACCGATCCCTTTGCACACACCTTGCCGATGTCGTTGCGCAGCAGATCCACAATCATGGAAAGCTCGGCATCATCTTTGGGGCTGTTGGCCAGCGCGGCCTTCATTTCCCGGTCTAACTCCGGCGTCTTTCCCCTAGGACGAGTACCTTTGATGGGACGGGTCTCCACCCGGCTGCCGTTGCGCAGCATAAACCGCTCCGGCGACGTGGAAACGATTTGATGATCGCCGGCATTGACGTAGGCGAAAAACGGGGCGGGATTCATCTGATAGAGGGTCTGGAAAAGATGGTAGCTGTCGCCCCGAAAACCCATTTCAAACCGCTGGGACAGGTTTACCTGGTAAACGTCTCCGGCGGCAATGTAATCCCGGATCCGTTGCACCGAGGTTGCATAACCGGCTCGGTTGAAGTTGGATTTCAGGGACTGCGCGTTTCCAGAAAACTCACCGCTTGCCTGTGGCGGGGACTTCAAGGCTTGCAGGAAGGCATCTATCACTGCGCTCACCTCCCCGACATCCTGACCCTGGCGAATCGGTGCATGAACCTCGGTCGTTCCGTTGATTCGGTCATGCACCACGATCAGGGAGGGGGCGAACAAGCAAAGCTGGGGAAACCCAAGGTCGTCGATGGTGGTTCGGGGCAGGACTTCCAGGTCGTCTTTCAGATCGTAAGCCAGATATCCGAAAAGGCCGGCGGAAACTGGACCCGCGGCATCACCATGGCTCAAACGGCAGTTGTCCAGAATCGTTTCCAAAACATCCAGCGGTGCTTGTGGAATCACATGATTCGCCCCATCGATGGTGACCGTCGTTACCCCAGCCCGCCCGGTGAACATGAGCCAGGGGTGAATACCCAGGATGTGATAGCGGGCGCAATCCAGGGATCCGCCGCTCAGCAGCACCACGGTACCCGGCTCGTGGGCGAAACGGGCCGCCATATCCGCAAAGGCTTCTTCCAGATAAACCGTCTTTGTCTTTATCCCGGCAATCCCGGACAAATAACGCTTCAACCTCTTCAACAGGCCCTCGCTTCGACGGTCTTCCTACCGACCTGTTCCAGGGGTAGAACGGGGTTTGCCTCACCCAGAGAGGCTCCTGTCGCCAGGTCCTTTTTCAGTGGACCCAGCCGCAGGAAGTTTTCGATCAGCGTAAACCCGAATTCCGTCAAAAAACTTTCCGGATGAAATTGTACCCCGTGAAGGGGGAACCGGTTGTGGGACAATCCCATGATCATGCCATCCGCGGTGCGCCCGGTAACCCGGAGATGCTTGTCGAGGGCCGCTGCCGAAGGTTGCACCACCAGCGAGTGGTAACGGGCCACAGTGAGCGGGGAGGGCAGTCGGGAAAAAAGGGCCTCCTGGCGATGATAAACCTGGCTGGTTTTACCATGTATGGGCGCCGTCGCCCGAACGGTTCGACCCCCGAAAACTTCGTTGATGCACTGCATCCCCAGACAGACCCCTAAAATGGGAGTCGTTCGATAAAACGTCTCGATCAGCGCCTTGGAAATACCGGCGTGAACCGGGTCCCGGGGTCCCGGACTGATGAGTACATAGTCCGGTCGCTCTCCGGCCACCCGGTCAAGGGTAATCCGGTCGCTGCGATGAACCTGAATGGAGAGATCGTAATGCATGAACATCTGCACCAGGTTGTAGGTGAATGAATCATAGTTGTCGATCACGAGTAACTTGACCACCATTGCCTCCTGGATCGTGTCATTATGACTTTGGATTCCGGCGCCAAATAAAACAGCCACCCCGGTTGAGCCTGGGTGGCTGATGCCTGTTGCATAACTCAATAATTGTCGTGCCCAATTGGGCGGACACCTGACCTGTTTTTCAATTCTCAGTAGCGGATATGGCCGAAGCGGTCAAGCAAAATGACGCCGGTGCCGTATACCCTTTCCATCAAGCAATGGAAGCGTTTGCTTCAGATCTAGGCCGCAGGTGTATTGAAACCGCAGGCCTACCAGCGCTGCGTCGAGGATTTCAATAAACCGAGAACGCGGATATGGGCCTCAGGAGGCCGTTCCTTGATGGGAACGCCTAATCCACCGGCAACAATACCGTAAAGGTGGTTCCCTTGTCAGGAACACTCTCGACACTGATCCGGCCCTTTAAAGCCTCCACCAGCCCTTTGACGATGGGCAGCCCCAACCCGGTGCCGGTAATGAAGCGGGTCTTGTCGTTCTTCACGCGGAAAAACCGGTCAAAAATTTTATCCAGGTAGCGCGCTTCAATACCGAATCCGTTGTCGATCACCCGGACACGCAGGTTGATCCCGGTCATGTCCGCCCTGACCACGATCTCACCTCCGTTTTGGGTGTAGTTGATGGCATTGGTGATCAGGTTGCCGAAGATGCTTTCAAGCGCCAGCGGATCGGCTTTTATGGTGGGCAGCGGTTCTTTCGGCCTGTCCAGAGAGAGCGTCTGCGCCTTGGTTTTGGCCCGGGTGCCGAGAAAGTCGACAATATTGCTCAGCAGATCTTCCAGCTGAACCGGTTTGGGTTCCTGGCAGGTGGTTCCGGACTCAATCCGTGAGAGATCCAGCAGGTCGCCGATGGTGGAAATCAGGCCCTGGGTTTTTTCCTTGGCCCGGGAGAGCAGGTGCTCTTCCGATTCGCTGAGCTGCCCCATCAGATCGTTGAGAACGAGCGCCAATTGCTCGTGGATGGTGGACAACGGGCTTCTGAGCTCATGGGAAACCTTGGCTACGAATTCGGACTTCAGCCGGTCCAGGACTTTCATATTGGTGATATCGATAACGGTGACTACCGCGCCCAGGCACTCTTTGCGCTCACCCAGGACCGGCCGGCCGCGAGCCATGAGAAACCGATCGCTGCCCAAGGAAAATTCGTAGGTGGGGATATCGTCGAAATCCACATGCCGGCCGCTGGAAATTTCCATAATCAGCCGGCACAATCCTTCGTCGGGGATATAAGCCGAAATCTGGCCACCGGCCGCGGCATCCGCGTCGAGATCCAGAAGCCGGCAAAAGGCCGGGTTCATCAGCACCACCTGGCCGTCGGCATTGGTCACGACGATACCGTTGGGGATAGAATCGATGATGGTATGGATTCTGCTTTTTTCTGTACCCAAATCCGCGAGGGTCCGTCGCCGCGCGGTTTCCAGCTTCAC
Organism: Deltaproteobacteria bacterium; assembly: GCA_020444075.1. Classification (GTDB taxonomy): domain Bacteria; phylum Desulfobacterota; class Desulfobacteria; order Desulfobacterales; family Desulfosarcinaceae; genus Desulfosarcina. The sequence goes on from JAHLLR010000002.1 coordinate 10,915, forward strand.
CGCTTCCTTTTTTAACCATATTTTTTCCCGGGCACGGTTGATCACGATTCTCAGCTGATCCGGCTCAAAGGGTTTGGGAACAAAATCGTAGGCGCCCCGTTTCATGGCCTCGATAGCGGTTTCAATGGTAGCAAAGCCGGTGATGACAATAACCAGAATCTCCTGGTCCATGTTTTGTATCCGTTTGAGAACCTCCATGCCGTCGATGCCGGGCATTTTCAGATCCAACAGCACGATGGCCACGTCAGTCCGTCCGATAATTTCAAGCCCCTCTTCACCATTTTTTGCCGTCAGTGCGTTGCATCCCATGCGGTTGATAATCCGCTCCGACCCGTCCCGGATGCCCTTTTCATCATCTACCACCAGAACGGTTACGGGATCAGGCGTGCTCTGCATATTCGGCTCCTTTTTCGGTTTCACGGGTGATGGGAAGTTCGATAATGAACGTACTACCGCGGCCGGGAACGCTTCTGGCGGTAATGGTTCCACCATGGTTTTCAACGATGCCGTAAACAACGCTCAGCCCTAAGCCGGTTCCTTTGCCCTCTTCCTTGGTGGTAAAAAAAGGCTCGAAGATATGTTCCAGGTCTTCGGCGGATATTCCCGGGCCGGTGTCGGAAAATTCAATTATCACCCGATCCTTGGTGGCTGATTCACGGGTGCTGATGCTGATGGTGCCGTTGCCGTCCATCGCCTGGGCTGCATTAATAATGATGTTCATGAACACATGGCCCATCTGCTGCGCGTCTGCCAACACCAGGGGAATGAAGGGCGCCATCTTTTTTTTAAGTGTGATGTTGTGGAACAAGGTCTGGTTTTCGATGAGAAAAAGGGTCCGGTCGATCGATTTGTTGATGTTCAGCGGTTTCATGAATTGGCGCGTCTGCCTGGCAAATTCAAGCAGTTCCTTGACGGTGTCCCGACACCGTTGGGCGTCCTTTAAAATCCGGTAGAGATCCTCCTTGGCATTCTTCTCCAGGTCATAATCTTCCAGCATCAGCTTGGTGTAGAGCGTGATCCCGCCCAGCGGATTGTTCAACTGGTGAGCCACCCCGGCAGACAATTTGCCCAGAGACGCCATTTTTTCGGATTGTATCAGCTGGAGCTGGGTTTTCTCCAGTTTCTGCTGAATGTGGATGCGCTCCCTCAAATCATGGAAAAAGCCAATGGAGCCGACTTCTTTGCCCTGTTCATCATAGATGATCGATGCGTATAGACTAATGGGAATTCTCTCTCCGTTTTTACCAATCGCCTTGATCCGGTATTTTTTCAGCTTTCCTTTTCCGCCATATTCATCACTTCTGAGGTGCCGCATCACTTCTCTAGCGCCGTCTCCTTCATATATCGATCGGATATTGAGGTGATCCAGCGCCGCTTCCACGCTATGTCCGGTTACCTCAGCGGCGGCATCGTTGAAAATGATTATCTTTCCGGTCAAGTCGGCGGCAATCACACCGTCGCAGGCGCTTTGGAGCAGGTTATACAAAAAACTGTTGGCGCGTCGCAGTTCTTCCTCAAGACCTTCCAGTGCCGGAAGCTCGAAGTTGAAAATCGTCAACACTTCCTGCCCGTCCTCGTCCAAAATGGGGTAGGCGTAAAGGCAGGATCGTTTTTGTTTACTCAATGCACCTGACGAAATGTCCCGCAGGGAGGGCTTTCCCGTTAACCCGACTTTTTTGGCGGGGCAGTTGTCGCAGGGTTCGGGGCGGTTGTAAAACACCTGATGGCAGCATTTTCCCGATGGCGACTCCCCATCAATGAGGGCGTCAACGCCGGCGGAAGCCAGGATGCGGAAATCCTTGGAAATAACGACGATTTTCCTTTTGAACGCATCCAGCGCTTTGAGCAGCAGGTTCCGCTCTTTATCGGTGCGCATCAGACCTCCCGGGGGTTAGGTTCCGGAACCACTCATGGTCGGGCGATTAAAAGACAGTTTCATTATGTTGTCAACAGCTATGCAACGAAAATGGTTGTCAATTCATCACTGCGGCGGCGATGGCCTGGCCGGGGGAATGCGCCGCCCATCGTTCTGGCTTCGGCAGTTGTCGATTATGGCAAGACTTGAACCGTGTGGAGGTATTCTTCCCATTCCATGGGAAGCAATTGCTTTTTCTTGGTGTTGCAGGACTTGCAAGCCGGAACCACATTGCCTTTGGTACTTTTTCCCCCCCGGGACAACGGGACGATGTGATCCATGGTCAACTCGGCTGCCGCCACTCGGCTGCCGCAGTAATGGCAACGGCCTTTGGCACATCGCCGTTTCCACCACTGGGACTGCCTCAACTCCCGGGCTTTTTGCCGTTCCCGGTTGAGGTCCTGCTGGTCCAGATCATAAGCATAGGGCTTCATGGCGTCTCCCTGGCGGCCGTTGCCGTCAATGACCGGCTAACGGTCAACCCCAGATCGGCCAGCCAGTTGTCAATCTCTGCCTGCAGCATCGCGTAAAAACTGGCAGAGCCCCCCAGGCCGGTTCTGCCGAAGAAGTAGTTGATCTCCAGAATCAGCGGCTGCGGAGCCTTCCTTGTACTCCCGGATTCATCGAAGATAAAGTCAAGCCCGGCCAGGTTGATTCGCGTTTGCTGGCAGAAGCTGCGGCTCAGGGCCAGGGCCTTGCGGCGAAGATTCGGATCTGCTTCGGTATCGATACGCGCACCGCTGGCCAAACTGGTGCCAAAAATACCGGGATTCTCCTGAATTCTCCAGTAAGCGACCATTGTCTTTCCGATCACGGCAACCCGCAGTGTCCGCCGTGAATCCAATACAGCGGTTTGTAGAATAAATCCGCGCTGGCCGGACTGTTCGTATGCCAAGGCCTTCGATAGGGCAAGCGCCAGATCGTTAGTGGATCGGAGCAGAAAGACGGTGTCCCCCTCACCCCCCCAATCCAGCTTGAAAACAATGGGAAAACCGGCATCGGCGACCACCTTTCCACAACGCCGGAAGTGCTTCGTGTCATCAAAGACCCAGGTGCGGGGATGAGGGACAGCCAGGGCCTGAAAAAGCTTGGCCTGGCCTGTTTTGCCTGGGTATTGGAACCGCGCATCATAGCCGGGAAAGACATGGGGACTGTTTTGCCTGGCCATGCGGTAGAGCGCTTCCCGGCATCCCTGGGGCAGAATGACGGCATCGGCATCACGGATGGCCGACAGGTCTTTTTCATCCGGTTCCCTGCCGGCACAAAGCATGTTGCGGTCAGCTTCATAGCAGGGATGATAAGAAAGAATCATCAGTACCCGAACTTGCGTAGCGCCTTGGTGTCCTTGGTCCAGTTTTTCTGCACCCGGACAAAGAGTTTGAGAAAGACTTTGGTTCCCAGCATTTCTTCAATCGCCAGCCGGGCCGCTTCACCGATCTGCTTGAGTTTGGTTCCCTGCCGGCCGATAACGATGCCCTTTTGGGATTCCCGCTCTACGTGGATGGTGGCGTGAATCCGAATCAGCGCCCCTTTTTTTTCCTCCTTGAAGGAATCAATGGTGACCGCCACTGCATAAGGAATTTCCTGGCCGGTAAGCCGGAAGGCCTTTTCCCGGATCATTTCCGCGGCAATGAACCGCATCGGCAGGTCCGTCAGGCTGTCGGGGGGAAAAAAGGGTGGTCCGGCAGGAAGGGCGGCCTCCATGGCATCCATCAACCGATCCACCTGTTCTCCGTTTTTCGCGCTGATGGGAACGATGGTCGCAAAAGGAAAAACTCCGGACCAGCGTTCGATCTGCGATAGCAGGGCCGGTCGCTTGACCTGGTCGATCTTGTTGAGGGCCACCAATACCGGGAGCCGTTGATCGGAAAGCTTGCCAATCAACAGCCGTTCGGACGGTTCGTCCGGGATCTGCGCATCCGCCACCAGAAGGATAAGATCTACTTCCGATAAGGTAGACAGGGCCGTCTCGACGATCCGTGCATTGAGCGGGTTCTTGGCCCGGTGAATACCCGGAGTGTCCAGAAAAACCATCTGAGACCCGGTTCGGTGAACCACACCTAAAATCCGGTTGCGGGTCGTCTGGGGCTTTTGGGATGTTATGGATATCTTCTGGCCCAGCATACGGTTGAGCAGGGTGGACTTTCCCGCATTGGGCGCACCCAGAATAGCCACAAAGCCGGATCTGAAGGATTGGTTTTGGTCAATCACGTTCGTGGTGTTCATCAAGGACGGCCCTTTCTATGGCCGACCAGACCTCCGGCCTGCCCAGCCGCGTCTTGGCGGAAAACAGGATCAGGGCGGCTTCATCCACACCCAGGGTGGTGCCGATGGCCTGTCGCTGCTTTTTCTGAACGGATTTGGACAGCTTGTCCGCCTTGGTCAGCACCAGGATGGGCGTACGGTGGTAGAGTTCCAGCCAGTCGATGAAGTTTTTTTCTTCAATGCCGGGGGTCCTGCGGATATCTAAGATCAAGACCACCGCTTTCAGTGTTTTCCGCCCTTTCAGATAGGTCTCGATCATGGGTCCCCAATTGCGCGTCACCGATGCGGGAACCTTGGCATAGCCATATCCGGGCAGATCCACCAATGAAATACGGTCGTTGACCGTAAAGAAATTGATCAGCTGCGTTCGCCCGGGGGTGGAACTGGTTTTAACCAGTCGCTTTCTGTTTACCAAAGTGTTGATCAACGAAGATTTTCCCACGTTGGAGCGACCGGCGAACGCCACCTCCGGGTGCAGGGCTTCGGGATATTGGGGCGGTTTGACCGCGCTGGTGACAAATGCTGCCGATTTAACGATCATGTCACTGCCCCCGGTTCATGAGCGGGCCTTAAGATAGGCCTCAAGGCGGTCCATGCCTTCGGCAAGATTTTCCATGGAGTTGGCGTAGGAGAAGCGCAGGTATCCCTCTCCATGCTGGCCGAAATCGATACCCGGCGTCACTCCCACGCAGGCTTTTTCCAGAATGTCGAAAGCCAGGGCATAGGAGTCATCGGAAATGTGTCGGGCGTTGGCGAACACGTAGAATGCGCCGGTGGGTTCCACGGTAATGCCCAGCCCTATTTCTCTCAATCGCCGAATCATAAATTTCCGACGCTCGTTGTAGATGCGCTTCATTCGGGCTACATCGGCTCCGGATTCCTTCAGTGCCGCGACACCCGCTTTCTGGATCATGGCATTGGCCGAAATGAAAAAGTTCTGCTGCACCTTTTGGATGGGGCGGATGAATTCCCTGGGCGCAATCAGGTAGCCCAACCGCAGGCCGGTCATGGCAAATAATTTTGAAAAACCGTTGAGTACAAAAGCCCGGTCGGTGAACTCGAGGATCGAATGCTCTTTCCCTTCATAAACCAACCCGTGGTAGATTTCATCGGAAACGATCCAGGGATGCATACCGGCAATAGCTTCCATGCGCGCTTTGGAGAGCAGGTTGCCCGTGGGATTGGACGGTGAGTTGATGAAAATCGCCCGGGTGCGGTCCGAGAGCTTTTCTTCGATGGCCTCAGGGCGGTATTGAAATCCGTCCTCCTCGAAGACCGGCACCCTCACCGGCTCTCCGCCGACGAACTTGATGAAGTTGGGATAGCAGGCGTAGTGGGGGTCGGAGAGAATCACCGGGTCTCCGGGTTCCAGAAGAGCAGCGAAGGTCATGAAAATGGCCGGTGAACTGCCGGAGGTGACCACCACCTGGCCCGGATCCACGGAGACGCCATAGGTGTCGTGATAGTACTCGCAGATGGCTTCACGCAACTCCAGCATGCCCAGGCTGTGGGTGTAATGGGTGAATCCGTCCGTCAGGGCTTTGCAGGCCGCGGCTTTTATGCATTCCGGCGTATCGAAATCGGGCTCCCCCACTTCCAGGTGGACGATGTTCTTGCCTTCGCATTCAAGCGCGCATGCCCGTTCCAGCACATCCATGACAATAAAAGATGTCATCTCTTCCGTGCGTTTCGATGCCATGGACTCTCCCTTGTATTGGCGCCGACCGTGTATCTCGGGCGACGTGTTAAAGCACCTTGTTAAGCGGGTATTCGATGATGCCTTCAGCCCCGTTTTTCAGCAGTACGGGAATCAGATCCCTCACCACGCCGGTGCCGACAACGGTCTCCACGGAAAACCAGTCGGACTGGTAAAGGGAGGCCACGGTGGGGGCATTGAGGCTGGGCAGCAGCGTCACCACCCGCTCCAGTTTATCATGGGGTACGTTCATTTTTAGTCCCACCATCTTTTCACCCAGCAGTGCCCCTTTGAGCAATAAGGCGATCTGTTCGATCTTCTCCCGCTTGTGCTGATCTTCCCACGCCTGTCGATTCGTTATCAGTTGGGTGTTGGTCTGCATGAGCTCGTGGATGATACGTAAGCCGTGGGCCTTGATGGTGCTGCCGGTTTCAGTGACCTCCACTACGGCGTCAGCCAGGCCGGACACCACTTTGGCTTCCGTGGCACCCCACGAAAACTCAACTTTCACGGAGATGCCGCGCTCGTCAAAATAGCGTTTGGTAAAAGCCACCAGCTCAGTGGCAATTTTCTTGCCCTTCAACTCCTCAAGGGATTTAATCGGCGAATCGTATGGCACAGCCAACACCCACCGAGCGGGACGGGCGCTGACCTTGGAATAGATCAGGTCTTCTACAACAATGACATCGGAGCTGTTTTCGGCAATCCAGTCCTTACCAGTGAGACCGGCATCCAGGGTGCCGCTTTCCACATAACGGGACATTTCCTGGGCCCGGCAGATGGCACATTCGATGGTGTCATCGTTGATTTCAGGAAAATAGCTCCGATCGTTGACGTTAATATTCCAACCGGATCGTTTGAAAAGGGCAAAGGTGGCATTCTGCAGGCTTCCCTTGGGAATACCCAGCTTCAGGGGCGTCGTCATTCCTTATAAACCTCCTTAGGATCGAAAACCGGCTGCCCCATGGTAGTCAGGGCGCCGTCTTCCACACGCTTAAAAAAACAGCTGGCAAAACCGGTGTGGCAGGCTGCCCCCCCCACCTGTTCCACCTTCAACAATACGGTGTCGTTGTCGCAATCCACCCGGATTTCCTTAACATGCTGTACGTGGCCGGAGGTGAGCCCTTTTACCCACAGGGTGTCGCGGGTCCGGCTGTAGTAGGTGGCTCGTCGTGTCTTCAGGGTCTTTTCCCAGGCCGCCTGGTTCATAAAGGCCAGCATGAGCACCTCTCCTGTTTTTACGTCCTGGGCAATGGCCGGTACCAGGCCGCCCATTTTTTCAAAATTCAGTTCGATCATTGCTTTTCACTCCACAGTTGAACGTCATCGGACCCTTTTCATTTTTTAGACCTGCATCGCCCGCTGTTTACCAAGAATGCATGCAAAACCGGATTATCTAACCACATCACCTGCGGGAGTCAATCCCTTTTTTTCGCAACTGCGGGATAATCTTGCGAAAAACTATTTACTTTGTTAGGGTAGTGCGGTTAGTCCATCCGGGCTCGGACCAAAGGGGTTCGCTAGGGCGACCGTTGCGGATACCGAAACAAGAACAGATGATTCCAAGTCGGCTATGTCCAAAGAAAAAAGTGCTTCTCAGATTCTGAAAAAAAGAGCTCGCCGCCAACCGGGAGCGATCATTGGCCGCCTTGTCAAGTGGTCACTGCTGATGGCCATCATTTTAATGTTCATGGGGGCCACGGCCATGGTGGGGGTCTATGTCTATTTGAGCGACGACCTGCCGAAAATAACCTCGCTTACAGACTATCATCCATCCATCATAACCACCGTCTATTCGGACGATAACCGTAAAATCGCCGAGTTTTACAAGGAACGGCGCATTGTGGTGCCCCTTTCCAAAATCCCCATCCAACTCCGGCAGGCCTTTATCGCTGCTGAAGATTCTCGATTTTACAAGCACCAGGGCATTGATTTTTTCAGTATTATTCGGGCTTTCATAAAAAATATCGAAGCCGGAACCATCGTCCAGGGAGGAAGCACCATCACCCAGCAGGTCACCAAATCTTTCCTTCTCACCCCTGAACGCAGTTACGAGCGGAAGATCAAAGAGGCCATTCTGGCCTATCGGATCGACAAGACCTTCACTAAAGAAGAGATCCTTTACCTCTATCTGAACCAGATCTACCTAGGTCACGGCGCCTATGGTGTTGAAGCCGCAGCCGAAAACTACTTCGGCAAATCGGTCAGTGAACTGAACCTGGCGGAGTGCGCCATTCTGGCCGGACTGCCCCAGGCGCCCAGCCGATACTCCCCGTTCCGGTTTCCCGAGCGAGCCAAGCAGCGGCAGATCTACGTGCTGAACCGGATGCTGGATGAAGGGTTTATCAACAACGCCGAAGTGACCGAAGCCATTGATGTGAAGATGGACATTAAACCGCGCCGGAACTGGTACATTGAAGAGGTACCGATTTACACGGAACACATCCGGCGGTACGTCGAAAAAAAATATGGTGAGGACGCCCTTTACACCCAGGGGCTCAAGATTTACGCGGCCGTGAATATCGAAATGCAGCAGGCCGCCCGACAGGAAGTCGAAAAAGGCCTTCGTGAACTGGACCGCCGGCTTGGATATCGGGGGCCGGAAACCACGATTGCCCCCGAGGAGATTGAAAGTTTCAGCGATGAACTCCAGGTCTTGCTGCAGGAAAATCCCCTGGCCGAAGGGTCATCGACCAAAGGGGTGGTCATCGATGTAAACGACAACGCGGGGACGGCCACCATTCGCATGGGCGACGCACGCGGGGTGATTTCTGTTGAGGACATCCGCTGGGCGCGAAAACCCAACCCGAACCTGGCTTTTTACCAGGCCCAGGTCAAAAAAATGAGCCAGGTGCTGAAAACCGGAGACGTAATTCTGGTTCATGTGCTTAAAAAAAGAGCGTCCGCTGATCTGTGGGACGTTTCCTTGGACCAGGTCCCCGACGCCCAGAGTGCACTGTTGTGCATCGAAGCGGAAACCGGCCTGGTAAAAGTCATGGTGGGAGGACGCGACTTCATGGAGAGTCAGTTCAACCGAGCCATTCAGTCCCGCCGGCAACCAGGCTCCGCCTTTAAACCCATCATCTACGCCGCGGCGCTGGACAAGGGCTTTACTGCGGCTACGGAGATCATCGACGCCCCCATCGTCTTCAAAGACGAGGCCAATGATTTCACCTGGAAACCGAAAAACTACGGGAAGAAGTTTTACGGGCCCACCTTGCTTCGCGAAGCCCTCACCAAATCACGCAACGTTGTTACCATTAAAATTCTTCAGGAAATCGGCATCGACTACTGCATCGACTATGCCCGAAAGCTGGGCATCGAATCCGACCTGGCCCGGGATCTCTCCATCGCCTTGGGATCTTCAGGCGTGTCGCTTTTAGAACTGGTCAATGCCTATGCCGTTTTCGCCAACCAAGGCTATCTGGTGGAGCCCGCCTTCATCACCAAAATCGAAGACCGCTTCGGGAATATCCTTGAAGAGATGAACCCGTCCCGGGAAAAGGTGATCGACAAAAGTACCGCCTATATCATGACCAGCCTGCTTGAAAGTGTGGTGAAAGAGGGTACCGGCAAACGGGTCAAGGCGTTGAACCGGCCGGTGGCCGGAAAAACGGGAACGACCAATGACCTTCAGGATGCCTGGTTCGTCGGCTACACCCCCCGGTTCATCTCCGGCGTCTGGGTGGGATTCGATAACGGACGAACGCTGGGCAAGGGGGAGACAGGATCTCGAACCGCCAGCCCCATCTGGCTGGGTTTCATGGACAAAATCTTGAAAGATAAGCCGGTGCGCATGTTCCAGGTCCCCGAGGGTGTTGTTTTTGCGAAGATCGATGCGGAGACCGGCCTTTTACCCATTCCCGAATCCCGAAAAACCCTTTTCGAATGTTTTAAAGAGGGCACTGTTCCCACCGAATACACGAAAAAGCCGGATACCATTGTGGATGCCGACTCTTTTTTCAAGTCCGATATGTAACCGTGACCACGCCGTTGTCTTCAATCAACCGGATCTGCCTTGCTGACGGTGTTGATTGTATTCAGCCAAGCTTGCCGGCCGTCAAAACCCATCAGCCGGCTGGGCCTTATCGATGAAGTTACGTTCTATTCTTCGGGTACTTTCTTTGGTGGCCTTCCTCTCCGCCTGCGTTGCCGGCTATCTGTACTATAGCACCCTAAAAGAATACGCCTTTCAGGAAGCGGAGCGCAACGCCCTGGATCGGCTGCAGGCCACCAAAAAGAATCTGTCTGCCTTTTTTTCTGAAAATATAAAACCCGCACGGGTTCTGGCACGAATGCCTTCCTTGGTGGATGTCCTGCTTCACCCAGACCCGCAAAGCTTGAACGCAGCCAACACCCTCCTGGATCTTTTTAATAAAGCTCTGGATGTAGAGGTCTGTTACCTCATGGATAGCCGGGGCAATACCATTGCCTCGTCCAATCGTAACGATCCAGACAGCTTCGTGGGTATGAATTTTTCCTTCCGGCCCTATTTTCAGGACGCCATGCAGGGACTTCCGGCCAGTTACCTGGCACTGGGAACCACCTCGCGGAAAAGGGGAGCCTATTACAGTTACCCGGTTTACCGGAAAAATTCCGACACCCCTTTGGGAATTGCGGTCATCAAGGCGTCCATTTTTTTCGTGGAAAAGGAACTGACTCCGGAAGAAACCAGCATCCAGCTGGTGGTGGATCCCCAGGGGATGGTCTTTATCTCCAGCCGCTCCGAATGGCTCTACCAACTCTTATGGCCGTTGAAGCCGGACGAAATCAGGCGTTTACGGCAAACCCGGCAGTTCGGCAACGGTCCCTGGCACTGGACGGGGCTCAGAAAAAAGGGAGACAAAGAAGTTATTGATTCTTCCGGAAAACCCTATCTCTTTCACGAAATTTCTGTCGACGACTACCCTGGCTGGAAAATCGTCCATCTATACGACCTGAAAGCCGCATCCAAACTGGTTTCCGAACCCCTGTTAAAAATCATCCGGCCGGTCATCATCATCCTTTGTTCGTTGCTGGGAGCATCAATTTTCTTCCTCTACCGCCAGGCCAGCCTGGAAATTGCCAGACGCCGCACCGTGGAACAGGCGCTTCGAAAAAGCGAAGAACGATACCGCTCCCTGTACCACAACACCCCGGCCATGCTCCATTCCATCGATAAAAATGGAATCATTGTCAGTGTCAGCAATTACTGGTCCGATGCTCTCGGATACACACGGGAAGAGGTCATCGGCAAAAAACTGACTGATTATCTTGCTCCACTTTCCCGTAAATATGCGGAGGAAACAATTATTCCCACCTTTTTCAAAAAAGGATTCATCAAAGATATTCCCTATCAGTTTATCAAGAAAAACGAAGAGATTATCGACGTCCAGATTTCCGCTATCACCGATCGTGATGAGCAACAAAATACCTTTAGATCCCTTGCCGTATCCATAGACGTCACCGAACGAAACAAAGCCGAGCGCGCGCTGCAGGAAGCAAAAGAGGCGCTCAGCAGTTATTCCAAGGACCTGGAGAGTCAGGTGCGTAAACGCACCCGTGAAATTTCGGGAATTTTACAATATACGCCGGCGATGGTCTATATCAAGGACGCCGATGGAAAATATACCATGGTCAACTCACGGTTTGAAGGGCTGTTCGGCATCCGTTCTTCCGATGTTCGCGGGAAAACCGATAAAGATTTTCTCGCACCGGATATCGCCGACCAGTTCCTTAAAAATGACGAACGGGTCCTGCGCGAAAAAAAGTCAATTCAGGTGGAAGAAAGCATTGTAATCGATGATGAAACGCATACCTTTCTGAGTACGAAATTTCCTCTCTACGATGGCAAAAGTCGGGTGACGGGCGTTTGTGGCATTGCCACAGACATCACCGCACTCAAAAAAGCCCAGGAAAGATTACGGCGCCTTTCTGCCAGCATCATGGCCGGCCAGGAAAAAGAACGCGCTTATCTCGCCCGCGAACTTCATGATGAATTGGGGCAAGTGCTGACCGCGCTGCGCATGGAAGCCGTCTGGATTCGAAATCGCGTACACAAATCCGACCCGACCGCCTCGGCCCGTGCATTGACAATGTGCCAACTGATCGATACAACCATCGAAGAGGTTCGCGGTCTGGCTATCCGTTTGCGGCCGGGCGTCCTGGATCATTTGGGGCTGGTGGAAGCGATTGAATGGTATACTGCTGATTTCGAAAAGCGATACGATATCACCTGTATTTTTGAACACGATGACGGCCCTGAAATTCGCGGCAATATTGCTACGGCTGCCTACCGCATCTCCCAAGAGGCGTTGACCAATGTTGCCCGCCACGCATCCGCGACCCGCACCAAGGTGACCCTGTCCTTTGACAATGGCAATTTGACGCTCACCATCAGGGATAACGGAAAAGGCTTCGAACCGGATGCCTTGGGTGAAACCGATGGACTGGGTATGGCAAATATGCGGGAACGCGCCAACCTGGTGGGTGGCTTTTTTGATGTTCAGTCCAGACCCGAGGGAGGAACACGGATCTGCTTCACGGTACCCCTAATGGAAAGCTGACCACCATGATCAGGGTTCTTCTTGCCGATGACCACAGCATTGTCCGCGCCGGACTCCGTCGAATCGTTGAAGAGAGCGGTGACATCGAAGTGGTTGCCGAAGCGTCGGATGGCCGGCAGGCCATACTGGCCGTACGCAAAGAAAAGCCGGACGTGGCGGTGATCGATATTTCCATGCCTGTTTTAGACGGTTTGGAAGTAATCACCCAGCTCAAAAGTGAATTCCCGGAGGTGCCCATTCTGGTGCTGACCATGCACGAGGAACATCAGTATGTGGTTCGGGCCATCGAAACCGGCGCCATGGGGTATATCACCAAACAAAGCGCTCCGGAGCAGTTGGTCAAAGCCATCCGTAAAGTCCATTCCGGATCTTTGTTTTTAACGGACGAAGCCGCTGAAGCATTAGCTCTTCGAGTCGCCAAGGGCAATAGGACCCAGAGCCCACTGGACTCCCTCTCCACCCGAGAACTACAGGTACTTAGGCGCCTTGCCTTGGGTAACACCAACCGAGAGATCGCCTCGACCTATCACATCAGCATCAAAACGGTGGATACCTATCGATTCCGTCTGCTGAAAAAATTGAACCTGCGCAACAACGCCGACCTGTCCCGCTTTGCCATCCAGAACAACCTTATCGAAACCTGACCACCGCTTGCCACTTTGTTTCGGTAAGGAACGCTTCCCTAATATTAACGGTCACTTCTTAATATCCGTGGGAATACCTATCTCTTGGCTAAAAGGCGAGTGGCTGCCTGGCGGATTTGAACATCCTTGTCCGCCAGAAGTACGTACAGGATGTCTTTCAGCAATGCATAGTCGAAAGGATCCTCCGCCGCAAGGTTTTCCAGAACCTGAAGGCGGACCCGAAGATTCTCCTCAACCAATAACTGCCGGTAGCGTTTGAGAATGGTCGCCGAAAGAGGAACCATGGCCAACCCGGACAACACGTCCACACGCAAATCCGGCGAAAGGGTCTCCAGACTGCCGAGGTAAACATCTTCAACCTGGGGGGTCTTTTCGCCAAATCGCCAGAGATTGAGCAAAATACATCGCTGTTCCTCCACGGTTCCGATTTCCAGACGGGCAGTTAAAAGATCGAATAGGCGAAGATCACCCACAGATGTTAGCGCTGCAACCACCGCCGACTGAACATTTCGGTCAGGATCTGATATATGCGCCATGAGCGATTCAGCGGCCGGCCAGTTTCCCTCCCAGCCTAATGCAAGCGCACAACTGCTTCGGACGGATGCTTTGGGATGACTCAGATTTTTAATCAACTCGGCCTTTAATGCTGACGGATCGTTGCTCAATGAAGCCGCAAGGCCCAACTGTATGGCTGCCGAACGACAGACCGATTCATCCTTTGACCCTCGCATCAGGTTATAGAGCGGCCAAAGCACCCGATCTTTGCCTGCAAAGCCGAGCAGGGGAAGCATTTTTAGGATAAGCGCCGTGTCAGCGTGAGGCAGGGCGTCCAGCAATATCGCCACCGCGTCGGGGGTATTGGAAAGGAAGGCTTCCATGTCCGCCAAATAATTACGCGCCTTTTCAATAAGCCTTTCCGGTCGTTTCATTGGAACAAGGATGGCGGTTTTCATATTATTTATGCCGATGTCCTTGCTGGTCAGCAAAAACCTTGAGAATATATTTGGCTGCAAAATCGTCGCGGGAAAGATACCTCATTCCCATTTCCAGGGCATTGTCCCAGATTTCCTTTACAATCCGGCCTTTGTTCTCATCACTGATGAAATGCCGCTCTTTTTTTTGCTGAAAAACAACCGTTTCTCCCAAGGCTCCTTTGATCTGCCGGAATTGTTCGTCATCGAGAGGCTTGTTGTCGAACCATTTCTTTTCCACAGGAATAGTAACATCGACCGTCACGCAGACATACCAGCGATCAGCGGCTATTTTTTTTGACTGGTCCACACACATCAGGGTCAGTCCGTTTTTCAAAGAAAAGGATGAAGGGGGATGGCACGACATGGTAATCCTCTCTAAAATAGGGAAAGCTGTTCCTGTGCGGACTTTTCCGTTTTCATGCGGTCTTGACCGGAAAAGCATTTATAATTATTTTGAATCTCTTTCACAAATGGGGATAATTGGCGGGGCTGGTTGTGACCGTTAACCCGCCGGTGCCCAGCTTGGGTCAAAAAAAGATGCCATTTGGCTCGGGTTAGGGCCACGTAAAAAAGCCGCCTTTCTTCTTCCACATCTGCGGGGTGCCTGGTTGATCGGTAAGGGATAAAATCGTCCTCGCATCCGGCGATAAACACAACTGGAAATTCCAATCCCTTGGCAGCATGCATGGTGATCAGGGACACTTTTTCCACGCGATGATCATAAGTATCCGTATCCCTGGAAAGGGCTATCGCCGCCAAAAAAGCGGCGGCATCGCTTTGATAGCCACGGCCCGTTTCAAGTAAATGGGTGCAGCCACGTTCAAACAAATGATCACCATTAAATTTTTCCCTTAAATCGGCCGTCTTTATTATCATTTCAAGGGCATCCACAACCGAAAGACCTTCACTTTTTTTCTTTAACCGTGAGACGCTTCCTAAAAATGTAAAAAAATGCTGTTGACGGGTATTTCCCATATGAGGAATCGGCAGCCGGCGCAATTGAACCAGTGCTTCTTCCAGGGATATGGCCTTCTGGTAGGCCCAGTCTTTAATAATTTCGATGCTTTTACTGGAAACCGACGCGTTGAACACCTTTACTGAGTCTTGAAGATCGGAAAAAAGACTCATTCCGTTCAGCAACTTAAAAACCGACAACACCATTCTTACCCCGGGATGACTAAAAACGGTCTTCCGATCGATCACCTGACAGGGGATTCCTGCTTTTTCCAAATATTTCAAAATAACTTTGCCCTGATTGCGGGTTCTGTATAAAACGGCAAAATCAGCGAAACTCAACGCCTTTTTGTCCAAGGTACCATCCACAGCACCGGAATCCAAAGAAAAAAAACCCGTTCCCCCCACCATCCCTTCGATTTTTTTTCCAATAGCAACCGCTTCGGCATTTTCCGTAGCCACTTGCAGAATTTGGATCTGACGATCACCTACCAGGTCCGAATAAATCGCCTGTCTGCGATCGCTTTCCATCACCTCCGAATTTTTTTTAATCACCTGGGTCGATATTTCCAGAATGGTCCGGGTGGATCGATAATTCTTCCTTAATAAAATAGTCTTGAACTCCGGAAAATCCTTCATAAACCATTTAAAACAGGCGACATCCGAACCTCTGAACCCGTATATGGATTGATCCGGATCGCCAATAATACGTATATTGGCATGATCCCCAGCCAGCAACCTGACGAGCCTATATTGGCCGGCGTTGATATCCTGATATTCGTCGATAAAAATATCGCTGAAGCGACCGATATACCTTTTACGAACATCCGGATCCTTTTCCAACAGATAGACCGCTTGAAAAATTAAATCTTCAAAATCCACAAGAGAGTGAATTCGCATCAATTGTTCATAGGTTTGATAGCACTGAACGAAAGGTTCCACCCAGTCCTGCGGACAAACTCCGTCCAGCGGATCTTTACTGGAAAGCATCTTCTGCTTGGCAGAAACAATCCACCCCATCATATCTTCAACACGGATTGCACAACTTTTTTTTGTCAGGCCATTCAATACCATGGAATCACGAACCAACTCTTTTCGGGAGGCTTCATCGACGACCGACAGTCCCGTATTCGCCATGGCCCGGCTCAAAATGAGGTAACCCAGTGCATGAAAGGTTCCCACGAAGGGGAGTGACCGCGATTTTCCCAAGAAGGCTCGAAGCCTTTCTTTCATTTCTTTTGCGGCCTTATTGGTAAACGTCACTGCCAGTATTTTCTCGACATCCACACCCGTTTGCATCAAACGGGCAATTTTATGGGTCAGTGTACGGGTCTTTCCGGTACCCGGTCCGGCAATAATCATCAAGGGACCGCTGGAATGATCCACGGCTTTTTGCTGCTCCTCATTCAAGAATATACCGGTTTCAGGCAGTTCATCCGGTTCCGGGATCACGGAACAAACTAAATTTTCGTTAAAATTATATATAGTTGACCCTTTATCCATTTCGGCCAGCTCAATTTTTTTTTCAAAACCCGAAAAAAGACTTCGCTGCCCAAGTAACCGATCCCTTTCTCTGTCAGAAAAAATTTGAAGGGTTCCGAAAATGCCATCGTAACCCGGAGAAAAGGAAACGCGGTTTTCCCGCATACGAAAAACAGCTTCGGCAAGCAGCGGCACACCAACGGATTCAATTATATCTCTATCCATATAATGAAGAATCGTAAATTCATTGCCTATGCTTTCCAATAGGGCCCGGTACGTTTGTATTACTTTTTTTGATTGGGCCCCGACCCTGAATATTTCGGCCAAAAGAACATCAAGCGGGATAAGCCGGTAAAAAGGGAATTGCCGATTCGGCCGGGTGCCTTCGGGACGCGTGGCCAGATCTTGAATACGGTGCAGAACCCCAAGTGTCAGGGGTTTGCCACAAACCGGACAAATACCAAGGTGAGATTGGGTCTCCGCAGGAGTAAAACATACCTCGCATTTGCGATGCCCATCCACGTGGTATTTTCCCTCTTCAGGAAAAAACTCAAAGGTACCGGCAAATTTTTTTTTATCACCTTTTTCCAGGGCTGATCGAATGGCATGATAATTCATTTCCGTTTTAAACAAATTGGCTTCTCTGCCCAATTTTGAAGGTGAATGGGCATCTGAGTTTGAAATCAGGGTAATATCATCCAAGTCAGACACCTGCCAGTTCATGGATGGATCCGATGATAGACCCGTTTCTGCGGCAAAAATATGGGAACTTAGATCTTCGAAACATTCCTTGATTGAATTAAAGCCAGATTTCGACCCCAACATGGAAAACCAGGGTGTCCAAATATGGGCGGGAACGAGGAAACCATCATCGGATGTCTCTAAAACAATTTCAAGAAGGTCTCTTGCATCGAGGCCGATGATTGGTCTTCCGTCGGATTTGATGTTTCCTATCTTCTCCAAACGGTTGTTGAACAAGCCAACTTTTTCTATATCCGGAAAAAACACAAGATTATGGTTTTTTCGGGTTAAACCCTTTTTTTTATATATATTGCTAATTTCACAACTCAACATAAACCGAACAGGCGCCCGGCAGGAGATCGGAACGCTTTCATCGCAACAACGGGCTATATCCCTTTTAAGTCGAAAGAGACCTGGTTCGGCCGGTTCCAGTTTTTCACTGATTTCGGAGATCCATTCAGGATGAGTAAAATCTCCGGTTCCCACCACTGTAATTCCCTTCAACTGGGCCCATATGTAAATATTTTCAATATCGAGGTTGCGGGCTGTCGCCCTAGAAAATTTTGAATGAATGTGAAGATCGGCTATAAAAGAATCGGAAAACATGATTAATAATAATTTAACCTTTTAAATTTATTTAAAATAATAATAAAGCAGCCGCATCTTGAAATATTGAAAACCGTTTGTCAATATTCCCATTAATAATGCATTTTCTATTTATCGTATAAAAATAATTTAATTATTCCCTAATTCGGGTGGATTCTGCCCGGTTTCCAAAAATAGCTTGAAAAAAATTAGCAAAAAAGCTATATGTATTTGTTTTATTGAAAAATAATATACTTTATTCTTTATATTTAGGACAATTAATGGGTATTTTATCATCTTCCGCGTCCATCACTCAATATTGCGTTGAAGGAAAAATTTCTGAACCGGTTATGGAAACCGTTGCCAACGGGTTGAAAAGACATGCCATTGAAGAAATAGACGACGAATCTTCCGATAAGGCCATTGGTTGGACCTGTTTCAACAACCCCTTCAGTTCCGATTTTAATCAGACACCTTTTCTCATCGGCACCTATTTTGTTTTTTCCATGAGAATAGATAAAAAAACGATTCCTTCGAAAATCATAAAAAAATACTACACCCTTGAAATGAAAAAGCGGTTAGAAAAAAGCGGACGTGAATTTTTAAGCAAAACCGAAAAAAAAGAAATAAAGGATCATGTCCTTCACGTGTTGAATTTAAGAATTCCGGCAACACCTAATATTTATGATCTTATTTGGAGCTACGAGTCCAGCACCCTTTGGTTTTTCTCTAATTTGAAGGGTGCCAATGAAGAATTGGAAACTCTTTTCACCCGCTCATTTAAATTAAAATTAATCCGTTTATTTCCCTATAGCATGGCGGTATTGACATCACCCTTGTCCAACTTGGAAAAGGATGCCGTTTCCCAATTCACCCCAACCCGATTTACGGAGTAATTCATAGACCATGCTGGATGTCGCTGTTGCATATAATCGATATAAATTTATTGGAAATGAATTTTTAACATGGTTGTGGTTTACCATCGATACCGATCAACATTTTTTTCAAACGGTAGATGGAACAATAACCTCCCTTTATCTCGGAAATAGGATCGTCCTTGAAAATAATATCAATGATACCAGCGAATTAATAACAATCAAAGGCGATGATGCCGGTCTTGAAGAAGGTATTTTGTCACTTCGAAAAGGTGCTGTCGTCATTGAAATAAACCTTTGCTATAAAACCGAAAACCAGGATTGGAAATTCACGCTGAAAGGGGAAAGCCTGAGTTTTTCAAGTTTAAAGGTTCCTGAAACCGGTCCGGTCGAAACCCAGGAAGATATAGAAGGTATGGTTCTGGAAAAAGCATACCTGTATGAAAAGGCAATTGACCTGGTCAATCGTTTATTTAATATTTTTCTAAAATTAAGATATACTGTGGAATGGAATCAAAATACCGTTCCCAAAATTAAAAAATGGATACGGGTATAATCAACGGTTGCCATAACCATAAATATTTTAAAATTTGTCTATAATTTTTCAGTTATTAACAATTATATTTTTTCAGACAAAAAAAAGATGTTGTTATAAATTCAATTATCCATTTATCAACCATGAAGACTACTTATATTTATATATAAATTCAATTAATTAGATACTTATATACTTTTTGTCAGCTCTAACTACTATAACAATATATTTAAAAGGAATTATATTATGAAATTTATTATCAACAAATTCCAAATTGTTAATGTGCTGGCAAAGGTGCAAGGCCTGACCGGACGGCGAAGCAATCTGGCTATTACTGAAAATGTATTGATTCGGGCTGTTAACAATGGAATTCATCTGACTGCCACCGACCTGGAAACCGGATTTGAAGGATTTTATCCGGCCTCCGTCGAAAAAGAAGGCGCAGTAGCTGTCAGCGCAAAAAAAATATTTGAAATTCTCAGGGAATTTCCTTCAGAGGATATTCTCATCCACGAAGTTGAAAATAAATGGATCGAGATTGGAAATGAAAAAGTCCAATACCATATCGTAGGTATGAATCCGGATGATTTTCCTGAAACACCACATATTATGGATGTTGATTTTTTTTCTATTGAAGCATCTATTTTAGAAAAGATGATAGAACGATCTGTCATTATTTCAGCGGCGGGTGATGAAAAACGCGCACACATCAACGGAGTTTTCGTTGAAAGGACCCATCACGATGTTAATCGGCTTAGGTTCGTCTCTACAGATGGCAGCCGTCTAAATGCGGTTAATCATTTTTATGCGTCTTCGGAAAATATTCCTGCTGGCGAAGGGGTGTTGGTTCCTAAAAAAGGATTGAATGAAGTTGCTAAATTTTTAGACATCGAAGGAGAGGTTCAAATTGGTATTAAGGATAGTAATTTCATAGTGAAGAAAGAAAAAGAAACGATTATTATTCGTATGCTGGAAGGAGAATTTCCTAAATATGAAGATATTCTGGCTAAAGGGAATGACCATCTTATCAAACTGGATAAAATTAAATTTGGGAAAATGCTTAAAAGAATGTCTATTTTGGCAACGGATAATTATAAAGGAGCTGTTTTCACCTTCGATGACAACAAACTGGTAGTGACTGCCACTAATCCGGATTATGGAGAATCTAAAGAAGAAACGGAAATCGAATTTACTGGAAAGCCCATCGAAGCAGCCTTTAACCCAAAATTCTTTATGGATACCCTAAGCGTTATAGATGAAGAAAATGTGATTATTAATATCGTAGATGGTAGTCGTCCCTGTATTGTTGAAGGGGATACAGATAAAACCTTTATCGGCGTCATTATGCCGATGAGAATCTAAATGAGAATTTAAAATAAATGAACGATAATTATGATGCAGATAGCATTGATGTTTTAGAGGGGCTTGAACCGGTTCGATTGCGGCCATCCATGTATATTGGAAATGTGGATGTAGCCGGTCTCCACCACCTCGTATATGAGGTGGTGGATAATAGTATCGATGAGGCTATGGCTGGATATTGCGAAAATATCCGGGTTACCATTCATAATGACAACAGCATCAGTGTTGAAGATAATGGAAGAGGGATTCCCGTTGATATTCATCGCACGGAAAATGTTCCTGCGGTAGAGGTGGTGTTGACAAAATTGCATGCCGGCGGGAAATTCGACAACGACAGTTATAAGGTTTCCGGAGGACTTCATGGGGTGGGGGTCAGTGTGGTCAATGCCCTGTCAAAATTTCTTGAAGTTGAAATATACTCAAAGGGAAAAATCTACTATCAGACCTATGAGCGCGGAATAAAGACCTGTGAATTGAAAGTCATCGGAGAAACCCAAAAAAGGGGCACCCGAATTCACTTTGTTCCGGATGACCAGATTTTTAATGTATCCGAATTCAGTTACGATATTCTGTCCCGTCGTCTAAGAGAACTGGCCTTTCTCAACAAAGGGTTAAATATTTTTATTGAAGATGAGCGGTTCGATAAAAATGACAGCTATTTTTACGAAGGGGGTATCGTTTCTTTTGTCGAGTATTTGAATAAACGGCACACGGTTCTTCATGAACCGGTTTTTATTGAAGGGTATCGAAACGACGTTAATATTGAAGTCGCCATCCAATACAATGGGACTTATAAAGAAAATATTTTTTCTTTTGCTAATAATATAAATACAGTTGAAGGTGGATTTCATCTGATTGGATTCAAGGCGGCATTAACCCGGTGCATCAATCAATATGCGGTAAATGGGCATCTGCCGAAAAATCTTACCGCTAAAATCAGCGGTGACGATGTTCGGGAGGGATTGACGGCGATCATCAGTGTCAAAATAAAGTCTCCCCAGTTTGAAGGACAAACCAAAACAAAACTGGGCAACAGCGAAGTCAAGGGATTGGTTGAATCACTGGTAAATGAAAAGCTCAGTGCTTTTATGGAGGAAAACCCCGCGGTATCCAGGAAAATTATGGAAAAGGCCGTGGATGCTGCCAGAGCGAGGGATGCTGCCAAGCGGGCACGGGATATGGCCAGGAATAAGGGAGCACTGATCGATTCTACCCTTCCCGGTAAACTGGCAGACTGTCAGATATCCGATCCTACTGTACGTGAACTGTTTCTGGTTGAAGGTGATTCAGCCGGTGGCTCTGCCAAACAGGGCAGAGACAGAAAATTTCAAGCGATTTTGCCTTTGAAGGGAAAAATTCTAAATGTGGAGAAGGCTCGCTTTGACAAAATACTTAGAAGCGAAGAAATAAAAAATATAATTACCGCTTTGGGAACAGGTGTGGGGAAGGAAGAATATAATATTGACAAGATCCGCTATCACAAAATTATTATAATGACCGATGCGGATGTGGATGGTTCCCATATTCGGACGCTGTTGCTTACCTTTTTCTATCGGCAGATGCCCGAACTGGTGGATAAAGGCTACTTGTACATCGCCCAACCCCCCCTTTTTAAAATAGGGAAGGGTAAAAGCGAATCATACATGAAAGATGAAAGTGAACTGAATGATTTTATTTTGAAAAAAATTTGTGAAAGAAAGCAGGTTAAAATTGTAAATAGCGGAAAAACAATATCCGATCATCAGCTTTTTATTTTTCTGGGTGATTTGAGTGATTACACATCAGCAATGGCGAAACTGGAAAATCGCGGATTTGATTCTTTGGTTGTTGAAATCCTGATCAAAGCGGACGTTCAGGATAAAGCATTCCTACAGGACCGGGACAAAATGTCTGATTTAAAAGAAAAAATTAATAAACATGGCTATATGACAGAAAGTATGTCCTGGAATAGTGAAGATGAAATATTTGAGTTGACTGTCAGGTCAACGGACCCAAACAATTACCAGAAAACTATCATTATTGGCAGGAATTTGATTTTCTCTTCCGATTATCAAAAATGTTTAATATTAAATAAAAAAATTGAAATCGATGATATTCCTCCTTTTGAAATATACACGAATGATCGCGATGACCTGCCTGTAGTTATTGAAGATAAACGGCAACTTCTGTTATATCTGCTTGAAGATGGGAAAAAAGGTATAAATATTCAGCGATATAAAGGACTGGGTGAAATGAACCCCGAACAGTTGTGGCAGACTACCATGCATCCCGACAAGCGCAATCTCCTAAAAGTTACCGTGGAAGATGCAGTTGAATCTGATGAGATATTTACAATCCTGATGGGTGACGAAGTTGAACCTAGGCGGGACTTCATTCAAAACAATGCGTTAGAAGTAAGCATGCTCGATATATAAAGGATTAATTAACGGGCACCTGGAAAAAAAGAACCCCTGAAATTCCATTTGGAATATCAGGGGTTCTTAAATGGGTGCGCTCTTTAAAATAGCAAATAATAAATTCGAAATCCGCTTCAGTAGGAGATTCAGGAGTATAAATTCAAATTTAGGATGAGCTTCAAGTCAGGTTATCTGCATCAAAGAGCAATCACTGAATCTCATAAACTTCTTTACTTGTCAATTATTTTTTTAAAAACTGTCAATACTTTTTCTACTGATATAAGATATTGTAAAGATTGATATAGTTTTTGTTTTTTTCTAAAAAATAGCAGGGTAGCAAAAATGAAAATTCATCGAATAAATGCCAGAGATCTTCCGGATCTGTGGTTTCAAGCGGTACATGATATTCTTGATGAAGGCAGCCGATTTACAATTGACCGCGGTTCTTACGCCGGCCAAACGCGGCTTGAATACGATTATTTTTGTGGACATGTGAAATTTCCGGGTACTCTGCCATTGATACCGGATATTCCTCCATCCTGTGGGATTCCGAATCCGGTTGAGGAGGCTTATATTTTTGGAGGAGAAGGTTACAACCGATCATATATTGAATATTTGATGACCGGACATAAAGAACCCGGGGAATCCTACACATATGGTGAGCGATTGACGCGGGTTCCTCTTACCGGCGATAAGTTGAGTTGGTGGAAGGAAAAAAACCGCAACATTATTGACGAAAGGGAAACTGATGGAAAGGTTGTTTTTAAAGAAAATGGTGAGTTATTTCTGAATCAGATCGAATGGATTATTGACACATACAAGCGCTTCGGATCCAGGAATAACCAGATGGTACTTCAAGTAGCGCACCCCTCTGATATAACCTTGCTCGATCCTCCCTGTTTGCGATCGATAGATACACGCATTCAGGATGAGATGCTTCATTTCATTGTTTATTTCAGGTCCTGGGATCTGTGGGGGGGAATGCCGGCAAACCTGGCGGGCATTCAAAACCTAAAAGAATATATGGCGGGTGAAATTGGCGTCCAGGATGGAGAAATGATTGTTGAAAGCAAGGGTCTTCACCTTTATGGATATGCGGAAGAACTGGCGAAACTTCGTTGTTTGAAGCAAGCCTGATTTTAAAATCGCAAGAAAACAAAGATCTTGCCGACTGTCGGTCTCCATCATGGGATTAAAATTGGTAAGCCGAAGATATTTTTAAAAATCTATATTTCCCGGGGTTCTGGGAAAAGGAATTACATCCCTGATGTTCGATACGCCGGTGATAAGCATTAACAACCGTTCGAAACCCAGTCCAAATCCACTGTGGGGAACCGTTCCGTAGCGCCTTGAGTCAAGATACCACCAGTAGCTCTCCTTAGAAAGCCCACCTCCCACCATTCGCTTTTCCAAAACATCTAAACGTTCTTCACGCTGGCTGCCTCCGATCAATTCACCGATTCGCGGCACGAGAATATCCATGGCGCCAACCGTTTCGCCGTCATCGTTCAGACGCATGTAAAAGGGTTTGATGGTTTTTGGATAATCATAAATGATAATCGGTTTCTTAAAGTATTTTTCGGTCAGATAACGTTCATGTTCGGATTGAAGATCTGTTCCGTACGACAAATTGAATTCAAAGGATTCTTTTGACCCGAGCAAAATGTCGATGGCGTCTTTGTAGGGAATACGAAAAAAATCAGATGAAATGATATTTTCGAGTGTTTTCTCCAACGTTTTGTCAACGAACCGAGCAAACAGGTTTAAGTCGTCTGCACACGTGTCGATGGCAAAACGGATGAGGTTTTTGATGAGAGCTTCACCCAAATCCATGTTACCAGCCAGATCGCAAAAGGCCATTTCCGGTTCGATCATCCAGAACTCAGCCACGTGACGGCTGGTGTTTGAATTCTCAGCGCGAAAAGTCGGTCCAAAAGTGTACACATCTCCTAAAGAGAGGGCAAACATTTCGGCGGACAATTGCCCGGAAACTGTCAGATTGGATTCGGCTCCGAAAAAATCCTTTGAAAAATCAATTTTTCCGTTTGAATTCATTGGCATGGGTGGATTTAGCGTCGTTACTCGAAATAGTTCTCCAGCTCCTTCACAATCTGATCCGGTAATCACCGGGGTGTGAATGTAGCGAAATCCCCGATCCCTGAAAAATTGATGAACCGCCCAGGAAAGTTCGGAACGGATTCTGAAGATAGCCCCATATTTATTGGTCCGTGGCCTTAAATGGGCAATGGTTCTCAGATATTCATCGGTATGGCGTTTTTTCTGTAACGGGAAGGTTTCGGGTGCGATACTGATTATATCTATTTTTGCAGCCCGAACCTCCCATTGCTGTCCGCCGCCCTGGGATGGGACAAGGCTACCCGATACGGCAACTGCCGATCCGGTAGTCAGCTTTTTAATTTCGACGTAGTCTGATATTATTTCATCAACGACAATCTGCATATTTTTCAGACAGGAACCATCATTGACTTCGATAAAAGAAAAATTTTTGGAGTCCCGTTTGGTTCGAATCCATCCTTTAAGCAGTATATTATCAATTGGAGCAGTGGTTTTTAGCAGCTCGGCAATTTTTTTTCTTTTCATCATTAATTATCTTTCATGGTTGTATTTACATAGTATAGATTTCCGTGGCGCTGAATGAGAAGTACCACCGACGGTTTGTTCCGGTATTTTACCACGGCCGCTTTAAAATCCGCCATATTTTCCACCCGGGCTTCGTCGATCTGACGTATAATATCTCCGGGTTTCACGCCGATATGGTCAAGATAGGAACCCCTGCGTATTTTTATGATTATAACCCCGATGTTGGTCAGGACGTCATATTTGGACTGGACCTGTTTATCAAGGTCGGAAACAGTGATGCCCAGCCTCTGCCCGGCCAGTTCCAGGGCCCGATCAAGAGGAAAAATCGCCGTTTTGATATTAGTTCGAGCGGTTTTTCCTTTTCTGCTGTATTCAACCGATATGGTTTGATCAGCGGATATTTCGTTCATCTTTAATTGATAAGTGGAGATGTCGGTTGTTTTCAAGCCGTCTATGGAAAGGATGATATCGCCTTCACGAAGGCCTGCCTTTGCCGACGGGCTTTGCGGATCCACTGCAGTGACCATTAGTCCAACATCGCCTTGGATATCGAGATATTTAGAGAGAGTGGGATCAATGGGTTGAACCGTGATGCCGACCCATGCCTGAATCACCTCTCCAAAATTGATCAGGTCGGAAATGATTCGTTTTGCCCGGTTTATAGGAATGGCAAAACCGATGCCCTGGGCTTGCGCAAAGATTGCCGTGTTGATGCCGATTAACTCTCCGTTGATATTAAGCAGGGGGCCGCCGCTGTTTCCCGGATTGATGGATGCATCGGTTTGAATGAAGCGGTGGAAGACCCTTTCTGCGGTCTTGATACTTCGATTGATCGAACTGACCACACCGGTGGTGACCGTATGGGAAAAACCAAAGGGATTTCCGATGGCAATAACCGATTCTCCGATCATTAAATCATCTGAATTGCCCATTTCAATGGCTGGTAACTCGTGATCCGATTTTATTTTAAGCACAGCCAAATCCGAATCCGGGTCCATTCCCACAATGGTCGCCTCGAATTCGCTTTGATCGTTCAGCGCCACGCTGATGGTAGTTGCCTTTTCGATGACGTGGGTGTTGGTTAAAACCAAACCGCGCATGCCGTCAATGATGACGCCGGAACCAAGACTGGTTCGCTTTTCCCTTCGTTCAAGTTCCGGGGAAAAAAAATCCCTGAAAAAGTTATCCAACAGCGGGTCTATCCCATATCCTGAAAAAGGATTGGAATTCTTGCGGATTTCATATTGTGAACTTATATTGACCACGGCCGGGCCTGCTTTTCGTACCGCCTTGACGACATTGTTTTCTCGTGTTTCAATGCCGCAAAAGCCATTTTGGCAGTTGATAAGAGTGATAATCAATGATCCTGCAAAAAGCAGCAAGGATCTTTTTTTTCGGTCGTTTTGTTTAGCGATCATTGGCATGTCAACCCGTTTCCATAAAAATATCAGGTTTAGAAACATAACATGAGCGAAACATCCATTCAAGATATCCTGCCGTTGGTCCAGATGCCCAGCCGTTATTTGGGAAGCGAAATCAACCGTATTAAAAAATCCTGGAATCAAACCCAAGTGCATGTTGCCCTTGCATTTCCAGATCTTTATGAAATTGCCACATCCCACTTCGGCATTCAGATTTTATATGGGATGCTAAATGCTCGGGAGGATATTCTGGCCGAGAGGGTTTTTGCCCCAGCAGTGGATATGGAGGAGCAACTTCGAAAAAACGGGTTGCCGTTAGGCTCTCTAGAGTCCCAAACCCCGCTCAAAAAATTTGATATTATCGGCTTCAGCCTGCTTTACGAGTTAAACTATACGAATATGGTGAACATGCTCGACCTCGGGGGTGTTCCCTTCTTTACCGAGCAGCGGAAGGGAAAAGATCCTTTTGTTATCGGCGGTGGGCCGTGTACCTGCAATCCCGAACCCGTGGCTGATTTTTTTGATGCGATCGTGGTGGGTGACGGTGAGGCCGTTATTTTGCAAATGACCGATGCATGGAAAGACTGGATGCAATCGGGCAGGGGCAATAGAGAATCCTTGCTCAACCGCTGGTCGCTTATAAAAGGGGTGTATATTCCTTCATTTTTCGATGTTTCCGTCGATGCTGGTGGAAAGCAGCGGTTAGTCTCAAAACGTCCGTCATACCGTGATGTTGAGCGAGCCGTTGTTTCCGATCTGAACATGGCACCGTTTCCATCGCATCCTATTATCCCCTTCGGTAAGCCAGTTCATGACCGGTTGCGCATGGAAATTGCCCGGGGCTGCACCCGAGGTTGCCGGTTCTGTCAGGCTGGAATGATCTATCGGCCGGTCCGAGAACGCCATCCGGAATCGATATTGTCTTCAGTGAGCCAATCGTTGGAGGAGAGCGGATATGAAGATCTCTCGCTGCTGTCTCTGAGCACGGGGGATTACTCGTGCATTGCCCCGCTGATGAAAAAGATTATGGACTTCGGTGCAAAAGACCGGGTGGCCATATCCCTGCCGTCCTTGCGGGCGGGTTCTCTGACTCCCGAGCTGATGGAACTGATTCGCAAGGTCAGAAAAACAGGATTCACCATTGCACCGGAAGCAGGAAGTCAACGCCTGCGAGATGTTATCAATAAAAACATCACGGAAGCAGATATCGTCGAGACCGTTGAAAATGCATTTTCTTTGGGATGGAAGATGATAAAATTGTATTTTATGGTCGGTCTTCCCACCGAAACGCAGACAGATATCGAAGCGATTGCGGCTCTGGTAAAACATTTAAAAACCATGACCAAAAGACAGGGACGAAGTGGGAAGATAAACGTCAGTGTTGCTACCTTTGTTCCCAAGCCTCACACACCGTTTCAGTGGGAATCCCAGATCAGTCTCGCAACAGCCCTGGAAAAAATTACCTGGTTGAAAGAGACACTTAAGCTCCCCGGAATCCACATGAAATGGCAGGACCCCCGTGTCAGTATGATCGAAGGGGTTTGGGCCAGAGGCGATCGACGGTTGAATCAGGTGCTGATCAACGCGTGGAAAAGCGGCTGCCGGTTCGATGGATGGACCGATTTTTTTAATTATGACCGGTGGATGACCGTTTTTGAAAAAAGCGGGATAAAAACGAAACAGTACACTTGTGGAACTTCTGATACGAAACAGGCGTTGCCATGGGATCATATCCATATAGGCGTGGATCGTTCCTTTCTGATGGAAGAAAAAGTCCGAGCGACAGAGAGCAAAATCACCAAGGACTGTCGCACCGGGTCATGCAGTGGCTGTGGGGTTTGTGATTTTGAGTCGCTGAGACCGATTTCCTTTCATGATCAGAAAGAGTTGTTTTCGAGTCAACTCCCCACAGCTGATTCCAGGCTGTCGGAAAAAAGCATCCAGTATGCGATAAATTTCAAAAAAATGGGCACGTCCCGCTTTTTGGGCCATCTTGAAATGATAAGAATATTTATCAGAAGCCTGCGGCGAGGAAAAATTCCTTTAAAATATTCCAAAGGGTTTCATCCCATGCCAAAAATCTCTTTTGGAGATACGTTGCCCATGGGGATGCAAAGTGAAGAGGAACAACTGGTGGTCACGCTCACCGAAACCATTGATCCGGGAGACCTCGTTTCGCGTTTACGCCGGCAAATGCCTGAGGGTCTTGAAATTACCGGTTGCACACCCTATGTCCAACAAAAGGCACTGGAACGGGAGGATAAACAGGGGTATCGGGTCGAACTAAAAGATGGCTTTTTCATGCAAAAAGATTTAAATTGGTACGTTGAGCAACAAAGCGTAACTATTGAAAGAAAAAGCAAGAGAGGTAAGTTGGTCGTCGTTGATTTAAAAAAGGCGGTTTCGGAAATCAGGCTGTTGGACAGTCAACATGTTTTTATGGAACTTGGAAAAGATAAAAACCTGACGGTGAGACCCGGGCATGTGATGAAAACGGTCTTTAATTTGAGCGATCGGCAGATCCTGACTGCGATAGTCACCAAAAGAAAAAAGAATCATGTCTAAAAAAATCATTATCAACGTGGCCGACCACGAAACCCGGGTTGCGCTCGTTGAAGACGAAACCATTGTTGAACTTTTCATTGAGAGGAAGGGAAGCCGCGATAATACTGGCAATATATATAAAGGCCGGGTTCAGCGGGTGCTTCCGGGAATGCAGGCGGCTTTTGTAGACATTGGGTTGAACCAGGCCGCCTTTATTTATGTGGATGATGTGGTTCGTGATAATTATGCTGATATTGAAGACCATTTTATTTGCAACGATGTTGAGGAAGATGTTTTTTCTGAAGAGGATCACCACGCGACGGCTATTCTAAAAGAAGAAAAATACAACATCGAAGACCTTATCACCGAAGGGCAGGAAATTCTCGTTCAGGTTTCAAAATCACCTATTGGCACCAAGGGAGCCAGAATAACCTCCAACATATCCCTTCCCGGACGGTTTTTGGTGTTGATGCCCACCTCCTCTCATATTGGAATTTCTCGGCGGATCGAGGATGAAAACGAACGTCAACGGCTTAAAAGCATTGTTGCCGAGCTATCTAACAACAGCTCGATGGGTTATATTGTACGCACGGCAGCAGAAGGGGTGCAAAAAGAAAAAGTAGCTTACGAAATGGGTTTTTTGAAAAACCTGTGGTGTAACATTCAAAAAAAATACCAGACGGCAGCCACACCATCCCTTCTTCATCAGGAATTGAACCTTAGCCTTAGAGCGGTCAGAGATCTGCTGTTACAGGAAGCGGAAAAGCTTGTGATCGATTCAAGAAAAGATTTCGAATCGGTTCTGGCGTTTCTGGATACCTTTAACCCATCCCTGAAAGATTCGGTGGAGTTGTTTGAGGGCAATGAACCTATTTTCGATGCCTTTAACCTTGAAGGAGATATTTCAAGGGCATTGAAAAGAAAAGTGTGGCTCAAGTCAGGGGGGTATATCGTTATTGAACACACCGAAGCCTTGGTGGCCGTCGATGTGAATACGGGTCGATATGTTGGAAAGTATAACCTAGAAGAAACCATTTTAAAAACGAATCTGGAGGCCGTCAAAGAGATCGCCTATCAAATCCGGTTACGGGATATTGGTGGTATTATCATTATTGATTTCATTGATATGGAAAAAAAATCAAATCAGGAAAAAGTCTTTTCCGCGCTTAATGAAGCGTTTACCAAAGACAGAAGCAAGACCCATATTCTACCTATCTCCGATATGGGTCTTATTCAAATGACACGGAAAAGGACCCGTAAACCCCTTACCCGGCTGCTGTGTGATCCCTGCCCCTATTGTGACGGTGAAGGTTATATAATATCTATAAAAACAATATGTTACTCTGTATACCGGGAGGTTTTGAGGTATGCCGCCGATATGACCGGCTCCCGACTCACCCTACGGGTGAATCCGGAAGTTGCCGAGTTTCTACATGGTGAGGAAAATCATTTGATTCCCGATCTCGAAAAGAGCATCGAAAAACAGATCGTCATCTATCCGGACGACCGGTATCATATGGAAGCTTTCGAAATTATTGAATCTGCACATGATTAATATGGAATCTAAAATTGACTTGTCATTTGAACGCGAACGCTGGTGGTTCATTTTACTACGGTTTAGGCGGATAATGGTTTTTTGCGCCTTGACATCAGCGTTTTCATGTGGTTAGGATACCCGATTCAACTTAATAAGACAGGAATGCATTGGCATTAAATAATTTGAAATAAGGACATTAAACGATGAAACGTACTTACCAACCAAGCAGAATCAAACGTGCCCGAACCCATGGTTTCAGAAAAAGAATGTCGACGAAGGCGGGTCGTCGCGTTATTAATCGCCGACGGGCACGCGGCAGAAAACGATTGGCGGTTTAGCTGGATTGTCGATGAAGGCCCTTTTTCGGATGATCGGTGAAAAATATAAATATAAATTCAAGGGAAAACGGGTCTATATCATCGTTAGGGTTTCGGTTTACCAAGGCGGATCGAATAAGAACGTCCACTGAATACCGGACGTTGTCTAAACATGGGGGTCGTTTTTACAGCGACGATTTTGTCGTAATCTCCCGAAGAAACCAGGTTTCGAGATCTCGCCTTGGCATTACCGTCTCTAAAAAAGTCGGGAAGGCCGTGACGAGAAACAGGATCAAGCGAATCATTCGCGAATATTTTCGATTAAACAAAGGAATATTACCTGGCCGGCTCGATATTAACATCATCGCCAGACAATCGTCTGGAAGGGCAGGGGCTGAGGCAATTAGAAAACAACTCGGGTCTTGTTTCGAAATGCTTACCGGGAAAACCTGAATTGCGGGAAGATGAATAAACTGGCACTACTCCTGATTAAACTGTATCAGATTTCGATTTCACCCCTTTTAGGACCTTCATGCCGATTTGTTCCATCCTGTTCAGAATACGCTTACCAAGCGATCTCCAATTACGGTGTTTGGAGGGGAAGCCTGTTGGCGATAAAAAGGCTTTTTCGGTGCCATCCATTCAACCCTGGTGGTTTTGATCCGGTTCCGTAAACGTTCTGTCCCTTTCGAAAATACGATTTGATTTGTTTTCAACCCGCCTCGATTGCCTTCTGCGAAAAACTTACGCCGTTCAAATACAACAATCAACGTATCTTTCGCGACTGTTGGCGCAACTTGGCGTCAAGGAGAAAAAAATGGAACAAATTCGACTGTTGCTTGCCATTGGTCTGTCTTTTCTGGTGCTATTTGTCTGGAGCATTTATTTCGTTGATCGGCAGCCGGTAATCGACAATCAGGAAGCTCAAAAAACGGATAATATTTCAGGTGAAGAAAAAGTTTCCAGGAATGCCGCAGAAACGACGGGCAACATTATCCGTCAAGACGCGGTAGAGGCAATAAAATCAGCTCAAATCGAACAAACTCCAGAACGGGAAATAACCGTCGAGACCCCATTTTACTCCGTTCGAATTTCAGCCAAAGGCGCCTCCTTCAATAGCTATATTCTTAAAAAATATCGTGAATCCGTCGAAAAGGATTCTCCGAACAAACAATTAATTCCGGAATCCTTCAAAAATGGGGTTATTCGTACATCCTTATTAGGAAAATCGTTGAACGGTTTAGATAATGCAATTTTTTCAATCGATCAGACGGCTGACCGACTGGTCGTTAGTGATTCGCCTCAATCTCTGTCCTTCAACTGGGCGGCTGACAACGGGAACATCGTTACCAAAACCTATACCTTCGATCCTGATTCCTACCTTATCGATTTGAAGGTTGTCCTGAAAAATGCATCAGATCAATTGCTGAAGGATCAACTTGTTCTTTCTGTCAGAAAGCCCATTGAAGAAAATAAAGGGTATGGTTTTGTTGGACCTAGTGGGTTGATCAACGATAGTCTAGAACAAGTTAAAACAAAAAAAATTGAGGATCAGGATGAATATAAAGGTATTATCAAGTGGATCAGCGTTGAAGACCGGTATTTTCTTTCGACCATTATTCCTGCGAAGGAAATCGACGGGAGCATGAAACTGGCGACGATAGACAACGTTGTCGTGAACCAGTTGGTCAACCCCATTTTTGAGATTTCGCCGGGTACCCAGAAAGAATTCGAGTTTTATGTTTTTATGGGACCAAAGAGTATGGATTTGTTAAACAGCTTGGGCCACGATCTTGGAAAGGCTCTCAATTTCGGTTTCTTTAATGTCATTGCCAAGCCCTGCCTGTGGTTCATGAACAAAATTCACAGCGTTGTTCCCAATTACGGAATCGCGATCATCCTTTTGACGTTATTCACGAAAATTCTATTATGGCCTTTGGGCAACAAAAGTTACAAGTCAATGAGTGAGATGAAGAAACTTCAGCCATTGATGACGGAAATTCGTGAGAAACATAAGAATGATAAACAAAAAATGAATCAGGAGTTGATGGCGTTATATAAAACCTACAAGGTCAACCCCATGGGCGGATGCTTACCCATGGTCCTTCAGATACCCGTATTTTTCGCTCTTTATCGGATGCTTTACCAAGCCATCGAATTGAGACATGCGCCTTTCTTTCTTTGGATCAACGACTTGTCTGCTCCTGATCGGCTTTTTCATTTTGGGTTTTCCATTCCTTTTATGGAACCGCCCTATGGAATCCCAGTGTTGACTATTATCATGGGTGCAACCATGCTGCTTCAACAAAAAATGTCTCCCCCTCCAGGAGACCCCACCCAAGCCAAAATGATGATGCTTATGCCCGTGGTTTTCACCTTTATTTTTATTAATTTCTCCTCAGGACTGGTGTTGTACTGGCTCATTAACAACGTGCTTTCCATCAGCCAACAATACTACGTTCAAAAGAAAACCGTATAAAAGCTGGAGGCAAATATGTCTAAATCCTATGAATTCCAAGGGAAAAATGTCGACCAAGCGCTCGAAAAAGCCAGTGATGAGCTCAGTATTCCTGCTGAAAAAATCAAACACGAAGTAATGGCTTATGGTTCAAGTGGAATCTTTGGATTAGTCGGTGTAAAAAAAGCTAAAATCAAAGTGTTTGTTGAAGATGAGACAACGAAGAAGAAACGCGTAAAGCCGGAAAAGCCGATTGATAAAAATGGAACTGTCGACAATTTTGAAGTTACTGTTTCTGCAGAGGCTTCTCTTGGCTCAGAGATGTCGTCGAAATACGATGATGACCTCCTGGGTTCCGGAATTCAGGGTTTGCAGACCATAATAAATGGAATTACGGTCGGAGCGACTGTTAACCTGATCCAGAAAAAGGACAAGTTAATTTTCACAATTTCCGGTGGAGAGAGTGGCGTTCTGATTGGGAAAAGAGGGCAGACGCTTGAAGCCATTCAATATCTGCTGGAAAAGATGATAAATAAAAAGAGTACTAACCGGGTCCGGATTTTAGTGGACGTTGAGGGTTATCTCGATAAGCGCAAAAACAATCTGCAACAGATGGCCTCTCGGATGGCCGAAAAAGCAAAAAGAACTAAAAAACCGGTAACTATCGGTCAAATGAATGCGCATGACCGGCGCATCGTTCACATCTACCTGAAAGATGAAACCCGTGTAAGAACCCAAAGCATCGGCGAAGGTTATTATCGGAAATTGATGATTTTTCCAAAAAAACCGGTCGGGACAAATAGAAAAAACAATGATGCAAAGGGGTAAACAAAGGCAGTTTTTTTCATCAGGTGATCTATGATCAACGATACGATTGCCGCCATTTCAACACCGCTGGGTCCTGGGGGCATAGGGATTGTCAGAATTTCAGGTTCCGGTGCCTTCTCCATCATGAAAAAACTCTTTGTTCGGGGAAAGTACGGCGAAATCGGTAAACCGTCCCATGAACTACGATTGTCATCTCATTTTGTTTATTATGGGCATCTCATCGATCCGAAAACCGATACTATTATCGATGAGATCCTTGCCATTTTCATGAAGGCGCCCAAAAGTTTCACCCGCGAAGATGTTGTTGAATTCCATTCCCACTCCGGTTTTGTTGTTTTGGATCGGATTTTAAGTGTTATTGTCGACAATGGTGCCGTTTTGGCGGGTCCCGGTGAATTTACAAAACGCGCTTTCTTAAACGGACGGATTGACCTCACGCAGGCTGAAGCGGTCATCGAGCTAATTAACGCACCCTGTGAAACTGCTGTTCAATTGGCCAGTTGCCAAGTTGCTGGTGGACTCCGCGATGTCCTTGATGGTGTTTCGGGTTCCATTACATCGCTTGTGGCCAAGTGTGAATCGAGCATCGAGTTTTATGAAGGGAGTGAACTTGATCATGAAAACGACCTTCGAAATATTCAAAGGACGTTGAGGCAATCAATTCTTCCGAATCTCTCTACGCTCATCCAACGGCAAAAGGACACCGCTATTTTTAAGGAAGGAGTGCTCTTGGCGATAGCCGGGGCACCTAATGTCGGAAAGTCGAGTTTATTAAATCGACTGGTTGAAAAGGAAACCGCTATCGTTTCCGAGGTTCCCGGTACCACCCGGGATGTTGTACGAGAATACTTTTCAATAAACGGAGTTCCTGTGGTTATCTGTGACACCGCGGGCATTCACGACACGAACGATCCTATCGAACGGATTGGCATAAAAAAGGCGAGGGATCATTTTCATCAGGCCGACCTGGTGCTTTTGGTTTTAGAAGCAACACGAAAGCTAAACGATTTTGAGGAAAAGCTGGTACAAGAGTTGGGAAACTTAAAAACGATCGTCGTGATAAACAAAGATGATCTTGCTGAAGATGACATGGACTTGAGTAACCAAAAACAAATTGCAGGAATGCCCCACATCAGAGTGTCAGCTAAAATAGGAACCGGGATCTCAGAGTTGAAAGGATTGATATTTAAAGATTTAGTATCATCAAAAAGTGTTTTCAGTCAAGAGCACGTAACCCCAAACTTGCGCCAGAGAAAAATCCTGGAAAAAATAGTACAAGCGATCGAGCGATGCTTGCTCGCTATTGATTCGCACCCATCCCCGGACGTCGTATCTGAAATGTTGAATAATGTCCTCCTCCTTCTGGCCGACGTGTCCGGAAAAAGAAACAAGGAGGATCTTTACGATCATATTTTCAGCCAATTCTGTGTTGGCAAATAGTGTTTCACGTGAAACATTCGTTGGGAGAAACTGGCATATGATACCTGAGTTGGAACTTGTATTTAAGAAATATGAAACCTTTGTCAAACAGTTGGATGGGGTCTTTGGAACCGTTCAGCAACAATATTCAGATTGCGTGAAATGTAAATTGGAATGTTCGGACTGCTGCCATGCCCTATTCGACCTTTCTTTAGTCGAGGCGCTTTATATCAACGCTAAATTTTTGGAAAATGTTGCTGGGGAAAAGAAATCGAAAATACTTGAGTGTGCCAATACATCAGACCGCAAAATATACCAGTTGAAACGGAAGGCTTTTAAGGCGGTGGAAGCCGGTGAAAAATCGGAAGAACAAGTCCTTCTAGAAATGGCTGCTGAACGGATACGCTGCCCGTTGCTGAACGAAGAAAGTCAGTGTGACTTGTATGCGTCCCGTCCGGCTACCTGTCGACTTTATGGCATTCCTACCGCGATTGCCGGACGCGGCCATACCTGTGGGCTGTCAGCTTTTAAAACGGGTGAATCGTACCCCACGGTTAACCTGGATTCGGTGCACACAAAGCTTCATGAATTGTCTTGTGAAATTGTAGAGGTGTTGCAGTCCACGCATGTAAATATGGGTGATGTGTTGATGCCGCTTTCAATGGCCTTGTTGACCGTTTTCGATGAAACGTATCTTGGTATGGACACTGATAAAAAAAAGCCTGAAGACAGTCGGGCCTGAGGGGGTAAAATGGAGAATACCTTTTCCGATTCAGATAAGAAAAAAGCAATTTTTGACGCCATGTCACCCCGCCGGCAAAAACACATTCTTAACAAAATGGGCTACGACCAGTGGGATCCATTTGAAAAACCGAAAGACCCGATCGATATCCGGAGAGATAAGAGCCGTAGAACGTCTCAAATGTTAGTCAGAGAATTTTTGCAGTCGCGTCCATTGGATGGGTATTCCAACAGCTACGGGAGGGGTGTGTTGGATATGGCGATGGGGATTGTAAATGATGACGACCGTTATCTTGCAATGTATGAGTTTGCTTTGTGGCATAATAATCTATTGGCGGAGGAGGGGCATAAGTAGTGCCCTGGTTTTTCGATAGGACTGGCGGGAAATTCCTTTCCCGTGTGAGGTGATGATCGTTATGCGGACCTCACAAGGCCAGATTCTTCGATTCATCGCCGAATCGCCATCCAAGGTAAGTTTTCGCTGTTTAAAACGTCATTTCAGCGATACCCACCAGTGCCCTCCAAAAAAATTGAAGCTATTGATCGCCAGTCTGATTGAAACTGGCCAGCTGTGTTATACATCCCACTACGGCAATTCCTTCATAGAAATTTCATACGAACGACCCCAGGCGGTTTCCGAACACGTGGTTATTCAGCCACCGTGGAGTGCTTTGAAACCCCTCCCGGGTCAGTGGGTCGTCTCCCTCAGCAGGGGAGCCTCATTTGGTGGTGGAGAGCATCCAACAACACGCCTGGCCATTCAATTGATTGACGACCTACTTCATCTGCCGTACTTGCAGGATAACTGTCAAAAGTACACAGCGATAGATATCGGGACGGGGTCCGGCGTCCTGGCGATTGTTGCAGCAAAAATGGGCGTTGGGATGGTGTGTGGGATTGATTCGGATCCTTGTGCCGTTTTTGAAGCCAGAGACAACGTTCGTCTCAATCATTTGGAAGAACGGGTCAAGATACTCGATGATGATTTATCTGCCATCACCGGTTCGTATGCTTTGGTGTTGGCCAACCTGAGAATGCCGACATTGTTCGGGCTGCGGTCGGCTTTAGAAAAAAAGACCACAAGGGACAGCGTGCTTATTTTTTCCGGATTGAAAACAGAGGAAGTCAAGTCTCTATGTGAATTTTACAAAGAAAACGGGTATGTGATTCATCAAAAACGTTCGGAAAAGGGCTGGAGCGCGATATGCTTAGCAAGGGGCTCATTTTTAAACGAAGATGCTGAACCCATGGAAGGATATTGGGAAAGATGAGATCGTTTGAATTTCGGGCGCTCCGAAAGCCGACCCTAACCAGCTGTTTTTAATTGTTTTTTTGTCAATTAGGTGTGTTTTGAAAAATTAAGCCCAAAACTGATTATCTGGCCGATTTATTTGATCGCCAACGTCTAAAGCTCTTTCAGAAACGATGTTCCCAGGTGGTATTCTTCATACTGGGTGGGTCTAGTCTGATAAATCTCCAGCATGGCTTCATAGGTCTTCCGCTCTTCACTGTTTTTCCATTTCAGCCAGTCTTCCATTCGTTGCCAGGTAGCAATGACAGCCATATTTTCCGGGAAGTCTTTTTGCATGAGGGTTTCTCCTGAAATATATCCAGGCTGATCCAGAGCGATGGATCTGATCTTGTTTAGCAGTGAAAGAATTTGCGGCGTGTTTTCCTTGACGAACCGGCGTTTGATTATAACTTTTGCGATCATGGCAGCCTCCCTTGGTTCAAACTGTTGAGAAAAGAGAACGGCAGTAGTGGCGGTGGAATAGGAGGGTCAGAGCGAGATTTGAACGGGCGAATCGAATTTGCCGAACCAATTCTATTGTAATTTAAAGAATCGCACAGTCAAATCCAAGAGGTCAAGCGTAAATCGCAATCTTGGAAATTAGTAAATAAAAAAGCCGGAGATTAAATTCATTCTCCGGCTTTTTGGGCTTACTGAAACAGGCTTTTTTGAATTGCGGATGCTATCCTACATTGAAACTCCAAAGAATACCTGCGCAGATCGCGGATCCGATAACGCCGGAAGAGTTGCAGGCCATGGCATGCATCAGCAGGTAGTTAGATGGATCTTCTTTCTGTCCCATCATATGCACTTCTCTTGCTGACCCGGGAACTGCGGAAACACCAGCGGCACCGAGCAGGGGGTTGATTTTCTCTTTTGACACAAGATTCATGAGTTTCCCGAAGAGCACACCGGACGCTGTGGCGATGCTGAAGGCGACAGCCCCAAGCGCGAAGATGCCGACGGATTTTGTAGTGAGAAAAACATCGGCCTGGGTGCTGGCGCCGACGGTTAACCCTAAAAAGATCGTGGCCGTATCGATGATGGCGTTTCGAGCGGTTTGCGCCAGGCGATCGACAACACCGCTGACCTTCATCAGGTTTCCAAAAAAGAAGGTTCCCAGCAAGGGAATGGATGCCGGGGCCAAAAAGCAGCAGAGGAACAAACCGATAACCGGAAAAATCAACAGCTCCTTTCTTGAAACCGGCCGTGGGTCGGGCATATGAATCTGGCGTTCCTTTTTCGTTGTCAGCAGTTTCATGATCGGCGGTTGAATGATCGGAATCAGGGCCATGTATGAATAGGCGGCAATGGCTATAGGGCCAATCAGGTGGGGTGCCAGTTTGGCCGTTAAAAAGATGGAGGTCGGCCCGTCGGCACCACCGATAATTGCAATGGAGGCAGCCTCTTTTGGAAGAAAACCCAATGCCAAAGCACTGAGTAGGGTGAAGAAAATACCCATTTGTGCGGCCGCACCGAGTAGCATCAATTTCGGTCGTGCCAGCAGCGAGGAGAAATCGGTCATGGCACCCAGACCAAGAAATACAATTGACGGATAGACGCCTGTGGTTACCCCAAAATAAAGGTAGTGAAGAACACTGTTCGGTTCATAGATGCCCAGTCCGAAACCTTTAAAAAATGGGACATTGCCCAACAACACCCCGAAACCAATGGGTAGCAGGAGCAACGGTTCATATTGTTTGCCGATAGCCAGGTAGACGAATACGATTCCAATGCCCCACATTAAGAAATGCCTGTAATCGGCCAGGTAATACCCGGTATTAGTCAGAAATTGCAGTAAAAGTTCCATTTATCAGGTCCTTGTTTTTTATTCGGATAGGGGTTGCCAGGAAAAGCGTCCGTCACCAACAGAAACCAGTATACCTGCGTCTCTGAAGCGGTTAATCGAAAGATAAGGATGCGGAAGTCCGACTGCTTTGGCTTTCTGGTGCAGATCGATCAGGTCGAAGGTTTCGCCTAAGTCTTCGGTAAAGGAGATATAGACCGTTGAAGCGGCTTCAAGGTCATCAGGCAGTTTGTCAGGAACGATCATTTTAGGTTTGATCGTTATTTCTGATTTTTCGATTGGTGGCTGGGCCTTCTCTTCAAAAAAACCGGTAAGGTGGGGAATCATCGATATTAGAAAAGAGAGAACCGCCAAGCCGATAAGAACGATGCAGGCTCCTGCACCTGCCATGGCCCACCCGTTGGCTTGTTGTATGGCCGCTAACCCGTACATTTTTTCCTCCTGATAGTGACCCCGGTCAATCTCCAGCTAAAATAAAGGTGACAGGTGCCCTGTGTTTATAGTTAATGGAATTTAAATCTTCCCATAAAAGACCAAAATACTAAAACGATCATACCACTGAAACAAAGTCAATGATAAAGCGAAAATAGCAATGGAATCAGAATTTTTCTTACATCGAATAAAAACCCAATGAACGAATCAAAAGGCAGGAGGCAAGCCCATGCAGATTGAAAAACACTGTTGTTGACTTAACGAATCGGATCATCGTAGTTAAAAGCCCTGCTTAAGTCTGGAAAAAAACGAAAACAATGTTCTGTCAAGAAAAGGAGGCGCAAATGAGGGGCGGTAAAATAGGGCGTAAACGTTTTATCTGGATGGTTTTTGGTGTCGTTCTGCTAACCCTTTTTGGCTCCGGCGTCAGCGGGGCGGTTGAAAAACAGCTTAAGGCCGGGTTTGTTTATGTTGGTCCTGTTGGCGACTATGGTTGGTCTCATGCCCATGACGTTGGAAGAAAATATGCCGAAAAGCAACTGCCGTGGCTAAAGACTGTTTTTATCGAATCCGTTGCCGAAGCTGATTCCGCAAGAATAATCGACCGCTTTATTCAGGAAGAAAAGTGCGACATCGTCTTCACGACCAGCTTTGGGTACATGGATGACACCCTTAAAGCAGGCATGAAATACCCGGACAAGCACTTTATGCACTGTTCCGGGTTCAAACAGACAAAAAATGTAGGCACCTATTTTGCGGACCTTTACCAGACCTATTATCTTAACGGGTTGATGGCTGGTGGGCTGACCAAAAGCAATAAAATAGGCTATGTGGGGGCATTCCCCATACCTGAGGTGGTTCGCCATATCAATGCCTTCGCCCTTGGTATCAAAGCCGTGAATCCCAAGGCGGAAGTACATGTGCGGTGGACCTATGCCTGGTATGGGCCAGATAAGGCCAGGGAGGCGGCAGAAGCATTGATCGCCGAGGGTTGCGATGCGCTTGCGTTTACCGAGGACACTCCGGCTGTCATTGAGGTGGGCCAGGAGCACACCGAAAAAGGCAGGCAGATCTATACCTTCAGCCACTACAGTCCCATGCAGCCTTATGGAAAGGACTCCGTGGTATCCGGGCAGCTGGTGGACTGGGGGGTCATGTACGAAAAGATTCTCAAAGATTTTCATGAGGGGACCTGGACGAGTGATGACAAGTGGTGGTTGGTTGCTGAAAAGGCGGCCATCCTCGGCGGTTCATTCGAAGACCCGATCAATCCAAAGTTTATAGATGCATTGAAGGCCGTTTCCGTTGATACGAAAGAGTTTGGATCCCTTTCCGTTTATGATCTGGTCGTCAAACGCTACGAGCAGATGAAAAAAGGCACAGACGTTTTCGATCCTTACATGGGGCCCATTTCAGACAATGCCGGCAAGCTGCAGATCAAAGCCGGAGAAAAGGCCTCCAAAGCAGACCTGCTGAGCATCATGTACTACGTAGACAACGTCGTGGGAAGCATCCCCAAATAAGACGCTTGTTTTGAATAGAAGGGGAGCCGGAGGCTTAAGCCCGGCCTCCCCTTCTGTTTTTTTGGATGACGGCCATAATGAAAAAAATAGAAACGCTTGAAATGATAAATATTTACAAGTCATTTCAGGGTGTTAGAGCAAACGATAACATCAATTTGAAGGTGTCGTCCGGAGAAATCCTGGGCCTGCTGGGGGAAAACGGGGCCGGAAAAACGACGCTGATGAATATCCTCTACGGCATTTATCAGCCCGATGCCGGAGAGATCCGGGTCAATGGCCATCGGATTTCGATCGATTCTCCCAAGGCGTCCATCGACCATGGTATCGGCATGGTGCACCAGCATTTCATGCTGATTCAGAACCACACGGTGATTGAAAACATTGCCCTGGGTTATGCACGCGCGCCCATGCTGTTCCCGCAGAAGAAAATGAGACAAAGCATCGTTTCGTTTTCCGAAAAATTCAATTTCAACATCGATCCCGACAAAAAAGTATGGCAGCTGTCTGCCGGTGAACAGCAGCGAGTGGAGATTATCAAAGCGCTCGTCAACGGTGCGGGGCTGTTGATTCTTGACGAGCCTACCTCAGTTCTCACGCCTCAGGAAACCCGGGATTTTTTCCATGTTCTGGAAAAAATGAGAAAAGACGGGCAGATGATTATCCTCATCAGCCACAAGCTGGATGAAATCAAAAAGATTTGCGACCGGGTGACCGTGCTTCGCAAAGGCCGCGTTGTTGGACATGCGTGTACCGAACAGATGGACAAGCGCTCCCTGGCGCGCATGATGATCGGCCGGGAGGTTATTTTTTCATTTTCCCGGGAAAAGATGTCGAGAAAAGAGAAAGTACTGGATGTGGTGGACGTCGAGGTCGATGGCGACAAAGGCTATCCGGTAGTGAACGGCATCTCCTTTGAGGTTTACAGGAACGAAATTTTCGGTATTGCCGGTGTTGCCGGCAACGGACAGCG
The DNA here is from genome assembly GCA_020444075.1 of Deltaproteobacteria bacterium. Taxonomy (GTDB): domain Bacteria; phylum Desulfobacterota; class Desulfobacteria; order Desulfobacterales; family Desulfosarcinaceae; genus Desulfosarcina. The sequence goes on from JAHLLR010000002.1 coordinate 53,773, forward strand.
CGAGTTGGTCGAAGCCATTACCGGCCTGCGGATGGTGACCCACGGACGGATTCGGATCAACGATATCGATATTACCAACCAGTCGCCCCGAAAAATCCACAACACCGGCGTGTCCCACGTGCCGGAGGAACGGATCCGTTTTGGCATTGCACCCAATCTATTTCTTTACGAAAACGCGATCCTCAAGCAGCACCACCAGAAGAAGTTTTCCCGGCGGGCTTTTCTCGCTTATGGCCGCATCAAGGCGCATACCCGGCAGTTGATCAAAGATTTCCAGGTGGCCACGCCGTCCATTAATATACAGACGAAAAATCTGTCCGGCGGCAATATTCAAAAATTGATTCTCGGCCGTGAGATTGCTGACAAACCGGATCTATTGGTGGCTTCTCATCCAACCTACGGCTTGGATGTGGGTGCCACTGAGTATCTGCGCAACCAACTGCTCAAGCGGCGTGCAGAAGGCGGCGCTGTGCTTCTGGTGTCCGAAGACCTGGATGAAATCTTCGAGCTATGCGACCGGGTTGCCGTCATTTTTCAAGGTAAATTTATGGGGATTCTGGAATCCGATGATTCACGGATCGCAGATATCGGATTGATGATGGCCGGTACGAAAGATTTAAGGACGGGAGAAGGGGCGGATGATTCATTTTAAAGTTTCGGATCGAGAGCAGATCTCCGCCATCGGCACCATTCTGACCCTGGTCCTGGCGCTGGCTGCCGGCATGGCTGCGATCGGGTTGATTTTTATTTTATGCAACGTGAACCCGATTTTTGCGTTTAGGAAAATATTCAGCGGCTCCTTCGGCAGTATATACGGTTTCAAAGAGACCCTTACCAAAGCCATCCCGCTTATTCTCATCGGCGGAGGCCTCGCCGTGGTGTTCAAAGCGAAATTCTGGAACATCGGGGCCGAGAGTCAGCTTCTCATGGGAGCCATTTTTGGAACGTGGGTGGGGTTGCACTGGGGGCCGGTGCTTCCCTCTCCAATTATCGTTCCGTTGATGTTTTTTGCCGGGTTTATCGGAGGAGCCTTTTGGGGATTGATTCCGGCCATCCTCAAGCTCCGGTTTTCAATCAACGAGGTGATCTCCACGCTGATGCTCAACTACATCTGCGCTGAATTTCTCACCTTGCTGATCGTCGGACCCTGGAAGAGCAAAAAGAAATTCGGATTTCCATATACCGACGATCTTCCGGATTCGGCCATCTTGTCCCTGTTGCCCGGATCACGAATCCACACCGCCACCTTGATTCTGGCGGTGATTTCCGTTGTGGTGCTGGCGATTGTCATCTACAAGACCCGCTTCGGGTATGAGGTGCGGGTGATCGGCGAAAATCCTGATGCGGCAAAATATGCGGGGATCGATTTTTCCAGAACGACGATTCTTATTATGGTCATCAGTGGCGGCATGGCCGGGCTGGCCGGTGTTGGGGAGGTTGCCGGTATCCATCATTATTTGAGCTATCCGGACTCCATCTCCTCCGGGTATGGTTTTACGGCGATTATTGTGGCCTGGTTGGCCAAGCTCAATCCGATTTACGTCATTTTCTCGGGTATCTTTTTTGCCGGGATCCTCGTTGGTGGAGACGCGATTCAGATATCTCTCGGACTGCCGGCGGCAACAGTGGATGTCTTTAATGGAACCCTGCTGATTTTTCTGATTATGGGTGATTTCTTTACGAAGAACAAGGTGCGCTTATTGCTGAAAGAAAGGGCCTAACCCATGGAGGAGATTCTCATTTCTGTGGTTCAGCGTACGCTGGTTGCCGGAACCCCCCTGCTGCTCGGGACCGTCGGCGAGATAATTTCTGAGCGCTCCGGAATCCTTAATCTTGGCGTGGAAGGCGTAATGGCCGTTGGTGCGGTAACCGCATTTATCGTCACCCATCATACGGGCAATCCCTGGCTCGGGCTCTGCGCGGCCATCATTGCGGGAATGCTGATTTCCATGGTTCATGCGTTTGCATCGGTGAGTCTTCAATCCAACCAGGTGGTGTCCGGCCTGGCGCTGACCATGCTCGGATTGGGTGTGGCCGGGCTGTTGGGGAAACCCTATGTGGGTAAACCGCTGGCCATTAAAATCAACGCCATGCCAATCCCGATCCTGTCGGACATTCCGTGGGTGGGGCCGGTATTTTTCAACCAGAGCCCCTTTTTTTACATGGCCGTGCTCCTGGCCATTGGCACCTGGTTTCTTCTTGAGCATACACTGCTGGGCATTCGCATCCGTTCGACCGGCGAAAACCCCAAGGCCACGGAAACCCAAGGGGTCAATGTTTCCATGGTCCGATATCTATCCGTAATTACCGGTGGTGGTTTTTCTGCCATGGCCGGCGCCCACCTATCCATTTCCTACAGCAAATCATGGATCGAGGGAATGACAGCCGGGCGCGGTTGGATCGTTATCGCCCTGACCATTTTTGCCCTGTGGAATCCAATGCGGGCCGTGGTAGGCGCTTTTCTTTTCGGTGGAATCTTTGTGCTTCAGTATATGCTCCAACCCTTGGGGATTTCTCCCAACTTTTTAGCCATGCTGCCCTATATGGCTACCTTGCTGGTGCTTCTGGTGGGGGGACTTCGGGACAGCCGCCGCCTGAACGCCCCGGCCATGCTGGCGGAACCCTACCGCCGGGGAGATCGGTAGCCCGAACTGTCTATGAATTCATGGTTTTAGAGCTACCGCCACTCATTGTATTCCATAGCTGGCCAGCTTGCGCCGCAGGGTATTAAGGCCGATACCCAGCTGTCTGGCTGTTTTCGACTTGTTTTCTCCTGTCTGCTCAAATGCGTGTAAAATGTGCGCCTTTTCCACTTCGGCAAGCGGTTTTATCGTCGCACCAACGACAGCAACGTCTTCATCCGCGCACGTTTTCAAGGATGCCGTGACATGCGATGGCAGATGGGTTTCACGAATCGGCTCTCCGCGAGCCAGATTGACCGCTGACTGGAGAATGGATTTCAATTCCCGGATGTTGCCGGGATAGGGATAACGCATTAACAGGTCCAGAGCGGGTTTTTCGATAAAGCCCTGTTTGTTCACATCGTAATATTTCGCCAGAAATTGACGGGTCAGCAGAAAAATGTCCTCCTGGCGTTCGCGAAGCGGCGGGAGATGGAGCCAGCCGCCTCGGATGCGGTAATAGAGGTCTTTACGAAAACGCTTCTGGGCCATCATCTGTTCGAGGTTTTCATTGGTGGCAGCGATAAAACGCAGGTCCACTTTCTGCCGGGTACTCGACCCCAGTTTGGAAAACTCCCCGTCCTGCAGCACCCGCAGCAGCTTCCCCTGGAGAGATAGCGGCAGGTCGCCGATTTCGTCAAGAAACAAGGTACCCTTATTCGTGTATTCCAGGTAGCCGACCCGTCCGTGTTCAGCACCGGTGAAAGCGCCTTTGGTATGGCCGAAAAATTCAGCCTCGAATAGAGAACTGGTGAGCGAGGACATGTTGATGGGGCTGAAGGGGTGCTGGGAACGAGGACTGGCGCCGTGGATGGCGCGGGCCAGAAGCTCTTTGCCGGTACCGCTCTCGCCGGTGATCAGAACGGGAACCGGGCTGGAGGCATGAAGCTCCGCCTCTTTGAGGATTCGCAGGACTTTTTTGGACTGGGTGATAATGGGGCGGAAAGGCTCTTCGTTTTCGAGAGTGGGCAAATCATCGCGCTTCTCAAGATCCAGTAGATCCAGAAGCCGTTTTCGTTCCAGCGTTCGCTTGATGGAGAGAGAGAGGTCTTCGGTGGCCACCGGTTTGACCAGATAGTCATAAGCCCCCTTGTTCAGGCATTCCACGGCGATGCGTGCCTCGTTGATGGCCGTTACCATGATGCACTCCGTGGACGGAGAATTGGCCTTTATTTTTTCCAGCAGGGCCATGCCGTCCATCTCCGGCATGGTCATATCGATGAGGGCCAGGTCGAAAGAGAGTCCTTTTTCAATTTCTTCAGCCAGTTTGACGGAATTATCTTCCAAACGGACCCGTTTAAAGCCGATTTCGGTCAGCTTTCTCCCCAGAACCTCCAGGTAATCCCGGTCATCATCTACGACAACGACATGACTGTTCATCGATTCCCATCACCCTTCATGCTGTGCCAATATGGACTGTGCCAAATTGGCATGATCGTGGTAACGACTTATATTTTCATTATTTTACGACAATAATAGTCCATTATGGCATAGTTGTCTACCTTTATTTTAAACCCTTTTTGGTTCGGGCCGTACCCCAAAAATATTAATAACATACTAATTTTATACATATATTTATTTTTAGGAAGTAGATACGACTTGCTGGCACAGGCTTTGCTCTCCCAGAATGGTAGGAAAAGGATACAAGTCGGCCAGCATTTTTAAGGCCTGCTCTTTCCGGAAGGTCTCCACCTTCCGCCTTCACCAGATACCGATATGCCGCGCTCTTTTTATTAACTGTTACCGCGTGTTTTCCGCAGCAACCATAAGGGGATTGGCTTATGCATTTAAAAAACAAATTCGATGTCGGCAAGTTCACCATTCTTGCGGAGATGCAGCCGCCCAAAGGGGTGAATGTTTCAACGATGGTCAACAGCGCAGTTCGTGTAAAGAACATGGTGGATGCCTTCCTCGTGCCGGAAATGGGCAACGCCGTCATGCGGATGAGTTCCTTGGGAGGGGCCATGATTCTTCAGAGCCATGGGATGGAAACCATCATGCAGGTAAACTGCCGGGACCGCAACCGGATCGCCCTGCAAGCGGACCTGCTGGCAGCCTATGGGTGCGGCATTCTCAATATCATGGGGGTCTCAGGAGAAGACCCCGGCCTGGGCGATCATCACCAGACTAAAGCGGTCAACGATATCGACCTGATGACCTTGTTTAAAGCCGTTTCTGCACTGCAGACCGGAAAGGACCTGGCCGGCAATGAACTGTCCGGTTCACCCTCGTTTCTGGTAGGGGCCAACGTCAATGCCCGGGCCACCGGAGACGCGCTTGAAAAAGAGTTGTCCAGAATGGCTGAAAAAACAGAGGCCGGCGTGGATTTTTTCATTGCCCCGCCGGTTTTCGATATCGGGGCCATTGCCCCGTTTCTGGAAAAGGTCGATCTGAAAAAAACACGGATTATTCCTACCGTGATGCTGTTGAAATCCGTGGGAATGGCCCGGTACCTGGATCGGCACCTGAACGTAACTATTTCTCAGGACTTAATTAAGCGGCTCATGCGGGCCCCGGACAAAGCCGTGGAGAGCCTTTCCATCGCCACGAAAATTATATCTGCTGTGAAAGAGGCGGGTTTTTCAGGCGTAATGATTTCCGCCATGGGCTGGGAAGACAAGCTGCAGAAATTGCTGGATATGGTCTGATGGACGGCTGGAATACGGATAATCCCTCTATCACCAACCCTTTCATGAGGAACATGTAATGGCAGAAAAAGAAAAAACCCAAAGTAAAGATGTCGTCGGATCCGTACTCGTGGTCGGCGGCGGCATTGCAGGGATACAGGCATCCCTGGATCTGGCGGATTCGGGTTATTACGTCCACATGACCGAGACGAAGTCGGCTATCGGCGGCGTTATGGCCCAGCTGGACAAAACTTTTCCCACCAACGACTGCTCCATGTGCGTCATTTCACCCAAACTGGTTGAGTGTGGGCGGCATCTGAACATCGACCTGATGACCTTGACGGAAATCGAAGAAGTCACCGGGGAGGTGGGAAATTTTACGGTCAAACTTCGCCAGAACGCGCGCTACATTGAAATGGACAAGTGTACGGCCTGTGGCGAGTGTGCCAAAGCCTGTCCCATCGAAACGCCCAACCTGTTTGACGAGGGCCTGCGGGATCGTAAAGCCGCCTTCAAACTCTACCCCCAGGGCATGCCCAGCGCATACGCTATCGATAAGCGCGGAACGGCTCCCTGTAAGGCTACTTGCCCAGCCCACGTGAGCATTCAGGGCTACATCGCCCTGATCAATGACGGCCGCTATAAAGAAGCCCTGAAGCTTTTCAAACAGGACCACCCTTTCCCGGGGATCTGCGGCCGGGTCTGCCACCACCCCTGTGAAAGTCAATGCTCCCGCAACGATGTGGATCAACCGCTGGCCATCCGTGAGCTTCACCGCTTTCTGGCCGACTATGAACGTCAGAGCGGAGAGACATACGTTCCGGAAATTACAGCGGAGCAACGAGGGGAGAAAGTGGCCATCATCGGCTCCGGTCCCGCGGGTGTCACGGCGGCCTATTATCTGCTCCAGCACGGATATCAGGTGACCCTCTTCGAAAAGATGCCGGAACCCGGCGGCATGATGCGCTATGGGATTCCTGAATATCGGCTTCCCCGGGACCTCCTGGCCGGAGAAATCGACGTGATCCGGCAAATGGGAGCTGAAATCAAATGCGGGGTGACCTTCGGTAAGGATATCACCCTGGAAAGCCTCAAAGCCGACGGTTACCATGCCTGCTTCATGGCCATCGGACTGCATGGCGGCCGCCGACTTGGCGTGGAAAACGAAGATGCCGAAGGCGTGCTCCAGGGCGTTGAATTTCTGCGGAATGCCTCTTTGGGTAAGGATATCCAACTCGGTGAGGACGTTGTTGTGGTGGGCGGCGGCAACGTGGCGATCGACGTGGCCCTCACTGCCAAGCGCAAAGGGGCAAAAAATGTAACACTGATATGTCTGGAAAAGCGGGAGGAGATGCCGGCCTGGGAACACGAGATTCAAGAAGCCCTGGAAGGTGACATCAAGATTGTCAACAGCTTCGGCCCAAAGTCCTTTTACATCGACAAAAACAAGCGGGTGTCGGGAATCGAATTCAAGACCTGTACGGCGGTTTTCGATGAAAATGGTCGGTTCAACCCCGCCTACGATGAAGCGGAATGCCAGCCCTTTTTCGGCGATACCATCATTATCGCCATCGGCCAGAGCACCAATCTGGTCGGCATCAAAGAGCAGGGCATCGCTATTTCCCGGCCCGGCGGCCTGGAGGCCGACCCGGTGACCCTGCAGACGCCGATCGACTGGGTTTTTGCCGGCGGCGATGCATTCTACGGACCCAAATCGGTGGTGGACGCCGTTGCCTGCGGCAAAGAGGCGGCCGAGAGCATCCACCGCTTCATCAACGGTATGGATCTCACCGAAGGTCGACAGAAAGAATGGGATTTTGTCAAACCCGATGATTTGAGTAAGGAGCCGAACAAAAAGCGGACAACGGTCAGGTGTCTCGATCCTGAAGCCCGGGAATGCAACTTCCTGGAAGTCTCCTTCGGTTATAACGAAGAAGAGGCCAAGACCGAGGCCGAGCGGTGCCTCAAGTGCGGACTCTGCTCAGAGTGCTACCAGTGTGTCGATGCCTGCCTGGCCAAGGCGGTCAATCACGACATGGTGGCCGAGTACAAGACCATCAACGTGGGAGCCATCATCCTGGCCCCCGGATTCACCCCTTTCGATCCCACACAGCACAAGACCTACCAGTATGCCAGCCATCCCAATGTGGTGACCAGCTTGGAGTTCGAGCGGATTCTTTCCGCTTCAGGCCCTTACGCCGGCCACCTGATGCGGCCGTCGGACCACAAGGAACCGGAAAAGATCGCCTGGTTTCAGTGCGTGGGCTCGCGGGATATCAACTGCAGTGACCACAGCTACTGCTCCTCGGTGTGCTGCATGTACACCAACAAACAAACGATCATCGCCAAGGAGCACAGTGACAAGCCGCTGGACACCGCCGTTTTCTTCATGGACATGCGTACCCACGGCAAGGAATTTGAAAAATACTACATGCGCGCCCGGGATGAAAAGGGGGTGCGCTTCATCCGCTCCAAGGTGCATACCATCGATCCGGTGGAAGGCGACAACCTGCGGCTGCGCTATATCACCGAGGAAGGGGAACTCATTGAGGAAACCTTCGATATGGTGGTCCTGGCCGTTGGCCTGGCTCCCAACAAGGAATCGGTGGACCTGGCCAAAAAGGTGGGCATCGATCTCAACGAACACCTGCATGCCGCCACCCGGACCCTCGAACCGGTGAGTTCGAGCCGGCCGGGTGTGTTTGTTTGCGGTGCCTTCCAGGAGCCCAAGGATATTCCCCAGTCGGTCATGGAGGCCTCCGCCGCCGCATCAACGGCCACCCGGCCTCTGGCGAAAGCAAGAGGCACGCTGATCAAAACCAAAGAGCTGCCGCCGGAGATCGATGTATCCGGGCAGGAACCCCGGGTGGGGGTTTTCGTGTGCAATTGCGGCATCAACATCGGCGGTGTAGCCGACGTGCCCGCGGTGAGAGACTATGCCGCTACCCTGCCCCATGTGGTCCATGTGGAGGACAACCTGTTCACCTGCAGCCAGGATACCCAGGACAAGATGAAAGAGGTGATCAAGGAACATGGCATCAACCGCGTGGTGGTGGCCTCCTGTTCCCCGCGAACCCACGAACCGCTGTTCCAGGAGACTATCCGGGATGCCGGTTTGAACAAATACCTGTTTGAAATGGCCAACATCCGCGACCAGAACACCTGGGTTCACATGAACAACCCGGAACGGGCCACGGCAAAGGCCAAGGACCTGGTTCGCATGGCTGTCGCCAAGGCCGCCTACATCGAACCGTTGCACCAGGTTCGGCTGGAGGTGACCCAGAAGGTGCTGGTGGTGGGCGGTGGTGTGGCCGGCATGGAGGCGGCGCTGGGCGTTGGCGACCAGGGACTCCCGGTCTATCTGGTGGAGCGGAGCGATGTGCTGGGCGGCGTCGCCCACAGACTGCGGTCCACCTGGCAGGGGGAACCGGTGAAACCCTATCTGGAAGCGCTGATCGACCGGGTGCGCAACCATGAACACATCCGGGTTTTCATGAAAACGGAACCAGTGGAAACCACCGGTATTATGGGCAACTTCACCACCACCCTCATGACTTCCGGTGAATCCCTGACCGAGACGGTGGTGGAACACGGTGCCACCATCATCGCCACCGGCGGCAAGGAATACATCCCCAGCGAGTACCTGTATGGTCAGAACTCCAATGTCATGACCCATTTCGACCTGGATGCCGCCATGGATGCAGACGATCCACGGCTTTCTGATGCCCGGAGCGTGGCATTTATCCAGTGCGTCGGGTCTCGGACTACGGAAAGGCCATACTGCAGCCGGCTGTGCTGTACCCACACGGTCAAGAGCGCCCTGAGTCTCAAGGAACGCAACCCGGAGATGGACATCTATGTGCTCTACCGGGATGTCCGCACTTACGGATTCCGCGAAGAGCTGTATAAAAAGGCCAGGGAAAAGGGCATCATCTTCATGCGCTACAACCTGGAAGACAACCTGCCCGATGTGAAGGAAGCCGACGGTCAGCTGAGTGTAACGGTAAGGGACCATGTGCTTCAGATGCCCGTGGAATTGAATCCGGATTTGCTCGTGCTGGCAACAGCCGTGCTGCCCAATGAAAACAAGGACCTGTTTGAGCTCTTCAAAGTGCCGATCAATGCCGACGGTTTCCTGGTGGAGGCTCATGCCAAGTTGCGTCCCGTTGATTTCGGCTCCGAGGGTATCTTCATGGCCGGATTGGCCCACTACCCCAAGGCGTTGGACGAAAGCATCGCCCAGGCGCGGGCTTCGGTGTCAAGGGTCATGACCATCCTGTCCCGCGATTCGATCATGGTGGGCGGTGTGGTGGCCGAAGTGGATCCGGACAAGTGCGCCGTCTGTGTTACCTGCGTGCGAACCTGCCCGTACCACATCCCCTATATCGGTGAGGAGGGTCATGCGGTGATCGAACCGGCCGAGTGCCATGGCTGCGGTTGTTGTGTGGCCGAATGCCCCGGCAAGGCTATCCAGCTCAAGCATTTTACCGACGAGCAGATCGTGGCCAAGACGGCGGCCCTTTTTGAAAAGAAAAAAGGGGCAGCGGCTTAATCAAACAGGGAATCTGGGCGCCAGAACAACCGGCAGCCTGAGAACTCCGGGCGCCCGACTCATTTTATTACCTTAACATCATCGGAGAAAGACCATGAATGAAACCTTTGAACCCCAGATCCTGGCTTACTGCTGCAAGTACTGTGCGTATGCAGCCGCCGATCTTGCCGGATCCATGCGCTTGAATTATCCAAGCAATGTGAAGGTGATTCAGGTGCCGTGCAGCGGCAGGGTGGACATCCTGCACCTGCTGACCGCCTTCGAAGGCGGAGCCGACGGCGTATACGTGGCCGGCTGACTGGAAGGTGAATGTCATTTCCTGGAAGGAAATCTCAAAACCAGACGGAAAGTCGAGTACGTTCAGCGAACCCTTAAGGAACTGGGCATGGAACCGGAGCGGGTGCAGATGTTCAATCTTTCTTCAGCCCAGGGCCCCCGCTTTGCCGAAATCGCCAACGAAATGACCGAGACGATCAAGGCGCTGGGACCCAGCCCGGTGACTTCTTAAACACAGATTGGAGGCGGATTTTCCGCCTTTGGACCCCAAGAGGTGAACTCATGATAATTGCAGATCGAAAATCTCTGGAAGAGATACAGGACATGATCAAGGAGTATAAGAAAATTCTTCTTGTGGGCTGCAAAGGGTGCGTTACCGTATGCAACGTGGGCGGCGCTAAGGAGGTGGGGGTGCTGGCCGCCACCTTGAAAATTGCTCGCAAGAAAGACGGTAATCCCATCGAGATCGACGAGAAGACATTGGAGCGCCAGTGCGATCCCGAATACGTGGAGCAGATCCGGGACATCTTCGACCAATATGATGCCGTCGTATCAATGGCCTGCGGCGTCGGACCTCAGTTTCTTTCCGAAGCCTATCCCAGCCAGAAGTTTTTTCCGGCGGTAAATACCAAGTTCTTCGGCGGTGCGGTTCAGCACGGCATCTGGGAGGAGCGATGCGCCGGATGCGGCACCTGTGTCATCCACTATTACGACGGGCTGTGCCCCATCGCCCGGTGCTCGAAAAGTCTTCAGCATGGACCCTGCGGCGGCAGCGCGGGCGGTAAGTGCGAAATCGCCAAGGATGTGGAGTGCATCTGGGACACCATCGTCAAGAAAAAAATGGAGCAGGGACGGCTCGAGGATCTTCGAACCCTTCGGGCCCCGAAAGACTGGCAGACGGCAAGGGACGGCGGTCCCCGTAAAAGCATAAGGGAGGAGTTGGTGCAATGAGCAATAACGGACTGAAATCAGGGAGTAATCTGGAGAAGGTGCTCAAGGCAGGCCACTTTGCGTTTACCGGTGAATGCGGACCGCCCAAGGGTGCCAACGTGGAACACCTGAAGGAGAAATTCGAACACCTGCGGGGCAAGGTGGATGCGGTGAATGTCACCGACAACCAGACCGCCGTGGTGCGCATGTCCAGTGCGGCTGCTTCGGCAATCATGGTGGCCAACGGCATCGAACCCAACTTTCAGATGGTGTGCCGGGATCGCAACCGCCTGGCCATGATGGCCGACGTCCTCGGGGTGTACTCCCTAGGTATAAGGAACATGCTCTGCCTGTCCGGCGATCACCAGAAGTTCGGCAACCATCCCCAGTCAAAGAACGTCTATGACATCGACTCCATGCAGTTGATCGCCATGGTGAAGAAGATGAGGGACGAAGGCAAATTCATCAACGATGAGGATATTGACGTGCCGCCGAAGATGTTCATCGGGGCTGCCGCCAACCCCTTTGCCGATCCCTACGAATTCCGGATTTACCGACTGGCCAACAAGATCGACGCCGGCGCGGACTTCATCCAGACCCAATGCATCTACAACATGCCCCGGTTCAGAGATTTCATGAAAAAAGCCGTGGACATGGGCCTGACGGAAAAGGCCTACATCCTCGCCGGCGTCACGCCGATGAAAAGCGCGCGCATGGCGCAGTATATGGCAAAAATGGTTCCAGGCATGGATGTTCCTGAAGAACTGATCGAACGGTTAAAGGGCGCCGGTAAAGGCAACCAGGCCGAAGAGGGCATCAAGTTTGCCATCGAGCAGATCGAAGAATTCAAAGAGATGGAAGGGGTTGCCGGGGTCCACCTCATGGCCATCGAATGGGAACACAGGGTTCCGGAAATCGCTGAACGAGCCAACGTGCTGCCCAGGCCCCAGGTCGATTAACACGAATTTGCCGGAATTGCGGGGGTGGGGGAAATATAACCGCCACCGACACCCTCAGCCCCGCCCGGCCATATTTTTAAGCTCAGGCTGCTGATTTTTTAACAATCAGCTTGTTATAAAGGAGAACTCAAATGAGTGACAAAAAACGGATCCTAGTGGTGGACGACGAACCCGATTTCTGTTCGATCGTTCAGGGGAACTTGGAAAAGGAAGGTTTTGAGGTGGAGGTGGCCTATGATGGCGTACAAGGTTTGGAAAAAGTCCATGCCAATCCACCGGATGCCATCGTTCTGGATGTCATGATGCCCGAAAAAGACGGTTATGCGGTGTGCAAGGAGTTGAAAAGCGACCAAAAATACGCTGATATTCCCATTGTGATGCTCACTGCCGTGGCATCCCACGTCTCTTCGACCCGCTACTCCCACTATGACGGCATGAGCATGGAAGCCGATGACTATCTTCCCAAACCGGCCTCCGCGGAAGAGATCACTGAAAGCTTGAAAGGGCTGTTGAACCTGTAGCCTGGTTTTTTAACAAAACGGGCTGCCGGCGATGGCTGGCCGCATCGATCGAACCACCGGTAGATCAGCTTACCAGCGCCGGAAGCCCCGTAACCCGTGAACGGGCAACACGGATCCTAAAGGGGTAGGATCGAGTCGTGCGCGGGTTGCTTCCGAATCCACGTACCTGAAGCACAGGAAATCGATTTCGTTGTGTTTTCCGCAACAGACACAGCGGCAGAGCATTCGGGGTAGGGGTGCGTTGGATTCGGAAGCATTCTTTATGTGAACCACGAACGCATGTAATCGTTATTTTGCCCGGTGAAACAAGCCTGCTCAGGGACGTGCGAGCAGGCTTTTTATCCTGAAAATCAGTTAGCACACAAACCCAGATCAAAGCAGCGACTATTTTTAACGATGGGGCTATAATCATCAGCAACCGAGACCCAGCCAGATGAATCAACCTTCAGGAATTCCGGACGCGACCTATGCGTTCCAGAAAAAGGTTTTCTGTATCATCAGTGATCAGCGGGTTTTTCGATCCAGGTCGCCGGCGATATTTACCACAGTGTTCGGCCGGACGGGCATCAACGGGGCCTATGTGCCCTTTATGGTCGAAACGGGCAATATCGGCAAGGCGCTGGAGAGTCTCCGGGTGCTTAACATTGCCGGCGCCAACATAACCGCGCCATTCAAGGAAAAGGTGCTGCCATACCTGGATGTGCTTTCCGAAGGGGCTAACATCATCGGCGCCGTGAATACCATTGTCTGCAAGGGCGGCCAGCTCAAGGGGTACAACACCAACGCCATCGGCATCATGGATGCCCTCAACGAGGTGAAGTTTGACATTGCCGGAAAAAAGGCGCTGGTGATCGGCACAGGCGGGTCAGCACGGGCCGTGGTGTTTATCCTCAACTGGCTGCGGGCCGAGTCGGTTGTCGTAGCCGGCCGGGACAATGAAAAAACCTGCCGTCTGGCCGGCCATTTCAGTTGTACCCCGCGGATGCTGAAGGACCTGTCCGACGTTCCCCTGAACGTGGATCTCATCGTCAATGCTTCCTCCATTTCCAGTCGAGATGAATCCAGCGAGTTGACCGAAATTGTCGGCGGCCTGAAGAGCAATGGCTGCCAGTTGGTGTTCGATCTCAATTACGGTCACCGGGAGAATATCTGGAAATCCTTGGCGGAAAAGAGCGGCATCCGGTTTATGGACGGGCTTTCCACCCTGGCCTACCAGGCCCGCCGCACTTTTCTGCTGTGGACCGGCCAGGAGGTGCCGCAGGAAGAATTCTTAAAGGCGCTGGAGGAATAGCGCGCTATCCCCCCTATCAAGATACGGATGACATCCATTTGATTATCGTTTGATCTCGCGTTTCAGGTTGATCCCATATTTTCTCATACGATTCCAAACGGTTACCCGATTGATTCCTACCATCGGTGCCGCCTGGCTCTGGTTTCCCCCGGCCGCGTGAAGGGCATCGATGAGCTGCTGCCGTTCATTGCTGCCGGTTGAAAAAACTACCGACTCGACGACCGGCGGGGTGTGCAACGGATGGACCAGCAGTTGGGGCGGCAAGTGATCAATGTCGATGGTATCCCTGTCCGCAACGGTAAAGGCATATTCCAATGCGCTTTTCATCTCGCGGACATTTCCCGGCCACCGGTAATTCATGAAGCGGTTCAGCGCGTCCCGGGTCAATTCCCGGATCGGCTTGCCTGTAAGTATTTCCAGGCGGTTGATGAAGGTGTTCACCAGCAGGGGGATGTCATCCTTTCGCTTTCGAAGCGATGGAAGATGAATGGGAATCAAGTTGTTTGACATCCGTGTTCAATATGACTTAAAATAAAGGACATATTCTCATAATCTTCGTATCCGGTCCTTACCCAATATTTTCTGCAACCGGATAGAGGGTTTCGGAGCATCGCTTCGCTAAACGATCGCAATAGCTTTTTCATAGAAAATCCCCCTTCATGTTGCTGAACCCTTGTGCTGTTTAAAAGTCAGGCAAGCCCGCCCCCATGTTTTTTCAGATCGGAAAAGGGTGGGTAGCAAATAACCATCAACGAAAGGAGAGACGCATGGCAGAAGAACTGCCGGTCGGGTGTGCCCGACCCACTGGAGGACCCGTAGGAGAACCGGTCGAAGAGATCGCGAAGGAGGCAACAAAACTGAAAAAGGAGGAAGGACAAATGATTCATGTCGGTGAAAAAGCACCAGACTTCGTGGCACCCGGATACCAGAAGGGCAAATTCATTTCCGTAAAGCTGTCCGACTATCTGGGAAAATGGGTTCTGCTCTGTTTTTATCCGGGCGATTTTACCTTTGTATGAGCGACCGAGATTTCGGCGGTCGCCGAAAAATATCCTGAATTCCAGAAATTGGGTGTGGAACTCCTATCCATGAGCATCGACAGCATGTTTGTGCACAAGATGTGGGATGATCATGAGCTGGCCAAAATGGTCGACGGCGGCGTGCCTTTTCCCATGCTGTCTGATGCGGGCGGAAAGGTCGGGAAATTGTTCGGGGTGTTTAACGAGGGTGCTGGTGTTGAAAACAGGGGACGATTCATTATCGATCCGGATGGTGTAATCCAGGGCTACGAGGTGCTGACACCGCCGGTGGGCCGCAACGTGCAGGAGACCCTCCGACAGGTGCAGGCCTTCCAGCTGGTCAGAAAAACCAAGGGTGCGGAAGCAACCCCGTCCGGCTGGCGCCCAGGAAAGCTGACGCTCAAGCCGGGACCGGATCTGGTCGGCAACGTCTGGAAAGAGTGGAAAACCAGTATGGCCTTCGACTAATCAATTTCGTGTGAGATTTATTGGGGATCAGACCGCACTGATTAACTGGAAGCGGGCTGATCTCCAACGGCTGGTTAAGCCGGCCCAGCCCTATCAGCGGTTACCATGAACAAAAGGAGTATTGCATGGATTTCAATCAACTTGCCGTTTCTGGATTGGGTTGTCTTTCCTATATCATCGGTTGCCCGCGTGCCAAAGTAGTTTAACTGTCGTTTCTGCTCATCATAAATCCTTGCATTTTCAATGGCGATCCAGCACTGCTCTGCCAGTGCCGCGACGAACTCAATCTCCAATGGCGTGAATTCCCGCGGGGCCCGGGAGGGGAGCCTAAGACTTTCCTGGGGTACAAAGAGGCTGTTATTGCTTTGGAGATATCCAGAAAAAGCCGGAGGCAGTCGCTCTGCAGTGCCATTTTCATTTGAACGCTAATCGAAAACTTACCTGGCGCTAATGAAAGTCGAAGAATCAAAAATTATTTGTTTATAGGCTTCGATATTGTTATTCGATTCAATATATGTTCAAATGAAAATTGACGTTTAAACCTTTTGTGAAAATCAATAGATGTCTCTTTCCGAGCGCCAGGCACAGATTGCTGAAATGGTCCGCCAACAGGATTGCATCCGTGTGGAGTTCCTTGCCCGTCATTTTAACGTTACCGCCCAGACGATTCGCCGAGATTTGAACCTGCTGTGTGAGCGCGGGATTGCCAGGCGGCTGCATGGGGGCGTTCAACGGATGGACATCCCCGGAAATGTCGCCTATGCATGGCGGCAGACACTTAACAGTGAGGCGAAACAGACCATTGCCGAAGAAGTAGCTCGCCACGTGCCCAACGGGGTGTCCTTGGCTTTCAGCATCGGCACCACCCCTGAAATCGTTTCCAAAGCCCTGTTAAAGCACCAATTTCTGAGGATTTTTACCAATAACCTCAACATTGCCATGCTGGCCTGTGTCAACCCCACCTTCGAGGTGACCGTGGCCGGCGGGCGCCTGCGCAACGAGGACCGGGACGTCATGGGTGCCGGAATGGAAGCCCTGTTTAGTGCCTATAAAGTCGATATCGGCATCTACGGCGTGGCCGGGGTTGACGAAGACGGCACCCTTCTGGATTTTTACGAAGAAGAGGTGCGAGCTCGGCAGATGATACGGGAGAACAGCCGCAGCGCCTTTCTTGTGCTGGATCATACCAAATTCGGCCGTGCCGCCCATGTGAGGGGCGGAAAAATCGACGAAGCCACCAAAATATTTTGTGACCGCACGCCGCCGGCCGCTATTCTATCAATGGTGGAGCAGTCCGGTGCACAGCTGATTGTCTGTAAAGGAGATATGACCCCATGAGCGGCATCGATATCTGTGAGCTGGGCAAGCAATGGGGTGCAGTCGTTGCCGTTGACCGGGTTTCCTTTAGGGTTGCCGAAGGCAGCCTGACGGTGCTCTTAGGTCCTTCCGGCTGTGGCAAGTCCACCATCCTCCGCCTCATTGCCGGCCTGGAAAATGTTTCCTCGGGATCCATCTCCATCGGCGGAAACGAAGTGACTCACCTGGACGCAGCCAGGCGCGGTGTCTCCATGGTTTTTCAGTCCTATGCGCTCTTTCCCCATCTCAATGTCCGGGAGAACATTCTTTTCGGACTGAAAGTGCGGAAAATCTCGCAGTCAGAACGGCGCTCCCGGCTCGAAGAAGCCGCCCATATGGTCGGCCTCGAAGATCTGTTAAACCGCAAGCCGGCACAGCTTTCAGGCGGACAGCGGCAGCGGGTGGCGCTGGCGCGATCGATCGTGTCCCGCCGGCGGGTCTGTCTCATGGATGAACCGTTGTCCAACCTGGATGCCAAGCTCCGGGCTGAAATGAGAGACGAGATTCGCTCCCTGCAGAAAAAGCTCGGTCTGACCATGTTATATGTCACCCATGACCAGGTGGAGGCCATGACCATGGCCGACCAGGTGGTTCTGCTCCGAAAGGGGCGCGTGGAGCAGACCGGGCGTCCCCATGAACTGTACGAGCGTCCTCAAACGACCTTTGCCGCTCAGTTCATGGGATCGCCCCCCATGAACCTGTTGAAACTTGATCTGATTGAAGATCGCTCGGCACTGGCCGCTGCCTGCGGCGGCAGCCTGCCGGCAGCAAGGTTCGCCGACGGGTATGTCGGGGTTCGGCCCGAACATGTTCGGGTGGGGCAAAGCGGCCTGCCGGTTCGGGTTTCCGCGACCGATTACTTAGGCGCAGAAACCGTGCTGCGCATGGTCCATGGCGGACAGACCGTGTTCGGCAAGATCGATGGCCACCGCCGTTATAACCCCGGCGAACAGTTGCATGTGAGTTGGCCCGAAGAGGCGGTTCACCGATTTGGCGCCGATGGTATCCGAATCGAAGACCCACAACGCGTATCTTCATGAATGCGTGTCCCTAAAAAAGCAACCCTGTCCGCCTTCCGGTGGGCAACCAATCGAACCCGATCCAAGAAGAGGAGGAGAATTATGTTCAAAGGAATCAAATGGCTTTGCATTGGGGTGATGGCGACGGCGTTGTTGATTTCGGCCGTCACGGCTGGTTCAGCCACGGAGCTGACCATGTATTACCCCGTGGCCGTTGGCGGTCCCCTGACGTCGGTCATTGACGGTATCGTAGGCGATTTCATGAAGGAAAACCCGGATATCTCGGTTAAGGCTATCTATGCGGGAAATTACAATGATGCCCGCATCAAAGCGCTGGCCGCCTTGAAGAGCGGTCAGCCGGCGCAGCTGTCGGTGATGTTCTCCATCGACATCTACGAACTGATCGAACAGGACGCCATCGTTGCTTTCGACGATGTGGTTGAGACAGCCGAGGAAAAGGCCTGGTTAAACTCGTTTTACCCCACCCTCATGGAAAACGGCCGCACTGCGGGAAAGACCTGGGGCATCCCTTTTCAGCGCTCCACCATCGTTATGTATTATAACAAAGACGCTTTTCGTGCCGCGGGACTGGATCCGGAACGGCCGCCGGCAACCTGGGATGAACTGGTAGCCATGGGGAAAAAACTGACCAAACCCGACGGTTCCCAATGGGGCGCCATGATTCCATCCACGGGATATCCTTACTGGATGTTCGGCGCCCTGGCCATGCAGAACGGCCAGGTGCTGATGAATAGTAATGGCGATACCACCTATTTCGATGACCCGGCAGTGGTCGGAGCGCTGCAGTTTTGGAAGGACCTGGGCGAGAAACACCGTATTATGCCCAAGGGAACCATCGAGTGGGGAACCCTGAGACAGAATTTCCTCGAAGGAAAAACCGCCATTATGTGGCACTCCACCGGCAACCTGACGGCAGTTAAGGACAATGCCAGGTTCGACTTCGGCGTGGCCATGCTGCCGGCCAGCAAACGCCGGGGCACCCCCACCGGCGGAGGCAATTTTTACATTTTCAAAAAGACTAACCCGGCGGAACGCAAGGCGGCCATGAGGCTGATCAAATTTATGACCAACCCGGAAAACGCTGCCGAATGGTCCATGAAGACCGGCTACATGGGCGTCAGTCCGGCCGCCTACGAAACACAGAAGCTGAAGGATTATGTCAAGGCTTTCCCCTATGCAGCCGTGGCCCGAGACCAGCTGCAGTATGCCACCGCCGAGCTGTCGACATACCAGACCGGCCGTGTGCGCAAGGGGCTCGATGATGCCATCCAGGCCGTGCTGACCGGATCGAAGACTCCGGAGGCGGCGCTCAAGGAAGCGCAGTCCCAGGCAGACCGGTTATTGAAGCAGTACCGTTAATAAAAACCAGACCGCACCGAGCGGCGGGCCGCCCGCTGCCCGCCGCTCGTTAAGTTGATCAACCGACCAGAAACATATGCGAACTGTCGCTTCAAAACACGTCCAGGGTTGGCTCCTGTTGATGCCGGCCGCAATTCTGCTGATCGCCTTCACCCATTATCCGACCGTGGCGACGGTGATCGACAGTCTTTTTTCCAAGGCTACAGCGATTCGACCATCCCGCTTTGTGGGTGTGCTGAATTACCAGCGTATGCTGGACGACCCTATTTTCTGGAAAGTGCTGGCCAACAACGCCTGGTTTGCCCTGGGAACCATCCCCACCTCGATCGCCCTGGCCATCCTCATGGCGCTATTTGTGAACCGCTCCATTCCGGGTCGGTCGCTGGTGCGTATGGCCTACTTTACCCCGACCGTTCTGCCGATGATCGCCGTGGCCAATATCTGGTTGTTCTTTTATACACCGGATATCGGGCTGATCGATCAGATTGCATCATGGTTCGGTTTTTCCGGGCACAACTGGCTGGGGGATCCGACCACGGTGCTGCCGGCCATCATGGTGATGACAATCTGGAAAGAAGCCGGTTTTTTCATGATCTTTTATCTGGCGGCCATGCAGAACATCCCGCCGGAGCTCGAGGAGGCATCCCAGTTGGAAGGGGCCACGCGATGGTATTATTTCCGCCGGGTGATGTTCCCGCTGCTCATGCCCACCACCCTGTTCGTACTGGTCAATGCGGTGCTCAATTCGTTCAAGCTGGTGGATCATTTGTTCGTGCTCACCAAGGGCGGTCCGGACAATGCCAGCAACCTGCTGCTTTACTATATTTTTGAAACCGCCTTTTCCTATTTTGAAACCCATTTTGCCGCCGCATTGACAGTGGTGCTGCTTATTCTGCTATCCGTCATGGCGCTGCTGCAGTTTTTTGTATTGGACAAACGGGTACATTACCGATGAAACGGTCAAGATCCATTTCCGAAGAGTTTCAGTCATCCCTGGAAACCGGCGCCGCGTGGCTGCTGGCGGTGCTATGGATTTCGCCCTTGGTATATGCCTTCTGGGCGGCCTTTCATCCCGGTGAATATGCAGTCAATTTTAATCTGCTGGCGCCACTGACGCTGGACAATTTCCGTGAAGCGCTTTCCCGGGCGCCGTTTCCCCGCTACGCCTTGAACACATTCATCCTGGTGAGCACGATTCTGGTCGCCCAACTGGTGCTTTGCACCCTGGCCGCCTATGCCTTTGCACGGTATCAGTTCCGTGGCCATAAAATCGCCTTTGCCCTGGTGCTGGTCCAGCTGATGATCACCCCGGAAATTCTGATTGTCGAAAACTACAGCACCCTGGCCCGGTTCAGCCTGGTGGACACGATTCTTGGCATCGGACTGCCATACATGGCCAGTGCCTTCGGTATTTTTCTCCTGCGGCAGGCCTTCAAATCAACCCCCAAGGAACTGGAAGAGGCCGCCCGCCTGGAAGGGTGCGGAACCATGGGGGTCCTGTGGCGGGTATATGTACCCCTGGCCCGTCCCACCTATCTGGCATATGCGCTGGTTTCCATCAGCCACCACTGGAACAATTTTCTCTGGCCTCTGATCGTGACCAATTCGGTGGAAACTCGTCCGCTGACCGTTGGCCTGGGAATCTTCGGTGCACCCGAATCCGGGGTGAACTGGTCCGTCATCTCCGCAGCCACCCTGCTCTCGGTGGCTCCGCTGCTCATCGCATTTCTCCTTTTTCAACGTCAATTCGTGCAGTCGTTCATGTATGCCGGCATCAAATAGGGTCTATTCATCATGCAGACTTTTGACATATGCCTTGGCAGGTTTAGGCTGCCATGGTCACGTTTGGAAATGATTTCAAATCCGTGTGGGGCAGAAACAGGGCCGAGGTGAATTCGTCCATGTAGCGGGGGTTGCTGGAAAAGTCGACATAGGTCATGTTGCTGCAAATCATCCGGGCTTCCTGTCGATAGTTGCTGGACAACAGGGCCATGTAGGCTCCCACGATGGAGCTGTTGCCCATGTAGGCGAATTTGCTGCGGTCGATGTCGGGCAGCAGGCCGATGGTCACGGCTTTTTCGATGTTGAGATACTGGCCAAACCCACCGGAGATAATCATGCGGTCCACCATAGAAAAATCCATGCCCGCGTGTCCCAGCAAGGTGCTGAAGCCGGCATAGACGGCACCCTTGCTGTAGATAAGGTTTTTCAGGTCTGATGCGGTGAAGACGATATCTTCCTCCAGGGAGGTCTCTTCGGCGAAGGTCAGGACGTAGGCCCATTCATCCCCCTGCCTGCGGACCCGGTCGTTGTCCAGCCCCCCGGCAAACTGGCCGCTGCGATCAACGATGCCGGTTTTCAGAAGCTCGGCAATCAGGTCGATCATTCCGGACCCGCAGATTCCCCGGGGAGGGGCATCTTCAATTGTTGACAGGACCGGCACCAGGGTTTGCGGATCGATGGTCACCCTTTCGATGGCTCCCTCCTCGGCCCGCATGCCCCAGCGGATTCCCCCGCCTTCGAAGGCCGGTCCGGCGCTGCAGGCGGCGGTCATCAACCATTCCTTGTTGCCCAGGACGATCTCGCCGTTGGTACCGATATCGATGAACAGGGTGACCGGATCTTCCCGGTGGAAACCGGTATACAGGACACCGGAAACAATATCGCCGCCCACATAGCTGGCCGGTCCGGGCATGATGAACACGGCCGCCATGGGATTGGCTTTCAGGCCGATCTCTCCGGCTTTGAGGATGGGGAATTCCGACACCGTGGGAATGTAGGGGTCTCTGCGGAGATAGCGGGGTTCGATTTGCAGCAACAGGTGAGCCATGGTGGTATTGCCGGAGATGACGACGTTGCGGATGGCGTCCGTTTTGGTGCCGGCACTGTCCAGAGCTTCGCCGATGAGGTCGTTGATGGTGGCCAGGGCCATGCGGCTGAGCTTTTTGACCCCATCTCTTTCCGCACAGATGATACGGTTGATCACATCGTCGCCGCAATCCGCCTGGCGGTTATGGCCGGCGGTTGCCGCCAGCACCGACCCGTCGGCCATGTCTACCAGGTAGACCACGATGGTGGTCGTGCCCACATCGATGGCCAAGCCTATCGATGGGTGTTGCCCGTTGCCGGGGCGCACTTCCAGAATTTCATTGGCGCATTTGCGGCGGATCACCGATACGGTGATGTGCCAGTTGTCCCGACGGACCGCCTCGGCCAATTGACGCATGATCTTGATGCCCACGTTGAGCCGGGCCACATCGACGCCCTGTTTTTTCAATCCGCGGTTGAGCCTGTCCATGTCGCTGACCGAGTCGTCCAGAGTTGGGGGTGCTAAGGTCAGGGGGATCTCCTGGAGCATGGGGTCGATCTCCGTGACCAGGCCTTTGACCCGGTTGGTGACCGTCTGACCCATTCCCGCGATTTTGAGTTTACGCGCCAGGACTTCTTCGGGAATCTGCACGGAAACATCGCCGGTGATCCTGCTCTGGCAGGCCAGGACGTAGCCCTTGGCCTTTTCGCCGTCGGTCAGCAGTGGGGTGGGTGCTGTCCCGACTTCACCCGCGACGACCACCAGTTTGCATTTGCCGCATGCGCCTTTCCCGCTGCATGAGGCGTTGACATGGATCCCGGCGGTCTGGGCTGCTTCCAGCAGCGTGCTGCCGCCGGGTATGGAAACGGTTTCTCCGTCGGGCAGAAAAGTGACCGTATGGGTGGTCGCGGCCCCCTCCTGCCTGTCTTCGGCCTCCCAGCCTTCCTTGCGCTTGCCCATGAACCAGATGGGACAGGCGGATCGGTGTTTACAATAGATTTTCGGATCCCGGCATTCCAGACATTCCTCACATAAGTAGATTTGATGTTTCATGCAGATGTACGGGGTTTCACGATCCGGATGGTTGATACAGCTTCCCATTCCTGTTATCTCCTTGGCGGCAATAAAGTCGGTTGATCGATCACGTCTTGCAGGGCGTGGTTAAGCGTTTCCGTTGTTTGAATGCCGACAAACCGGTTCATTTCCCGGCCATCTTTGTAAATAATGATCGTCGGAATGCTCTGAATCCCAAGTTTCAGGGCGATGTCGCGGTTTTCATCGATATTCAGCGTCGTCACCCAGGCTGTTCCATGATAGTCCTTTTCGAGCGTCTTGATAATCGGTTCCTGAGCACGGCAGGGCTTGCACCAGGGCGCATTAAAATCCACCAGGGAGACACCTGTTGAAATTGAATGTTTAAATTGTTTTTCGAAGGATTGATTGGCAACCATTGCATATCTCCCGGTCACGATAAAGAAAAGATAAACGGGCGGCGAACACGATGGCTGCCGCCCCGCCATAGGTTTCCGTTGACGGTTTTTTGTTTTTCACCTTATCCGCCAAAATTGCCGCCGCCCAACCCCCGCATGGCTTCTTCAGTGCTGACCCGTAGAGAGGTCAGTGAGGCATTAAAGGCCGCCCGTTTAGCCTGAATGTCATCCATGCCGGTCTCCGGCGTACAGTTTTCCCGGATCTGATCGATACGGTCGTCCATTTCGGCGATGAGGATATGCAGGTCTTCGATGTTCGGCAGAATCTTCTCCTTTTCCCCACCGGGCAGGGTGTCCATTTTCCGAGCGATGTCATAAACGATGGCCTTCCATCCGGTGAGTTCCCTTTCCATTGTCTTGCAGCAGTTTTTTGCCTTCATGACGGTTTCCTTTCGTTATGTGGAATGTTTTCGGTGTATCCGGCCGAGTCGAACCTTGTTGCAGGGTGATGACTGCGCACCCTTTTTGCAGCTGGTTTTGATTCTTTTTCTTTTGGCAGGCGAACCACCATTACCGGCACGTCGCTCAGCCGGATGACATCACCGGCCGTGCTGCCGATGATGTGCGCTTCCATTTTTCCGTGACCGTGAGTACCCATGATGATGAGGTCAAATGGGCCGTCTTTTGCCGTGGCTACAATCTGTCTAACCGGATTGCCCACTTTGACCATCACGTTCTCTTCGGTTAGCGGGCAGTGGAAAATTTCCTTGGTGAGACGGCGGGAGGTCTCCTTGATTTGCTGATAAATGGTGTCTTTGGCTTTTTCGATGCCGTTTATATGAAAGTCCGCCCAGGCTTCCTTGCCCATGTGGTCGGCCAGGTCGATGCCGGCTTTTCTGGAGAGGGCCTCGAGAAGGTCAGGGATGACATGAAGTAACGTTACCGAGGCACCAAAACTGTTTCCGAGGATGCAGGCGTAGCGGATTGCATGCCGGGCGGTATCGGACAGATCGGTTGCATAGAGGACTTTTTGAATCGACGGAAGCATGGGTTCGCCCGGTGCGGTCAATCGGGTAGGAAGCGCGGTAACGGTGGCCATCCCGACAGAGGGCTTGATTTTCGTAAGCGGCAGGGGTGCTTTTGGGGCATCCTCGCGATTGAAGAACAGCCGCCCGGCAACCGTGAGCAATCCATAGGTAACCAGATAAAACACTGCCAGGGGAACCATGATGGTGAGAATGTCTGTCGGGTTAGCGATGATGCTTTTAGCCTTCAGCGACATGGCCACGAAGGCGATCAGGATGACGCCCAGTGCTGAGAAGGGGGGAAACTTGGGTTTGACGCGATCGTTCCAGGTTTGTTGGCCGACCTTTTTAATGGCGGCTTCCTTGTTGCCCCTGGCGAATCCGGTCCAGGAAATGGTCATGCCCGACGTGGGCAGTACGCCGATGAGAAACAGCCCGACGGCCCACAGGCCATATTTTTCCGGGCCACCGGCGAAAAACAGTCGACCGGTATAAAAGGCCAGCAACGGCACGAGGACGAAGTTGATGATCTGCGTGGCGATCTGAAGCTTATAGTCCTGGCCTTTAAAAATGGTTTTTACGTTCAGGGTTACCATCATGGGGTAAACCATAATAAAGGTTATCGGGATGATGAGCTTTTTAAGCGGTCCGGCATCAAACCCATACCCGACCAACAACCCGATGGTCATGGATATCGGGATGGACCAGACCAGATTTTTTGAAGCATTGAAAGCACACGCCACATGTTGATCTCCTTGGTTAATACGTCAAACCGGATTGTCGTTGCTGTCTGAACTCAAAGAGGTTTAAATCAACAATCGTGCCACCCCGACGCGTCAATTCGAAAATCGAAAAAATTTATTTATAATCAAGTATTTATAAAATTGTTAGTTTGAAAGAAAAGCGTGGTGAGGGGAATGATCGGGGAAAAAGCGTTACCTTTGTTGCGGTCGTCAAAAAAAGGTAACGCTATAGTACGGATCGGGGTTCAACTCATTTTTTTCAACAGTTGATTGGCGGCGGTGAGCAGCGGATCCCATACCGGTCCAAAAGGCGGCGCATAGGCCAGATCGGTTTGTGAAAAGGAGGCCACCGACATTTTTGCGTGCAGGGCTACCGCGGCGGCATTGATTCGGTGGGCGACCCCTTCGCGGCCGACCATTTGAGCGCCGAGCAGCCTTCCTGTCCGGCGGTCTCCAATCAGGTGGACCCAGATCGTTTCCGCCCCAGGATGTGCATGGGCACGGGATCGTGTTTTTATCGTGACGGATACCGGCTCGAATCCGTAATGGTTTGATTCTTTCAGAGATAGCCCGGTACGTGCCACTTCAAGATTGAAGACTTGGAAAACTGCGGTTCCGGCCACGCTATCCAGTTCCACCGATTTGCCGCAGACATTGTCCGCCACGGCCCATCCGGCCCGGTTGGCGCGCAGCGCCAGAGGAATCCACGTTTTTTGGCCCGTGACCACGTGATAGGCGTCTGCGCAATCACCCGCCGCATATACCGCTTCGTCCGATGTCTGCAGTTTCCGGTCTACGGCGATGGCGTTACCGACGCCGGTTTTGATTCCGGCCCCGGAAGCCAGTTCGCTGTTCGGATCGATGCCGACGGCGACCAGCACCATACCCGCCTTAAGGGTCCGGTCCTGGCAGACAACATGGAGATCCTCGCCGGTTTTTTCGATTCTTGTGATTTTGCGGCCGAGGTGCAAATCAACCTGGTTGTCGCCCAGTTCCTGTTTGACCACCGCCGCCATTTCACGCGGCATCCAGGGCAACAGGTCGGGGCCGGGTTTGACCATTTCGACCGCGATGCCTCTTTTTCGAAGCGCTTCCGCCATTTCCAGCCCGACATACCCCATGCCGAGAATCACTGCCTTCCCGACGTTGCTCGTTTTGATATGGTTTTTAATGCGTCTCCCATCCTGAAGGCTTTTCAAAGCCATCACACCGGGCAGATTGAATCCGGGCAGATCCGGAATTTTAGGCCGTCCCCCGGTGGCGATCAACAACCGATCATAAAAGAATCGGAAAGGCTCACCGCTGGGCCGGATCGTTCCGGATACAATTCTATTTTTCGTATCAATGGAATCGACAGGGTAGCCCGTAAACAGATCGATCCCCTGCTTGCCGCGAAATACATCGGCTTTCCTGACGACGAGGTCGTCGATATCTCGGTCCGCATCAGCGATATTGTATGGCATGCCGCAGGCGCTATAGGAGACATCATCGCTTTTTTCCAAAACGATGACATCCATCTCCGGCATGTGTCGTTTGGCCCGGCTCGCGGCACTCATGCCGGCAGCATCTCCTCCGATGATCACGAATTTCATAATTCACCACCGGTCGTCACAAGAATTTCAGGCGGATGCGTCATGGTTCGTTTCACCGTGCACATCTCCGCGGCACGAATCACGGCTTTGCGGTATTTTTTGGGGAACTCAGGCGGCAAGTGGATCGATATCGCTATCTTTTCCATCAGGTGAGATTTTTCGTTTCTCTCAAAACTCAGGGTCATCGAGATATCCTCTGTGGGGATGCCACGGCTCTCACAGAAATAGACGATATAGACCCCGGCACAGGTTCCCAAGGATGATAAAAAAAGATCATAGGGTTCGGGTGCTGAGCCATTGCCGCCCTCGCTTTGGGGTTGATCCGTCTCAACGGTAAATCCTTTGTAGGTTGAGGTTACGCGTTTGCCGCCAGGAAAATTAATCTGCATCTCCATTGTCATCTCCCCGTTATCGTGGTGTTCGCATTGAATTGTCGAATTGAACAGGCATGGCTATCGCCATGCCCGCAAGCATCGTGGCACACATTGACCGGATCGTTAAATGTATACGTTAGCTGGTCCCTCCAGGTCAAGGCAGCGGTTGAGAGAGGAGCCGACGGTGTTACCGAAAAGCAGGGAGAAAGTCGATGCGCATTCACCTTTCGTCAATCGCAGTCCGGGTGATGCTCCCCATAGGGAATTTTTTCTCCCGGACGCCAGGTTGAAAAGGCTTGCGATGTGACGCCAGCTCCAGGGTTAATTTTTTCCTTGAGCCAGACAATACGGGCGTCGCATTCCCACACTTTTTTACCTAATCGCCTCATTCTTTTATCCAAGGCGCGTTCGGCGGTTTCCCGGCTTTTATGCACGGAAAGTACCTTTTTGAACGGCTTGCCCAATTCATGCGTGTCATAAATTAATGCAAACATATGCCACCTCCTAGGGTTAGGGGTTGTTCATCTATTTCTTAACGCATGTTCTGTGCCAAGCATCTGAATAACCAGCTGTTTCGACAGATTCACGTTTTCCAGTCATGCCTTTTTGTCTTGACCCATGCCGGGGTTTGTTATTTTATGAAACCATAACGGTAGGTAACGTTATCGTAACGCCATGGTTGGTTCTGGAGATGAAAATGAACGACAAAATTCATGAGATCTGGAATGTGCGGTTCGTGAACCGGATCATCGACTCGATGGCTGACGGGGTGTTCACCATGGATGCCCGTGGGCGTATTTCTTCCTGGAACCCCTCCATGGAGCGCATCAGCGGGTATACGGCCCAGGAGGCCCTGGGAAAAACCTGCCAGTTGCTCGAGTGTAGCCGCTGTTTTGGCAAGAATTGCCCGGCCAGCATTGAAAAATGCCGGATTGTGGAAAAGGGGCAGTCGGAAGCCAAGGAGTGTCATCTACGGCATAAGGATGGCCATGATGTGTCGGTGATCAAAAATGCCAGCGTCGTCAAAAACGATGACGGTAATGTCATCGGCATCGTCGAGACGGTCACCGACATGACCGAATTGATGAGGGTACGCAAAAAGGCTGAAGAGGCCGTTTTCAGACTGGGCGAGATCCACCGCATGGACAATATCATCGGTAAAAGCAGGGCCATGCAGCAGGTGTTCGAGGCAATCCGCGCGGCCGCCGCCAGCGAGGCGACCATCCTGATTCAAGGGGATAGCGGAACCGGCAAGGAATTGGTCGCCGGCGCCATCCATTTCAACAGCGACCGCCGCGAAGGTCCGCTGGTGGCGGTAAATTGCAGCGCCTTGTCCGAGAATCTGCTGGAAAGCGAACTGTTCGGCCACGTCAAGGGTTCTTTTACCGGCGCCAATCGGGATCGCATGGGACGGTTTGAAGAAGCCTCGGGGGGTACGATTTTTTTGGACGAAATCGGCGAGTTGAGCCCGTATATTCAGGTTAAGCTTTTGCGGGTGCTGCAGGAGAGAGAGGTCGAGCGCGTTGGGGATTCGCGGAGACATAAGATCGACATCCGGATTATTACGGCCACACACAAGGATTTATATGCCCGGGTGCGGGAAGGGCTCTTCAGGGAGGATCTGTATTACCGGTTGAAAGTGTTCCCCATCCACCTGCCCCCATTGCGCGAGCGTAGGGAGGATATCCCGATTCTCGCCGACCATTTCATAAAAAGCATGAACAAAAAAACGGGCAAGCGGATAACAGGCTTTTCAACGGCGGCGATGCGTGTATTCATGGATCATCCATGGCCGGGAAACGTCCGTGAACTGGAAAATGCCATTGAACATGCCTTTGTGTTATGCAATCGCAAAGCGATCGATATTTCCGACCTCCCCATTGAAATTCGCCAGCCGGAGCAGTTCATCCAGTGCAGCACCAGTTTTGAAAGCAACTTTTCGCCCCGCAAAAATCGCAAGAAACTATCGAAGGAGACCTTACGCGAACTGCTTGATGAATGCGATTGGAACAAGGCCGAGGTGGGCCGGCGAGCCGGGTTAAGCCGGACGGCCATATGGAAGTATATGAAAAAGTACGACATTCCTCTTCAACAGGAAGAATAGTCCCGGGTTTGCGCTTGTGATGGGGACGCGAACCCCAGTGGGGGTACCGGGTAGGAGGTGCACGTGAGAAGTGACTCCGTCAGGCCGGCACCCCGGGTTTGTTGCTATTCGGTGCTCTCTTTTTCCAGTTCAACGATTCTCCGCTGGATGGCTTCCAGTGATTGTCGCATGGCGTCGGCATCGGCCCGGAGCATCTCCATTTCATCGGTTTTGCTCATCGGGTAACCGGTGCCAAAGGCCTGCGGATAGGGATATCCACCGGTGGCTGGCCCGAAGCCGTAACCACGACCCCTGCCGTATCCGCGTCTGAATCCCATGCCTCTGCCATAGCCATAACCGCTGCCGTAAGCCGGCAGGTTGGCTGCGGCACCAGCACGCCCGCAGATTCCCCTGCGACCGCCGGTCATGGGACCGGCCCCCATGGGACCACTTCTATCTAATCCTGGCATGATACCTTCCTCCTTGTTGGGGTTTTTGTTCAACGATTTTGGCCGCGACCGCGTCCCGAGCCACCGCCCTGTCCGCGCCCGCCACCCCGGCATTTTCCCTGGCCGGCACCGCGCCCGCCGCCTTTGCCGCCCTGACCTTGCGGTTGGACCGGCTGGCTGCTCCGGCCACAAGGTCCCTGTCCTTGGCCTGATTGTCGGCCCTTTCCATCCGGGCCTTTCCCATCTCCTTGGGGCATTCTCCTCACCTCCCTTCTTGTCTGTCGTTATCCGTTATGCGGATTTCCAAACTCTTATTGCCTCTACTCCCGACCCCGTCGGCACCGGCGCCGCCGTCCGCCGCCGCGCATGGCATAGTTGCCCCCGTTGATTTTCAGTGCTTTACCGGTGACCAGTGCTTCTCCGATGATACCGCGGGCAGTGTAAAGAATCCTGCCGTAGGTTTGTCTCGACACCTGCATGAGGTTGGCTGCCGATTCCTGATCCAGGCGTTCGAAATCGCTCAATCTAATTGCTTCCAGTTCTTCAACAGTCAGCATCACTTCCCCGGTGATCGGCATACCCTGCGGGACAAAGGAAGCGATGGTTGGATATCCGGATACGAATCTCGGTTTTTTGGGTCTCGGCACGTTGAACCCTCCATATAATGGTCATTTGACTGAAACATAGTTGCTTTAAAATATGATGTCAAGGTGATTTAAGATCATTTGACTAAAAAGAAATATCCCATGACCGTCCCGGGATATTCATATCGATTGGTTATGAAGAATTTTTTTTAAAGCGGTTTAGGGTTAAGCAGCGACAATCTTTGATTGGAAGGGGTTCTGCTTTACCGGAAAAGGTATGATTGTATGCAATCATGGAAGAGAACCTGGTCGATCACCACCTCCAATGATCCAGTCACGCGAAGGCTTGGTTGGCTATCTTTGCACGCCGTTGCCGTGAAGCTTGCCGCCTTAGATGATTCAGTTCCAGATTCAGGGTGCAGCAGGAAATGATCGCAATGTCTGCAAAGGATAGATCTGTCTTGAAAGTCCGCCTAGTATTTTAATGCCTGCGCATAGCCGGCATGAACAGCCGTGAAAATATCCTGGACCTTTTCGGCGTCACCGATCACCTCAACGGCTGGAACCGCCTGTTCGATGGACGTCATGGCGTATTGGCTGTCGACACCCTGGATCTCCGGAACTTTCTGATGTGCCCCGTGGCCCATCACAACAGATCCGGTTTGACATCGGCGACCAGGTCCCTGTCCACAGCCTTATACGGTTGTGGCCGTAACGGTCCGTCCGGGAGTTGGTTTTCCGGTTGAGAAGCTGGGACACCAGGTAGCCGTGGCCCCCCTGCCCTTCAATCGCATCGAACCCGGTGATCAATTGAGGTAGACGATGCTAGTTGACAATGAACGGCGCCGGCATGGCTTCACCGGAAAGGGCTTTTTTGATCGCCTCTTCGAGAACGCCCTGGGAGACCATGCCGGTGATGGAATTGATGCTTGCTCCCCCCTGGAAAATCATCAGGGTGGGGATGGATTTGATGCCATAACGCGCGGCCACGGCGGTGTTGTTGTCGACATCGCATTTAGCGAAAATCATTTGATCTCCGTAAGTTTCCGCCAGAGATGCAAAGGCTGGCGCCATGGCTTTGCAGGGGCCGCACCAGGGCGCCCAAAAGTCGACGATGACGGGTTTGGACTGCTGAAGGACCTGTTGATCGAACTGGTTGTCTTGGATTTCAATGACAAATTCGGACATGGATCGATTCCTCCTTAATGGTGCTGGTTTGAACCGCTGCAGGATAATTTCATCTTTCGCTTACCACCTCAAAATTTGTGCCAAATAGGGAAAGCCGCGAAACGATGGGCATGCATTTTATCGTGTCGGGGCTTCAGGAGGTGAGAGTAAGGTTGAGTGAATCAAAATGGAGGTATTGATTGCTTACTCCGCTTTAAACTCCAGCAAAGGATGTGCCATGATCTTCCTTTTTTTGATGGATTTACAAGTGTACATTGTATTTTTTTATCTGGTTCCAAACACTGGTTCGAGAAAGACCCAGCAGCCGGGCGGCTTCAGACTGGTTGCCGCTCGCTTGATTCAGCGCTTCAACCAGCCGTTGCCGCTTTAAATCATCAAGACTCTCGGTTTGGGTAGTCCGTGCCTGGCGGCACGATGGCAGGGCGGCGGCAATCTGGGGTGGCAGATGGTCGGCTTCGATCATGCCGCCGGGACAGCTGACAAAGGCAAATTCAAAGGCGCTTTTCAATTCCCGTGCGTTTCCCGGCCAGGGGTAGGCCATCAGGAGGTCCATGGCATTTTTAGAGATGCCGTCCAGCTTTTTTTCACTTTTCAGAAGGGTTCGATTGAAAAACGATCGCGCCAGCAGCGGGATATCCCCTATTCGCTCCCGCAACGGAGGAATGTGAATGGGGATGACGTTGATCCGGTAATAAAAATCCTCACGGAAGGCCCCCTTGGCGATCAGGTCCGGCAGGTGACGGTTCGTCGCCGAGATGATTCGTACGTCGACCGCGATTGACCGGTTGTCGCCCACCCGTTCCACGACCTTTTCTTCCAGCACACGCAAGAGTTTGACCTGGGTGGATAGCGGCAGGTCCCCGATTTCATCCAGGAAGATGTCACCGCCGTCGGCCGCTTCGAAGCGGCCTTCGCGGCTTTTATGGGCACCGGTGTAGGCGCCTTTCACATGGCCGAACAACTCGCTTTCCAGAAGGGATTCGTTCAGGGCCGCACAATTCACTTTCATGTATGACCGGCTGCCGCGGGTGCCGGCATCATGGATGGCTCTGGCCACCATCTCCTTGCCCGTACCGCTTTCACCATAAATGATGACCGGGGCATCGGATCGGGCGGCGTTGGTGATCAGTTCGAACACATGCTGCATGGGTTCGCTGACGCCGATCATCCCGTAAAAACGATCCTCGGCATCCAACTCACGGCGGTAGCTTGCGATTTGCGTCTCTTTGGCCACCAGATCGGTAATATCGGTCATGGTTTCGACGGCGCCTGTCACCACGCCGCTTTTATCCTTGAGCACCGAGGCATTCTTGAGGATATGAACGATTCGGCCGTCCTTTCGGGTGATGCTGCATTTCTGCCGCCTCAGGTGGCCCTTTTTAAACATCACACACCAGTGGCAGCCCTCTTCCTGGCGCGCGATTTCGCAGGAGGTGCAGTTGAGCGTGGTGCATAGTTTCCCCACAATTTCGTGCCGGCCATAGCCGGTGATCTCCTCGAACGCCCGGTTGACGGAGATGACGATGCCTTCCGGGTTTACGATCATGACGCCATCCTGGATCGTATCCACCACGGATTTCCAGTAATAGTTCAGGTCAAAAGTATTCATACTCTCAACATTCGTTCAAATTGTTAACAGTTCAAATGTCCAAAAAGTTAACACATGAACAGTCTTTTGCCAATACCTAAAACACCGACAATCCAATTTTATATACCCAACAAAACATTTAATATCTCGTTATCATTTGTATTTTAATATTTCCTGCCCGGTTTTCACGTGATGGCATTCCCATTGCTCTAAAGATAGCCGTTATCGAACCGGTTATATCATTTTCGGAGATACAAGCGCCTCCATGTTAACCTTTGACCTTCGCGAAACCCTGATTCCCTTTTCCCTGCTGCAGATTGCCAATGCCTTCAGGCAGATGAAGCCGGGCGAAGAGATGGAGATATACGCCGGTGTCACCCGCATTGATGCCGCCATCTTGAAGGATGTCATGCTGATTCTGCCGCAAACGGATTATGACCTGTTATCCAGAGAAAACCGGGTGGGAGATGATCCGGTCATGCGGCTGATACTGAGAAAAAAGCATTCACTCAAAACACACAAGCAAAAAGGAGATCCATCATGTCAGCAATCGATCTGAGTTCCGTGGAAGCGGCGAGTACGGTAGATGCCAGAGGAAGCGCATGTCCCGGTCCGCTGCTGGAGGCCAAAAAGGGCATCGGCAAAGTCAAAATCGGCGAAGTGCTTGAAATCTATTCCAACGATTCCGGCACCCGCACGGATATTCCGGCATGGTCGAAAAAGGTTGGCCATGAGTACATGGGCATGATCGAGGCCGACGGCTACGACAAGCATTTTGTCTGCAGAAAGAAATAGAAGGGGGCTGCGATGGCAACATCCCCAAACATAGGCAAGATCCTGATCCTGGCCACCGAGAGCTGCGCTTACCCGGGCGCTAACTCGGTGGGCCAGGCCCATTCCACCTATCCGGCCAACACCTATATCATGCGGGTCCGGGCGCCGGTGTTGTTCCCCGAACATTTCTATATGGATTGCTTCAAAAAGGGCATCAGCGGCATCATCATCATGTCATGCGGCGAAGAGTGCCCCTACGACGGGGCTTACCATGCCCTGGCCAAGAGGATTGACCGTGTATACCAGCTGATGAAGGCTCAGAATGTGGACCTCCGGCGACTGCGGCTCACCGCCATCTGTACGGTATGCAACCGGGCCTTTTTAAAAGAAGTCAATGATATGAATACCCTGGTGCAGGAATTGGGCCCACCGGAATTCAAGTCGGCCGCGTAGAAAGGAACGAGAAACATGACCGAATCCGCACGCAAGGATCAATTCGATGCGCTGGTGGTCGGCGGCGGCATCGCCGGCCTTCAATCGGCGCTGGATCTGGCCGACCAGGGGTTCAGCGTGGGTGTTCTGGAAAAAGATGCATCCATCGGCGGGAAGATGATCCGCCTGTCCAAGGTATTTCCCACTTTGGACTGCGCCAGCTGCATTACCACACCCAAGATGGCCGCAGCCGCCCACCATGAGAACATCACGATTTTTACCGATTGCGATCTCAAATCCCTGGACCGCACCGACAATGAGCTGATCGCCCAGGTGGTGCAGCGGCCGCGCTATGTGGATTCGGCCAAATGCATCGGCTGTCGGCAGTGTGAGTATGGTTGTCCGGTTTATGTTCCCGATGAAGAGGAGGGCGGCTTTACCTTGAGAAAGGCCGTCTATATTCCCTTTTCCAATGCGATCCCCCAGGTTGCCACCCTGGATGTGGAACATTGCTCGTTGTGCGGCAAGTGCGCCAAGGTCTGTCCCACCGATGCCGTGGATTACTTCCAGCAACCCCGGGCGCTGACCCTCACGGCAACAACTGCGGTCATGGCCACGGGCTTCAGGCTTACCCCGATCCACCAGAAAAAAGAATATGGTCAGGGTGGGGTGCCCAATGTCATCACCTCGCTGCAGATGGAGCGCCTACTGGCACCGCACGGACCCTACCAGCGGGTGCTTAGGCCTTCGGATGGCAAGGAACCGGAATCCATCGCCTATGTCCAGTGCGCCGGTTCCAGGGATAAAAGCCTGGGCATCTCTTACTGCTCGAGGGTGTGCTGCATGTACGCCATCAAGCAGGCCATGCTGCTGTCCGGCTCCCTGCCCCTGGCGGACATCACTATCTATTACATGGACATCCGGGCTTTCGGCAAAGGCTACGAGCAGTTTTTTCAAAATGCCAAGGCCATGGGCATCGAGTTCGTCAAGGGGAAAATTGCATCGATTGCCCCGGCAACCGAACAGAAAGTGGCCTTGAAATATGAAGCGCAGGAGGAAGATGGCCGGCTGGCCACCCGCGAGCACGACCTGGTGGTGTTGAGTCTGGGCATCGTGCCAGACTGGAATCCTGCCGGAACATGCAGTCTGGCTACCGGAGATGATGCCTTTATCCGGTGTTCCATGCCTCAGATCGCACCCACGTTGACCAATATGGCGGGTGTGTTCGTGGCCGGAGTGGCCGCCGGTCCCAAGGATATCGTCGATACCATTACCGAAGCCGGAGCGGCTGCCATGGAAGCTGCCAACTACCTGAAAAGCCGCTCCGCCACCAAAGCGGCATAATGAAGCGGTCGTTTAAGATCTTACCATAGCCAGACAACTCGGGAGACGGTTGATGACTGCGGAACCATCGGAAAGCACAACGGAAGAGAAAAAAGTCGGGGTTTATATCTGCCATTGCGGCGGAAACATTTCCGACCATGTGGATGTGGATCAGCTGGCCAAAAATGTAGCCGGCATCGAGGGTGTCACGGTGACCCATACCAATATGTTCATGTGTTCGGATCCCGGGCAGGAGTTGATCCAGGCTGACATCAAAAGCGGCAAAATCAACCGTGCCGTGGTGGCTTCCTGCGCACCCAGCCTGCATGAATTGACTTTTCGCAGCGCCATCAAACGGGCCAACATGAACCCCTATCTTTACGAACATGCCAACATCCGGGAGCAGGTGAGTTGGGTCCACCACGGCGACACCGCCACGGCCAAAGCCACGCACCTGGTGGCGGCAGCCATCGCCAAGGCGAAAAATCTGTTGCCCCTGGAACCGATTCGGGTGGACGCCGTCGGTCATGTTACGGTCATCGGCGGCGGCGTTGCCGGAATGCGGGCGGCACTGGACCTGTCCCGCCGGGGAATCCGGGTGGCCCTGGTGGAAAAAACCGCTTTTCTGGGTGGCAATACCGCCCGGCTGGACCGTCTGGTGCCCACCAACGATACGGGAGAGAATGTGGTTCGCACCCTAGGCGATGCGGTCATTGCCGATCCCGGCATCACCGTATACGGCTGCGCTCAAATCGTGGGGTATGAAGGCTACGTGGGCAATTTCAAGTTGACATTGGCGCAATCAACCCTGAAATGCTCCACGATCTCCCATGAAGCTGGAGATTGGGTGTCCAATACCGGTTTGTATGTCGGCGAGGCCGGTAAAGACGGCCAATGGGTTGTCGAGTCGGGCGCCATCGTTTTTGCGACCGGGTTTACCCCCTACCGACCCCGGGAGGGCGAATACGGGTATTTGAATGTTCCCGAGGTCGTCACCCTGCCTGATTTCATTCAGGAGATGGCTCAACTGCCTGCCGGTGGCCGACCGTTGACCATCGGCGGCCGGACGATTCGTCGGGTGGCTTTCATCCACTGTGTGGGCAGCCGTCAGATCCCCGGGATCCACGAACCGGGTGGCGACGGCAAGCT
Organism: Deltaproteobacteria bacterium; assembly: GCA_020444075.1. Lineage (GTDB taxonomy): Bacteria > Desulfobacterota > Desulfobacteria > Desulfobacterales > Desulfosarcinaceae > Desulfosarcina. Next base: position 90,395 of record JAHLLR010000002.1, read on the forward strand.
GAACGAGTACTGCTCACGGACCTGCTGCAGCGCCATTTTGCAGGCGGCTGTCCAGATCCGCACCCGCTATCCGGAAACCCGCGTCTTCGAATACTACCGGGATATCCGTACCTATGGCCGCGGACAGGAGGATTATTATGATCGGGCGTCGGACCAGAATGTCCTGTTTTTCCGCTACGAGCCTGAATCGCCGCCATTGGTGGAGCGCATCGAGCGGCGGCCATACCCGTTGCGCGTCCGGGTGAAAGACACCTTGACCTTTGGCGAAGAACTGACCGCCGAAGTCGATCTGGTGGTTCTGGGCGTAGGTATGCAAGCCCATCCCATCGGCGATCTGGTGGATATGATGAAGCTGCCCACCGGCATGGATGGTTTTTTACAGGAAGTTCATCCCAAGCTCAGGCCGGTTGAAATTGCCAATAACGGCATCCTGCTGGCCGGTGCCTGCCAGGCGCCCATGGACATCAGCGAGGCCTGCAATGCCGCCCAGGCCGCCGCCGCCAAGGCGGCCACACTGCTGATCAAGGGCCACGTGGAACTGGACCCCTATGTCGCCCAGGTCGATGGGTCGCGCTGCACCGGACATGGCCGCTGTGTCGAAGTGTGCCCGGTGGAGGGTGCCGTGAGAATGGCAGCCGGCAAGGCGTCCGTCAACCCGGCCCTGTGCACCGGCTGCGGCATCTGCGTGGGTGAATGCCCCGAACAGGCTATCGATGTGAACGGTTGGACGTTGAAACAATACGAAGAAATGGTGGATGCGATTCTGGCCGCCTGATGGCGCCCATGACACGAAACAGGTGACAAACATGACAGACAATAATCCGAACGAAGCGATTAAAGCGCTGAGGCAACAACGCAAGACCACCATCGATCGTGCCCGAAAGATGATCAAGGACCAGAATAAAAAGATTGCCGCCATTAAATCCCAGCTCAGGGAAGAACCGCGAACCGTCCCGGAAATCGCCGCAGCGCTGCGGATGAACGCCTCCGATGTCCTGATTTTTGTTGCGGCCCTTCGCAAGTACGGCGAGGTGGTCGAGGGTGCCAAGGACGGCGATTATTTCAGATATCAGCTGGCGGCAAGCGCCGGTTAACGGTCATCCCAAAACCTTCAACCATGGAGACGTGACATGAGTGCCGAAGTTAATCCGGATCTGATCGTGGATCTAAAGAAATTCGGGGTGAAAAGCGCATCGGCATGCTTCAACTGCGGAAACTGCACGGCTATTTGTTCCCTGTCGTCGGAAAGCACGCCGTTTCCCAGAAAAGTGATCCGCTATCTGCAGTTGGGGCTGAAGGACAAACTGATGGAAAGCCCGGAACCCTGGCTGTGCTACTACTGCGGCGACTGCAGCGAGACCTGCCCGCGCCAGGCGGATCCCGGCGAGGTGATGATGGGGCTGCGGCGATATCTGACATCGATGTATGACTGGACCGGCATCTCCCGGTTGTTTTATACATCCACGGTTTTCGAGGTGTTCTCAATCCTACTAGTCGCGGCGTTGGTGGGGTTGGGATTCTATACCTTTCACGGCCCGATGTTGACAGATCGGGTGGCCCTGAACGTGTTCGCTCCCAACACCACCATTGAAATTCTGGATCTGATCATGCTGGGCGTGCTCTCCTTTCTTCTCCTTACCAATGCCTATCGCATGTTCCGAGCCGTAATGGGCGATCCGGCCCAGTATCCTGAGTTGACCCCTTTCGAAAAACAGCAGTTTCAGAACCGGATCATCCGCGGCATCCCCGCGCCCCTGTTCATCTCGGAGGCCAAGGAGTTCGTTGTCCACTTTCTCACTCAGAAAAAATTCATTGCCTGCGGAACCGCTTCGCAACGGATGCAATGGTTCAACCATCTGCTGATAATGACCGGCTATTCCACGGTGTTCCTGCTGGTGGTCGTGGGCCTCCGCTGGTTCCAGCGAGATGAGATCTATGCCCTGTGGCATCCGGTTCGGCTGCTGGGCTATTATGCCACTTTTGCCATTTTATACGGCACTACCATTGCCATTGTTGGACGGATAAAAAGAAGCAAAACGGTTTATGCCCATTCCCACTCATCCGACTGGGCCTTTTTGGTTCTGTTGTGGCTGACCACCTTTTCGGGCATTCTCATTCATGGCACGCGCATGCTGGAAATGCCCCTGACCACCTACTATCTGTATGTGATTCACCTGATGATCGCCGTGCCCATGCTGGTGATCGAGGTGCCCTTTGCCAAGTGGACCCACCAACTGTACCGCCCGCTGATTGTCTACCTGATGAATGTGAAAAAGCGAGCCATGGCGAGGGCTTAAGTCAAGCACCGCCAAATCAACCCATACGTGCATTGAAGAAAGGAACACACCATGAATGAAGCAAAGAGTGAAAAAATCTTATACATCGGCACCTGCGCCGGTGAAAACCCGGAAAAAGCGGCCATGCCTTTTGTGATGGCCGGTGCGGCACTGGCCATGGACATGGAGGCCGTGATCGCCCTTCAGGGCAACGGTGTCTACCTGGCCCAGAAAGGTTATGTCGAAAAAATGACCAAACCGGGTGGTTTTCCCCCGATGGTCAAGCTGCTCAAGGATTTTTTGGAGCTGGGCGGCAGGCTGCTGGTCTGTGTGCCGTGCATCAAAGAGAGAAATATTGACGAGAAGGCGGATCTGGTGGCGGGTGCAGCAACGACGGCTGCCGGTGCCTTGAACATAGAGGCCACCGAATCCAAGGCGGTATTTGTATACTAATCAGGGGCAATCAACGCCGGTTGGTAAATCGACGGAAGGAAGACAGAGGGCATCCTATGGAGGCAACATCCCCAGCAATGTCACCCATGCGGATCACGGACATCGCCAACGCAAAAACGGCCGGGGCCGATGTCGTTGTTGAGACACGCTTTGAAATTCTGCCGGTTGATTTTCATCACGGCAGCAGTCCTTTTCAGGCCTATATTTTTCTGGCCCACTATCATGGGACCATCGACGCGGCACCCTTCGCGTTCAGAAAATGTTACGCCCGCGGATGCCCGAACAATTTGTGCACGCACGTTTCCCAGGCCGTGACCATTGCCAACCGATACCTGCAGCGGGATTACCAGAGGCTCAACGCCGCCGGAATCGAGATCGAGAAAGAGCTGTTCTCGCTGGACGACATGGTCGTCAAATTCGATCGACTGCAGGAAGCCGATCAACCGTCGATGACCATCCCTGAGCTGGTTGGCCTGGCGCAGGCTGGAAAGAAGATGTCAGTGGATCTCGTCCTCGAATACCTCCCCGCCGTGGAGCATTTCGCCAATCAGAAGAACGCACAGACCTTTTTAAGCGGTGAACTGACGGCTCGGGTCGGCCAGAAAACCTATCGGTGCCACCGCTGTTTTTCCTGTTTTGCCACTGACCGGTCGGTTGAAGAAAAGCCCCGGGCCATTAACGTGGCCAATGCCCGCCTGGAGTTGATATTCAAGGAATTCGAACGGGTCGGCATCCGGCACCAGCAGCAATTTTTCCAATAGAGTGCGGTATTCAGGTCGGCTGAAACGATCATAAAACGAAAACTTAGGGAGGCCAGCAGTGCACGCCACCATTCAAAAACCGATTGAAGAAATTGTCAGTTATATCCGACCCGATGAAAAGGTGTTTGTGGTCGGCTGCAACAACTGCGCCTGGAAATGCCACTCCAACTCGGCGACCACAAGGAAGCCAAGCCGGTTTTCGATCTGGACTCCGTGCAGCTCATCGACATGGCCATGGGACTGCGCAACGGCCATGACATCAACAAGACGTCGAAATTGAATGTCCCCATTCAGGTGGGGCCGGTGGTGCTCAAATCCCCGCAGATGGGTAAATTTATGAATGCCAATGTCTCCGGGATCGAAGTTCCCCAGTCCTGGATCGATGAAATCGGCAGCGTGGAAAAGGAAGACCGCAAGATGAAGGCGGCTGAGATGATGGGACGATTCCTGGCTGAAATTAAACACATGGTCCAGGGCGTACACCTTATGCCTCTTGGATGGGCGGACATTGTTCCCAAAATTTTGCAAACGGCGCGGATTGCTGTTTAATCGGCTTGCTTAGGCTCGTCGGTGTTCGGGACAGGAAGAATCGATAACAATCAAAGCCTTTTTCCGCTTTTGCCCCGGGAACTGAAATAGTAGATCAGCCCGGCCACCAGCATGGAGGGAATCGACCCGCCGACAGCGTATTTCATCAGCGCGATAATCTCGAAGGTCACAAATCCGGCCGCCCATGCCACTGCTGCGGTGATATTGACGCCTTTGAAATACCAGTAAGGCCCGCCGACGGTGTCGATGGCCTCAATCTGCAAGCTGCCTTTACGCAGCAGGAAATAGTCGGTAAGCACCACACCGAACAGCGGCATAAACATGGCACCGATGAAGAGCAGAAAGTTTTCATACTGATCCATGGGAAACACCAGGGCCACCACGATGGACAGCATCCCTGCCATCCACATGACGGTGTTGGCCTTGATCTTCTTGGAAATATTCATCATGGAGCAGGTGGCGGAATAGATATCCGGAAAATCGGAGGTAATGGTGGAGAACACCACCATGATGAGTGCCGGTACCGCAAACCCGATTTTTCCCATGGTCTGAAGAATCAACGCGCCCGGGTCAGTCTCGCCGGTCACCAGGGTGGCCATCAGTCCAAGCAGATACATCCAGGAAGAAACAACAAAATAGCCCCACCAGGTGCTCCAAAATGCCGGCGCGCTTTTTTTGGCAAAACGGGAGTAGTCTGCCACCAGCGGCATCCAGGATATGGGCATGGCGATCACCAGATCAAGGCCGATCATGAAAGGCATTGGGTCGGCCTTGGTTGTGTTGACCCCGCTGCCAAGCTCACCGATGGAGACCCAACTCATCAGGACAATCACCAGCAACAGGGCGATTACTGCGGTCGTTTGCAGTATTTTCCAGATCGATTTTCCGGTTCCCAGGGCCCACAGCAGCGTTCCCATGCCGATAAGTACTATCCAGAACTGGCTGGAAGCAAGAATTCCTCCGAAGGGGGCTCCCAGCATGGCACCGGCCCGGCCGCCGATGATCAGCATGATCGAGGCCCAGCCGACAAGTTGGATGATGTTCAGGATTGCCGGCAGGTTGGAACCGAGGATACCAAAAGCGGGCCGAACCGAAACCATGGAGGTGATGCCGTGTTGGGAGCCGATGACACCCCCCAAGGCCATAAAGGTGTTTCCAATAATGTGGCCCAGGAGGATGGCTGAAAAGCCGGCCCAAAAGCCCATGGGGGCCAGAAATCCGCCGGCCCAGATTTCGGCCAGGGAAATCGCCACTCCGGCCCACAGGAGAAAATAATCGATGCCGTTAAGATTTCTTTCCGAGGCGGCAACCGGCCTGATATTCATCATTGATACTTTTTAATCAGATCGCGGATAAAGGGCAGAAGTTGCTCCCGCATGTCCGGCCGGTCTAAAGAAAAAGCTAGGTTGGCCATCTGAAAGCCGGCCTTGTTGCCGCAATCAAAGCGAGTGCCCTGGTAGCGGTAGCCATAGATGTCCTGCGTCTGGAGCAGCCGGGCCATTGCATCGGTGATCTGGATTTCACCGCCCGCGCCCATCTCTTTGCCCTCCAGGATGGAGAAGATTTCCGGGGTCAGTATATACCGTCCGATGATGGCCAGGTTGGACGGTGCCTCTTCCGTTGCCGGTTTTTCCACTAAACCCCGAATTTTTGTGATGCTGTTAACCAGAGGGTCGGCATCCAGGATGCCGTACTTGCTGGTATCTTTCGGATCCACTTCAACGACCGAGACGATTGAGGATTGCAGCTCGTCGAACTTTTCCATCATCTGTTTCAACACCGGTTTTTCGGCCTTGATTAGATCGTCCGCCAGCAGAACCGCAAAGGGTTCCTTGCCCACGATGTTTCGGGCGCACCAGATGGCATGGCCCAGTCCCAGCGGCTGGTTCTGGCGGGTGTAGATAATGGAGCCGGAATCGGGGATCAGGGAGTGAAGCTCTTTCAACTGCGCGTCCTTGCCCCGGGCCATGAGCATGTGTTCCAGTTCGCAGGTGTGGTCGAAATGGTTCTCGATGGCCGCTTTTCCGGCGCCGGTGACGAAGATGATCTCCTTGATGCCGGAGGCGTAGGCCTCTTCCACGGCGTACTGGATCAGGGGCTTGTCCACGATGGGAAGCATCTCTTTGGCCATGGCCTTGGTCGCCGGCAGAAACCGGGTGCCCAGACCGGCGACGGGAAAAACAGCTTTTCTGACTTTCATGAATCCTCCCTGGTTGAGAAAATGTGAATCCGTGCGTCAGCTTTTACTCTGAAAACCTTGCCGCCGTAAAAATCAGACCGCCTCTACCCAGCCCCGGGGGCCTTCCATGGTGCCGTACTGGATGTCCTGAATGGCCTGGAAAAACTTGTGGGCAATCGGGCCGACCTTGCCGTCGCCGACGGTGATGACCGTGTCCTCGTATTTCAGCTTACCTACCGGAGAGATGACCGCCGCGGTGCCTGATCCGAAGATCTCTTTCAAACGGCCTGAGGCGTGGGCATCCATCACCTCATCGATGCTGATTTTTCTCTCGGATACTTTCATGCCCCAGGACTTGCCCAATGCGAGCACCGAATCCCGGGTGATGCCAGGCAGGATGCTGCCTGAAAGCATGGGCGTAATCAGTTCGTCGCCGATGACGAAAAAGATGTTCATGGCGCCGACCTCTTCCACATACTTCTGCTCCACCCCGTCCAGCCACAGCACCTGGGTGTAACCGGCCTTGTGGGCCTTGTCGCCGGCAAGCAGGCTGGCCGCATAGTTGCCCAGCGTCTTGGTGTCACCGACACCGCCGCGAACGGCCCGTACATGTTCTTTGGTGACCATGATCTTTACCGGGTTGAACCCTTCGGCGTAGTAGGCTCCCACCGGACTGAGAATGATGAAGAACCGGTAGGTAAAAGACGCCCGGACGCCCAGGAAGGGGTCGGTGGCGATAATGGTGGGGCGGATGTAAAGCGAGGTCCCCGGAGCGCTGGGTATCCAGTCCTTTTCGACGGTGAGCAGCTGCTTGAGAGCATTCAGGGCAAAGGCTTCGTCGATTTCGGGGATACAGAGCTTTCGGTTGGACGCATTGAGGCGCTTGAAGTTTTCCTGGGGGCGAAACAGTTGAACGTCCCCTTGCCGGTTGCGGTAGGCCTTCATGCCTTCGAAGACCCCTTGACCATAGTGGAGGACCATGGTGGAAGGCTCCATCACCAAGGGTGCGTAGGGCTCGATGCGGGGGTTGTGCCATCCCTTGTCCACGCTGTAATCCATGTTGAACATATGATCGGTGAAAATAGTGCCGAACCCCAGCTTGTTTTCATCCGGTTTGGCTTTCAGCTGCCCGGCTTTTGTGATTGTCACTTGCATGATGGACCCTCCTCGGTGAATGAAACAGTCTCGGTCCGGCGTGCGGATCAAGGAAACGAAAATAAATTAAACCAGTTCAGGAAAATTAAAGGTGGTTAAACAGACCCGTTATAGGTACACTTATTTTACCCCTGAGTCAACGACCACCCGCATAGCCAGAGGCCCGATTGACCGGCCATTGGCCGTCAGGACAAGGGCCGGTCACCGCGTTTTGACGGTTGTGGTTGCCAACGGGTAATAAACACCGGGTTGGATAACGACCAACATGGACAATCAATAAATCGAGTGAGTGGTACCGGCATCGAACAGGTGCAGGTGATTCAGGTTCATGCCCATACGCAATTGCTGGCCGGCGTGAAAGATTCTGCGGCCCTCGCTTTTGACGATAAAGGTGATGCCTTTAAAATTCATGTGCATGTGGGTTTCCCCGCCGAGGGGCTCGACCACCTCCACCGTGCCCTCCAGTTTCCATTCGTCGGGATAATTGCCGTTGCCGTTGTCCACGGTAAAATCCTCGGTGCGCAGGCCCATGATCACTTCCGTCTCTTCCCGGAGGTTCATGCCTGCCTTATCGGGAATGGGCACGCTAAGTTCGTCATTCAGGCGGATCGTCAGGGCCTCCTTAATCTTGACGATGCGGGCGGGAACCAGGTTCATGGGCGGGCTGCCGATAAAGCCGGCGACGAAGGTGTTGGCCGGGTTCTGAAACAGTTCTATCGGCTGTCCCACCTGCTCGATGTTTCCATTTCTCATCACCACGATGCGGTCAGCCAGGGTCATGGCTTCCACCTGATCGTGGGTGACGTAGATGGCCGTAGACTGGACTTTCTGGTGCAGCCGTTTGATTTCAACACGCATCTGGGTCCGCAGTTTGGCGTCCAGGTTCGACAGGGGTTCGTCGAAGAGAAATACCGACGGTTTACGCACGATGGCACGGCCCATGGCCACCCGTTGCCGCTGCCCGCCGGAGAGCTCGTGGGGCTTGCGATGCAACAACTCTTCCAGTCCGAGAACGGCCGCCGCCTGGTTGACCCGTTCGAGAATCTCCGCCTTGGGGGTTTTACTCAGCTTCAACCCGAAGCTCATGTTGCCGAAGACGTTCATGTGGGGATAGAGGGCGTAGTTCTGGAAGACCATGGCCACGTCCCGGTCTTTGGGGGCGATGTCGTTGACGATACGGTCACCGATGCTGACCGTGCCCGACGTGATTTTCTCCAGTCCGGCCACCATGCGTAATACCGTGGATTTACCGCAGCCGGAGGGACCCACCAGAACCACGAATTCCTTGTCTGTGATGTCCAGGCTGATGCCGTGGACCACTTCTGTTTTACCGAATTTTTTAACGATGTCCTTGATAATGACCTGTGCCATGAAGAGCCCATCCTGAGTTGTGTGTTGTTGTCGTGAAAAATGACCATGCTTTTCCGGTTCAAGTCAAGCACTCTTTGAACGGCAAAGATTATTTTCTCAAACCCATCAGGTATTATCCATCAATTGGCGTGGACATTTTAATAAATGCTTGACTCGTGAGAGGGAACCCATTACTCTTATTTCATCTCGGGAGGAGATATCTTCTTTTCTTTCTATTTCAAACCGTTACGTAAAATCGGGAGGAGCGTGAAGCCATGATGAAAAAACTCATGATGTTGATGGTATTGGTGGTTCTGGCGGTATTCGCCGCCGATCAGGTTTTTGCAAAACCTATCGAGATCCACTGGTGGCACGCCATGCGGGGAGCCCGGGGCGAGACCCTGAAAAAGATCGTGGATGCCTTCAACGCATCCCAAAAAGACTATGTGGTGGTGGAAACCAATAAGGGTGATTACGACGAAACGGTCAACGCCGGTGTGGCCGCCTACCGGGCCAAAAAGCAGCCCCACATCCTGCAGTCCTTCGAAGTGGGCACCCTCACCATGATGCTCTCCGGGGCTATCTACCCGGTCTATAAGCTCATGGCCGACCAAGGCTACAAGGTGGATTGGTCAGGGTACCTGCAGCCGGTGCTCTCCTATTACGTGGACGACAAAAACAACCTGCTCTCCATGCCGTTCAATTCGTCCACCCCGGTCATGTACTACAACGTCGACCTGTTTAAGAAGGCGGGCATCGACATGCCGTCCAAGACCGAGCCGCTGACCTGGGACCAGTTGGGTGACATCACCGCCAAACTGGTGGCCGCCGGGGCCAAGAAAGGGATGGTCACCACCTGGCAGTCATGGATCCAGGTGGAGAACTACAGCGCCATCCATGATCTGCCCTTTGCCTCCAAGGCCAACGGTTACGAGGGTCTGGACTGTGAACTGAAGATCAACAACCCCCAGGTGGTCAACCATCTCACCCGCCTCAAATCCTGGATGGCCGACGGCCGCTTTTCCTATGAAGGGCAAAAGTACCAGGGCGCCCAGGCGGCCTTTGTCGGCGGGGATGCGGCTATCATGATGGAGTCTATCAGCGGCATCGGCAACGTGTCGAAAAATGCCCAGTTCGCATGGGATCTGGCCCCTCTGCCCGTGGAAGCCAGCATGAAAAACCCCCAGAACAGCATCATCGGCGGAGCTTCCCTGTGGGTGATGAAGGGCCATCCCAAGAAAGATTATAAAGGCGTGGCGGCATTCATGAACTTTCTGGCCCAGACCGACATGCAGGAACTGTGGCACATGGAAACCGGCTACCTGCCCATCACCATCAAGGCCTATGAAGCGCTGAAGGAAAAGGGGTACTTCAAGGAAAATCCCTACCAGGAAGTGGGTATCAACCAGATGACCCGCCGGAATCCCACCAAGAACTCCCGGGGACTTCGATTGGGTTATTTTGTGCAGATCCGCAATATCATCAACGAAGAGATGGAGCTGATCTGGAACGGCTCCAAGACCCCGCAACAGGCCATGGATGACGCCGTGTCCCGCAGCAACGAAAAGCTGCGTGAATTTGAGAAAACATATAAGTAGTGCCTATCCACAAACGGCCGCTGTCGGCCCGGGTTTTCGTTCCAGCGATATTGAAATCCGCGACGCAGCACTGTTGCGCCTGCGGTTTCAATATCGCTGCGGTCTTGGCCTGAACCAACATCTACCATTTGTGGACGACCACCATCGATGATTTTCGGCGGTGCAGCGGATTCGGGTCCCACCGTATCCGCTGCACCGCCGGTGATTCTTAAACTGAATTTTCATGATTAAACGATCCCATTTCACTTCGCAAACACTGGCCTATCTGCTGATCCTGCCGCAGATTCTGGTGACCCTGACCTTCTTTTACTGGCCGGCCGTGCAGGGCCTGCTTCAGTCGGTCATGCTCAGCGACCCCTTCGGCCAGCGCAGCAGCTTCGTCTGGTTTTACAATTTCATCAACATCTTCACCGACCCGCTGTATCTTAAATCCATCGGAATTACCCTCGGCTTCAGCCTGGCCACCGCCGTCACCAGCATCACCTTCGGTCTCTTTCTCGCCTCGTTGGCCAACCGGGCCCTGCGGGGCAAGGCCCTGATCCGCACCATGCTCATCTGGCCCTATGCCGTGGCACCCGCCATTTCGGGCATCCTCTGGCTTTTCCTGCTGCATCCGTCTTTTGGCGTGCTGGCCTTTTTTCTCAAGGACCGGCTGGGCATCGACTGGAATCCGTTGCTCAGCGGTACCGACGCTCTCATCATGGTGGTGATGGCCAGCGCCTGGAAAGAGGTGAGCTACAATTTCGTTTTTTTCATGGCCGGGCTGCAAGCCGTGCCCCATTCACTCATCGAAGCGGCCGCGATGGATGGGGCCGGGCCTTTTCGACGGTTTTGGACGATCACCTTTCCGCTGCTTTCTCCCACGCTGTTTTTCCTGATGGTCATGAACATCATTTACGCATTTTTCGAAACTTTCGGGGTGATCCACACGGTCACCCAGGGCGGGCCCGGCGGCGCAACCAACACCCTGGTATACAAAGTCTACCAGGACGGATTTATCGGCTTGAACCTGGGATCTTCCGCGGCCCAGTCCGTGGTGCTCATGATCCTGATTGTAACTATCACCGTACTCCAGTTCCGCTTCGTGGAGCGCAAAGTCCATTATTCCTTGTGATCTGACCATGGTCGAACGAACCCCAATACTAGACGCCCTCACCTACGGTTTTCTGATGCTCGGCATCTGCATCGTGGGCTTTCCCATTTTCTACACACTGGTGGCGGCAACGCTGCCCCTAGAAGAGGTCTCCAAGGTACCCATGCCGCTTGCCTTCGGCGACCAGTTCTCGGTGAACCTCAGCACGGCCTGGGAGAAAGGCCATCTGGGACAGCAGCTGATGAACTCCTTCATCATGGCCTCGGGCATAACCATTGGTAAGATCATCGTTTCGATGCTGGGCGCATTTTCCATCGTTTATTTCGACTACCGGTTTCGCAAGGTGGCTTTTGCCGCCGTCTTCTGCACCCTGATGTTGCCGGTGGAGGTGCGAATCCTGCCTACTTACGAGATTGCGGCCAACATTTTCGGCCCTCTGCAGTGGTTCATCGACACCATGCACCTTAACAGCCTGATTCAGTGGTGGGTGGGCAGTGATTTTGAAATTACCCTGGAGTTGAGCCTGCTGGACAGTTATGCGGGCCTGATTCTTCCCCTGGTGGCCTCGGCAACCTGTACCTTTCTGTTCCGGCAGTTTTTTCTGACCGTTCCTGAAGAGTTGTGCGAAGCCGCCAAGCTGGACGGCGCTTCGGCCATGATGTTTTTCCGTAAAATCCTGCTGCCCCTTTCCGTAACGAACATCGCCGCCCTGGTGGTCATCGAGTTCGTCTACGGCTGGAACCAGTACCTGTGGCCGCTGCTCATCACCACCAATCCGGACATGACCACCGCGGTCATCGGCCTAAAACACCTGATCCCCCAGGCGGACGACGTGCCCTATTGGAACGTTGCCATGGCCGGCACCCTACTGGTCATGATGCCGCCGATTCTGGTGGTGCTGATGATGCAGCGCTGGTTTGTGAAGGGGCTGGTGGAGCGGGAAAAGTAAAAGGACGGCAGCAATTTAGGAATTGAAGGCATTCTATCCTTTACATCAGTTTTACATCCCTGAATTCCCCCATCCGAAATCCATCAATCATCTTATGTGGTCACAAACCAATCCACCGGTCTGCGCAGGCTGACCGGCTCCGGATACTTTTCGAGATAACCCACGCGCAAGACAAATTGAGGAAAAAAGCCGCTGCCATGAAAACCCGCGATCTGTGCGAGGCCGCTTTTTTCCTCAAGCATCTGGGTCATGGGATGGATGCCGATCCTGTGCTCACGGGCCAGCAGCGCCATGCGTTCAAAACGTCGGCCGGTGTCGATCAGATTTGCCACCGTCTGCCCCGGACTGGTGATCACCAGCCAACCTCCTCCCTCCTGCGCCAGTTGGGCAATTAGATCGATCCCTTGCTGACGGTAAGTTTCCTTCATAAAATCTTCGGGTTGGATAAATTGACGTACCATCCAGCCCTTGAAACCCAATATCTCCATACCGTGGGTGGTCAACCCATCACGATGCTGCTTTGCATCCCGGGTATTAAAGCGCAACCAGCGCACCAGCTCTTGCTGGGCGTCATCCCGCCTGGCTTGAACTCGGTAATTTTCCACGGCCGCCTCCCGCATGCATGCGGCGTGATTGGACCCCCGTGGGAAGTAAAACAAATGATTTCCGATCCGTTCGGACAGACCTTTAATATCCGCAGCGGAAATTTCTTTGGGTAAATGTCCATGCTTGACGGTCCGGCGCTTTTTGATTCGCTGCAACGGATAGTCGCTCGGCCTGTCCTTATGGAGGACAACACGGATCACATTCCGGTCGTGGGGATCACGAGCAATCACCTGAATATCCGTGCCCACCCCGTTTGCTCCGGCGGCCAGCGACAGATTTTCGACAAAGGCCCCCAGCGATAGCATCAGCTCACGGTTCTGCGAGTCCACACATGGTAGTCGACGTTTGGCATCGGCTTCAATCATCCAACTATCAGAACTTTCGATTCGAACATGCCAGGGTTGGCTGTTGTGCCCGCTGGGAGCCAGGCCGGCGTGATAGAGGATGGTCCTTGCGGTTTTATCCAGAGTTGCTTTTTGACTGTTTATCTCTTGAAAAGCAGGGAAATCTTTCCGCGTCAATCCCGAGCAGCCATTTAAGGTGGCTGCGCTTCCCAAAACAAAGCCGGCCGACAGGGCTCCTTTGATAAATGCACGGCGATTAAGCATGAGCAACCCTCCTTATCGATCCAGAATCACGTTCACCATTTCGGCAAAGCCGAACCCGCCTTCGGCGCGGGTCACCCAGGTCGGCGATGCCACCAGCTGGGCCTCGAAGGCCCGGACATTGGCCACCCCTACCGAATGGGGAAAAAAGCCGAACATGGGCGAATCGTTGGGCGAATCGCCGCAGAAGATGACCTGGTCCCGCATCGCATCCATTTGCTCCTTAAACACTTCCCTGAACATCAATCGGGACATGGACAGCTTATCGTAGTCGCCGAACCACCCGTTCACGTGGATGGAGCTGATCTTGGCGGTGGCGCCGGCCGCCTCGAAAATCGCCTGGATGGCCTGTGCCGATGACAGGGGCAGGGCCGGCACGTCTTCGCAGAAATCGATGGCCAGATCCGCCTCCCGATAGGCCTGATCGGCGGCTACGGCGCAACCGGGAACGCCGGCAAGCACCTTCTCCCGGATGCGATCAAGTCTGGTGTGATCAATGATTCGTTCTTCTTTTGACTTCCAATAGCGCCGGCACATCTTTTTTTGACGGTCATCGTATCGAAAATAGAAGGCGCCGTTTTCCCCCACCAGCCCGTCGACCGGCCACATCCGGGCGATGTGGTCGCACCAGCCGGCCGGGCGGCCCGTGATGGGGATCACCCGGATGCCCGACCGTTGAAGGTCTTCCATGGCGGCGAATACCACGGCCGGCAGCCGGCCATTTACGGTGAGGGTGTCGTCAATGTCGGTGAGCACATAGCGGATACCGGTCTTATCGACCTGTTGAAACGTGTCGATCAGTTTCATTGAAGTCCTTCTTTTCAAGATTATCTATGCTTGTATCCTGCTTTTTGGAACGTTCCTGGTGATATAGACGGGAAGGATCACCCTGTCAAACAAAGGGATCGCTTCGATAGGAAAAAAGAAGGCACAAATCCAAACACAAATGTGATGGCGTGCACTTGACTGTCGGGGTATTTCGACCACTATATAAAAAACTAAAGATAATTTATTTAGAGAACACCGTCTCCGGAAGAGGACGATAAACGCTTTCCTCGTATATCGTCCTCTTCAGACGACACAGAATGATTTCCAACCAGGGTGTTTTCCGATCGAATGATCTTTAATTTGGGGGAAATCACGATAAGCCATAGAAGAAACGAATGAGGGTTTCCGCTGTTTGGTGATTCCTGCGAACTGCTTATTAATCTTGCGGTTTTCTTGGAATTTGATTAGGAAGTGACCGACCTTTTGGGAAAAATGGGAACAAAATTTAAGCTCGAGATAGTTGTTCGTTTACCTATATGATGAAAAAAAAACTGCAAAAACGATTGTTTATCGCCCACCGTGGGTTCAGCGCCCGCTATCCGGAGAATACCCTTGCCGCGTTCAAAGGTGCCATCGATGCCGGCGCCCATATGATCGAGCTGGACGTTGCTCTGTCCAAGGATCGCCACCTGGTGGTGATCCACGACGAAACCGTGGACCGGACCACCAATGGAACCGGCCCGGTCAAGGCGCTGACCTTAGCGCAGCTCGGTCAATTGGACGCCGGCAGCTGGTTCGACCCGCGGTTCAACGCGGAACGGCTGCCCACCTTGGCCCAGGTGCTGGATGCGGTAAAAGGACACCTGCTGGTGAACATTGAAATCAAGCCCGAGGCCTTCGAAGCGGAAGGGCCGGCAGATGCGGTGGAACGGCAGGTGCTGCACCTGGTGCATGAGAAAAACATGCTGGATGACGTTCTGGTGTCCAGCTTTGAATGGCAGGTGCTGGAAAATCTGAGAAAAATCGATCCGGACATCGCTTTGGGCCTGCTTTCCGAGGTTCCCGCGGATGAGAATTTGCTCCACTGGTATCAACGGGTCACGGGTTTCTCGTGGCACCCGGACTTCAGGGTGTTGACCCAACAGCAGGTAAACACCCTGCACGATATGGGCGCACGCGTGTTTCCCTATGCGGTGGATGGTGAGATCGACACCCGCGGGATGCTGGCCATGGGTGTGGACGGATTGATCGTCGACGACCCCCGGCAGATGCTTTAGCCATCCTCTCGACTGTCCTGCCGGGGATATTCCCCACGTCGGAATCGAGTCGCAGGGATCGCCTGCAAGGGCAAGGCGCAGGATGGGTGCGCGCCGTCCTGACCGGACCTGCCGTGGGTCCTTGACGCCGGTTGCCGCTTTTGTCATACTCCCCGCTGTCACACCTGCCTGATCCGATTGAGCACCCCTAACAATCCTGCAAGGAGAAGAACGATGGCCCCACCCGTGCTTGTTGACGTGGAGAATCAGATCGCGGTGATCACACTCAACCGCCCCGAGCGGAGAAACGCCATCAACCAGCAGCTCCTCATCCACCTTTACAATGCACTGGAGGCGGTGACCACCCGCAGGGATGTCAGAGTGGCCATCATCACCGGCAACGGGCCCTCTTTCTGTGCCGGCCTGGACCTGGGTGCCATCGGCAAGGAGAATCTTTTCGATCCCCGGGGAGACGGCAGCGACCTGCCGGATCTGATGCGTGCGTGCAATAAACCCATCATCGGAGCGGTGAACGGCCACGCCATCACCGGTGGTTTCGAGCTGGCCCTGAATTGCGATTTTATCATCGCCGCAGAAAATGCGCAGTTCTCCGATACCCATGCCCGCGTGGGAATCCATCCGGGCTGGGGAATGACCCAGTTGCTCCAGCAGACCGTGGGTCAGCGCCGGGCCAAGCAGATCTCTTTTACCTGCCAGCCCATATTCGCCCATACGGCGCTTGCCTGGGGGCTGGTCAACGAAGTCCTGCCCAGAGAACATCTGCTGGATCGCGCGAAAACCATTGCCGCCCAGATCGTTCAGGCCGATCCCCAGCTTCTGGGGATTATTAAAACCCTCATCGAAAACCGCAACCGCAGTCCCCTGGAGCAGGCCTTCGATAAAGAGAGAAGCGGATTCAGACAATTTCTCCAGGATAAGATCAGTCAATTCAAACTCTCTCGAAAGGAATAGCGCCATGGGACGCTACCTGCTGCTGGACATCGGTGCCGGTACCCTGGACATGCTCTGCTATGACACCGACCACGATCTTCATTACAAAGCGGTAGTCCGATCGCCGGTGCGGGTGCTGGCCGATGAAATCCGGCAGACCGGCGGCAATCTGATGGTCACCGGATGTGAGATGGGCGGCGGTCCGGTCTCCCAGGCGCTGATCGACCGCGCCAAGACGGCTGACGTGCTGATGTCAAAATCATCCGCCGCCACCATCCATCACGACATGCAACGGGTGGCTGCCCATGGCATCCGCTTGATAGACGAGGCAGAAGCGGAGGGCTTGAAGGATGATTCCCGATTTCATCACCTCCGTACCGGAGACCTTCAGCTCGACCGCCTGCAGCGCCTCGTCCGGGGCATCGGCGTCCCCTTTGAATTCGATGCCGTGGCCATCTGCGCCCAGGATCATGGGGCGCCGCCGCCCGGAGTCTCTCACCTGGATTTCAGGCATCAACGGTTTGCGGCGGCACTGGCGCAACACCCGGTCCCCCAGACCCTGCTTTACCGTTCCGATCAGGTCCCGGCAGAGATGAACCGGCTGTCGGCTATCGCCAAAGCGGCAAAGGCCCTTCCCACCCATCGGGTCTATGTGATGGATTCGGGAATGGCAGCCATTCTCGGCGCATCCATGGACGTGCTGGCAGTGAATCAAAAAAGAATCCTCGTGCTGGATATCGCCACATCCCACACGGTGGGTGCGGCCATGGAAGATGGCATGCTGTGCGGCTTTTTTGAGTATCACACCACAGACATCACCGCTGCGCGGCTGGACCAGCTGCTCAAGGACCTGGCAGACGGAAAGCTATCTCACCGGCAGATTTTAGATCAAGGCGGCCACGGGGCCTATATCCGCAAATCATTGGGCTACGACGGCGTCGAACTGATCCTGGCCACCGGCCCCCGGCGTCGACTGGCCCTGGAATCAAAACTTCCCATCACCTTCGGCGCCCCCTGGGGAGATAACATGATGACCGGAACGGTGGGTCTCATGGAAGCCGTGAGGCGACGCGAAGAGATGCCGCCGATCAGATACCTGTAAGGATTTTCCCAGCAGGTGGTTTAGCTTGACGACGGCGCGGAGTTGTCCGGGAGCCGCGTTGGTTCGGTTTACCGGAACCGGCTGCTGAGCGGCAGCGTTTTCGAACCCTTTTTTCCGGATTGCCGGATGCAGTAGACGGTGATTTCCGATACGCCCGAGGAGGGCGATCCATGCCAGATAAAACACGCCAGGAAGCCATCGATGCCCACATCCAGAACGATGCCTTTGCCCGGTTCCTGGGTGCCGAGGTAACGATCGTGGCACCGGGGCACAGCCGGGTCTCGTTGACCGTCACCGCGCAGATGACCAATTTTCACGGGATCACCCATGGCGGCCTGGTGTTTGCCCTGGGTGACCTGGCTTTCGCCGCCGCCAGCAATTCCCGGGGGCAGGTGGCCGTTGCCTTGAATGTAAATATCTGCTTCCTCAACCCGTCCAGGGTGGGTGACCGCCTCGTGGCCGAAGCCAAGGAGTGCCATCTGGGAGGAAGAACCGGGTTATACGAAATCACGGTGGTGGATGAAAAAACCGGCACCCCCATCGCTCGCAGCCAGGATCTGGTGTATCGCAAGAAGGCGTGGTTCGTGGCACCGGAAGATTAAACGCCTTCCGCTGGTGGACCGGTTATAGTATTTGTGAAATGTAGACGAACGCGACATCCCTGCTTTCGGGTGTCTCCAGAAAACGCATGATGCCTTCGACGGTATCCGGTCGCGGATGACCGATACCGATGGCGCTGCCGTGCTTCAGGGCACGGGCCCGAAGCCGTTTCATCTGCCGGATGACCGACGGCACCTCCCGCTGATTGTCCAGGAACAGATCCCGCCTTATCGTTGACATGCCCATTTGCCGGGCGCAGGCGTAAGCTGTTGAATGTCCGGTGGTCAGACTGTCTACAAAAAACAGGCCGCGGTTTCGGACCACGTCCAGGGCCTGCCCCATTTTTTTAGGCTGCTGGGTGTATTTGGATCCCATGTGGTTATTGACCCCGACCACGTTGGGCAGGGTGGCGATGTTTTCGGCCACCACATGGTGAATGCACTCCGGTCGGTCCTCCACGAAAATGGCGCCGGGTCCCGGATCCACTTCGGTGCTGAACGGTTCCATGGGCTGGTGGAGCATAATTTCGTGGCCGGGGGCGTGCAGGGCCAGGGCCGACTCTACGGACCAGCAGAGTCGAGGCAGAACAGAAAAGGTAATGGGAATATCTGCTTTGAGAAATTGTTCGGCTCGTCTGAGGTTGAACCCGATGTCGTCGATGATCAGGGCGATACGGGGAGGGCCGGCGGCCGGCGGAAAAAAGGATTCTGCTGAAACCGGGATGCGGGAAACGAAAAGACTTCCCAGGAGAAGTCCGGCGCTCTTAACCAGAAAGGTACGTCGATCCATCAATTGTTGCGCGTTTCTCCGGCCTGCTGCCAGGTGACCCACCTTTCTGGTGGGGGTGCATTTTCTTCCTCTTTGAGATCGTTGAATCGGTTTTGCCGAGTAGCCCTTGCTTTCTTATACAGGTGGTTGCGTGTTGGATCAACCCCTAACACTATATATAGGCTTGCTTGAAAATGAATCCTTGCCAGATCGATCGCCTGCAGAATCGTGCGTTGAAAAGATCTTGCTCGGCGTTTCTAAATCGTTCATACTTTCGCCCATGCATTCCTGGTTTCACAGATCATCGAACCCCATGAACAAACCCTTGCATTCGATCATATTCCTGGCCCTGCTGTTAATCTTTTTACCAACCCTGGTATTGGCCAAGGAAGAGGCTGTCCGTGTAGCCGTTGATGCGGCCTATCCGCCATACATGTTCGGTACAACCCCGGCAAAAGGCCTCTATCCGGAAATTCTCAGAACGGCCTTTTCCCTGTCCGGTATTCCTGTCAAAATAACCGGATATCCCTGGAAGCGGGCCCTGAGCCTGGGCCGTGAAGGCAAGGTTGCCATCGGCGGGATCTATCAGAACCTTACACGCATGGCGCTGTTCGACTATTCAGACCCGATTTACATTGAAACATTGCGGGTGTGCGTGAAAGCCGGCCATAACTTTCCATTCAGCGGGGTGATTGACCTGGGAGGCAAACGGGTAGGCATCAACCGGGGGTGGAGTTATGGCGAGGTCTTCGACAGCGCCCGCCGGGCCGGTCTGTTTGAAGCCGAAGAAGCCACGGACAACCAGGCCAACCTGAAAAAGCTTATTCTCGGCCGACTGGATTGCATTATTGCCGATGAACGCTCCCTCTCGCAGATTATTTACCAGAGGGGGTGGGGGGATGATGTGGAAATGCTCGATCCTCCCGCTGCGGTCAACAGCGTCCATCTGGTTTTCGCCAAGCGTACAAAACAGACCCTTGTCCTGGATCGGTTCAATCAGGGTTTGGTCAAAATGAAAGAAAACGGGATCTACAGCCGAATCATCGACGAGTTTATCCATGGGGTTGAAGCAGATTGATTCCACTGCGCGTTCAACCCCTGCCGTCGTCGCGTCCTCCTTGCCGTCAGGCACAGCCGCAATCAGACCCTGGCATGTTTTCAACCCGACAGAACTTTGAAAAGATAAGGATCAGCCATCAGGCGCTGGCGTGGGCCACCTCCTCTTTAGAAAAGCTTTTGGGTACGCCTTCGTACGGGGTCCGTTTTTTGGATTTCATCGTCCGGGGATCGCGCATGGATTTCAGAATGTCGATGCTTTCCTTATACCCTTTGTTGATCCGGCACAATTCCAGTGCCATGCCGACCACCTGGGCGACAGCCTGAACGAAATTCACGTCATTGTGTCCGAATTCCCACGGCTCGGCCGTGTAGACCCGCAGGCATCCGATGATGCGTTCACCGATAATCATCGGCACCGAGAGAATCGATGCGATCCCCTCTTTTCGGGCAGCTTCGGGGTATTGAAGCCGCGGGTCGTCACTGACATCGTAAATGGCCACCGGCTGACCGTCTTCAAGTGCCGATGAGATCGATCGAAGGGCGCTGACCGGTCCCTTGTCCAGGTACTCCCGGCTGAGCCCATAACTGCCGGCAAGCGAAAGCACATTGCTTTTCTTGTCGAACAAAAACAGGGTGCAGCCTTTGACGTTCAACGCATTGGTGACGCCCTCCACCGAAATCAGGACAATTTCCTCCGGATCCCGGATCATAGAGATGGATCGAGTGATCCGGATAAGGCTCTCATAGGTGATGACAGGTTTTTCCATGGCGACCTCCTTGGGTTAAAATAGTTTATCCGTGCCGGCCATCGATTTCAGACTTGACGGCAAAACTGGCGCCGGGAGGTGTTGGGCGTTAACGGAAAGTCGTGTTGCGTTATCGGTCCAGAAATATCAGAAGAAGAAAAATGACGATGAAAAGAGTTGCTGGGTGCAATTACACGTGTCGGTATCGATCAGGCGCTGAGGTCGAATGGTTCGATGGCTGGTTATGAACAATGTCCCACAGAATTGGTTCGGTTGCAAGGAATATAATCTGTCTACCGCGGCAACGTTGAGTGTAGTCATACTAGCGGTTCCGGCTTGGGACGGCTGGAAGCCGCTCACGTCAAGCCGAATTTCAAATTGTCTTGTCTGTTCTCATGATTCATTTAACTAAATAATATTAAAGAGGAATTAAGACTTCACCTGATCTGTGACATCCTGTCGATGACCCGCCCTAACCGCCGGATGGCCGGTATGGCTTCATCGGACCAGTTGGCGGCGTTCAGGCGAATGAAATTGCGGTAGCGGTTGCCGGTTGAAAAAAGATGGCCGGGGGTGATGGCGATGCCTTCCTTGAGCGCGGTTTGATAAAGCACGAGGGTGTCGATCTCCTCAGGCAACTCAATCCACAGCAGGTAGCCGCCGGCAGGATCGGTCACGCGGATATTCGATGGAAAAAAGCGGATCACTGCCCGTCTCAGCTCCGCCACCCTGTTCTGGTATACCCGGCGAATCCGGCGCAGGTGCTGGCGGTAGCCCCCTTCGGCCATGAATTCGGCCACCGCCACCTGAGGCAGCGTGGCCGCGGCCAGACTGGTGCTGTATTTCAACCACGCCACCGTGGATCGGTATCGACCGGGTGCGGCCCAGCCGACCCTGAGTCCCGGTGAAAGCGTCTTGGAAAACGAGGCGCACCACAGGACCAGGCCTCTGGTATCGAATGCCTTGGCGGACAGGGGCCGTTTTGCGGAAAAATGAATGTCCCCGAAGATATCGTTTTCAATCAAGGGGATGTCGTGTGATGCCAGCAGTTTGACCAGCGCTTTTTTGCGCTCATCCGGAATGCAGCTGCCCAGAGGATTGTTGAAGTTGGATATGACCAGGCAGGCCTGCACCGAATTGTTTTCCAGGGCAAAACCCAAGGCCTCCAGGCTGATACCGTCCCTGGGGTGCGTGGGGATTTCCAGGGCTTTGAGGCGGAGATTCTCCATGTACTGAAACACGTCGAAACAGATCGGCGATTCCACGGCAACGGTATCGCCGGGCCGGCAGACGGCCTGCAGGCAGCTGGAAACGGCTTCACCGCAGCCCGACGTGATGATGATTTCGTCAGCATCCAGGGTGCAGCCGGCGACCACCGCATGCCGGACGATCTGCTGGCGAAGGGGCTTGTTGCCGGGCGGCGCCATATACAAACCGGCGCGATCGCCCATGCGGCGGGCCGCAGACGCCATAATCCGGTTGAGCTGCCGGGTGGCGGTGAGTTCCTGGGCCGGGTGGGCGGCGCCCAGTTGGGTCAGTTTCGGGTTGAGGGTATCGCGCAAGACGATCATGGTGATCAGTTCGCGCATACCGACGGCGCTCGGATCAGGCTCAGGATCGGAAAGCGCCGGCTCCGGGGGCGCGCTGGGAAGCTGGCTGCTGACATAAAACCCCGATCTCGGCCGGGGAACCAACAGGCCCCGCGCCTCCAACTGATAGTAGGCTTTCAGTATCGTGGTGATGCTGACCTTCCACTGCTGGCTCAACTTGCGCACCGACGGCGCCGCCGCTCCCGGTCCGAAGGCACCTTCTTCGATCAGACGCGTCAACTGGTCGGCGACCTGTTGATATTTTGGTGTTTTACCCATGGGCAACCTCCAAAACTTAAAGGTTTCAAGGCTTCAATCAGTACAATTGGGTTACTTCGCAACCAGTACAGATGAAAAATTATCATAACTGTACTCATAACAAAATATTAATATTGTGGCTGTTATTGTTTTTCTGGAAATTGTATTCATCATGCCAGGGTAACGCAGGTTGCCTTCAGCGTAGATGCCTTGGACCCGTGTGGTACGGGTCGACGGAATGAATTAATTCTACGGCTGATTTTTTTTCGCTCTATCGATCCTGCCACGGTGAAGGGCGGGGTGAGGAGGCAGCAATGAATCATCAATTTCTGGATTCCGGAAGCATCATGAGTGCCCAAAAGCGATTTTTTCTTTCAAACCTGGGCACGCCGGATACGCTGGTCGATCTGGCCGCCGGTCAGGGTTGGGGCCTAAAGGGAAAACGCCGGCAGCAAACCCTGTTTTGTCTCCAGGGAAGCGTGTGGGTCACTCAGGAATGCGATATCCACGACTATGTGCTCGAAGAGGGCGATGCCTTTCTCGTGACGCAGCCGGGGCTGGTGCTGGTGCGAGCCCTGACGCCGGCACGAATCGGCTACGCCGAAAGCCTGATGCCAATGCCCTTTAAAGGGCGTTTCAGCCAGACCGTCTTCAACTAGTGCCCATTAAGATTTTTGGCGAACAGTAAAGTTGGGTTACCATGAATGAAAAACGACTGGCCGTGCTGATGCTCTTTACGGCCGCCATCTTCTGGAGTACCAGCGGGGTGCTTATCAAGCTGGTCGCGCTTCATCCCATGGCCATTGCCGGCTGGCGCAGCCTAATTGCCGGCGGCGTCATCCTGCTCCTTTGCAGAAAAGAGGTACGGATTTCCTGGAGTATCAACCCGGTGATGGCAGCCGCCTGCATGGGGCTGTTCTGTATCTGCTTCGTGGTCGCCACCAAGCTCACCACGGCTGCCAACGCCATTGTTCTGCAGTATGCGGCATCGGCCTATGTGGCCATACTGGCACCTAAAATGCTCGGCGAACCCACCCGGCGACAGGACTGGTATCTGTTGTCGGTGGTCGTCGGCGGCATCGGTCTCTTTTTTGTCGATACGCTTTCCGTGCGAGGCACTATGGGCATTCTGGTGGGCATGGTTGGATCGGCCTTCTGGGCCGGGGCCATGATTTTTCTGCGAAAATCCCGCAGCGGTTCCACCGCCTGGCCCCTGGCCCTGGGAAATTTCATGGCCGCGGGCCTGTGTCTGCCGTTCATGTTCAGACAGACACCCACGTCAATGGACTGGCTGGGGATCGTGGGCCTGGGCGTCATTTCACTGGGGGCCGGCTACGCGGTCTTTGCCTATGCCATCAAGCGGGTCCGGGCGCTCGAGGCGGTCCTGATACCGTCCATCGAGCCGCTGATCAATCCCATGTGGGTTTTTATGGCCACCGGTGAAGCGCCCGGCATGTGGGCGTTTTTAGGTGGAACCCTGGTGCTGGCCGCGGTGACGGTGCGCGGTATGGTTACGGTGTACAGTGGAAAGATCACCTTCCCTGCGGTCAAGCCGGCAACACTTGCCTGTTCGACAGAATGAGCAGGCGGGCAGCGGCCGGTTCATTTTACCGACAATAGGGTTCGATACCTGTTGATACCGTTTTGATGCAAATTTTATCGTCTGGCCGGATGGTTCAGATGTTGTGGTGCACGCCCCGCCCAATTGCCTTGATTGGCTTTCCTCAAAACATTTCTGGATTCTACTCTATTTATAATCCCTCCATGCAATATCGATTCACCCTCCGGTTATGATGTGTGTTCTAATTGTTTCCGAAGTTGAAAAAGAGGCTTTCCAAGTAAGAAAAAGGAGTTATATTTAAGAGTAATACGATTCGCTGGAAACCTGTTTACTTATAAGCTACCGTCAGCCCTGCTCTGCTATAAAAAAGCTGCCGGTACAACAGCTTTTTTCTTTCAATACCGACCCACATTTCTCATGCACGCTGCATTCCGAGGCATGATCGGAATGCAGCGGCGATGATTCGAAGAGACCTACCCTTTTAACGTGAGGAAAAGCTTGAGGCCGACCCGCCCTTCGAAAACATAGGGCCGGGCTATTGTTTTCCAAAACCATCAAGGAGGGAAGCCATGTTTTGTTACCAGTGTGAACAGACAGCCAAAGGAACCGGTTGCACCATCCAGGGGGTTTGCGGCAAGCAGCCAGAGGTGGCCGCGCTGCAGGACCTGCTCCTTTACTCGCTCATGGGCTTGTCCCAGGTGGCGGTGGAGGGGCGTAAAGTGGGTGTATCCGATGGGGATGTAAATGTTTTCACCGTCAAGGCCGCCTTTTCGACCCTGACCAATGTGGACTTTGATCCGGATCGTTTCGTGGACCTGATCAACCAATCGGTCAACCGGCGGGAAGCATTGAAAGCCAAGGTTCGCGCGGCCGGGGGCAATGGCGCCTGGCCGGCCGGGGCCGCCGCCTTCCAGCCCCAAGCCACCCAGGAAGGCCTGGTGGTCCAGGCTGAGCAGGTGGGACTCAAATCCTATCCAGGCGACAACCCCGATATTCTGTCGCTGAAGCACACCGTGCTGTTCGGCATCAAGGGGGTCAGTGCCTATGCGGACCATGCATTGATCCTGGGGCAGGAGGACGAAAGCGTCTATGCATTTGTCCACGAAGGATTGGCCGCCATTCAACGCGACGACATGAGCGTGGACGACTGGGTGGCCATGGCCCTGCGATGCGGCGAAGCGGCCTACAAGGCCATGGAACGGCTGGACGCCGGCAATACGAAAACCTACGGCCACCCCGTGCCCACCCGGGTTCCACTGGGGTACAGGAAAGGCAAGGCCATCCTGGTCTCCGGGCACGACCTGAAGGATCTGGAAGAACTGCTCAAGCAGACTGAAGGAACGGGAATCAACATATACACCCACGGGGAGATGCTCGCCACCCACGGCTATCCCAAACTCAAAGCGTACCCGCATTTTTACGGCCAGTTCGGCACGGCCTGGCAAAAGCAGACCAAGGAGTTCGCCGAATTTCCCGGGGCTATCCTGATGACCACCAACTGCATCCAGCGGCCCAAGAATGACTACAAGGCCAACCTCTTCACCAGCGGCATGGTGGGCTGGCCGGACATTCCCCATATCTTAGACCTGAACTTCAAGCCCGTCATCGACCGGGCCCTGGCGCTTCCAGGTTTTACCGAGGACCGGGTGGATAAAGAGGTGACGGTGGGCTTTGCCCGCAATGCGGTGCTCGGCGTGGCCGACGAGGTCATCGAAGCGGTCAAGGCGGGCCAAATCCGGCACTTCTTTCTGGTAGCCGGCTGCGACGGTGCCAAACCGGGGCGCAACTACTACACCGAATTCGTGGAAAAGGTTCCCAAGGATTGCATCGTTCTGACCCTGGCCTGCGGCAAATACCGCTTTTTCGATATGGACCTGGGCGACATCGGAGGCATCCCCCGGCTGTTGGACGCGGGTCAATGCAACGATGCCTATTCGGCCGTGCAGATCGCCACGGCATTATCCAAGGCGTTCAATGTGGGGGTCAACGAACTGCCTCTGTCGCTGATCATCTCCTGGTATGAGCAAAAAGCAGTGTGCGTGCTGCTGGCCTTGCTCTTCCTGGGCATCAAAGGCATTCGCCTCGGTCCGACCCTGCCGGCGTTCATTACGCCCAATGTGCTGGACACCCTGGTGAAGAATTTCGACATCAAGCCCATCGGCACGGCCGACGAGGACCTGAAGGCGATCCTGGGATAACCGATTCGGTTGGGGTTGGCCAAAAAAAGGGGCTGCCTGCGACGCCTGCGGCTGCCCCTTTAACTTTTATGCCAGCGGTCAACAGTAAGCTTAGAACGGGATATCATCCTCCTTGTCATTCTGGTAGGACTGCTGGGGGTACCCCTGATCCTGCGGATAGCCGCCACCGCCACCGCCGCCTGCTGCCGGCCGGGGACCACCACCTCCGCCCTCGCGGGTGCCGAGCATCTGCATGATGCCCCGCTGGTCGACCACGATTTCCGTGGTATAGCGGTCCTGCCCGTCCTGCCCCTGCCATTTGCGGGTCTGTAGTTTCCCTTCGATGTAGACCTGCCGACCCTTGGACAGATATTCCCCGCAGATTTCGGCCAGCTTGCCGAACACGACCACGCGGTGCCATTCAGTTTTTTCGCGTTTCTCTCCGCTGTTTTTATCTTTCCAGGATTCTGACGTTGCAATGGAAAAATTGGCTATCGGTTTCCCGTCAGCGGTGTACCTGATTTCAGGATCCTGCCCCAGATTTCCCACCAAAATGACTTTATTAATACCACCCGCCATAAGTTACCTTCCTTTCATTCATGGGCGTCCGATCGCAGCCCGTTGGTTCTGACCAGATTTTATGGGTTTTATTATCGATTTTTTGTCAGCCACGCAACCACCCTTCCGGCTATCGGCTTTTTGGCCCGGATGGCCGCGTGGGGGCACACCTCCAGGCAGCAGTAGCAGCGGATGCACGTGTCGGTGTTAAAGCTAATTCCCCGGTCCGTGTAGGAGATGGCCTTGGCCGGGCAATACTTCCAGCACTCGCCGCACAGCTTGCAGGCCTTGTTGTCCGCGACCGGCTGCTGAATAACGAACCTGCGCATGAACCGGCCCATGTAGTCCGGCCCCATGGTCAGCGAGCCCAGTTCCGGAAATTGAAAGTCATCCAGGATCTTCAGGTCGCCGTTGATATGAACCCTGCCGTCATACACCCCCATTTCCCTGGCATTGCGGTGGGTTTCAAGGGTATCGGGATCCAGTCCCACCTGAAGGCAGGCCACATGATCCACGGCGTGGGCATTTTTACCTCCCATCAGCAGTCCCAATTCCCTGGGGGTCCCGCTTCTTCCCGGCCCCTGACCTTCCATGGCCAGGATGCCGTCCAGGATGGTATAGGCCGGGCCGACAGCCTGGAAAATGCTGACGATCAGGCGTCCGAACATCTGCCGATCGACGCCCGTGCGCATGTGCCATTCGGGTTTTTTCAGGCCCACGATGCTGCCGAAGAGATTTTTAACCCCCAGGGTCAGCATCATCTGGGTATGGGTCTTGAGCTTGGCCAGGTTGATCACCACATCGGCTTCCATGGCATCTTTGGCTATGTCGATGCTGCCGAAAGGTTCACCCACGTCCACCGCAATGGTTTCTTCAAAGGGTTTGACCGTCACGTCGAGGCCTTTGAGAATTTCTTCGTACCCACCTTTTTTCCACAGCTTCGAAAAGCTACCCATGGCCGGGCTGTCCGATATCTGGACCCGGGCCCCGTTGGCCAAGGCGAACTCGGCGGCCGCCTTGAGAAGCAGCGGGTGGGTGGTCAGCGCCTTTTCGGGTGCTGCCGGGGCGAGAAAATTGGGTTTGATCAGCACCCGGTCTCCCGTGTCGATGGTCGGCCCCTCGTTGGATTCCAGCATCTCGAAAACGATGGGCCGAAGCACCTCTTCGTTGTAGGCTGCTTTTCGAATCATGACAGTGGACATGGCAGCGGGTGCTTTCTGAAGCTTACCCTTGAAAAGGCCGGCAGCTTTCAGTGCCGCGGCGTCAAGGGTGAACAACGGTGATTGAACATCTGTAATCGAACTGATAGGATGACGCTCGTCAGGCAACTTAATATTGATGCAGCGGTTAATCAAGTCCTTTCCCCGTCCAGTGACTGTCCAAAGCGATGACTGATTCGATCTCCGCAAATGCGAAAAACGATCATGCCGGTGACAGCGCCTTTGACAAGCGTGTCCGCCGTCACGTTGCCGGTCGTGTTCGCGCTTACCATGCAATCACCTCCCCGGGTTTCGAGAATCTCTGTCATCAGGAATTGATGGCCCTGGGCATTGATACTCCAGCGATGTCCGGGCACGCCGGAGGCGTGACGTTTACCGGTCGGCTGGTGGACTGCCTGCGGGCCAACCTCCATCTTCGCACGGCCACGCGCATTCTCCTGCGTATCGATTCATTTGCCGCTACGAACGCGCGCCAGCTGGAAAAAAAATCATCCGAAATTCCCTGGGAACTGTTTCTTCCATCCGGGCGCATGCCGGATTTCCGGGTGAGCAGCCGGCGATCAAGGCTCTATCACACCAAAGCCATCGCAGAAGGCTTGCAAGGCGGCATCGCCGCACGGTCGAGCGGCTCTTCCGATTCCGCATCCTCGTCGATTCCCCAGACCCTGTTCGTGCGTGCGGTGGAAGATCGGTTTACCCTTTCCCTGGACAGCAGTGGGGATCCGCTTTACAAGCGGGGGCTGAAGGCGGGTCCGGCCCGGGCGCCCATTCGTGAAACCCTGGCGGCGGCCCTGCTCATGACCGCCGGGTACGATCCCCGACGGCCCCTGGTGGACCCCTTGTGCGGATCCGGCACCTTTTCCCTGGAAGCGGCCATGATGGCCAAACAGATGGCACCGGGCGTGAAGCGGACATTTGCCTTCATGGGCTGGCCGGCCTTTCGTGAAAGCCAGTGGAGGTTTGTAAAGCGGGAGGCCGAATCAAAAGTGCAGGATTTGGCGCAGCCCCTGATCTTCGCGTCGGACATCGACGCAGGTGCCTGCGAAAGGCTGACCGGCATGATTGCCGGCAACGGGTTGTCAGATGCCGTCGTGGTAGGGCAAAAGGATTTTTTTCAATGTGAGGCCGCTCAGTATGGCGGCGGGCCGGGGCTGGTGGCGATCAATCCGCCCTATGGTGTCCGCATCGGTTCTGCCAGACAGGCGGACGATCTGTTCAAGAATATCTGCCGGCACCTGACAACGTGTTTCAAAGGATGGACGGTCGCCCTGATCGCTCACCGGCCGGCGCTTACCCAAGGGCTGCCTTTTCCGGCCAGACGCGTGGCGCTGCTGCATGGAGGACTGAAGCTGACGCTGATCCTTGGAACCATCAAGTAGGAGTCGGTTCTCTCTTATGGGTTGAACCGCTATTCAGAAATATCGGCCACTTCGGCATGGGTCACCTCGAGCAGTTCCGAGGATGACAGCCGCATCATGGCATCGACGCTCCCCCCGCCTCCGTATACGGTTTCGATTCCAGCGGTGGCGGCGTCCACCAGGGTGCGCAGATTATTCCGGTGGCCGAACGGCGGCATACTGCCGACCACATATCCGGAAACCTCCAGGGCCTGCTCGGCACGGGCAAATTTTACCTGTTTGCGATTCATGCCCAGATATGCGGCCAGTTTCTTGCGGTCCACCCGGGCCAGGCCGTTGTTGATCACCAGGATCGGCTGGTCCCCGGCCATGAACACCAGGGATTTAATGACCCTGTCGGTGTCCACACCCAGGGCCGTGGCTGCATCTTCCACCGTGGCGGTGTGGGCATCCATGGGCAGGATGACGGCTGCCAGGCGGTGGGTGTCGATGAAGGACTGCAGGTTTTGGCTGTTCAGCGGTGTCGTCATTGGTATCAATGCACCATGAGAAAGGCATAGCGATCCATCTTCTGGTCGTAGGCGGTACGCACGGCGATGGGAAAGTCGAACTGGCGCACGGTGCTATATACGTCCACGGCCATGGCCTCCGGGGCCGGCCGGGCCATGCGCGGCGTGTTGCAGGTGCGCCGGTCGCCGCTGCATTCCTTGCAGAAGCAGCACGAGTCCATGAACAGAAGAAAGGCCCGTTCGCAGCCGGCCAGAAAGATTTCGCGCTCCAATTTGATCAGGCGGGCGTTTATTTTGGCGGACCAGGCGTGACGGTCCTCGGGTTTGTCCATCCTGCCTTCGAAGTGGAGGATCACGGCCTGGGTGTACTCATTGAAAAACCGTTCGCATTCGGCCACGGACGGGGTGTTGGGCGGGCAGGCGCCGCCGCGGCCGTATTCCCCGCAGCCGAACATGCACTTCATGCGCACCCACTGGGCCACCACGATCTGCTTCGGATCGACCCATTTGTAATCGGTGTACCCCTGGGTGTGGAAGATGTTGTCGAGCGTTGCCTTTTTCTCCGCGTCAAAACTCATGATGGAAGATCCTCAGCGTCGGGGATGTGGCCCCTTTATTATTTATGGCTGGTCAGTCCGGCGGCCATGTGCGATTCAGGTGCTTGAGCATGTTGCGTACGGTATACCCGTGCATGGCCAGAAAGATCGTCAACTCCTCGAGATCGTATTCATCGATCTCGATTTCGCTGGTTTCGATCAGGTCAGCCAGGTCCGCGGCGGCATCGAGTACACGGTCCCATGCGTCGGCTTCTTTTTTGGATATGGCGGCCATGGGAAGGTTTATTTACCTTTGGGTGCCGCCTTGGCCGCGGGGGTTTTCTTTTTTGCCGTCCCTGCCGGGGCTTCGTCCTTCTTCTCTTCACCCGTTGCAGGTGCCGGCGACACATGGGGTTTCAGGCCTTTGAGGATCCGGGTGACTTCGGGTCCGTTTTTGGCAAGAAAGACCGAAATGTCATCGATGGCCTTGCCGTCCAGTCCGATCTCCAGTCCGGCCTCTTTGATGTAAGCGGCCAGGGTTTCGGCTGCATCGAGCATCTTGTCGTAGGCCTCGGCCTCTTTCCTGACCAGGAACTCCCTGTCCAGTTCCACACCATTTCGAACCACCACAAACTTGGTAATAACGGCCATAATGAACGCTCCTTTGGTTTGCCGATTGCTCCGGAGTTATGGTTTTGAATAGTACCCTTCGGGCCAACTGCGGCCGAAGCCCCAGCGCCAGGGCGTAGGCAGCCACCCGTGACCGCCGATGCGAACACCCCAGTAAACCACATGAGAAAGCACAGGTCGGCCTTTTGCCGCGATGCATTGTTGCAGGGCAGCGTCGGCGGCCCTGCGCTGATCGGGGGTGCCCCCCCACCAGTAAACCCGGTCGTGTTCCACGCAGCAGTCGCCATAGTCCAGGTCGGGAAAACAGGAGCACCCGTCACTGTGAAATGGCTTTTCGGGGAGGTGCTGCGGGCCGGGTGGATGACTGCATCCGCCGATAAGGATCGCAAATAGAATCAGAAGCCATTTCATGTGCACTCCAGGAATTGACGGGCGATGCGGGTCTACCCCTATCAGCGAATGACTGCTTGCCACATCGGACGGGGAGTAGTTACTTCCGGCGCTGGAGATACCAGCGCTGAAGGTCATAGATAACCTGGGTGAGCTTATTCTGCTCTTCCTTTTCTATGTCCTCGAATTCGAAGGCGTAGCGGTAAAATCCGCGGTCCTGATCGTGTTCGATCCGCTTGACTTCGGCCTTTTTTACGTAAATGGTATTGCCCGGCCGATCATAATCGCCTGGAAATACCAGGCTGACATCATAGACCTGCTGGTCCATTTTCAATACCGGTCCGCGCATGAACTTGAAATTGTGTTTGGTCAGGACTCCGTAAACGCCGCCGAGGCTGACATTGATCAGGTCGATGACCCCCTGGATTTTTTTCAATTTGAAATGCATCTGGGTCCCGGTCAAGGTATTTACCCGGAAATTCCGTCGACGCTGCAGCCGCTCCACGTGCTCGGGAAAGGGTATTTTCAGACCCTGCTCGCAAAATCTGCCGCCCCGCGTGCTGAAGATGTACTCCAGACGATCCGGTCCGTTGAAGTTGAACCGCAGATGCCATAAATCCTTGACGGCGGCGGCCTCCTCGAAATCCTCCGGGGGGTCGACCAGCAAGTGGCTGCCGTCTGCATCCTTCATGATGCCGGTGATGCAGGTGAGCCGATCGAAACCGGCTCCGACCACATTCATGGAAATGATTATTTTATTTGCAACCAGTGTGTTGAACAATTCGTTGAGTTTTTCACCCTGGACTTTTCCCGCATCTCCCATAAGCAAAGACCCTTAGTGTGCCTGCCGGTCGCTTTCGGCTTAATCCGTGAACCTTTTTTCTTTTTTCGGCCATCGTCGCCGAATCTTTAACACAGACACGGGTGCATGGAGCAATGGTTTTTTTCGGTCGGTGTCAACAGGCCATTGAACCCTGTTCATTTATCATCGGCCGCTTCGTCCAGCTGTTGATATTTTTCCGTCTGCTGCGTCTGTATCTCACCGAGATCCTCTTTCATTTTTTTGTACCGGTCCACGTTCTTTTTCCCGGCCATTTCTTCCACCGTATCATCCACCTTGTCCCGGGTGTCCGTTCCTTCGCACCCGCCGGCACCCAATGAAACGCAGAGAAGGAACCCAAGCATCACGGTTTTTAATGTCCGGCCAAATGCTTCATTCATGGTGTCTCCTTATTCAAACTGGTTGCGAAATGATTTAAAAGCAGCTCTGAGATCCGCCAATTCATCTTTCAGAGACTGTATTTCTGCTTCCAGTCGCGCCAGCCGATCGGTTTCATCGGGCAGAATGACCGGGTCGGCTGTTCCAGCGTTTTCGGTGCCGTCATCGGGTTCACCGGAAAGCAGATGCATGTACCGGCACTCCTTGTGGCCGGGCAGTCGCGCCAAACGGCGAACCAGGCTCCATTCGCACAACCGGTCCAGCGTTTCCTGCACTGCTTCCAGGCTGTCGAAGGCATGCAGGCGGTCGGTGCGGCTGCGGATGGCGCCCGGCGTCTGGGGACCGCGAAGCAACAGTACGCAGAGCACAGCGGCTTCGGACGCCACCATATTGTGCTGCCGGGTGAAGATCTCCTCGTATTTGGGTACCCGGCCGACCGTACTCCGGTTAACCAGGCCGTTTTTTTCCAGGCCGTCCACCGCATCCGCTACGGTCTGTTCGTCCCAGTCCACCACCGGATCCCGGTTGGACTTCTGGTTGCAGGCATTGATCAGGGCGTTGAGGGACAACGGGCAATATTCAGGCGTTGCCATGGCTTTTTCCATGAGGCAGCCCAGCACTCTGGCCTCTTGGCCATTTATCATTATATCCATCGTGGTTCCCTCCATGTCTGGCATGGGTTTGCGGCCTTTCGCAACACGTTTTTGCCGGAAGGGTTTTGCTCTATTTTGTCTGTTCCATCATGTCGTTTGTCTTTTGGAGCATCTCTGTCTTGCCGGACAGGTAATCGGGAATTTCCAGGAACGGGATATCCACAATCTGGAAAAATTCCAGAATGAGGGCCGCGATGATGATGACCAGGGCATAAATGATAAATTTTCCCATGCGGGTCTCCTTTCGGGTCCGGATCGAAAACGGTTGATGATCACTCACAGGGACGGCATTGTGCCGCAATTGCGCGAGAAAGGATAATATCGTTTCTCTGATCAAAAGGCCAGCACGACGCGGTTTCTTTTTTATCCCCGGATTTTTATGCCTCTGCGGCACAGGCTCGCGCCGGTAACCGGCGGATAAACAGCTGCGGGGGATACCTATGTGAACTCCCGGTTGATCAATTTATAATTTTTCCGAGGATCTGCGCGTTAATATTTTTTATTGACTTTTATTGACTTTTTATGATTGTTTTCAGCAACCAGCTGCTGTTCAATCGGACTCCATCCATGACCGTTGCGCAACCAAAAGCAGACATCATTCCCGCCCAACGTCGCAATGTCATTCTTGAGCTGTTACGACAAAAGGGCGTCGTTTCAGTTCACGAACTGTCCGATACCATCGGCGTTTCATTACCGACAATCCGTCGTGATCTGGACTGGCTGGCCAAAACAGGCGCTGTTCAGCGGAGTCACGGCGGCGCCACGCTGAAGACAACTCCGGGTACGACTTTCGAACCGGACTATCATATTGCATCCAAAATCGCACGAGAGGAAAAAGCGACCATCGGCAAACTGGCGGCCGACAGGCTTCAGGACAACCAGAGTGTCATTTTTGATTCCAGCTCAACCGTTTACGAAGCCGCCTACCAGGTTGTCGAAAAAGGACTGAAACTCACTGCGGTAACCAACGATATCCGCATTGGTGAACTGCTTGCCGGAAGCCCGTCGATTCACCTGCTGGTCAGCGGAGGGTCTCTCCGCCCGGGCTCCTACACCCTGATTGGCGAGCCGGGAACGAGCTTTCTGAAAGGCCTGCACGTGGATGTGGCCTTGATGGGGATTCATGCCATCAACCAGTCGTCGTGCTGCGATACGTCGTTGGAGGTGGCCTATACCAAGCGCTACATGGCGGCGGCCGCCAAACAGGTCATCGTACTGGCCCATGCCTCGAAATTCGGACACGTCGCATTTTTTGATGCCTTTGACGTCGATGATAAATTTGAAATCATCACGGACCGGCCGCTGGCCCCGGCGATTCGCCGAACATTGGAAGAGAAGGGCGCCACGGTCACCATTGCCGGTAATCGGAAAGAATGATTGAGCCGGTTGATGGTCACTGACCCAAGGCAGGTTCAGAATACGCATAACCGGTTTGCCGGAGGATCCGTTGCGGGTGGCGGGTGTATCCTATCACCCGACGCCAAGGTCCGCCGATAAATCAGAATGTCAATTACCAACGGAGGAATTTTACATTGAAAAAGAAACTGACCCGCTTCGATCTCCAGAATATGAAAACGGAAGGCCGAAAGGTTGTCTGGGTAACCGCCTACGACTACATCACCGCCCAGTTGGCGGAAGAAGCCGGCATGGACATGCTCCTTGTGGGAGACAGCCTTGGAATGGCTGTTTACGGGTATTCGGGAACCGTTCCCGTCACCATGGACCAGTGCATCTACCACACCGAAGCGGTTCGCCGCGCCGCACCCAACACGTTCGTCATCGGGGACATGCCTTTCGGCGCTTACCAGGTCGGTGTCGAAGACGCCTGCCGCAATGCGGTCCGGTTTCACAAGGAAGCCGGCGTCGACTGCGTCAAGCTGGAAGGCGGCACGCGGGTAGCGCCGGTCATCCGGGCCATCAGTGACGGCGGCATGCTGGTGATGGGGCACGTGGGACTCACCCCCCAAAGCTCTGGTGCCATGGGTGGATTCCGGGCACAGGGGCGTACCGCTGACAGTGCCAAGGCGATTATCGAAGATGCCAAGGCGGTTTATGCGTCCGGTGCATTTGCCGTGCTCGTGGAAGGGGTCCCGCCCGAGGTCACCCGGGTCATCTGCAATGAGCTTCCCATACCGGTGTACGGTATCGGTGCCGGCGATTGCGACGGCCAGGTGATGATCTGTTCGGACATACTGGGCCTGTTCCAGGCGTTTACACCCAAATTCGTCAAGCGTTACGGGAATGTCGCCGACGAATACCGCAAGGTTTTCTCCGCCTACATCGATGACGTGCGCAACGGAACCTTTCCGGGCGAAGAACATGTCTACCGGATGGTAGACGGGGAAGCCGCCAAGCTTGCAGCGGATGAGACGGACTGAAACCCCTTCAAAATGAATAAAAAAATGAAAAAAATAGAGTTCACCCTGAAGATCGGCAAGGGGACGACACGCTTTTCCATCCCGGAAGCGCAGCTGCTCTACCAGCTCGTGGGACGCAACCGCAAGCCGCCGGAAAATTTGGCGGCGGCCTATCGAAACGCCCTGGACCATCCCATCGACAGCCCGCCGCTGAGTGAAATCGTCAAGCCGGGCCAGACGGTGGCGATTACGGTCAGCGACATCACCCGGGGCTGGCAACGCAACGCCCTCACCCTGCCGATCCTGATCGACTACCTGAATGAAGCCGGCATAGCGGATGAGGCGATCACGGTCATCATCGCCGTCGGCGCGCACCGCCAGAACACTGCCGAGGAGTTTGTGGAGCTGTGCAGTGAAACGGTCTGCCATCGTGTCCGGGTGATCAACAACAACGCGTGGGACACCGACAACATGGTCTACTACGGCAAGACCAGCCGGGGGACGGAGGTGTCCGTGAATCGCGTGGTGGCCGAGGCCGACCGTGTGATTCTCACCGGCGGGGTTATCTACCATTACATGGTGGGGTATGGGGGCGGCCGCAAGAGCATCCTGCCGGGGGTTTCTTCCCTGAAGACCATTCAGCAGAGCCACATGTGGGCCATGGAGAAGACCGTCGGAAAAGGCTCCAACCCCCTGGCCGCCAACATGAAGACCACCGGCAACCCGGCCCATGAAGACATGATGGAGGCGGCGGCATTTATCAAGCCCGACTTTATCGTTAACGTGGTGCCCAATCTGGACGGTGACATTACCGGTATTTTTACCGGCAACTGGATCTCGGCATGGCAGGCAGCCACACGCCTGGTGGACGATATCTTCGGCGTGTCGATTCAGGAGCAGGCCGACATCGTTATCGCTTCGGCCGGCGGCTATCCGAAGGATATCAATCTCTATCAATCTCAAAAGACCATCGACAATGCGGTCTATGCCATGAAGCCGGGCGGCGTGGTCATTCTTTTGGCGGAGTGCCCGGACATCCGGGAGCCCAGCGAATTTTTTGACTGGTTCAATCACCCCACCTTTCTGGAAATGGAGCAGGCGGTGCGGGCCAATTTTTTAATCTCGGGATGGGTGGCCGTGCGGCAGCTGGAGTATGCCCAGCAGGGGCACATCATCATGGTCACCCGCAAAGAGAATATCGAACTGGCGCGCAAGGCCGGCGTCCAGGGTGTGGCCACCATGGAGGAGGCCCTGAAAATGGCCTATGAGAAGTGTGGCAGCAGCGAGCCGAAGATAACGGTCATGCCACAAGGTGCCAATACCTTTCCGATCCTCGAAAAATAAGGTCCAGGGAGTGAAAGGCCGCGGCGATAAAACACATTTTATCCATCAAGGAGGTAGTTATGCGCAACAAATTGTCGATGATTGTCCTGTTTTCTCTGTTTGTCGTTCTGGCGATGTCCCCGGCGAGCTACGCCAAAATCATCCTCAAATGCGGCACCTCGACCCAGCCGACCCACATTTATAACCTGGCGGCCGAGCATTTCGGCAAAATCGTTGCCGAAAACAGCGGTGGCGAAATCGAAGTCCAGGTGTTTCCGGCATCCCAGCTCGGGTCTGAACGCGACATGGTGGAGGGTCTGCAACTCGGGTCCCTGGAGATGACATTGACCTCCACCGGCCCCATGGGCAATTTTGTCCCCCAGGTTAAATTGTTCAACCTGCCCTTTCTCTTCAAGGACCGCGAATCCTGCTACCGTGTCCTGGACGGTGAAATCGGCACCCAGATCGCCGACCGTTTTACCAAGGTGGGTATCCGCTCCCTGGGATGGTTTGAAAACGGCTTTCGCAACATCACCAACTCCAAGGTGGCCGTACAAAGCCCCGCGGACATGAAAGGCATTAAAATCCGGGTCATGGAGGACGACGTCTTTATCCTGACCATGAAGGCGTTAGGGGCCAGCCCGCTGCCCATGGCCTTCGGTGAACTGTACACCGCGCTGGAGCAGAAAACCGTGGACGCCCAGGAAAACCCTTTGGCCGTGATCTACTCCTCACGGTTTTTCGAAGTCCAGAAATACCTTGCCATGACCGGGCATTTCTACTCTCCGGCCGTGCTGCTGATCAGCGAGATGACCTGGAAGACGCTGACCCCCGAACAGCAGAAAATTGTTGCCGATGCGGCCGCCGAGGCCCGCGATTATGAACGCGAACTCTCGCTCAAGGCCGACCAGGAGCTCGAAGCCGCCTGTAAGAAAGAGGGTATGACCGTCACCCATCCGGACAAAGCACCGTTTGCCAAGGCCGTCGCCTCCGTTTACAGCAATCCGTCGGTCATCAAAGCCATCGGCGGCGGTGATGCCGTTGAGGGCCAAAAACTGATCGACGCAGCCATCGCGGCAGCCAAATAAAACGCGGGAAAACCAACTGAATCTTTTTTTCCGGCCCGGTCGGTAGCGACCGGGCCGGAAGCACCCGGATAGTGCCATTGGACACAAACCCCGATCAAAGGGTGACCGACGTGTTTTTTAATAATTTTTTCAATATAATGGACCGTTGCATCAACTGGTTTCTGGCCCTTTTGATGGCCGGGATGGTGGTCATCATTTCGGCCCAGGTCTGGTATCGTTTCATTTTGAACGACCCGCTGTCCTGGTCCGAGGAGGCCGGACGCTACCTGTTCGTCTGGATCTCCTTTATGGGTGCCGCGGCCGGAGTTCGCTACCAGGTCCATCTGGGTATCGATCTGATGGACAAGCTTCTCTCCCCCGGAGTCTATCGATGGGTGGTTGTGCTGGTCAATCTGATCATCCAGGTATTTCTGCTCATGATCATTTATTGGGGTTTCAACATATTGGGGATCATCCAGTTTCAGGAATCGCCGTCCATGCACATCTCCATGCGCTATCCTTACATGGCCGTGCCGGTGGGCGGGATTTTCATGCTGATCAATTCATTGCGCATCATGGTGGCCGCCATCCAGAACCGTACGCTGGATAGGGAGGTGCGCATATGACCGCCGTATTGTTCGTGTCCCTGCTGATCTGCTTCGCATTAGGTGTGCCGATTGCCTTTTCCCTGGGGGTGGCGTCGGTGGCGACCCTGCAGTTCGCTTCCAGCCTGCCCTTGACCCTGGCGGCCCAGCGGCTGTTTACCGGCGCCGATTCTTTTCCGTTGATGGCCATCCCCTTTTTCATGCTGGCCGGCGAATTGATGGAGTCGGGCGGCATTTCCCGCCGCCTGTTCGATTTCGCCCATGCCCTGGTGGGGTTCGTTTCCGGAGGACTGGCCATGGTGGCCGTCGTGGCTGCCATGTTCTTCGCAGGTATTTCAGGCGCTGCGGCGGCGGACACGGCCGCCGTGGGAGCGGTATCCATCCCGGCCATGATCCGCAAGGGCTATCATAAAGGGTTTGCCGCCGCGGTCCAGGCTGCCGGCGGATCCATCGGCGTCATCATTCCCCCTTCCATACCCATGATCATTTTCGGGGTTGTGGGCGGCGTATCGATCGGCAAAATGTTTCTGGGCGGTTTTATTCCCGGTGCATTGAT
This sequence comes from Deltaproteobacteria bacterium, assembly GCA_020444075.1. Classification (GTDB taxonomy): domain Bacteria; phylum Desulfobacterota; class Desulfobacteria; order Desulfobacterales; family Desulfosarcinaceae; genus Desulfosarcina. The sequence goes on from JAHLLR010000002.1 coordinate 129,785, forward strand.
CGGCGGCAGCCTGATGGCAGTCAGTTATTTCCTGGCCCGGCGGGCCGGGTACGAAAAGGAGAATTTCCTCGGCGTAAAGGCCATCGGGCGGACATTCTTCGGCGCTTTCTGGGCGCTGTTGATGCCGCTGATCATATTAGGCGGCATCCTCGGCGGCATCTTCACGCCCACCGAAGCCGCCGTTGTCGCTGCCGTTTACGGGGCGATTATCGGATTCGGGGTGTACCGCGAACTCAGAGTCCGCGACCTGCCCAAAATTCTCGCCAAAGCCGCCATTTCCACCTCGACGGTAATGCTGCTCATCGCCACGGCTAATATTTTCGGGTGGATCCTGACGGCCGAGCGGGTGCCTCAGAACGTCGCCGCCTATCTGGTCAGCCTGACCAGTTCCCCGGCGGCGCTTTATGCCCTGATACTTGCGTGCCTGCTGGTGGTGGGGACATTCATGGAAACCTCGGCGTCATTGATCATTCTGACTCCGGTTTTTCTGCCGGTGATCGAGCAGTTCGGCATCGACCCCGTGCATTTCGGCGTCATCATGGTTACCGCGCTGGCCATCGGCATGCTCACGCCGCCGCTGGGCATCTGCCTGTTCATTTCGTGCAACATTGCCCAGATTCAACTCTCCGAAATAATAAAGTATATCGTTCCCTTTCTGGCGGTCATGATCGGGGTGCTGCTGCTGATGACCTATGTTCCCGAGATCGTCATGTTTATCCCGAACCTGTATGGAGATTGACCCCCATGGCAACGGTGACCCTTCCTTTTGACGGCAGTCCGGTAACCTTTGGGGTTCCCGATCGGAATCTGGTTGAAACACTGAGCCCCAGGCCGTCGACGCCATTGCGTGATCTGGAACGTGCTATCGAAGAGGCCTTCGATGCGCCGATCGGTCAGGAGCCGCTGGAAAAATGGGTCAAACCGAACGACCGGATCATGATCGTCAGCGACGACAATACCCGCCTGACACCGGCGGACCGAATCATACCCCCCCTGCTCGAACGGCTGAATGCAGCCGGGATTCCGGACGACCGCATCGAATGTATCATGGCTCTGGGAACCCACCGTTATATGACGGAAGCCGAGATGGCAGCCAAGGTGGGTGAACAGGTCTACCGGCGGATCCGTGTCTTCAACCACAAATGGCGAGACCCCGACGCCCTGGTGGACCTGGGCGCTTCCAGCCAGGGAACGCCGCTGCTGGTGAACCGGGCCGTGGCCGAGGCGGATGTCGTGATCGGCCTGGGCGCGGTTGTTCCCCATCACATCCCGGGCTTTTCAGGCTCTTCCAAGATCATCCAGCCGGGGGTTTGCGGTGCCCGGACTACAGCCGAAACCCACCTGCTCTCCTGCAGCAGTGGCGGCGACTCCTTGCTGGGTATCGCCGACAACCCGGTGCGTCGCGATATGGACGACATGGCCGACCGGGTGGGCATGCACACCATTTTCAATGTCGTCATGGACAGTCAGGGCGGTGTCGTGGGGGTCTTTTTCGGTGACATGCGCGCGGCGTTCAAGGCCGGTGTGGAACTGGCCAGAAAGATATATGGCGTGGCCTACCACGAGACGCCGGACATCGTTATAGCCAATTCGTATCCCTGCGACCTGGATTTCTGGCAGTCCCACAAAGCCCAGTACCCCGCCCAGCGGATGGTTCGTGCGGGCGGGACCATTATCGTCTGCACACCGGCGCCCGAAGGGGTCAGCCCGGTGCACACCGAACTGCTGGATTTTACCGCCTGGTCATCCCAGGAAATCAAGGCCGCCTATCGCGACGGTCGGATCAAAAACGGTGTGGCGGCGGCCCTGGCCATCGCCTGGGCCATGGTGAGAGAGAAGGCCTCGGTGATCATGGTCTCTCCCGGCATTTCCGCCGCAGACAAGTCCCGCCTGGGGCACACCCATGCCGACAGCATCGATGCGGCAGTCGAGGAAGCCCTGCGTCGGCAGGGTCCGGATGCGAGATTGAGTGTTTTGACTCACGCACCGGACATGCTCCCCATACCGGCCGTTGAAGCTTTCATTTAATCATGAACGGCGTCGTCCATATCGCTGTCATTGCGGATGACCTTACCGGTGCGGCCGATACCGGGGCGCAGTTCTGTCCGGCCGTCGGCCCGGTCTACATGGCCGGCGCGGCCGAGGGGGACCTGACTGCCGCTGCTGTTCATACGGCAGGGGTGGCCGTTTTTACCAATACGCGCCATATGGATGCAACACAGGCGGCTGCAATTGTCGGCAGGGCGGCCGAAAAGATCCGCGGACTATTCCCGCGAGTGATTTATAAAAAAATTGATTCATGCCTGCGCGGAAACCTGGGCGCGGAAATCGACGCCCTGCTTCAGGCGGCCGGCGCAACCGCCAGTTTTGTGGCGCCGGCCTTTCCCCAGCAGGGGCGCACCACCGTTAACGATTGCCATCTGATCAAAGGGATACCGGTCGCCGAAACTGAAATCGGTTGCGACCCTCTCTGTCCCGTCCGGGAATCGCGGCTCTCGGTTCTCCTGTCCGCCCAAAGCCGGATGCCGGTGGGGCATGTCGATCTGGCCTGCCTTGAAAACGGGCCTGTCGAATTGGCGGAACGCGTCCGAATCTTGCTGAACGGAGGCTGCCGCCACATCGTCTTTGATGCCGAGCAAACGGTTCACCTGGATGCCGTCGCCAGCCTTGCCCGGAACCACTTTGAGAATATACTGCTGGTCGGGTCCGCCGGCCTGGCCGGCAGCCTGTCCCGAATGATGGCCGGAAATCTTCCGGCCCCTGCGGCTGCGGCCCGGCCCAGGATCAAAAAATGGCTGTTTGTCTGCGGTTCGGCGTCGCGGGTGCTGGCGGATCAGGTCGCGATGCTGGCCCGGTCTACCGGCTGGGCCCACGTGGCCATGGATCCGCTGGCCCTGGCCTCCGGTGAAGGTTCGACGCACCGGGAAGCGTTCGCTGCTCCTTTGGCGGACCCATGGGCTTCCGGCAGCCTGATTCTGAGCATCCAACCGATCCTTAACATGCGGCCAACCGAAAACCCCGATCATGTGGTTCGGGGATTGGCAACAGTGGCGGCGGACCGGCTGACCGATCTCTCCGTCGAAGGGGTTTTCCTGAGCGGCGGTGATACGGCCGAAGCGTTCTGGCATCGGATCGGGGCTTGTGCCCTGCTGATCCGGGAAGAAATACTGCCGGGCCTGATGCGCGGGGAGTTTGTCGGCGGCCCGTGCAACGGGCTTCCCGTGGTTACCAAGGCCGGCGCTTTCGGGAATGTCGATACGCTGAAGCAACTTATCAACTCATTGGAATAGAGGTTTTTCATCATGAAGCAGACATCCACCCTTCCCCTGCTGGGCATCACCATGGGAGACCCCGGTGGTATCGGTCCGGAGATCTGTGCCAAAGCGCTCGGCGATGCGGGAATCTATAGCGTCTGCCGTCCACTTATTGTCGGAGATGCGGCCGTGATGGCCGACGCGGTCAAATTTTCCAACCTGAACCTGACGATCAATGCCTGCCGGCAGGTCACGGACGGCCGGTTCAAGCCCGGAACGCTCGATGTGCTGGACCTGATGAACATGCCGGTGGCCGACCTGCGTCACAAAACGGTTACCGCCGAACAGGGCCAGGCCGCGTTTGAATACATCGACCGGGCCATCTCACTCGCCCTTGCCGGGGAGATCGACGGCACGGTGACCGGTCCGATCAACAAAGCCGCTATCAACGCCGCCGGGTTTCACTACGCCGGTCACACCGAGATTTACGGTGAAAAAACCGGTACGACCGATTTTGCCATGATGCTGGTCGATGGGAATTTTCGTGTGACGCATGTCTCCACGCATGTATCCCTGCGGGAAGCTTGCGAACGGGTCAAAAAGGAACGGGTCCTGAAGGTGATTCAACTCACCCACAGCACCTTGAAGGGACTGGATATCACCACACCCCGGATTGCCGTTGCCGGCCTCAATCCGCATTGCGGCGAAGGCGGCCTGTTCGGCAATGAGGACGACACCGAAATCACTCCGGCGGTGGAGGCCGGTCGAGCCGCCGGGATCCGGGTGGAAGGACCGCTGCCGGCTGACACCGTTTTTTCAAAGATGAAAGGCGGCATGTATGATGCCGTGGTGGTCATGTACCACGATCAGGGCCATATCCCCGCCAAACTGGTCGGTTTTCAATATGACGACGGTACCGGTACCTGGAGTCAAATGGCGGGCGTCAACGTGACCATCGGGCTCCCCATCGTCCGTACGTCGGTGGATCATGGCACCGCCTTCGACAAAGCCGGAGAGGGGCGTGCCACCCCCCAGTCCATGGTTGAAGCCATCAAGATGGCGGCCAAGCTTTCCCGGTGACACCGACCCCCTGATAAAAACCGTTAACCCTCTATCGACGGGACTTGATAAGCATGAAACTGCGAAGTCAGAAAATTCTAGAGCGGCCGGAGTGGAGCATCAACCGCGCCTACTACAAATCCATGGGATACACCGACAGGGACCTGGAAAAGCCCCTGATCGGAATTGCCAACGCCTGGAGCACCACCGTCCCCGGCCATTACAACCTTCGCCAGGTGTCTGCGGCGGTCCGGGACGGGATCCGCGCGGCCGGCGGCACCCCGGTGGAATTCGGGGTCATCGGTGCCTGCGACGGCATTGCCGAGGGCCACGAAGGCATGCGCTACATCCTGCCCACCCGCGACATCATTGCCCACAGCATTGAACTGATGGTGCAGGCCCACCAGTACGACGGGCTGGTGCTGCTGGGATCCTGCGATAAAATTGTTCCCGGCATGCTCATGGCAGCTGCACGATTGGACCTGCCGGCCATCCTGGTCAACGGCGGCCCCATGATGGGCGGACCTCGGATTGATGGCCGCAAAGCGGACACCACCTCCATCATCGAAGGGGTCGGCCGGTTGAAAAAAGGCGAACTGCCGGAGGAAGCGCTGGTCAGGATGGAGGATGCGTGCGCCCCTACCTGCGGTTCGTGCTCTTTTCTGGGGACCGCCAACACCATGTGCTGCATCGCCGAAGCACTTGGCATGTCCCTCACCGGCAGCGCCATGATTCCGGCTACCCATACCGGGCGGCTGCATGCGGCACAGGACTCCGGCCGCGCCGTTGTTGATCTGGTTCGTACCGGTATCACCGCCCGGCGGATCATCACCCGCCAATCCCTGGAAAACGCCGTCCGTCTGACCTCCGCCATCGGCGGCTCCACCAACGCCGCCCTGCACATTCCCGCCATCGCCTATGAGGCCTGCGTGGCATTCGACATCAAGATGTTTGACGATATCAGCCGCAGCACGCCCCTGATTGCCAAGATGAATCCTGCAGCCGCCTGCAATGTAATCGATTTTTTCGAGTCCGGAGGCGTACCCGTGGTGATGAATGCGATCGCCCCCCTGCTGCACCAGGAGGCCATGACCGTCACCGGCCGGACGATCGGCGAAAACATCCACGGCCATGCCTCACCCGACAATGACGTAATAAAGACGTTCGAGAAACCCTTCAGCGCCAGCGGCGGGCTGGCGGTGCTGCACGGCAACCTGGCGCCGAATTCGGCGGTCACCAAGCCGGCAGCCATCCGCAGCGACATGCTAACCTTCAGCGGCCCGGCACGGGTTTTTAATTCAGAGGCCGAGGCTAATGCGGCTATCATGGCTGATGCGGTGCGACCCGGCGATGTGGTGGTAATCCGCTACGAGGGCCCCAAGGGCGGGCCGGGTATGCCCGAGATGTTCAAGGCCATGAAACTGCTGCACGGCCTCGGGCTCAGCGATAAGGTCGCCCTGGTGACCGATGGACGGTTTTCCGGGACCAACAACGGCTGCTTTATCGGCCATATCTCTCCTGAAGCCATGGAAGGGGGCCCTATCGCCCTGGTGACGGACGGGGATGTCATCGCCATCGACATTCCCGGCAAACGACTGGATCTGAAGGTGGCGGAAGACGAACTCGCTCGCAGGCGTTCGCAATGGCAGGCGCCGCCCGCGCGGGTCACCTCGGGATATCTCTATCTTTACAGCCGGCTGGCCGAATCCGCTGATAAAGGCGCCATCATCCGGACCCGTGCCAATTGAGCGGCAGCCCTTGCTCCACTCCTTTGCCTCCATTGAGCCAGCAGGCCACCTGGTGGTGCCTGCCCGCTTCGATCAGCGGCGGCCGCTGCTCGGGGCATGGATCGAATGCGTGGGGGCACCGGGGGTGATAGGGGCATCCGGGCGGCAGCGCGGCCGGGTCCGGGGGTTCGCCTTCCACCGGGACCGGCGGCAGGATCACCTGCGGGTCCGGTTGGGGCACGGCGGCCACCAGGGCCCGGGTGTAGGGATGCCTGCAGGCCCAGTGGAACCCTTCGGAGCCGGCCGTCTCCACCAGTTGACCGGCGTACATGACGGCAATCCGGTTGCAAATGTGTTCCACTACACTGATGTCGTGGGAGATGAAGAGATAGGCCAGGCCGAACTGCTGTTGAAGATCCTTCATCAGATTGAGAATCTGGGCCTGGATGGAGACGTCCAGGGCGCTGACCGGTTCGTCGGCAATCACCAGTTCGGGCCGTACGCACAGCGCCCGGGCAATGCCGATGCGCTGGCGCTGGCCGCCCGAGAACTCGTGGGGGAAGCGATCCAGGTCGCTGGTCCGCAGGCCCACGGTGGCCAGCATATCGGCGGCCAACGAACGTCGTTCACGTTTTGAAAGCGTGGCGCCGTTGAGAAGCGGTTCGGTGACACTGGCCGCTACGGTCATGCGCGGATCCAGGCTGGCGTAAGGATCCTGGAAGATGATCTGCATCCGCTTTCTCAGGGGTCGCATGGCCCGCCGATCCAGAGCACCGATCTCCCGGCCCCCGAATCGGATGGAACCGTCGGTAGGCCTCAGCAGCCTTGCCACCAGCCGGGCCAGGGTGCTTTTTCCGCATCCCGATTCGCCGACCAGTCCCAGGCTTTCCCCCCGGCCGATGGAAAAACTGACGCCGTTGACCGCCTTCACCCATCCCATGGGGCGTGAAAAAAAACCGCTGCCCACGGGGTAGTGTTTGGTGAGATCCGTGACCTCAAGCAGGGGGGCGGGATTCATGGGTCGGCCTCTTGCTTGGAAGGGTCGTACAACCAGCAGCTCACCTGACGTTTCTGCCGAACCGTTTCCAGCACCGGGTCATCGCGCCGGCACCGGTCGAACGCCGACGGACAGCGCCCGGCAAAGGGGCAGCCGCCGATCGGATCTGTTGCGGCGGGAACGGTGCCGGGGATTTCATGCAGCCGCCCACGACCCGCTCCCAAGCGCGGCATGGATTGGAGCAACCCTTGCGTGTAGGGGTGCAGGGGCTCGGCAAACAGGGGCCGCACACCGGCGCATTCCACCACCCGGCCGGCGTACATTACCGCCACCCGGCCAGCGGTCTGGGCCACCACCCCCAGGTCGTGGGTGATCAGCAGCATGGCGGTGTCCAGTTCGGTTTTCAATTCCGCCATCAGCGACAGGATTTGGCGCTGGAGGGTCACGTCAAGGGCCGTGGTGGGTTCGTCGGCAACCAGCAAACGGGGCCGGCAGATCATGGCCATGGCGATCATCACCCGCTGGCGCATGCCCCCGGACAGCTCATGAGGGTATGCCCCCAGCCGGCTTGCCGCCGACGGGATACGCACGCGGTCCAGCCACCGGGCCGCCTTCTTCAGGGCCTCGGAGCGCGACATCCCCAGATGCGCCACCAGGGGTTCGGCCACCTGCCGGCCGATGGTGAGCACAGGGTTCAAGGCGGTCATGGGTTCCTGAAAGATCATGCCGATCTCGCGGCCCCGGATGCGACGCAGGCTTTCGGGGTCGGCTTTCAGCAGGTCTCTGCCCTGAAAGCGGATCTCTCCCGCCACGATCCGGCCCGGCGGTGAGGGTACCAGACCCACCACGGCCAGGGTGGTGACGCTTTTCCCGCAGCCCGATTCCCCCACCAGTCCCAGGGTTTCACCGGGGGCGATGGACAGGCTGACGGATTCCACCGCCCGGCCGACTCCTTCGGGGGTGTGGAAGTGGACCGATAACCCCCGGATGTCCAGCAGCGCATCACTCACCGGGTGTCTCCGGCATAGAGGTAATGAAGGGCGGTGAGGGCATAGATGCGGGCCGTATCCACCAGCTGGTCCAGATCAACCCACTCGTCCGCCTGGTGGGGCACCTGGCGGTCCCCGGCACCCATGGTGACGATGGGAATATCTTTCAGCGCCCAGAGAAAGGTGCCGTCGGTGGCGCCGGGAACCCCGGCGAAGTCAGGCTTTCTCCCGCTGACCTGGCGGCTGGCCCAAACGGCCGCCGCGATTACCGGCTCGTTTTCCTCGGTCCGGGTGCAGGGCCGGTCGGAAAGAAACTCAACCGCCACGTCCAGCTCCCAGGGGCGTTGGATGCCGAGCTGTCGGTCGGTTTCCCGGTAGCGGTCGTTGACGTCCCTGACGGTCTGCTGCGCCAGGTCACCCAGCGCCTCCCGAATGGCATCGTGGCGCTGACCGGGAATGGTGCGTACGTCCACCAGGATTTCCGCTTCACCGGGCATTACGTTGAGCTGGGGCGGCCCCTGTGAGGGCGCCTGAACCACCGTGGGAGTGAAGCTGGGCCACCCCAGCAGGGGGTCTTGTCCAAAAGCCCTCACGGCCTCGGCTTCCAGTCCGGCCAGCCCGTCGATGATGCGGGCCACGGCCGCTGCCGGGTTGATGCCGGACAGGGGCATGGCACCATGGCTCATGCGGCCCTTTACGGCAAACCGTGCCCTCACCGCTCCCTTCTGGGCGATGCAGACCAGCCCGTCCTGGGGTTCGCAGATCACCGCGGCCGTCACCCGATCGGCATGGCCCTGCGCGATGAAATGCTGCACGCCGGTCATCATGCCCTCTTCGTCGCACAGGATTCCGCCTACCATGGACCCGGTCAAGGGGATGTTCGATGCCTTCAGGGCCGCCATGGCTACCAACATGGCGGCCAGGTTTCCTTTGGTATCGTTGGTGCCCCGGCCGAACATGCGCCCCTTTTCGATTTTTGCGCCGAAGGGATCGTAGCGCCAGCGGGTCAGGTCGCCGGGCGTGACCACATCCGTGTGTCCTTCGAACATCAGCGTTCGGGGGCCGGGGCCGAAAGCCCAACGGACAATCACATTGGGACGGTCCGGGGCCACGGCTTCCATGGACACGGAAAAGCCCCGGTCCTTAGCCCATCGGGCGGTCAAGGCAGCCGCTTCGGCTTCACTGGTGCCTGCTTTCGGATCCCACACCGAGTTGCATCTCACCAGGCGGGCCGTGAGATCGACCACCGCTTCCGGATCGATCTGTTCCAGGACTTTGTCTTTCAATACGTTGTTTATCATCTATCGCAACCTCGGATCCAGAATGTCCCGCAGCCCATCGCCCAGCAGATTGAATCCCAACACCGTCCAGGCAATGGCCATCCCGGGAAAAACAGCCATCCACGGGGCCAGTTCCATGAACGTCTGGGCTTCGTTGAGCATCCTTCCCCAGGAGGGATGCGGCGGCTGGGTGCCCAGCCCCAGGTAGCTCAGGCCGGCTTCGGCCAGAATCGCTACGGCGAACTGGACGGTGGCCTGAATGATCAGCGGCGAGAGAATGTTGGGCAGCACGTGGCGCCGGATGATGGCCACCTCCTCCTGCCCTGCCGCCCGGGCGGCGGAAATATAGTCCAGCCCCTTTATGGTCAGGGCCGATGCCCGGGTGAGCCGGGCAAATACCGGAATATAAAAAATGCCGATGGCCAGCATGGCGTTGACCGCCGACGGTCCCATGACCGCCGTGATCAATATGGCCGACAGCACCGCCGGAAAGCCGAAGAGCAGGTCTGAAAAGCGCATGATGGCTTCATCCGCCAGCCGGCCGCCCCAGGCGCTGGTCAGTCCCAGGACGATTCCCGCTCCCATGCCGATAGCAACGGTCATCAATCCCACGATGATGGAATTCACCGCCCCGACCATTACCCGGGAGAGCTGGTCCCGGCCGTATTGATCCGTACCCAGGGGGTGGGCCAAGGAGGGCGCTTCAATGCGATGATGGGCGTCCATGGTGTTGGGACTGTAAGGCGTCCAGAACAGGCTGACCAAGGCCATGACCACCACCATTGTAGAGAGGGCAAGTCCTATCGAGAAATTCAGATTTTTAAAATAGCGACCCATGGCCATCAATTCTGTATCCTCTATTGGCCATCCAGCCGGATTCGCGGGTCCACGGCCGCGTAGGAGAGGTCCACAAGAAAGTTGACGATCACTACGGCGGCCGCCATGAAGAGCACCACCTCCCGCACCACGGGCAGGTCCCGCTGGCCGATGGCCTGGAACACCAGCCGTCCCAGACCCGGCAGGGTGAACACATTTTCGATGATGATGGCCCCGGCCAGCAGCTGGCCCATCTGCAGGCCGAAAATGGTCAGCACCGGGATCAGCGCATTTTTCAAGGCGTGGCCATACACCACGGTGCGTTCCTTCAGCCCCTTGGCGCGGGCCGTACGCACATAATCCTCCCGCAGCACCTCCAGCATGGAGGATCGGGTCAGCCGGGTGAGAATGGCCGCCCGGATCAACCCCAGGGCCAGGGCCGGCAGGAACAAGGCCTTCAGGGAGCCCCGGAAATCCTCTCCCCAGCCGGGAAATCCGCCGGCGGTAAACACTCCCCAGTGAACGGAGAAGAGCAGCATGAGCAGGATGCCCAGCCAGAACTCGGGAACCGCCAGCCCCACCTGCGTGCCGGCCATCACTGCCGCATCTCCGGGGCGATTCTGGTGGCGGGCGGCAAAAATACCCAGAGGCAGGGCCAGTGCCACGGCAATGGCCATGGCCATAAGCGCTAACGGGCCGGTTACTGCCAGGCGGGAGCTGATAAGATCGAATACCGCTGTGTCATAGGTAATGGAGTGGCCGCCGGTGCCTTTCAGCAGGCTGCCGATCCAACCGCCGTATTGGACCCAGAACGGTTGATCCAATCCCAGCCTCGCCCGCAGTGCCGCCAGGGTTTCCGGAGAGGCATTGATCCCCAGGATAATCTGGGCCGGGTCGCCGGGCAGCACGAAAAGTACCGAGAAGACGGTGAGGGAAACCAGAAAAAGCACCGCCGTCAGGCTGATCCCTTTTTTCATCAAATAAGCGGTCATCAGTGCCTGATCGCCATGATTACTGCTTCCACCATACCGCGGTGCAATCCAGGGCGATGGTCGGGTAGTTCTCCCACCACCCCATGACGCCAACCTTCATGACCGGCAGGCTGGGAGCTGAAAAGAGAAACCCGTTGACCGCATCATCGGCGATGATCTCCTGGCAGCGGCCGAACCATTTTGACTTGCCGGCTTCATCCGGTGCCTTGAGGGCATTGGCATAAGCATCCCGGAATTCCTGGGAGTCATACTGGAAGTAGTAATCCGGTTTGGCGTAGATGCCGATGTCCCATGCCTCAACATGCCCGATCATGGTCAGCTGGTATTCTTTTTTCTTGAAGATCCGGTCGATCCACTGACCCCATTCCACGATTTCGATGGTCAGGTCGATGCCTACCTTGGAGAGCATGTCGGCGATTACTTCACCGGCTCGCCTGGAGTAGGAGTAGATGGCCGGCAGCTTGATGGTGGCCGAAAAACCGTCTGGGTATCCGGCTTCCTTGAGCAGGGCCCTGGCCTTGTCCGGGTCATAGGGAAAGCGGCCGGTGAGATCCTCGTAGTAGGGGGTGGAGGGTGACCAGTGGGAACCGATGGGGGTTCCGTAGCCGAACATCACCAGATCCACCACCGCCTGGCGATCGATGGCATGGGCCATGGCCCGGCGAACCAGCAGGTTGTCGAAGGGCGCGGCCTTGTTATTGGTGGACATGATCACCTCGCCGGTGGTGGTGCCTGCATAGACTTTGAAGCGTTTGTCCTTTGCCAGCATCATGGCCGACTCGGGCGCGGCGATGGAGCCGATCACGTCGATGTCGCCGGCCTTGAGGGCGGCGATCTGGGCTGCCGGATCACCGATGAATCGAAAGGTCACCCGGTCCAGGTAAGGCAGGAAGGGGTTCCAGTAGCCGTCGAAGCGGGCCATCTCCACCCGGTCCCCCTGCACCCATTTGACGAATTTGAAAGGGCCGGTGCCAATGGGATTGGACTTGGCATCCCCGGCGCCCTGCATGGGCAGCATTACCGCATCTCCTTCGGCCATGTGGGCAATGAACAGGGCGTCCACGGATTTCAGCCGGACTACCAGGGTGTGGTTGTCCGGGGTTTGGATGGCCTCGATGCCGTTGAAATACTCGGGATGGGGATTGCCGTTTTCCGGTACGGCGGCCCGCTCCAGGTTCCACTTGGCCACTGCGGCATCGAAAGCTTCCCCGTCGTGAAAGACCACTCCTTTTCTCAGGTTGAAGGTGTAGACCAGGCCGTCGGCCGATATGGTCCACCCGTTGGCCAGGCCGGGGATAAAGCCGCCCCCGCTGTCCACCTTGACCAGTCCTTCATAGATATTGGCATATACCACCCGGTCGATGGCCGCCGCCGTGTTGGCCGTGGGGTCCAGCCCCGGCGGCTCCGCCGGTTGGCAGACCATCAGGGAGCCGCCCTTGACCGGTGTCTGGGAAAAAGCGGGAGTGCTTACGACAACCAGCAAGAGGACCACAAAAAAGAACCGGAAGGCATTTTTCATCTTTTCTCCTTTCAGCGATGATTGGTTGGAAAACGGTTTTTCCGTTATCGATGGTCAAGATCCCGGTAGGCAGTCAGGCCATAACCGCTTTTTGCATCGAGAATCCCTCGGATGATGGCCCGTGCCAGGCAGTCGGCAGCGGCATGACCAATATCATTGACGGCCCGGGCGACCGGTGCCGAAAAAAAACCGGGGGTTTCCGGCAGAGGCCGTTGGCCGGTGGCGAGGCAATATACGATATCCCCGTCGAACATGGTATGGGCGGGGCGGATGGCCCGGGCCATGCCGTCGTGGGCCATCATGGCGATTTTTTTTGCCTGGGCTTTGGTGAGAACTGCGTCGGTGGCCACAACGGCCAGGGTGGTGTTCTCACCCGGCGAACCGGTGGGTGGCTCGGGCAGCATTACCCGATGGCGGATATGCCCGGCAAATTCCTTTTCGATTTCAAGCCGGGCTTCCCAAAAGGTTCCCGTGGCGGGATCTACGGTCGATCCCAGAGAGTTGACCGCCACCAGGGCCGCCACGGTAGCGCCCGTATCCAGGACAATGCTGGCGCTGCCCAGCCCCCCTTTAATCCCACCGGACATGGCGCCCGTGCCGGCACCCACACAACCGGTTTTTACCGGTCCCGGGGCGGCGGAGCGGCAAGCCAGGTCTCCCCAATGGCTGTCCACCGGCGGTCTGAATTCAGCGCCGCGGCCCAGGTCGTAGAGTACGGCCGACGGAACGATGGGGGCCACGTGGGTGGAATCCAGAGGGAAGCCGATTGACCTGGATTCCAGATGCCGCACCACACCGTCCGCCGCGGCCAATCCGTACACCGATCCGCCCGAAAGACAGATGGCCTGAACTTTTTCAACCAGATTTTCAGGGGCAAGCAGGTCGGTTTCCCGTGTGCCCGGTGCCGCCCCCCGAACATCGACACCGCCCACCGCCCCTTCGGGACACATGACCACGGTCGTTCCGGAGGCTGCGCGTGTATCGGTATAATGTCCCACCCAGATGCCGGGAACATCAGTCAACCCATTTGTTTTTCCTGCTCGGTGCATGTCGTTTTAAGATCGAAAGGCGTGGTATGAGAAACGGTCCATGGCCGGACGGCCCGCTTGCCGCCCATACTCCGAAGTATACCCTTTTCAATAGAACATGGCTATTGCGGATCGAGGAAGCCGGATTCGAACAGATCGTCGGCCTGATTGTCGATGATGCGTGAAAGGGCCAGGTATCGCTCCATGAGGGTGTGGGCATAGGGGGTGAGCGTGGAGCCGCCGCCGGCACTGCCTCCCTGGCTCTTCACCAGCAGGGGTTTGCCCAGAGCCTCTTCGGTCACCTTGATCTTGCCCCAGACCGCTCGATAACTCATTTTGAGGTCTTTGGCCGCCGCGTTGAGAGATCCGCATTTTTGAATGGCGTTTAAAATTCGCATGCGACCCAGTCCAAAAATGATTCGTCCCTGGCGATCCTCGAGCCAGACCTTTGATTTGACACTGACTTTTCTGGTTTTTCCGGCCATCCCACCTCCTGTCATCCGGGCAAGGGTATCGGTAAACGAAAAAAGAATAGCAGGCGGGAGAACGGTCAGCAAGGGAAAAGATGGGCTCGTTGCCGGCTCACCGGGGCCACTCGGAGTGCCGGCAACACTGAATATTAGGTTCGGAAACCATGCTGGCGTGCGATGGAACCGGTTATATGTCGAAGACGATTCCCTGGGCCAGGGGCAGGCTGCAACCGAAGTTGATGGTATTGGTCTGCCGGCGCATGTACCCCTTCCAGGCATCGGAGCCGGACTCCCGGCCGCCGCCGGTCTCTTTCTCGCCACCGAAAGCGCCTCCGATTTCCGCACCGGAGGTGCCGATGTTGACGTTGGCAATGCCGCAGTCCGACCCTGCCGCGGAGAGGAACTGCTCGGCCTCACGCAAATCGTTGGTGAAGATGGCCGATGAAAGACCTTGGGGAACGGCGTTCTGGATGGCGATGGCATTGGAGACATCGCCGTTGTAACGGATCAGGTAGAGAATGGGCGCGAAAGTCTCATCCTGGACAATGGCATAGTCGTTTTCCACAGCGCACAGCGTGGGCTGCACGTAACATCCCGACGCATATTCCGAGCCTTCCAGTACCTGGCCGCCATAAATGATCTTTCCTCCCTGGGCTTTCACCTGCGCCAATGCATGGCGATAGTCCGCGACGGCTGCGGTATCGATGAGCGGCCCCATGTGGTTGACTGAATCCAGCGGCGTGCCGATACGCAGGCTTTCGTAGCCTTTGGTCAGAGCCGTGACTACTTTATCGTAAATGGAGTCATGGATGATGACCCGGCGGGTGGAAGTGCAGCGCTGGCCGGCTGTGCCCACGGCGCCGAAAACGATGGCCGTGACCGCCATGGCCAGGTCGACCGCCGGGGTAACGATGATGGCGTTATTGCCCCCCAGTTCCAGAATGGTCCGTCCGAATCGACCGGCCACGACCTGGGCGGCATGACGGCCGACCCGGGTGGACCCAGTGATTGACACGAGGGGCATCCGCTTATCCTCCAGCAGGCGTTGGCCCACGGTGTTTCCGCTGCCCACTACCAGGGAAAAAAGCCCTTCGGGGATCACATCGGCATTGTCCCGCAGCACATCGGCCAGGATATGCTGCACGGCGATGGCCGAAAGCGGAGATTTGGATGAAGGCTTCCAGAGGATCGCATCGCCGCACACCGCCGCCAGCATGGCGTTCCAGGACCACACGGCCACCGGGAAGTTGAAGGCGCTGACGATGCCCACGACTCCCAGGGGATGATATTGGTCGTACATGCGATGTCCCGGCCGCTCCGAGTGCATGGTGTACCCATAGAGCTGCCTGGACTGGCCCACGGCAAAGTCACAGATGTCGATCATCTCCTGGACCTCACCCAGTCCCTCCTGGAGGGATTTTCCCATTTCGTAGGACACCAGGGTACCCAGCGGCTCTTTGTAAGCCCGGAGTTGCTGGCCGATTCGCCGGACAATCTCTCCGCGCCGGGGTGCCGGTACCTGCCGCCATGTCAAAAAGGCGCGGTGGGCAGTCTGAACGACCAGTTCATATTCGGCTTCCGTGGCTGTGAATATGCCGGCGATAACGTTGCCGTCTACCGGTGAAATTCCCTCGATTTTCGGTCCGTCACCGCCACCCATCCATTTCAGGCCAGTAGACACGCCGCGGTTTTCTTTCTCAATACCCAATACTTTCAAGAACTCCATGATTTCATATCCTTCCAGGGGTCGGTAAGTGTTCCAAAACCGGGTTCTCCGGCCGGGTCGCTTTACTCTGCGTCCATAAACGGGTAGCGGTAGTCGGTGGCCGGCAGGAAGTTTTCCTTGATGGTTCGCGGGCTGACCCAGCGATAGAGATTGAGAAAACTGCCCGCCTTGTCGTTGGTGCCTGACATCCGTCCACCGCCGAAGGGTTGGCGCCCAACTACGGCACCGGTGGGCTTGTCATTGATGTAGAAGTTGCCGGCGGCGTGAACCAGCCGGCGCCTGGCTGTAGCCACCGCCCCACGATCCCGGGCCCAAATGGCGCCGGTGAGGGCGTATGGCGACGTCCGGTCGCACAGGTCCAGGGTTGCTTCGAAGTCCTCGTCGGCATAGACATAGACCGTCAGCACGGGTCCGAATATTTCTTCTTCCATCGTTTTAAAATGGGGATCGGTGGTGAGGATCACCGTGGGTTCGATGAAATAACCGGAGCTTCGGTCATAGGCGCCACCGGCGATTATCTCGGCTTCGGCGTGCTTGCGGGCATATTCGATATAACCGGTGATCGCGTCAAATGCGGCCCGGTCGATAACGGCATTGACAAAATTGGAGAAGTCTTCCGGGGTCCCCACTTTGATCGTGAGGAGGGCGGCCGTCAGTTTTTCCTTCAATTCCGCCCAGAGGGATTTGGGAAGGTAGGTGCGTGAGACGGCTGAGCATTTCTGCCCCTGGTATTCGAAGGCACCCCGGATCAGAGCGGTGACCACGGCGTCAGGATCGGCGCTGGGGTGCACAAAGACAAAGTCTTTTCCGCCGGTTTCGCCGACGATGCGCGGGTAGCCTCGGTATCGGCCGAGGTTGTCGGCAACGGTTTTCCACATGCCCTGGAATACAGACGTGGATCCGGTGAAGTGAATGCCGGCCAGATCCGGGCTGGCCAGAACCGGAGTGCCTACCCGGGCGCCGGAGCCCGGGATGAAATTGATTACTCCCGGCGGCAGTCCGGCCTCAATGAAGGTCTCCATGAGCATCCAGGCTGAATAGACGGCGGACGATGCCGGTTTCCACAACACCGTGTTGCCCAGCATAGCCGGCGCCGATGGAAGATTGCCGGCGATGGCGGTGAAGTTGAAGGGGGTAACGGCAAAAACGAAGCCCTCCAGGGGCCGGTATTCCAAATGATTCCATTCAGCAGGACCGGATTGGGGTTGCTGCCGGTATATCTGCGTGGCATAGAAGGCGTTAAAGCGAAGGAAGTCGATGATTTCACAGGCAGAATCGATTTCCGCCTGGAAAATGTTCTTGCCCTGTCCGAGCATGGTGGCGGCGTTTAACGTCATACGCCGTGGACCGGCGATGAGATCGGCCGCCCGGGTAAAAATGGCCAGGCGGTCGTACCAGTCCATGGCCGCCCATTCCCCGGCGGCTGATGCCGCTGCCTCGATGGCCACGGACACTTCTTTCTCGCCGGCCTGGTGAAAAAGAGCCAGCTGATGGCCATGGTCGTGGGGGATCGTGCATCGGCCCAGGTTCCCCGTTTTTATGGGACGTCCGCCGATGATCAGCGGAATTTCCATTTCCATGTTTCTGAGCCGCTGCAACTCATCCTTAATGCGACGCCGCTCATTGCTGCCCGGCCGGTATTCAAGAACCGGCTCATTGGCCGGCGGGTCTATGGAAAAAATCGCATTGGCCATGGTTCACCTCCCCTTTCCTCAAAAGCTGAATTTCCAGGTGCAGGACATCTTCACCTTATGAACAGAATTGACTGGATGCGCGGTTATCTGTCTGTAACTCAACCAGCCGCGTCAGGTATGCTTCCTGCGTTTCAGGCCTATTTGATCGCAGCCGGCAAGGTGCTATCACAGGACCACTGCTATGTCAATGAAGGCATAACGCAACCGATTGCATCAAAACCCAAAACCAGTCTTCAGGGGTAAGGTAACTCAAAAGACGGCACATGCAAGGAGGGGACATGGGATGTCCAAACAAAAACAGGGAAAGCCGCCTTTAAACAACTTTCCCTGGATTTATTCTTTGATTCGATAAATCCCGCATCCGGTCGGGGTCTTTCCCGGATGCAGGTGACTGCGTGCAATCAGCAACCCCGCCGTCCTTGGCCGTCAGGGCTGCACTTCGGCCTTGAAATCCTTATTCCGTGACTTCCTCCATGGAAAGTACATTGATGACTTTCATGTTTTCCTTCTCAGCAACCGTGCCGGTCACCTTCACTTTTTTGCCGACCATTTCGGCTGCCATATCACTGCCTCCGAGAACGTAGCTGCCGTCAGCAGCGTCAAGCACGATGACGTCGCCCTTTTCAGCAATGGTGCCGACGATGCTGTCTCCCGCCATTGCGAGGCCGGCAGTGGCCACGACCATAAACATGGCGGCAACGAGACCGGCTACGATTTTACCCTTGAATGTTTTCATTGCTGCTTCCTCCCTCCACTGGTTGTTGGTTGACCCCTCTTTTGCCCAAGGAGGGACCGGCTCCCTCCCTTCGTCAACACACCCCATGCTGAACCTTCAGCATCCCGGAACCGACCGACGGTGTGCCGCGCTTATCTTTTCAGCTGAGCAATGGGTGTGCCAACGATATAACTATACGATTTTATACGGGGTGTTGTATTTTTTTTAAATCCGTGCAGCCTCAATCCGTTTCGTATTTTGCGCCAGAAGGCCCAAAATTGCACATCGACAGGGCACCCATGGCCGGTTCTTCAGCAATGGGCATGAAAAATGTAATGCTACGCATGGGAAGCAGAAAGAAACGTGCGGCTGTTTATGCCAGCGAATTTTTAATTAATAGATCCGTAAAAATTGCCGATAACGGTATCATGAGAGATTGGAGAACAGAATTTACCCAAAACAAATGCCTGACCCGGCGGCGGTTGATGCAACTGGGCGCGATGGGTCTGGCCGGCTGGATGCTCTCGCCGATCAGGATTGCTGCCGCAGCCCTGAAGGACGACCTGGAACTGGTTTCGAGAATTCCTCAGATGACGGAACGGGAAGGCCCGATGCTGGTATTTCGGGACTTTTTGGCAGACCCGGATGTTGAGGTAGCGCAGCACATCCGCTCTCAGCTGGGCCAGCGCAAGGATTTGTTGAGTCAGCTCAGAAAAAAAATCGGGTTTGAAAAGCAGGTGAGGTTCTCGGTAGAGGATATTCAGGTCCGTCTGATGTTCGTTCCTCAACTGCAGGAAGGTTATGCAGTCGCCTATCAACACTATTGCCGGGATATTACCGATTTTCTGTTTGAGATGAACCGGATGGAAAATTTCTATGCGGCCATCTCCAGTCCGAGGCAAAGCTATCCACCGGTATCGGAGACGGGCATTTCCGCCTTTCTGGTTCACCGACTGGCGAAGGATTATCGGGCGGTCTGCAAATTTACAGCGGAATCCGGACGCAGTGTAAAGTACAAGGCCACCGGTGCCATATTTTCCAACCACTTGGGGGCGGTGGATCTGGAGATCCAATCGATGGCGCCGGGGCAGTTTGATTTGACGCGCAAACCCTTTACCATCTGGCAGAATAATACCGAAAATCTGTACACCCTCATGTCAGTTCCCGTGGAAGAGACCCTGCATTATCAACTGGGAAAGGCAACGGATCGTGAAATTGCGACATCCATGAGGAATCATCCGCCGGAGAGCCTGTCTGCCGCGCAGCGCCTGGCGGAAGAATGGATGGCCGTGGAAGAGTCGGTCGTTGGCGGCTTGGTGCAACGTGTGTTGGAGCGCTATTGCATCCAGCACCATATGGCGGTACCGGCTTCCGCTCCCGAGAAAAAGCCATCCTTGGAGCCACCCCTTCATCAATACCGATACCGCGACCGGGGCATTCAACTGGTCGGGAACCTCGGCTTCCAGGAGGCCATGGCCCTTTATATGAACAGCCCGTCTGATTTCAGGGACCAGCTGATCCGGCAGCAGGAGGCATGACCTGCGCGGCTCGACAAAAGGCAAGTCGATCCTTTGATCGAAGAACGCCTAAAACCATCGTGAGGGGATATCGCCTCCTGTATCCGGATTAATCATAAACCGATAGCACCCTTCACACAGAATCTGCTTGTCATCTAACGCCAATTCCCTGCCACTGTGGATGACCCCTCCGCATTGGCTGCAGCGGCCGACAAAAATCGACTCATCGCCTGGGTACAATGGCCTCTTTTCGACAATGCCTTCCATGACAACTCTCCCTGAGCATCCGGATTAATGAACGCGCCTATCATGCCGGTCAGCAGGCTTTTGAAACCGGCCAGGCAAATGGCATGCTGACGGTACAGGACCATGCAGTATGTAAAAAAACGAACGGGAAACCAACTCGGTCGGGCAGCCATTAACGGCAATATAAAGCAAAAGTAAGGCCTATTTTAGGGAACGCGTTTCCACGTATTTTTTGTCTTTTATATCGACAGGTTAAAACATGTCTTTAGGTGACAGCAGATCGACGCCTTGTAACAATTGTGAAATATTGTGGTTGTCTTTATAACAATTTTGTCCAAAATAGAGGAAGGTCGCTTACCAAAAAATCAACCGTCCCTATTTCGAAAAGCACCTGCAATCTATATCCGATGCCATCAGTCTCCATGCCTGGTCTGAGCAATCGCCTTAGAAAATTACGATGGATTCATTTTGACTTTTCAACCTGCATAAAATAGCCTCGGTTCGTTTCTGCCAAACATTTCTGTTAGGCACAACAGCACCTCTTCGATTCCAATGGGCAAGCCGCGCCATGAGCACCGTCGCCATCATCCTGGTCATTCTATCCGCGGCCATGCATGCCGGCCGCAATTACCTCACCAAAAAGGCCACCGACAAACAAGCGTTCGTATGGTGGTATGAAGTGGTGGGGCTGGTGCTGTTTACGCCGCTTTTTCTGGCTTACTTTCCCGCAGCATCCCTGGCCTCCATCTTCGTCTGGGGCTTTATTCTGGTATCCGGCCTGCTTCATTTCCTCTACTGGGTCCTGCTTACCAAGGCCCTTGAAACGGGTGACCTTTCATTGGTTTACCCGATCATGAGATCCTCGCCGGCCCTGGTCCTGCTGTTTTCCATTTTTGTGCTCGACGAAGCGGTCAGTCTACAGGGTGTTGCAGGGATCCTGCTGGTGGCCCTTGGCAGCTATACCATCAACATGCAGCGGCTGAGCGTTACCGAACTGGTCCGGCCGTTGCGGGCCCTGTCCCATGATCGCGCCATTCAGTTTGCCTTTCTTACCCTTGTATCGGTGGCGTCCTATTCCATCGTGGACAAGGTGGCTGTGAGCCACATTCATCCGGTGGTTTTTGCCTATGTATATCCCTGGTTCAGCATGCTGCTGTTTTCAGGGTACATCAGCAATCATAAAACAAAGGGCGAGATCAAAAACGAATGGCAGACGAATCGAACCACCATCCTGGTCTGCGGGTTTCTGTCAATCTTCGGATATTTTCTGATTCTTGTGGCCTTTACCATCGACCGGGTGAGCTATATCGTAGGCCTCAGGCAGTTGAGCATTGTCTTTGCGGTTTTGCTGGGCGGGTATGCATTAAAGGAAAAGCATCGGGGGATGCGATTCACCTCTGCATCGATAATTTTTATCGGCACCTTTCTCATCGCCTTCGGATAACATTCCCACTTAAAAAAAAGAAGGTCGCTCCGACCGGCTGGAAGCCGGAGCGACCTTCCTTCACCCATCACTGAATCATCAGATATGCCGGGAGCCAAGATAGACGTCTACCGGCTGAGCCCTGGCGATGGCCAGCTGCTCTCTGAACTGGTCCCAAACGGTTTTTTCCCGTGTGGATTTTCCGGGAGCATTTGTCATCAAAGAGAGAAGGGCGCCGGCGGCCAGCAGGATGCTGCACAGGAGGTAGGCTGTCTCCTGGGTCCCGGTGCGGGCCACAATCATCTGTGATATGCGGGGAAAAATGAATCCGCCGATACCCCAGGCGGAAAACAGCAGGCCATAGTTTATTCCAAAATTTTTAAGACCGAAGTAGTCTTTGGTGACGGATGGAAACAAAGAGAGATTGGTGCCGTAGTTGAATCCCACCATGGTGGCGGCCGCTACCATGAGGACCGCTTCGGATTCACTGATGAACAGCAGGGAAAAGATGATGGCCGACTGCAGGCTCATCATTATCAGCAGTGTTTTGGTTCTTCCGATCTTGTCGGAAATTACACCGGCTGCGATACGGCCGCCGGCATTTCCAACGGCCATCAGCGCTACGACTATCCAGGCAAGATCACCCATGCTCTTCTTGGCCATACCGGCAACGCCACCGATGATGATCAGCGCCGCACCGGCACCGATGAAATACATGAACCACAACTTGTAAAATGAACCGCTTTTCAACATTTCCAGAGGAGAAAAATTCACGGCAGGGGCTGACGGCGTGACCGCGGCCTTAGCAGCGGATGTCTGGTCTTCGGGGATATACCCCTCCGGCGGATTGACAAGAAACATGGAAAGCACGCAGACCACACCCAGAAAAGAGACGCCGAAAATGAGCATGGATCGGCTGAGACCGAAATTG
Organism: Deltaproteobacteria bacterium; assembly: GCA_020444075.1. Lineage (GTDB taxonomy): Bacteria > Desulfobacterota > Desulfobacteria > Desulfobacterales > Desulfosarcinaceae > Desulfosarcina. The sequence continues at coordinate 152,168 of JAHLLR010000002.1, forward strand.
GCGATAAGGAAATTGGCCAGCGGGGCGATATAGACGGAAGCCAGGCCGAACCCGGCAACGACGATGCCGGCAATCATTCCTGTCTTGGAAGACGGGAACCATTTGATGGCCGGCGGAGTTGCCGAGGCATATCCGAATCCCAGGCCCAGACCGGTGAGGACTCCGAAGCCGGCAATCCAGGCAAACAGGGTGTTGGACTGGGAGATGACGATGAGGCCGGCCCCGGTCAGGATGCCACCGATAATCGCCGTCAACCTGGGGCTGAGTTTGTCCTGAATCCGGCCGGCAAATATCATGGCTACCGTGAACATCAGGCAGCATACGGCAAAGGGATCGTTCAGCGAGGCGATATCCCAGTCGAATACGCCATTTTTGGCGAGCACCGATTCCTTGATGGCCTGTTTGAAAATGCTCCAGGTGTAAAGAATTCCCAGCGCCAGGTTGATGCCCAGGCCTGCCAGGGTCACGCTCCATCCTCTGTTTTTGATTGCCTTCATCGATTTCTCCATTTATTAGGATCGGTTATGAGCGCATAGGTTTCCATTTCCTTCGCGTCACCTCGCGTCACAGCGATGCGACCGTTTCGGATCCCCCGTTCAGATGGTTCATCAGGCGTACGAGTCGCTCCGTCTCGGATCGAATGATATTGATGAATCGACTGCGATTGCCGGCATCCAGGCCCGGGTACTCCGCCAAAAGTTCGGCAAGGGAACGCACGGATGCCAGGGAATTTACAAATTCGTGGGTGAGCACTTGAGTGTCAGAAAGCTGAACTTTCGCTTCAGGAGCCATAGCGTCATTTTCTCCGATCCTTTTGAATCATCATTAATGTATGGTATTCATTGAATAGTGAATATCGATTGAATAACGTTCACTTTAAGCGCATTCCAAAACATGTGCCATCTATACAAAAACGTACCTATCATGCTGTAAATATGGCATTTTTATAAATTTTTGCTTTAATCTGGAAGGTAAGAGACTACAACTAAAGTTGTATATGTGGAGAGTGTTCAAGGATGGTCGCTAATGTCAGCAGGCACCAGTTAAGCTACTGACACGAAAAATGGATGACCACAACCAAAGTTGTAATTACAAAATTTATTGTTGGGGTCCGGGAGTCATTCGATTTCATTTTTCAGTCGCTTGCTCAATGCCTGCTGGGAAATACCCAGAATTTTGGCTGCACTGGACTGATTGCCACCGTTGCGACGCATGGCCTCTCTGATCAACAATCGGGTGGCCTGTTTGATGGTGGGCAGTTGGTGGGAAAATGTAATCGGAGGGAAGGCCTCTGCATCTGAAGATACCGGCTGAGCCACCTCGACGGGTTGCTCACGGGCAATATGGGCTTTAAAGGATTCAAGAGAGAGGACACCGGACCGGTGGCGGCTCAGGGCATCGAAAACCATGGATTCAAGCTCCCTGACATTGCCGGGGTAGGCATAGCTTGTCATTAAGGGCAGAAGGTCACGAGGCAACGGCGGGGTTGTTTTTTTCAGCCGTGAGGCAGCGCTTGCCAGAAAGTGATCGAGCAACTGGGGAATGTCATCCAGTCGATCCCGAAGAGGCGGGATGTATATGCGATGGGTCTGCAGGCGGTAGTTGAGATCTCTTCGAAACCGCCCCTGGCTCAAAAGCACTGACAGGCGCTGATTGGTGGCGGCCATGATGCGGGTGTTTGCAGACCGGGGAACATCGGAGCCCAGAGAAAAATATTCTCCTTCCTGCAACAGGCGCAGGAGCTTTACCTGGGATGCCTGGCTCAGGTCTCCGATTTCATCCAGGAACAGCGTTCCGCTATCGGCCTGTTCAATCAAGCCGCCGCGCGGAACGTCGGCACCGGTGAAGGCCCCTTTGACATGACCGAACAGGGTGTCTGAAAAGACAGCGTCGTCCAGGCCGGCTGAATTTAACGCCACAAACCTTCCCTTCAGCCCGCTCAGCTGGTGAATGGTCCGAGCGATCAGCTCTTTTCCGACACCGGTTTCCCCCCTGATGAGAACCGGTTGAGGCGTGGTGGCGATGGCTTCCACGTATTGAAAAATGGCCAGCATTTTTTGATTTCCGGTAATGATGCGGCTGAAAGCCTCCGGATGTTCCAGTTCGTTGCGCAGCATTTGCCGGTGAAGCGACCGGTTTTCGCGTTTGAGTTCCTGAAAGGAGACCGCCCGGTTGACGGCCGTGATCAGACGATCCGCTTCCACCGGCTTGATGATGTAGTCGAAGGCTCCCGCCTTGATGCAACGAACGGCGGTCTCCACATCCACTGCACCGGTAACGATGATCACGGGTACATCCGGGTATTCCCGCTGAACATCGTCCAGCAGCCGGTGACCGTCGATATTGGGCATGTTCAGGTCGAGCAGCATGGCTTCGATTGGGTTGTCGGCCAGTAAACCCATCACCTGTCGGCTGTCCCGGCAGGTGATCGTGTTGTTCAGGCCGGCCATTTGGAGGGTGGTGTCGATGGCCAGCAGGATGGAGGCTTCATCATCCACAATCATGATCGGCTTGGCCGGATTCAATGGGATATTCATGCTAAGATACCTTTGTCTCCACTCGATGGGGATCCCTCAGCAAGGGAAATGTCACGCGAACCGTCGTTCCCTTGCCGGGCGTCGATTTAAAATTCAGGGTGCCGCCATGGTCCTTGACGATGCGATCGGAGATAGCCAGACCCAGACCGGTGCCTCCCCGTTCCCGTCTGGTGGTAAAAAAAGGGTCGGTGATTCGCATCAGCGCATCCGCTTCGATGCCTTCGCCTTCATCGTTTACTTCTAAAACAATTTGTTTTTTTTCCCTATCGAACCAAGTGGAAACGGACACGGGTAGATCCGTGTCCGGCAAGGCCTGGCAGGCGTTGACGACCAGGTTGATCACCACCTGTTCGATACGCTGGGCGTTTCCCGGAAGGTCCGGTAAATCCGGATGGCAATTCAGCGTAAAGTGCTTGGTGGATTTCCTTATGAGGTTGGCGGTCAGGCCGATAGCCTTGTTCACCACATCGTTTAAATCCACATCATCCTTCATCTGGGAGGGGTTGTCACGGGCAAAGTCTTTAAGGTCGGCCACGATGTCCCGGACGCGCCGGGCATCGTCGGTAATGGCGGCCAGCATCCTGGGAACGCGGTCGCGAATTCGGCTATAGACCGTAGCCCCCACTTGGAAATCCCCATGCTGCGTATGGTGGTGATCGAGGATCGGCAACATGGCTTCCCACATGCGGGATAGGTTGGGTGCGTTGAGCATGACCGAGGTGATGGGGTTGTTGATCTCATGGGCGACGCCGGAGACCAGGGTCCCCAGAGAAACCATTTTTGCGGCCTGAAACAGCTGTTCCTGCTTGAGCAATGTCTTTTCTTCGGCCAGCCTTTTTTCGCGGGTTACCTTCAGGCCATGCCAAATGATATGGATCGAAAGAAGGATGATCAGAAAAAGGATCAACATGCAGACCATCGTGGTTTGGCGGGTGATGGCGGAAATCTGGGCGTGAACATCTTCCACATAGATGCCGGTTCCGATGATCCATCCCCAGGTGTCGAAGCCCATGACGTATGAAATTTTGGGAACAATGCGGGAAGGGTCGTCCATCCACTGCCATCGGTAATCCACATATCCGGCACCGTTTGCTTTCACGATCTCCACGCACGATAGAAACAGCCGCTTGCCGGCCGGATCTGAAAAAGTGGAAATGTCCTTCCCTTCCAGGTCCGGCCGATAGGGATGCATGATCATGCGCGGCTGCATGTCGTTGATCCAGAAATAGTCCTTGGATTCCTGCCCGTAGCGCAATCCCCGGATGTGTTCGATGGCCATGGCCTGAGCCTTGTCGCGGGTCAATGTCCCTTGGCGCTCCTGCCGAGCGTACCCTTCCAGGCTGCTCCAGGCCGATGCCACCAGTTCCCGGATGACTTCCCGTTTCCCCTCCACCAGCCGCTGTTCCATCATGGGCAGGATGAACAGGAAGATGGTCATGATGAACAGCAAGACCGTCAGTACCACCGGAAGGAAGATGCGGATGGGAATACGGCCGAGGGCGCTGTTGATTTTTTCCGTCATCATAATATTCAATCGGACCGATATCGAATGGCGGGAAAGCGGATGGACTGCGTGGTCCAGTCGCCACGAGTGGTTCAGCTTACCCCATTACCGACGAAAATCAATCGCAAAGTTGACCTAATAATGGGCTATGGAATGCCGTCGTCGGCTGGGAATAACAGGGAAGAACAGAATACTTGTTCGGCAAGATCGGGAATGATATGGTTTTACCGTTGTCTGTGAGTCCTTCAACCGTAAAAAACCATGCGGACATAGAGACTGTTCCGCCCGGCCATGAATCAGGAGCGCGCACCTGAATGAAGCATCACCCCTACCCGAATATTTTTCGTCCGCTGGACCTTGGTTTTACCTCCCTTAAAAACCGGGTAATCATGGGTTCCATGCACACCGGTCTGGAAGAGGATCCGGATGGATTTACCCGGCTGGCCGCCTATTTTGCCGAACGGGCCGCGGGTGGGGTGGGGCTCATTGTCACCGGTGGGTTTTCCCCGAATCGTGAGGGTTGCGTGGCGGACCATGCCGCGCAATTGAGCTCGGCAGGCCAGGTCGACCGTCACCGGATGGTGACGACGGCGGTTCATGACCACGGCGGCAAAATCGCCCTTCAGATCCTGCACACCGGCCGGTACGGGTTTCACAAAAACCTGGTGAGTGCATCGCCCCTGCAGGCACCGATCAACATCTTCAAACCCAAGCAACTCACCGAAGACGAAATTCTGCATCAGATCGATGATTTTGCCCGCTGCGCCGACCTGGCCCGGCAGGCAGGGTATGACGGGGTGGAGATCATGGGCTCGGAAGGCTACCTGATCAATCAGTTCATCGCCCCGGCCACCAACCGGCGCACCGACCGCTGGGGCGGGACCTATGAAAACCGGATTCGGTTCCCCCTGGAGATCGTCCGCCAGGTCCGGCAGCGCGTGGGCGCCGATTTTATCATTATTTACCGGTTGTCCATGCTGGATCTGGTCATCGGAGGCAGCTCCTGGGACCAGGTGGTGGAACTGGCGCGAGAAGCGGAAGCCGCCGGGGCCACCATCATCAACACGGGAATCGGCTGGCACGAAGCCCGGATACCCACGATCGCCAGTATGGTTCCCCGGGCGGCCTTCACCTGGGTTACCGGTCGTCTCAAGGGCGCGGTGTCCGTCCCGCTGGTGACCAGCAACCGGATCAACACGCCAGAGGTGATTGAAAAGATCCTGGTCGACGGTGATGCGGATCTGGTTTCCATGGCCCGCCCTTTTCTGGCGGACCCGGCGTTCATGAGAAAGGCCGGCGAGGGCCGCAGCGATGAGATCAACACCTGCATCGGATGCAACCAGGCCTGCCTGGATCAAATATTCCAGGGCAAGGTGGCCAGTTGCCTGGTCAACCCACGGGCCTGCCGCGAGACTGAATTTGTCATCACCCCGACCCCTTCCCCCAAAACCATCGCTGTAGTGGGTGCCGGCCCGGCAGGACTTTCTTTTGCGGTGACGGCGGCATCGCGGGGCCATTTTGTGACTCTTTTCGACCAGCAGGACCGCATCGGCGGGCAGCTGAACCTGTCGGTGCGGATTCCCGGCAAGGAGGAGTTCGCCGAAACCCTTAGATATTTCCGACGCCAGCTGGCGCTGCGGAGGATCGTGATCCGGCTGAACACCCCTGTGGATGCGGATCTCCTGGGCGGTGAATCCTTCGACACGGTGGTGGTGGCCACCGGTGTCCAGCCGCGCCGGCTGAATATCCCCGGTGCGGATCATCCCAAAGTGATTTCCTACGTCGATGCCATCCTGGGCTCAAAACCTGTCGGTGATGCCGTGGTCATAATCGGTGCCGGCGGTATCGGCTTCGACACAGCCGTGCTTGTCACCCACGAAGGCGCATCCACCAGCCTTGACCGCGACCGGTTTCTGAAAGAGTGGGGTGTGGATAAAGACTACCGCCAGCCGGGCGGGCTATTGGCGTCACCTGCGGAAACCCAGCCCTCACCTCGACGGGTCACCATGCTGCAGCGGAAAGCGTCCAAGATGGGGGCTGGGCTGGGCAAAACCACCGGTTGGATCCATCGAGCCACCCTGAGAAAGCGTGGGGTGGAGATGATCAACGGTGCGACCTATGAAAAAATAGATGACGACGGCCTCCATATCGTCAAGAACCAATCCCGCCGGACGCTTCCCGCCGACACCATCATTGTCTGCGCCGGCCAGGAACCGCTGCGGACATTGGCCGATGACCTGAAAACCAGAGGGATGCATGTACACGTCATCGGAGGCGCGGACAAGGCTGCCGAACTGGATGCCAAACGGGCCATCGACCAGGGAGCCCGGCTGGCCATGGAGATTTAACGTGCGTCTGCCCGCTGCCGTGCTGGACCACCTCGTGGTGGCCGCTTACACCCTGGATCAGGGTATGGCGTATGTTCGGGACCGTCTTGGCGTACCCATGACCGGCGGTGGGATGCACACCGCCATGGGCACTCACAACCGGGTGCTGAAGCTGGGCCATGGCCAATACCTGGAAGTGATCGCCATCGATCCAAAAGGCCGGCGACCCGATTCACCGAGATGGTTCAACCTGGACGATTCGGGTCTCCAGAGCGGATTGAAGATCCGGCCTCGGCTGATCACCTGGGTAGCACGAACGGATGCAATCGATACGTTGGCACCAGGCATTTTCAACCGCCATGTTCAGGTTCGACCCATGCAGCGGGATTCACTGCGCTGGCGGTTTGCCTTTACTGACGACGGATCGATGCCGGGCGATGGGTTGATCCCGCATTTAATCCAGTGGGAGAGCGACATTCATCCCACAGAGAAAATGGAGGACGCGGGCTGCAGGCTGTTAAACCTCGAAGGCGCCCACATCGACCCCCCATCCGTTCAACGGGTGGTTTCGTCAATGGGCCTCGACCATGCCATCACGGTTCATCCGGTTTCAAAACAGCGCCCGCCGGGGTTGTTGGCCAAGATAAAGACGCCCATCGGAGTGGTGGTATTGGAATAGGGGCTCGAGACTCAGTTTAGGAAACCGTTAATTTAAAAATTCAGGGAGCAGATCATGTCGGCTGTTAACAGGGGAAAGGATTCGGACCGGCTGTCACAGGTGGTGGCTGACGCCCGTCGCAACATGAAGGATCGGGAAAAGACGTACCGCGAGAAGGCCCTGAAAATGTATCCGCACGTCTGCGGCCGCTGCGCGCGTGAATTCAGCGGCAAGCAGCTCAAAGAACTTACCGTCCATCACCGGGACCACAATCACGACAACAACCCGCCCGACGGCAGCAACTGGGAACTGCTTTGCATTTACTGTCATGACAACGAACATGGGCGCCTGGAAGTGGCCGAGGCATACGACGGCAGTTCGTCGCCGACGGAGACGTCTGATCCTGATTTCTTTCACAATCCCTTTGCCGCTTTAGAGAAGCTGATGAAGGCTAAAGACAAAGGCAAATAGGCTGAATGGATTTGGCAATCGACCGTCGATGGACCAATCAGATCCATCAACCACCGGCCGGCAAAACCGAATCGCCTGATAGGTAGTCAACCCGTGCAAAGCAAACCAGTGGCAAGGTCTCTTCACTGAAACGATCAGCGTCGTAACGCTGGAAATGCGTTATTATCCGGAAGAGATGGCAGGGTGACCATACAAGGCCAACCCATTCAGGATGGTTCTAAAGCACAATAGCGCATACCCCAGCTCTTGTGGTCGGGTTATGTGCTTTGTTGGTTGGCGGGTGGCGGTTAATCTCGTTAACGATTGCCAGTGCGGCAACACTTTGTTCAATGATCGCTTTGGTGCCACCAGGGGTAACAAAATAAAAACGGCAGCCCGCTGTTGCGTCCCGCAGGCTGCCGTTTTCAGGAAGGACCGATCATCGTCGGGAGGTGTCGGTCACCTTAAATATCATAATACAGAAGGAATTCATGGGGATGAGGACGAAGTCTCACGGGGTTGACTTCATTTTTGGTTTTGTACTCGATCCACATGTCGATGACATCTTTGGTGAAGACGTCGCCCTTGAGAAGAAAGGCGTGGTCTTCTGCCAGGGAGGCCAGAGCAGCGTCCAGAGAACCCGGTGCAGACGGGATTTCGGCCAGTTCCTCGGGCGGCAGGTCGTAGATATTCTTGTCCAGTGGATCGCCGGGGTCGATCTTGTTCTGGATGCCGTCGAGCACTGCCATCAGGATAGCCGAAAATGCCAGATATCCATTGCAGGACGGATCGGGCGTTCTGAACTCGATGCGTTTGGCTTTGGGAGACGCCGAATACATGGGGATACGGATGGCTGCGCTGCGGTTACGGCTGGAGTAGGCCAGGTTCACCGGCGCTTCATATCCGGGGACCAGTCGCTTGTAGGAATTGGTAGTGGGGTTGGTGAAGGCGCACAGGGCTCGGCAATGCTTGAGGATGCCACCGATGGCCCAGAGGGCTTCCTGGGAGACGCCGGCATATTTATCCCCGGCGAAGAGGGGTTTGCCTTCCTTCCAGATGCTCAGGTGGGTATGCATGCCGGTACCGTTGTCGCCGTATAGCGGTTTGGGCATGAAGGTGACGGTGTGGCCGGCCTTATAGGCTACATTTTTCAATACATACTTGAACCACATGAGCTGGTCGGCCATCTGAACCAGAGGCTTGAAGCGCATGTCGATCTCGGACTGACCGGCAGAGGCCACCTCATGATGCTGGCATTCCACGTCTATTCCTAAATTTTCCAGGGTAATCAGCATGTCGGAACGCAGATCCTGGAACTTGTCTGACGGAGGTACGGGATAGTAGCCTTCTTTGTGGCGGAGTTTGTAGCCCAGATTGGGGCCTTCCTCCCGCGCCGTGTTCCAGAAACCCTCCACCGAGTCGATGGAAAAGGCAGCACTCTGGGGATCGCTTTTATAGCGGATGTCATCGAAGATAAAGAACTCCGCCTCAGGGCCGATGAAGGCCGTATCGCCGATGCCGGTGCTCTTCAGGTAAGCCTCGACTTTTTTGGCGATGTTTCTCGGATCGCGGGTGTAGGTTTCACGGGTAATGGGATCGGCGATGTCGCCGATGAGCACCAGGGTGGGCACCTTGAAGAACGGATCGATTTTCGCGGTAGCCGCATCCGGGATCACCAGCATATCGCTGGCATTGATGGGCTGCCATCCCCGGATGCTGGAGCCATCAAAACCGAAACCGTCTTCGAAGCTGCCCTCGTTCAGTTCACCGAACGGCACACTGAAGTGCTGCCACATACCCGGGAAATCCATGAAACGAATGTCTACGACCTTTACGCCGTTTTCCTTTGCCATTGCTAATACTTTTTCTGGGGTCATCATTTCCTCCACATAATGTTGAATAGGTAAAAAACCACTTTTAACAGTATTTCTTTCGATTAAATGGCATCTATTCCTCTTTCCCCTGTCCGCACGCGGATCACTTCTTCGACAGAGAAAACGAATATTTTTCCGTCGCCGATCTTGCCGGTGTTCGCTGCCTTTTGAATGGCCTCAACCACCTGGTCAGCCCGTTCCGAGTCGACAATGATTTCGATCTTAACCTTGGGGATAAAATCCACCACATACTCGGCGCCCCGATAGATCTCCTTATGCCCCTTCTGGCGCCCATAGCCTTTGACCTCCGAGATGGTCATTCCCTGGATGCCGATCTCGTTGAGGGCCTCTTTTACATCGTCCAATTTGAAGGGTTTGACGATGGCCTCGATCTTCTTCATTTTTCAACCTCCTGTTATTAATGGCCAAGAGAGCGTTTGACGTCTCTCCGAATGTTAAATCTCAGCAATTTCAAAACCGCGTTCACCGTGAAGGGCGTTGTCCAGGCCCTGAATCTCCTCATCGCGCTCCACGCGCAGACCCCCGGTCAGCAACTTGGTGGCAGCGATGACAATCAATGTCCCCACAGCCGTGAATACCGCGGTGGCGACAATTGAGACGATTTGGATCCACAGTTGTCCGGGGTTACCGTAAAACAGGCCCGTGGCGCCTTCGGTAATGCCGGGGTTGGCGAAAAGGCCTGTGGCTAGGGCGCCCCAGATGCCGCACATGCCGTGAACACCAAAGGCGTCCAGCGAATCATCGTAGCCGATTTTCTGTTTCAACACGGCAACGGAAAAATAGCCTAATGCCCCGGAAACCAAACCGATAATCAGCGCGGCAGGCAGGTTGACAAACCCGGCGGCCGGCGTGATGGCCACCAGTCCGGCAACCACGCCGGAAGCGATGCCCAATACCGTCGGCTTGCCGGTAACGATCCATTCGCAGAACATCCATACCAGGGCCGCGGTGGCGGCGGAGGTGTTGGTCACCAGAAAGGCCGATGCCGCCACGCCGTCGGCGGCCAGCTGGCTGCCCGCGTTGAATCCGAACCAACCGAACCATAATAGGGCCGCACCCAGGGCGGTGAGCGCGATACTGGAGGGGAACATGGCCTCTTTGCCATAGCCGACGCGCTTGCCCAGCACCAGCGAGAGTACGAGGCCGGCCACACCGGCGTTGATATGAACCACATTGCCGCCGGCAAAGTCAAGGGCACCCATCGCTCCCATCCAGCCCCCTCCCCACACCCAGTGGGCGATGGGGCAATAAATGAAGGTGATCCACAGGATCGTGAAGACGATCCACGAGGAAAATTTCATCCGGTCGACGATGGAACCCAGTATCAGGGCGACAGTGATGCCGGCAAAGGTCATCTGGAACAGGGCGAAAACAAAGGTGGGAATGGTGCCTGACAGGCTGTTCACGCCGATGCCACTCATGAAAAAATGTTCAAAACCGCCGATCATACCGCCCTGGCTGGAACCGAAGGCCAGGGTGTATCCCCACATCATCCAAATGACACTGGCCAGGCAGTAGGATACGAAGGTCATGGCCAGGGTGTTGAGCAGATTTTTGTAGCGCGACATACCACCGTAAAACAAGGCCAGTCCAGCGGGAGTCATCATCATCACCAACGCCGTTGAGACGATCATCCAGGCGGTGTTGCCCGTATCCAACACGTCTTCTGCAAAAGCAGGGGTAGCGATCAATCCGAGTATCAATGCCAGCCAAATCGATTTCAGTTTCATTTTTATGTTGTCCTCGTTTGGGGAATGCCAATCAGGCCCTTCCTGCAGTTAAAATGATCGTGAAGGCCCCGGTCAGCCATGGATCGGATCTTCACCCGGGAGAATCTCCTGGATGGCTGCCTTGACGGCCGCTACCTGCTGCGGTGCGTCCACCTTCTGGCCGTCAAAATCCCTCACGTAAAAAACATCCACCACCTGGTCCACCTTGGTGGCGATCTTGGCGACCCAGATATCCAGGCCGCACTTGAAAAGGGCATCGCTCAGCCGGAACAACAGGCCTGGAAAGTCAAAAGTCACCACCTCGATAATGGTAAAAAAGCTGGAGGTTGTGTTGTCCACCGTAATCTCTGTGGGTCGTTCGGCCGTGAACGGCCGGATCGAGGCGGCGTCGTTTTTTTTACGGATCAGTTCTTTGCCCAGATCCAGTCGGTCCGCCAATGCATCCTCCAGGTTCCGGCAGGCCCGGTTCCATCGTTCATCTTCGAAGATCGGGTCCGGCGGCGGGGTCACTTCAAAAACGTCCAGTGCAATGTTGTTGCGCCAGGTAAATATCTGTACGTCGAGGATGTCGATATTGTTGAGGGTGAAGACGCCGGCAATTCTGGAAATGAGACCGGGCCGGTCCTTGGCGCAGATAGTAACGGTGCGGGTATCCGAATCCGGGGATTTTTGGATATGCCACACGAATGGCCGGTCGCCGATCCGGGCGTAAAGCTGCAGGTGCTTGGGGATGTTTCCGACAGGCGTATAGAGCATGTACCTGGGAGACATGAAGTTGAGCAGTCTTTCCAGCTGGTCCGGAACCATTTCCATGGCCATGGCTTCAATCACCGCCTGGCGTTTTTTCTCCACGGTTCTCACGGCCCGGCCGCTAGCCAGTTCACCGTGTTCGAGAACGTTGAGGACTTTAAAAAACAGGTTTTTGAGCAGTGACGACGTCCAATCGTTCCAGGCCTTGGGGCCGGTAGCCATGGAGTCGGCAACGGTGAGCAGATAAAGCATCTTCAGCAGATCGACCTTTTTGATGATCCGGGCCATGGCGATGGCCGTCTCTTCGTCGTTGATGTCCCGCCGGGTGGCCGTCTGAACCAGCAGCAGATGATGCTCAACGAGAAAGGCAGCAGTTTTGGCATCTGCCGGGCTGGCGCCTTTTTCCATAAGGATTTGTTCCACCAGGACGGCACCGCGTTCGGAGTGACCGCTTTTGGGATCCCCTTTGCCGATGTCGTGGAGCAGGGCGGCCCACAACAGGGCCTTCTTTTTTTTCAATTCCTTGTACAAGCTGTGGGCGAGTTGGTCTCCCTCGGCTCCCGCATCGGTATCGAAGCTTCGTAAAATCTTTACGGTGAAAAGCAGATGCCTGGCCACCGGGTACAGGTGATACTGGTCGAACTGGATCCGGTTGACCACCGAATTGAACTCGGGGACAAATCGGGCCAGGAAGCCCGTGTACAGCATCTGATTGAGCACTTCGAAGGCCCGGGTAGAGCGGATCAGGATCCGTTCGAACTGCTGCACCACGTTGGGATCGCGTCGGAACCCATCGTCCACCAGATGTGCGAAATCTTTCACCAGCCGTTTGGCTTCGGTGTTCAGCGGCGACCGTTGAGCGGCGCTTTCCGCAAAAATATCTATCAGCAAATGCGGGTTGTTGAGGATTTTTTCCGGAGAGATGAAATTAAGCATTCCCCGGTTGAATTTGAGCCCTTTGACCTGTGTGGTTTTCAGCCCTTTGTTTTTCCGCTTGAGACGTTTTTTTTGTTCCATCTCGTACAGGAACATTTCATGCTGTTGCTTCACATATTCCATGTGACCGTGAAGTTCGCCTAAAAGGTGCTCCACGGGCAGGTGGCCATTGACAGCCTGTATTCCCATGACTTCCGCCAGCTTTCGCTGCTGCTCCAGATGAATCTGATCGCTTTTTCGGTTCATCATCAGGTGAAACCGGTTTCTAACATTCCAGATGAAGGCAAGGGCGTCGGACAGGCGCGTGTAATCATCGTGGGAAAAATAGCCATAGTACTCCAGATCCCGGCGCTGTTTGATGCCGGACTTGATCTTGGCGATCCAGAGCATGGTGTGATAATCCCGCAGGCCTCCCTGTCCCTCCTTGAAGTTGGGCTCCAGCAGGTAGGAAGAGTCGCCGAAACGTCGATGCCGTTCCCGGTTGGTCTCCACCAGCCAGGCGATGATCGTGTCAGGTTTGAGGTTGATGAACTTGGCACGAATCTGGTCCATTAACTTTATGAACAGCGGAGACATGCCGCAGATGAAACGGGCATCCAGGACAGAGGTCAGCACCTCGAAATCCTTGCGTGCCATGGCGACACACTCTTTGATGGAACGCGTGGCATGCCCCACATCCAGCCCCATGTCCCACAGCGGATAGACGATTTCGCGCACCAGATCTTCGGCCACCCGGGGAACCTTCTTTTCAAACAGGAACAGAAGGTCCACGTCCGAGTAAACGCATTGTTCCGCCCGACCGTATCCACCCAGGGCCACCACCGCATAGGGGTTTTTGGCGATGTCCATCTTCGGACCCACTACGCTTTTTTCGTAGCTTTGACGGAAATAGTCGTCGATGAGCCGGGCGTGGTCATCGAGAAAACCAGGTGCATTTCCCGCCAGGAGGTCCTCGATGAGCTGTGCCCGACCATTTTTCAGGGCCAGGGAGACATCGGCGTACAGGTTGTTTGGGGCGGTATGGGTCACATCCATATCCTTTGTTTATGACTGGGATTAAACAAAGCAACCCACGTGCCATTCAGCGATATTTGTTAATTATATAATGATAAAGGATCTTTAAGAGTGTTTGCGCGGTTGTTTGATTTTGTAATATGATTTCAAAATTGTAATAAAAAATTTTATTAAATTACAAAATTGGTATTACGGGCTCGGAAATCAAAATTGCCGCAGGTTCACTGATTCCAACTGAAAATGCACCTCGAAGGAGCAGGAGCAGCCACTTCAAGGTGCATTCAGGGGAGGAGCGGAGATTGTCAGTTATTTTGAAAAGATATTTCGTTTACGTTTCGATTAAGACTGGGTTACCGGGTTTGCCGCTGCGGCGTAGCTGGTCAATCCCGATGATGGCGGCCCGGAAACAGTGGAGATGCCGCCATGGGTGGAAACTCCGAAGTCCGGGTAGGCAATACCGCCATGCTCGGCGTAGTCCAGCCCTTCCAGTTCTTCGTCCGGTGAAACTCGCAGTCCGATGGTCTTGTCAATGAGTTTGAACATTGCCAAGGCCACGGGGAAAGTCCAGAGAAAGCAGGAGACGATGCCCAGAACCTGAACGCCGATAATGGCAGCCGTTGTGCCACCCATATTGAAAATGCCTGCCGCCAAGGTTCCCCACGCACCGTTGACGCCATGTACGGAAACGGCACCCACCGGATCGTCGATTCTGATCTTGTCGAAGAACATGACCGAAAAGACAACGATGACACCGGCGATGGCCCCGATGATGATGGAGCTGGAGGGCGACACATTGGCACAGCCTGCCGTAATCGCAACCAAACCAGCCAGGGCGCCGTTGAGGCTCATGCCCACTTCGGGTTTGCCGAATTTCATCCAGGAGACGATCATGGCCAGACAGCAGCCGGCGGCGGCGGCCAGGTTGGTGTTGACAAAAATCATGGCAATGCTGGTATCTGCTGTTGTGGTGGAGCCGGGGTTGAACCCGAACCATCCGAGCCACAGAATGAACACGCCAAGTGCGGCCAACGGGATGTTGTGGCCCATGATGGGCTTGATCTTGCCGTCTTTGGTGTATTTACCCAGACGGGGGCCGAGCACGATGGCGCCGGCAAGGGCGGCCCAACCGCCCACCGAATGCACCACCGTGGAGCCGGCAAAGTCGATGAAGCCAAACTTTTCCAGCCATCCGCCGCCGTGAAATAGACTGCCCCAGGCCCAGGAGCCGAAAATCGGATAAATCAGAAGACTGACCACGGCGCTGTAAATGAGGTATCCGGTAAACTTGGTCCGCTCGGCCATGGCACCGGAAACGATGGTGGCGGCGGTGGCGGCAAAGACGGCCTGGAACATCCAGAAGGCCAGCACCCAGGGGTCCCCGTCAGGTGAAAAGTCACTGAGGAAAAATCCGGAAGTGCCAAACCAGCCGGTGGTGGTAGCCCCGAACATGATTCCGAACCCGATGGCCCAGAAGGCGATGGAGCCAATGGCAAAATCCATGAGGTTTTTCATCATGATATTGATGGAGTTCTTGGCCCGGGTGAAACCGGCTTCAACCATGGCAAAACCGGCCTGCATGAAAAACACCAGGGCGGCGGCCACCAGGGTCCACAGGTAGTTGGCGTGGGTCTGTACCAGGTCGATGGCGGCCTTGTTGGTTAAGACGGTGGGCTCGGGATCGGACGCCATGGCAGCGGACGCAAAAATCAGGGCAACTATTATCGGCAGGATAAACGCTTTCAGTTTCATTTTTCTCTCCTTTTTAGATATAGGTGGTGTCAATGTAGATGGCGTAAGCGATTTTAAATCGCATCCTTGCCCGACTCACCGGTGCGGATGCGGTAAGCCCCTTCGATGGGCATGACGAAGATCTTGCCGTCTCCCACGCTGCCGGTATTGGCCACCTCGGTGATGGTGGAAACCACTTTGTCCACCATGTCGGAATCCACGATCAGGTCGATTTTGACCTTGGGAACAAAGTCGGTCTGGTATTCGGCACCGCGATAGATTTCCTTGTGGCCCCGCTGACGCCCGAACCCTTTGACCTCGCTGACGGTCATGCCCGACACACCGATGCGGTTCAGGGCGTCTTTCACATCATCCAGTTTGAACGGTTTGATAATTGACTCAATTTTTTTCATGGGTGGCATCTCCTGGTGACTAAAAAAGTTGATCTATCCGGGTTAAGGGCTGTTGTTTGGATGACTATAGAGCAACCGTTATGCCACCTTTACCGAAGTGTATTTTAACATTCTGAATATATATATAAATTACGAATATTCGCGGGCAGATCCTCAGCATCGTTAAAAAACAATTATGTAATAATATGGGAATTAAAAAAACAATTATGGGAATAAATATCATACAAAAAGCAATAATGTAATTTGTGAATGTCTGCTCTTTGGCATTGTATTGCGGCAACCCTATCAGGCACTCAAAGATTGGAAATCAATGCCCTGCCTATTCGCGGTTTCTTGAACATACCGGATTTTTCGTCTGGATTTTGCGGATGGTTTGGGATGCTGGTTTATCGTCTAAAAACGAACGGTTGGTTCAGGATTCGAGGGCTGTGGCGACAGTGGAGGAAAGCAATGGTTTTTGTTGCAGACCCCATAAATGTATTGTCGGTGTCGTCCGCGGATGGCGGCGGGCCCGGCACGATGGGCTCCGAATAGTGGCCGTCATCCGGCGCTTGAAATTATGGCTTGAATTTTCTTCAGGATCTCCATAAGTTAATTTTTCGCCGCGCGACAGCATAGGGCGCGTAAACCTCTGGCACCCATGAACCTACCGCAGACACAGGAGAAAAGTCCGATGACCGTTGCACGCAAGATCAACGACATCATGGCTAAATCGTCATGGATTCGCAAAATGTTCGAAGAAGGGGCCAAGCTCAAGGCAGAGCACGGTGCTGACAAGGTGTTCGATTTCAGCCTGGGCAATCCGATCCTCCCACCGCCGGAAAAATTCAATGAGATTCTACGCGACACGGTGGATTCCTGCGGACTCGGCGACCACTGTTACATGCCCCAGGCCGGCTACCCTCAGGTGTGCGTATCCATTGCCGACTACCTGACCAAGGAGCAGGGCGCCGCCATTAGCTGCGATGAGATCATCATGACCTGCGGGGCTGCCGGTGCACTCAATGTCATCTTCAAGGCCCTTCTGGATCCTGGAGATGAAGTGCTGACGCCAACGCCGTGTTTCGTCGAGTATCGGTTCTATGCGGACAATCATGGCGGAATCCTGAAAATGGTGGCCACCCGACCGGACTTCACCCTTGATCTCGATGCGATCGGTGAAGCCATCACCGGGAAAACCAAAGTCGTGCTGATCAATTCCCCCAACAATCCCACGGGTCAGATTTACAACAGGGAGAGCCTTGAGGCGTTGGGTCACCTGCTGACTGAAAAAAGCCGCGATTTCGGTCACATCATCTACCTGGTATCGGACGAGCCCTACCGGAAGATCGTCTTCGACGATGCCACGGTGCCGTCCATTTTCCAATGTTATCGGGAAAGCATTATCGCCACCTCCTATTCCAAGGATATCTCCATTCCCGGCGAACGCATCGGTTTTGCCGCGGTGAACCCCGCCGCCACCCATAAAAGGGAACTGATGGCCGGCATGGCGCTGACCAACCGGATTCTTGGATTTGTCAATGCACCGGCCCTGATGCAGCGGGTGGTTGCCTGCATGCAGGGGATGAGCGTGGACATCGGCGAGTACAAACGCAAAAGAGATCTGCTTTGCGCCGGCCTTGCCGATGCCGGTTATGATTTTACGCCACCGCCAGGGGCGTTTTACCTGTTTCCGCGCACGCCCATTGCCGATGATGTGGCCTTTGTCAAAGACCTGCAACAGGAACTGATCCTGGTGGTTCCGGGCAGCGGTTTTGCGGGCCCAGGGCATTTTCGCATTGCCTTTTGTGTTGAGGACCAGACCATCATCAATGCCTTGCCGGGGTTCAAGCGGGTAATGCAAAAATACAAATAGTTTCCGCCCAGAAACGGCATCTTGCTGTCCAGCTCAGCGTTCTCATGATTTTGAAATCCTCGACGCAGCGTCGCTACGCCTGTGGTTTCAATATCGCTGCGGCCTTGATCTGCACCGTAATCTACCATTTCTGAACGGAAACTGAAATTTTACAACAGGCATTCGTCAACCTATATATAATGAGGGGGCAGGTTTCATGAAAATTTTGAAGATCGATCATTTGGGTATTGCGGTGAACAGTATCGACAGTGGCAAAGATTTTTGGTCCGGGGTGCTGGGGCTGGATTTCGAAGGGGCGGAAACCGTAGCCGAACAAAAGGTCACCACGGCATTTTTTCCCGTGGGGGAAAGCGAAGTGGAATTGCTGGAATCCACGGCACCGGACGGCCCGGTGGCCAAATATATCGAAAAGCGTGGCCAGGGCATTCAGCATGTGGCTTTCCGCGTCGAAAACATTGACGAAGCCTTGGCCGAGTTGAAAGAAAAGGGTGTGCAACTCATCGACCAGCAGCCCAGAATCGGTGCCGGCGGTGCCAGGATCGCCTTTCTGCATCCCAAGGCCACCAACGGCGTGCTGGTTGAGCTGTGCCAACGGGATTGATGGTTCTTGTCTATTTTTAAGGACGGCTTCCCGCCGCTGATTTTGAAATTTCCACAGAATTGTCTTTCGGCGGGAGGCCGTCCCTGAGTTTTAATGCCTCTTTGTGGCCAAAACGCCCACCTCCCCTTTTTTTATCTGCCTACCTGGCTTTTCCAGCCCTTACGGCATTTTTTTTGCTTTAGCTTTCAGTGCCGCCTGAGTTGCGGACATTGGTCATGCCAATTTCCCTTCAGGCCTTTTAACTGAAATCTTACATGAAAATTGAAATGCCAGGAGTTCTGCCATGGAAAAAAAATCTGCCTTGTCCGCATCCGCTCATCCCATGTTGTCCCCCTTACCGCCGGACCGGGCCAAAAAAGGAAAGGTTGTTTCCGCTGAGGAGGCCGTTCGCATTATCCGGGACGGTGATACCATCGCCACCGGCGGTTTCGTGGGTATCGGGTTTCCCGAACAGATTGCCATTGCCCTGGAATCTTATTTTCTGGAATACGAGCGTCCCCGTGACCTCACCCTGGTCTATGCCGCCGGTCAGGGTGACGGCAAGGAGCGGGGATTGAATCATCTGGGGCACCTGGGCCTGGTGAAGCGGGTCGTCGGGGGGCACTGGGGACTGGTACCCAAGCTCCAGAAACTGGCTCTGGACAATAAGATCGAAGGGTACAACCTGCCTCAGGGCGTCATCTCCCATATGTACCGGGACATTGCCGCCCACAAACCGCGAACCATCACCACCGTCGGCCTGGGGACTTTCGTTGATCCGCGCAACGGCGGGGGGAAGATCAATGCCGTCACCACCGAGGACCTGGTGGAACGGGTGCAGTTCGATGGCAATGACTACCTGGCCTACAAGACTTTTCCCATCCACGTGGCCATCCTGCGGGGTACCACTGCCGATACGGATGGCAACATTACCATGGAGAAGGAAGCCCTGACCCTCGAAGCGCTTGCCATTGCGACGGCGGCCAGAAACTCCGGCGGTTTCGTCATCGTCCAGGTGGAGCGTGTGGCTGACCGGGGCACCTTGAACGCCCGGCAGGTGAAGATCCCCGGGATCATGGTGGATTGCGTAGTCGTCTCGGAACCCGAGAACCACTGGCAGACCTTCGGCATCCGGTATGACCCCTCTTTCAGCAGTGAAATCAAGGTACCGGTTCAATCCCTGTCGCCCATGGAGATGGGAGACCGCAAGATCATCGCCCGCCGGGCGGCCTTCGAACTGATTCCCAACAGTGTGGTGAACCTGGGAATCGGCATGCCCGAAGGGGTTTCCAATGTGGCCAACGAGGAAAAGATCATCGAATATCTGACGCTGACCGCAGAGCCGGGCGTCATCGGCGGATTGCCGGCCGGTGGCCTCAATTTCGGGGCCGCGGTGAATACGGAGGCCCTCATCGATCAGCCTTCGCAGTTCGATTTTTACGACGGCGGCGGGCTGGATCTGGCCTTTCTGGGCCTGGCCCAGGCCGATGAAGCCGGCAATCTCAATGTAAGCAAGTTCGGCCCCAAACTGGCCGGTGCCGGTGGCTTTATCAACATCAGCCAGGCCGCCAAGAAGGTCGTCTTCGTTGGCACGTTTACCGCCGGCGGCCTCAAGATTTCCGTACGTGATCGAACCTTGTCGATCGATCAGGAAGGCAAGGTGAAAAAGTTCGTCAAACAGGTGGAGCACGTCACCTTTTCCGGCGCCTATTCGGTATCCAAAAATCAACCGGTTCGTTATGTTACCGAACGATGCGTTTTCTCGCTGACTCCGGACGGAATGGAACTGATCGAAGTCGCTCCGGGGGTGGATATAGAAAAAGACATCCTGCAGCACATGGACTTCAAACCGGTGATCAAGGGCACACCGGCGCTGATGGATGAAAGAATTTTCAGTCCCGAACCCATGGGGCTCAAGGAGGATCTGTTCGCCGTCTCCCTGGAAAAGCGCTTGGTTTATGACCCGCACGAAAACCTGTTCTTCGTCAACTTCGAGGGATATTCGATTCGCACCCCTGAAGATGTCGAAGCGGTCAGGTCCGCCGTCGCCAAGGTTTTGGATCATGTGGGCCATCGTGTCTACGCCGTGGTCAACTATGACAATTTCAGTATTTTGCCTGAACTGGTGGGCCCTTATACCGACATGGTGAAAGGGTTGGTTCGCCGCTATTATACGGGCGTTACCCGCTATACCACCAGCACCTTTCTGCGCATGAAAATCGGCGAAGCGCTCAAAGAGCGGAAGATGGCGCCCCACATCTATGAAAGCCGGGAGGAGGCTGAGACCGCCCTGAGGGGCGGCGGGAAAGCAACCGATGCCTGACTGGCCGACATGTATCTGTTTTGCTACACCAACTCCCTGCCGCTCAGAGATATCCCGTGCTTTTTGATTTTTTTATAGAGCAGGGTCCGGTGAATACCCAGTAAGGAAGCGGCGCGAACCTTGTTGTTGCCGGTTTTTTTCAGCGCAGCGACAATCACCGCTTTTTCCGCATCGGCCTGAACCTCGCGAATGGGTTGAACCCCGACGATATCGGGTGGCACCGGTTGTCTCTTGAGAGGCAACGGCAGATCCGTCAGTTCGATCACATCGCCGTTCATGGTGGACAGGGCTCGGTCGATGACATTGGACAGTTCGCGCACATTTCCCTGCCATGAATAAGCCAGCAGCGCATTGATCGCCTTCGGGCTGAGCCGGATTTTTTCTGCGGTGGTGTCCGGGGCCGCCTGCCGCAGGAGATGCCGGGCAATAGGGATTATGTCTTCCGTTCGCTCTCTCAGCGGCGGGATGTTCAGAGAAATGACATTGAGCCGATAAAACAGATCGTTGCGGAATCGTCCCTTTTCAATCAGCCGTTCCAGGTTCTGGTTGGTGGCGGCAATGAGCCTGAAATCGGATTGAATGACGGTATTCCCGCCCACCCGTTCAAACACTTTTTCTTCCAGTACCCGCAATAACTTGGGCTGCATTTCCAGGGGCAGGTCACCGATCTCATCCAGGAATATGGTCCCTTGATGGGCCAGTTCGAATTTGCCCGGCTTGCCTGCCGACCGGGCACCGGTAAAGGCACCGCGGTCATACCCGAACAGTTCCGACTCCAGCAGGTCCTTGGGAATGGCGGCACAATTGATCTGTACAAAAGGATGGACTCCCCTTGAACTGGCATGGTGAATGCTCTGGGCAAAAAGCTCTTTGCCGGTCCCGCTTTCACCGACAATCAGCACCGGGTAGGTGTTGGTGGCTGCCACCAGTGCCTCCTGTTTCAGCTCAGCGATCGCCCGACTGTTGCCGATAATACTGTCCAGTGTGTATCGGGTGGATCGCAGGGTCATCAGTTCCTTTTGGTACCGTTTGACCTGTGACTCCAGATGGCGCAGCTTTTTGGCCAGTTTAACCACTTCACCCACGTCCTGAAACATCACCAGACCGAACACGGCTATGACTTTCCCGGCCTTTTTAATGGGAATGCGGTGCACCACGATGTTCTGGCCGCGAATCATTTGGGTCTGATTGATTTCGGGTTTGCCGGTCCTGCCCACAATATGCATGCGGGTGTTCTCTACGACTTCGGTGCAGTGTTTTCCGATACTATCGACTGCATCGAGGCCGAGAAACCGCGCATAGGGTTTGTTGAGATGGGTCACCACGCCATTGGCGTCCGTCACTATGGCGCCGTTGTAAATGCTGTCGAAAATCAAGTGAAACAACTCCAGCTGGCTCATTACCTCTTGGAAATCGCGGCAGTCTTGATTGTTCTTCATCTGGATGTGGCCCTCCGATACCCTTCTGAAATTTAGTTGCCGGTTAACGCGGGATGTCGCAAATTTGGGTCATGTAGTCATATAGATACACTTTAGCGGGGCGGACGTCTACTCAATAAACGAATACGATTTTTCAAAAAATGATGTTAACCATCCGATTATAAACCAGATTGACGTAAACCTGTCCTGTCGTTTTTAATTGGTCCTTTAATTGCAGAACATCTCATATTTTGGGTCATGTTTTAGGGTCTGCGTTTTAATTGGTATCGCCATTTTAAAACCGGCCCACGGAAGTCGGGCCTTTTATATGGTGCTACCACCTGCTTCCGTCAAGGCTTCATGGATAATCGACGCCAGTGTGCCTCACAATCCGTACAACTTAAGGGCAATTATTGAATTTCTGGTTTTTCCCTGGTGATGACTGCCGCCAACATTTGCACCAGTCATCGAAGCCGTGAGGTGGCAGATTTTCCGCATTACCGGTGGAATGCTTGCATTCTAAGGATGAAATCCTGTCGTCGGAGGATTGGGTCCGCAACAGAAAATGCCTTTTTTAATGAACATCATTCATCCTTTGTATCCCAAAATTATTGTTGACATGGTCCAGCTTCTGTAATATCCAAGCCAATCATTGGTATGACCAATAAATTATCAAACATAGGACCATTTCTGCAAAAAATCCCGGATGCCATTGAAAGGAGGTGCGTGGCCAACCTGTCGGCAAGAGTATATATCCGTTTTTAAGTTGAGATGTTTTTAATCCATTCGATTTAGCAGGGAGGAACCCGTCATGAAAAAAGCGTTAACCACCATTTTTTGCATCGCCCTGGCCCTGTGTTTCCTGACCAGCGCATCCATTGCCGCTGAGAAGCGTGAAAAATTCGGTAGCGACAAACGCCACGATATCGCTAACCGGGTGAAGTTCAAACCCAGTACGGAAAAAATTCGCTGGAAAATGGTCATGCCCTGGAGCAAGGGCCTTCTGTTTTACGATATTGCCGTCCATTTTGCAGACAGCGTGCGCCTGGCGTCTGCCGGCCGCCTGGACATCAAGGCCTTTTCCGCCGGTGAACTGGTGCCCGCCATGCAGAGTTTCGATGCCGTAAGCCAGGGTTCCGCCGATGTCGGCCATGACTGGCCCGGCTACTGGAAGGGCAAGAACGAAGCCTTCGTTGCCTTTGCCTCCGTTCCCTTCGGGCTGGATGCCGAGGGCTACAACATTTGGCTGTATGAAAAAGGCGGCCTGGAACTGATGCAGGAGCTCTATGGCCAGTTCAACCTTTTCGCCCTGCCCGGCGGACAGGTTGGCCAGGAGATGGGCCTCTCCTCCAACAAACGGGCAACCAAGATGGAAGATTTCAAGGGCATGCGTGTGCGTACCCCGGGCTGGTACATGGATATCATGAACAATCTGGGTGCGTCGGTCAGCCCCCTGCCCGGCGGCGAAGTCTACCTGGCCTTGGAGCGTGGCGTCATCGATGCCGCCGAGTTCTCCTCTCCGGCCATCAACTATCCCATGGGGTTTGACGAAATCACCAAATACGCCATCCAGCCCGGCGTCCATCAGCCCGGTGTCCAGTGCGCCCTGTTCTTCAATAAGGATTCCTACAACAAGCTGCCCGAAGATTTGAAGTGGATCGTCGATATCTGCGCCAAGGAGACCCAGCTGTGGAGCTACAACTGGATCAACAGCCTCAACGCCGAAGCCATTCGTCGCTTTAAGGAAAAAATCGAATTCGTCAAGATGGACAAAGAAACGCTAATCGAATTCCGCAAAAAAACCAAAGCCTATCTCGATGAAGTCAAAGCCAAATACCCGGATGTGAAAAAGGTTCTCGACAGCCAGGAAGCTTTCACCGAGAGCTTTGCCGACTGGCGTGATGCCCGTTCCGGAGCGGCCGCGTGGCCCTATGAAACTTACATCGGCGGTCGTATTACCGAATAGTGACCCATGTGCATTTGATCGCCTGAAAACAGGGGCTGAAGGTCTGCGTCCTGGTAATGCGGACCTTCAGCCCCTTTCATCCGGTCAGATTACGTTTGAAAGGAACACTGGCATGCTGGGAAAAATAATCAAAGCAATTGATACATTTAACATCAAGCAAGGCGAGGTCAGTTCTTTGCTGGCAATTCCCCTGTTGCTGGTGGTGGTCTACGAGGTGGTCATGCGGTACGCCTTCAACGCTCCCACCACCTGGGGTTTTGAAGCCACCACGTTTCTTTACGGGGTTCATTACATGCTGGGACTGGCCTACTGCGATGTCTACGGCGGACATGTGCGGGTGGACATTTTCACCTCTCGCCTGCCGATGAAGCCACAGGGCGTTATCGGCATTTTAACCAATCTGGTTTTCTTCATGCCGGTGATGGTCCTGATGACCATTGCATCCTGGAAATACGCCCTTACTTCCATCGCCGGACGGGAACTCAATGCCACCAGCTGGGCGCCACCGATTTATCCCATCAAGACCCTGATGGCCATATCTTTTTCGTTTCTGCTGATTCAAGGGTTTTCCAATCTGATCCATAACATCCGGGTGCTGCAAGGCAAAGCGGAAGGGGTGAGGTAACCAACCATGAGTGTAGAATTTTTAACTGTCGCGATGTTCGTATCGCTGATCGTGGCGATTGTCTTCGGCCATCCGCTGGCTTACACCCTGGCGGCCATAGCGACCCTGTTCGGGCTCATCGACAACGGGTTCAACTTCATGGCCCTTTTCGACATGTTTACCAACAACGCCTGGGGCGTCATGGAAAACTACGTCCTGGTGGCCATCCCGCTGTTCATCCTCATGGCCCAGCTGCTGGACCGCTCCAAGGTCAGCGACAAGCTTTTCGAAGCCCTCTATGTGGTCCTGGGCGGCATCAAGGGTGGTTTAGGACTGGCCGTGGTCGTGGTGTGCACCGTATTTGCCGCCACCACGGGCATCATCGGCGCCTCGGTGGTCGCCATGACGCTGCTGGCCACACCGGCATTGCTGCGCAAGAACTACCAGAAAGAGATGACCAGCGGTATTATCTGTGCCGCCGGCACCCTGGGTATTTTGATTCCGCCTTCCATCATGATGGTCGTCTACGGCGGATTGACCGGGCTCAAGGAGACCACGGTCGGCAACCTCTTTGCCGGTGCGATCTTCCCGGGCCTGCTGCTGGCGGGCCTTTACTTTGCCTATATCCTGGTGCGCTGCAACATCAATCCGCAGCTTGGGCCGCCGATTTCCAAGGCCGAAGCCGGCACCTACACCGCCGCGCAAAAATGGGGAATGACCCTTAAATCGCTGGTGCCTCCCCTGGCACTGATCCTGGCGGTGATGGGCACCATCCTGGGCGGCATCGCCACCCCGACCGAGGCTGCCGGAATGGGTGCCAGCGGTGCGGCCATCCTGGCACTGGCAAACCGCAAGCTCACGTGGCCGGTCATAAGAGACTCTTGCCGCGCCACCTTGAAAACCACCGCCATGGTGATGATGCTCTTTATCGGTGGCAAGTTTTTCAGTTCGGTGTTTTTGAGCATGGGCGGCGGCGATGTGGTGGCCGATGTGCTCATTGGATCAGGCCTGAATCGATGGGTTGTGCTTGTCATCATGATGGCCATCGTCTTTGTGATGGGCATGTTTATCGACTGGGCGGCCATCCTGCTGGTCACTGTGCCCATCTTCATGCCCATTGCCATGGAACTGGATTTTAACCCGCTGTGGTTTTCGATCCTCATGTGCGTGAACCTGCAGACTTCATTCTTGACGCCGCCCTTCGGCTATGCCCTGTTCTACTTCAAGGGAGTCGCTCCGCCGGAATATACCATGATGCACATCTACCGCGGCATCATTCCCTTTGTGTTGCTGCAGCTCTTGGGGTTGATGATCCTGGCGATGTTCCCGGGCTTGATTACCTGGCTGCCCGCTGTCTTTTTCGGCAGCTGATGACCCTTTCACCCAAGGTGACACCGATGAAGCGCCGAAACGATCCGGATCGATCCGAACCCGTCTATTTTTTCGGTACCTGCCTGATGGATGCCGTCTATCCCGATGCCGGGATGGCGGCCATCCGGCTGCTCAGGTCCCAGGGCGTGAAGGTGATCTTTCCCCCCGACCAGTCCTGCTGTGGTCAGCCTGCTTACAATTCCGGATTTTCCAGGGAAGCCCGGGCCGTTGCCCGTAAGCAGATCCGTGTGTTTTCCAAACCCTATCCGGTGATAGTGCCTTCCGGATCCTGCGCCGGCATGATGAAGCATCACTATCCGGCTTTGTTCGCCGGCACACCCGATGAAGCCGACGCACGCCGCTTTTCCGAACGGGTTTATGAATGGTCCGAGTTCATGGCCAGGGTGCTGGCGGTGAAGCTGGTAGATCAGGGAGAGCCGCTGACGATCACCTGGCACAGTTCCTGTCACGCCCTGCGCGAAATGGATGTCATCCGTTATTCCAAAGCCCTGCTCCGGCAGTTGAAGAACGTGACGCTGGTCGAGCTGGAGCGCGAGACGGAATGCTGCGGGTTCGGCGGCACCTTTGCGGTCAAGCAGCCGGCCATATCGGCCGCCATGGTCAAGGACAAAATAGACGATATCCGTCGCAGCGGTGCTACGACCCTCGTGGCCGGCGACTGCGGGTGCCTGATGAACATCACCGGAGCGATGGAACATGCCGGCGTGGCGATTGCCGGCAAACACCTGGCTGAGTTCCTTTGGGAGAGAACCAATGGGAAATGAGTCCACGTTCGACTTCGAACACAACATAGCTGATGCCCTCGACGATGGTCAGCTTCGCAAAAACCTGCGCAAGGCGATGGATATCCTGGTGGACAAGCGCCGCGCGGTCTTCCCCGATATCGCCTATCTCGACCAACTGCGCTCGGCCGGCAATGCCATCAAGCGCCGTGCACTGAAACAGCTCCCCCGGCTGCTGGAGCAGCTCGAAACCAACTGCATCAAAAACGGCATTCAGGTGCACTGGGCCGAGGACACGACCGAGGCCAATAATATCGTGCTGGAGATTCTGCGTCGCCACGATTCCCGTGACATCGTCAAGGGCAAGTCGATGGTCTCCGAGGAGATGCACCTGAACCATTTTCTCGAGGAAAACGACATCGAAGCCATCGAGACCGATCTGGGCGAGTTCATCATCCAGCTCAACCACGAGACGCCCTCGCACATCATCGTACCGGCCATTCACAAGAACAAGGACGAGGTGGCCGCCATCTTCCACGATAAGATTCCGGACACCCCTTACACGGAAGACGTGGAAGAACTGACCGCCATTGCCAGGAGGGTATTGCGCAAACGCTTTGCCGCGGCCAAGGTGGGGCTTTCCGGCGTCAATTTTGCCATTGCCGAAACCGGAACCCTCTTGCTGGTGGAAAACGAAGGCAACGGCCGCATGTGCACTACCGCACCTGACGTGCACGTGGCCGTGATGGGTTTGGAAAAGGTTATCGAGAAGCTTTCCGACGTGCCTCCCCTGCTGAGACTGCTGACCGGGTCGGCCACCGGGCAGATCATCACCACCTATGTCAACATGATCACATCGCCCCGTCGGGCCGGTGAAAAGGATGGCCCCAAGGAAGTGCACCTGGTCATTCTGGACAACGGCCGCTCGCGCATGCTCGCCGACCCGGAATTTCGCCAGACCCTGCTTTGCATCCGTTGCGGCACCTGCCTGAACCATTGTCCGGTCTACGTTCGCATCGGGGGGCATGCCTACGGCCACGTCTATCCGGGCCCCATCGGCAAAATCCTGACCCCGCAGATGGAGGGGCTCGAACGGGCCGGTGTGCTGGCCACCGCATCCAGTCTTTGCGGCGCCTGCGGCGAAGTCTGCCCGGTTAAGATTCCGATTCCCGATTTAATCCGGCGCCTGAGACATGAAAGCTACGATCAGGACGGCAGTGCCGTGGTGGCGGGTGGGGGCTATAAAAAGAATTTGGCTGAGACGCTGGTGTGGAAAGGCTGGGAACTGGTCAACCGTTCGCCGGTGTTCAATGAAATGGGCACCCGCCTGGCCGGTAAGATTGGAAAACGCCTGCCCAAGGTCGGTCCCCTCAAAAAATGGACACGAGTCCGCACGTCGCCCAAAGTGGCCCGTACCAGCCTGCATGAACGCGCACGCAACGAAGGGGTGAAAGATGAGTAGTCACCACAATGCCCGTGATCGTATATTGGACCGCCTGCATGCCTCCGGCACGGAGCAGACGGTGGTTCCGGAGGCGCCGCTGCCGCCTGACTTATCGCTCGATCGGGATGCCAGGATTGAACGCCTGGCAGCGATGATGACGGCCATGCGCACCGACGTCCA